>JACQFX010000069.1 GCA_016199835.1 Nitrosomonadales bacterium | reverse complement strand
ACTCGGCGCTTGACGACAAAACGCCGGATGAGTTCTACTACGACAACCTGCCTGCAATGCAAAAAGCAGCGTAGGGATTAACCGCAAGGCGTCCACTTAAAAAATGGAAAATACTGTCCAACCAAGCGGAGCCACTTCTGGTACGTCAATTTTAGGGGGAGCCTCCATAAATGGGGCTGCCGCGAATATCGGCCTCGTCCAATTTGTAAACTGGCAGCTTATCGAATTATCAAAGCTTCACCCGCAGACGGCCAACATAATTGGCGCTGCAAACATGTCCGGCTTTCAAGCTTGCCCGGGTGGCGGTAGTTTTTCTTATCATTTTAATGATGCCAACAATAACGGCACCCTTTCCATCGGTGAGACTTTTTATGCAACGTTAAATAATTGCATAATGACGGGCGGCGCTCCCGTCAATGGAAGTTTCTCGCTAGTGCTGTCTTCTGCAACCGGCACACCAGGAATTGGCGCCTGGAGCGCCAGCCTGACCATGACGTTCTCCAATTTCGCATCATCAGGCGAGAGTATTACCGGGGATATGACTTTCAGCATATCCACTAATAATAGCTCCGATATGAATGAGGTACTTTCCGGTAGTTCATTCAGCGTCACCAATTCAACCGGCAAGGTAGCGACACTGAGCGGATATAACTATGACATGGCATATAACCAGTCGACTCTCGCATACACCTTCAATGCAACAGGTACGGTATCCCGCTCTGATTTAGGTGGTGCCGTGTCGTTTAATACACCTTCGCCTTTGGTTGGAAATTTCAGCAACAATCCGGATAATCCAGTATCCGGGGTATTTCTTGTTACTGGCGCCAATAATAGCAAGTTACGTATGACCGCTATCGACAACATCTCTGTGCAGTTGGAGGTGGACGCGGATGGTAATGGCACCTATGAAACCTCTACAACCAAAACATGGGCAGGAATCGCCGCTCTATGAGGAATTTGCCATTCTTCTCACCCCAAAGAAAGTGGAATGGCATAATCGATTGCTTGGCCGCCCTGATGCTTCTCTGGCCCGCGATGGGCTGGGGAAGCGACAATAAGATTCCATCATGGGGTCTGGATGCCGGCTTCTCGCTGCTCCATTTTGATTATCGTGAATTCAAGGATGCCGGCAGTCAATTTAATCGTGAAAGCGGCTTTATCCCCGGAGTGGCATTAACCCTTGGCCGGGCCAATAAAGACTGGGATGTCTTGGGCAGGTTTTCCTATAATTCCGGCACAGTAGGTTACGATGGCAAGACTCAATCCGGTTTGCCAATTCTTACGTCGACGGAAGAAACTTTATACGACTTCTCCGCCCAGATGGGCAGGAGATTTTTTCTTGGGCCGGAGATCATCCCTGTACGGATATACGGGGAAATCGGTTACCGCCAATGGAAGCGAGACATTCACTCTACGCCTGTTGCAACCGGGCTTCTGGAAACATATCAATGGAACTATGCATCTGCGGGAGCCACCTTGCCGATAATACAAGTGCCATCGGCCACAGTTTCCATTGATGCGAAATTGACCTCCGCATTCAATTCATCAATTGCTGTCAATTCCAGAGGGCTATACGACACGGCCAATCTCACTCTAGGCAGTCGGAATGGCTTCCGCATCTCTCTGCCCATATCGCTTCCCCGGCAGGAAGGCTTTCAATTTAACATCGTGCCATTTTTCGAACAGTGGTCATTCGGCAGGAGCAATGTAGAAAGCCTCACTCAACACGGCTTAATTGTTGGGACGGTATTTGAGCCGCGAAGTGAAACCAAAACCACTGGCATCCAGATTAGACTAATTAAAAGTATCTAATTAGAAATTGACAGGTTGCGCGCATATGCGCGCAACCTGTTTTTGTAAGTTGACCTTCCGCTTTTCTGAAAACTGGCTATCAGGTTATTCCTTGCGCAGGCAGTCCGCCCAGTTGTTCGGCGTCTCGTAAATGCGCACCTGCTCCAGCCGCAGGTGGTTGCCATAAATATCGCGATAGGCGCCGTCGAGCAGACGGAACGCGGTCGCTGCCAGGTTTTCTGCGGTGGGCGGCACATCCAGCACCACGGTCTTGTGGCCCGGCAGCGTCTGCAAAAAATCCAGCACGACTTTATCGCCGCGATATGCCAGAAAAGCGTGATCCCACGCATCCACGAGTTGTTCCTTGGCGATGCGTTTCACGTCGGAAAAATCCATCACCATGCCTTGTTCCGACACACCTTCGGTAGTGATGATGTCGCCCGACAGCGTAATCTCGATGGCGTAGCGATGGCCGTGCAGGTGCTTGCACTGGCTGTTGTGGTTGGGGATGCGATGACCGGCATCGAATTCCAGTCTGCGTGTGATCTGCATGGCGGCTCGGGTGATTTGTCAGGCCGCGATTATAGCCTGAATGCGGCCACCATACGCCGCAGAACCTGCAAGGCCATGGGGTCTGGTGCCTTGCCGTAACGCAATGCCATATAGCGCGCCGTGATGTCCGTTATGGCGGCTGCCTGTTGCGGCTGTGCCTGTGCCGCGCGCATCGCAAAATCCCGGGGCCCTTCATGCGCGGCGCGTGCGATGCCAGTCTTCTCCAGCTTGCGGCAGAATCGCAGGTACAAACGCTGCACCGCATCGCTGTCGCGCACCTGTAAGCGCCGCAGCATGAACAGGGTGTACAGCCCCACGAGCAGCGCCAGCCCCAGCATCATGTCCAGTGCCATCTGCTGCAAGCTCACGGATTCCATTCCCAGCCGTGTGAGCAGCGCGAACTGCCGTTCTGGGTCGTAGCTCAGCACCCACTGGTTCCACTGGAACGCTAGCGCATCCAGATCGAAGCGCAGCTTGAGCAGCAGGGGCGATTGCATGCGTGCCAGGAACGGCAGTGCGGCGCTGTCCGGCATGGCGGCGACTAGGCCGCTTTGCACGCGCGCCGGCGCGATGGCGGCGGTGGGGTCTATACGCACCCAACCGCGTTCTTTCAACCACACTTCCGCCCAGGCGTGGGCATCGGACTGGCGCACGATGTAATAGCCGCCGAGATCGTTGTATTCGCCGCCCTGATAGCCGGTCACCACGCGCGCCGGAATGCCTGCCGCGCGCATCAGGAACACGAAGCTGGAAGCATAGTGTTCGCAGAAACCATGGCGCGTGCCGAACAGGAAATCGTCCACTTCATTGCTGCCGAGCGCTGGCGGTTCCAGCGTGTAATGAAAATCTTCGCGGCGAAAATGCTCCAGCGCGGCATTCACCACAGCCACGTCGCCGGGCAGGCGGGCGCGCCACTCTGCGGCGAGTTGCCGCGCGCGCGGATTCAGATTGGGCGGGAGGTTCAGCGCGCGCTGCAACTGGCGCGGGTCTTCGTCGGCATTGGCGCGGTAGCCGAGCTGCGAGTGCGCGTTGTAGCGCAGCCGCGCATTGACCGGCGCTGTCCGCACCATCTGGAAATCGTAGGTCAATTGTGCCGGGATCGAGATGCTGGTGGGCATGTCCAGCGTGAACAGCCAGGTCTTGTTGTGCGGTTCCAGCGTCACTGTGTAATCGCTGGCGCTATCGAGGCTATCCAGTTGCGGTGCCTGGGCGGATGTCGCCCTGCCGGCCTGCCAGGTCTTGCCGTCGAACTTCCACAGCACCGGCCCGCGCCAATACATCTGGGTGTGGCGCGGCGGCTCGCCGTTGAACGTGACACGGAATGCTACCGCATCCGACAGCGACAGCTTGCTCAGGCTGCCCGGCGACATTGTATCGGAGAGGCCACTGCTGCCGTAAGCATCCTGCGGTAATCCCCACAGGGGCCCCTGTACGCGGGGAAATAAAATGAACAACACCAGCATCAACGGCACAGCCTGCATCAGCATGATGGCGGCGAGGCGCAAGCGTGCCTTGAGCGGCAGCGTGTCGCCATGCAGGTGCAGCCAGACGGTCACGATCAGCAGCAGCGTGGCGAGCATGTACAGCGCGGCAGCGATGGTTTGCGTATAGAAGAAATTGGTGACGATGATGAAACAGGCGAGATAGATAGTCATGGTCGCATCGCGCAGATTGCGCACTTCGAGCTGCTTGAATGCAGTGAGCAGGATCAGCAGCGTAGTGCTGGCATCGCGCCCGAACAAGGTGTGGAAACTGGCGAGTATCCCGATCACGTCGCCCAGCATGAGCGCGCCCAGCAGCCAGCGTGCAGGCAGCGCCAATTTGTTGCGCGTGAGATAGGCGCACCAGCCCAGCAGTGCGGCACTCTCCACGCTTACCCACGATGGCAGATGGGCGGCGTGCGGGGCGCAGACCATGAGCACGCAGAGCAACAGGCCGTAGATGAGGGTGGATGGGAGATTCATGTTTCAGCCGCCGCCAAAGTGCTGTCACTCATTCCAAACAAGGCCAGCGCGCGCAGACATTCTTCGCGCTGCGCGATGCCATGATCCGGCGGCAGCTCGACGCAGGGCAAACGCAAGCCATACTGCAATCCCGCCGCTTCCGCATCCAGCACCCAGCGCGCCAGTATGGCCAGCCGGTGTTCGGTGTCGGGCGCAGGCGCGAGATACAGATCCAGCCACAATATTTGCCCCTGCTGTGTGTTGAATTGCTTTACCTGCAAACCCTGTTCGCGCGCGAGTGCTTTCCATGCGATACGTTGCGGCGTATCGCCCGCGACATAACCACGGAGCCCGGAAAAATCCTCATCGCCCGTCACGTTGAATTTGCCCGTGCCGTTTTGTCCCGAACTCGCAGGCAGCGGCAAGGAAGTCGCGGGTTTGGGGTACACCAGGCAGCGCGTATCGAATTCGAAATACGACCACGCATGGAACAGTCCGAGCGGAAATTCCGTGTACAAGGTCAGCCGCCCGGCATGCTGCCAGCCGCGCCGCGCGGCCGGCAGCGGCAGTTTAACTTCCACGCTTTGCTGTGCGGATATGTCGAACATGACGCGGCGCTGGTTTTTGTCATGCAGGATCAGGCGATAGCGCGGCAACGCACCGGCATTGTGAACATGGAATACGAACTGTGCCGTCTCCCCGGCGAACACCGCATCGGCGCGTCCCGCGCGCACCTCCAGTCGCACCATATTGCGGAAGGTATGCAACATGGTCATCACCGCCGTGGTGCCGAGCAGAAAGGTGAGCACATAACCCAGGCTCAGGTTGTAATTGATGTCGCCCAGCAGCATCAGCACCAATACACCCGCAAAGCCCAGCCCCGAGCGCGTGGGCACGATGAAGATGCGGCGCTGATTCAGCGTCACCGTACCGCTCTCGATCTGCGGACGAAACAGCCAGGTGCGGAATTGTTGGCGGAGTGCGGTGAGCACGTGGATGGGCCGCTAGGGTATGGCGACAGCCTCGATCAGCTCGCGCGCCAGCTTGTCACCATCCTGCCGCTGCACATCCTGCACGCTTTGCAGGCGATGGCTGGCGACGCCGGGCAACACGGCCTGCACGTCTTCCGGGATGACGGCTGCGCGTTTGTCCAGCAGCGACCAGGCGCGTGCGGCGGCGAGCAGCGACAGTCCGGCGCGCGGGCTGAGTCCGTGCACATAACGCGCCGACTCGCGCGTGTGGCGCACGATGGCCTGCACGTAGTCGAGCAGGGCGGGCGAGACAAACACCTGTCGCACCTGCTGCTGCAAGGCGAGCAGTTCGGCGGCCTCCATCTGCGGCGTGAGTTTGGCAACGATCTCGCGCCGCTCCACGCCTGCGAGCAATCCGCGTTCTGCCTGCGCATCGGGATAGCCCAACTGGATGCGCATCAGGAAACGGTCGAGCTGCGATTCGGGCAGCGGGAACGTGCCGATCTGGTAAGTCGGGTTCTGCGTGGCGATGACGAAGAACGGCGAGGGCAGTGCGCGTGTCACACCTTCCATGGTCACCTGTTGTTCTTCCATCGCTTCCAGCAATGCACTCTGCGTCTTGGGCATGGCGCGGTTCACTTCGTCAGCCAGGATCATTTGCGCGAAAATCGGGCCGGGATGAAATTTGAACTCGTTGCTGTCGCGCTGGAAGATGGAGACGCCGAGGATATCGGCGGGCAGCATGTCGCTGGTGAACTGGATGCGCTGGAACTGCAAACCCAGCGAGCGCGCCAGCGCATGCGCCAGCGTGGTCTTGCCCACGCCCGGCAAATCTTCGATCAGCAAATGACCGCGCGCCAGCAAGCAGGCCAGCGCCAGCCTGATCTGGTGCGGCTTGCCGAGGATGACCTGTTCGACCTGGGCGATGACGTTGTGCAGTGAATTGCTCATGGCGATGATTGTGTTGTCTGTGAGGATGCCGCGAACGATAAGCTACCGGGGCGGCTTGCACAATAGCCGTCCGTACTTCATTCTCTCGCGTTGGGGCAAAATACTTTTTATCATGTTCCATACAATATTTTTCTCCCTGATCCGTCTCCACTTGCATGGATACGACGCTTTCGCCCAACGCGCTGATGACTGAACAAAACAAACGCATCGCCGAAACTGTCACCCGCGAACGCGGGCGGCTGCGGAATTTCATCCGGCGGCGGGTGCCGGATGCGGGCGAGGCCGAGGACATCTTGCAGGATGTGTTCTTCGAGTATGTCGAGGCCTATCGCTTGCCTGAGCCTGTCGAGCAGGTTGGCGCATGGCTGTTTCGCGTGGCGCGCAATCGCATCATTGATCGTTTCCGCAAGAAACGGGAAGAGCCGTTGCCGCAGGCGCCGAACGAAGATGACGACGGTCACTGGCTGGAGGATGTGCTGCCGTCGGCAGAGTCCGGGCCGGAAGCGGCTTATGCGCGGTCGGTGTTGCTGGACGAGTTGTATGCCGCGCTCGACGAGTTGCCGCAGGAACAGCGCGACGTATTCATCGCCCACGAAATGGAGGGGCGCAGCTTCAAGGAACTGGCGGCGGAGAGCGGGGTGGCGTTGAACACGCTGCTGGCGCGCAAACGCTATGCGGTGCTGCACCTGCGGGCGCGGCTGCAGGCGATCTATGATGAATTCAATCTGTAAAGGAGAATGGAAATGGGCATGAACTGCAAAATGAAGTGTTGGAAGATAGGCGTGCTGGTGCTGCTTGGTATCGCGGCATTGGGTTGGGTGGTGATGGCGTTATGGAACTGGCTGATCCCGACCCTGTTCGATGGCGGCAGGCAGATCGACTACGTACAGGCGATGGGCGTGCTGCTGTTGAGCAAGATATTATTCGGCGGCTTCCGTGGCGGACATAAATGTCATGAACGCTGGCACCAGCATCGCCTGGAAAAGATGACGCCGGAAGAACGCGAAAAATTCCAGAGCGGCATGCGCGGTTGCTGCGGCAGTAAGCACAAGCCGGAAGAGACCGAGAATTCGTGAGTGTACTCCGCCGTTTGGGCTTACTCATCCGGCGGATGATTCCTGAGCACAATGGAGGTTTCCATAATTGAAGACAGCATCCCATCAATTCTTGATTGCGCTGAAAAATATAAATACTGGTTCGTCATTCCCGCCTGAGCGGGAATGACGGGTGTATCGCGAATTATGGAAAGATCAAATAAGGAGAGCGTGCTGCGACAATTTGCCGCACGCCTGCGTCGCTGCCATGACAGCTTGCTCAAGTAAAATGCGTGCCTGAGATTTCCCAATGATGTTTATGCTGCCCTTGAAAATAAATTCCGGATGGTGCGCCTGCCTTCTGGCCTCCCTCCTTTCGGCTTGCACTGCGGGGCCGGATTTCGTGCGCCCGGCACCGCAGCAGATTACCTGGAATGCACCTTTGCCGCATGGAGGCAAAGTGGAAAGCCTGCTGCATTGGTGGCAGCAATGGGACGATGCGGAATTGACGCGCTTGATAGAGCAGGCGGAGCAGCACAATCCCACGCTGGACATGGCTGTAGCCAAACTGGCTGAGGCGCGTGCGCAGGCGGGCGTGAGCGATGCGGCCAGCTATCCTTCTATCGGAGCCAGCGCGGGTGTGGCGCGCAGCAAAATGGTGTTCGGCAGCCAGGTGCTGGAACAGACCCAGGGCAGTTTCGGTTTCGATGCGGGCTGGGAGCTCGATTTGTTCGGTGCTGTGCGGCGCGGCAAGGAAGCTGCACAGGCGCGCATGCAGGCGGGGGCGGCGGGATGGCACGCGGCGCGCGTTTCGCTGGCGGCGGAAGTGGCGGGCGCCTATGTCGAGTTGCGTAGTTGTGAAGCGGAAACCGCGCTGGCGGAAAAGGAACTGGCTTCGCGCCGTGCGACGCGCGACTTGATAGAACTCAGACATGGTGCAGGTTTCGCCTCGACGGCGGATGGCGCACGGAGCCAGGCCGCATGGCAGGAGTCGGCCTCCGCGCTGGTGGTTCGGCAGGGCGATTGCGCGCGCCAGTTAAATCGCCTGGCCGCACTCACCGGACTCGATTACGCTGGCTTGCAACAGCGTTTGCAGGCGCGACACGGACAGCTTCCTGCGCCGCAACAGATCGCATTCGAGAGCGTCGCCGCACAAGCGCTGAGCCAGCGGCCGGATGTGGCCGGTGCGGAATCCGAATGGGCGGCAGCCAGCGCCGACATCGGCGTGGCCAAGGCAGTTATGTTGCCCAGCCTGAACCTGCTCGGCTCCATAGGGGTGAGCCGCCTGCTCATCGCGGGCGGGACGACGGATGCCTCGACCTGGTCGTTTGGTCCGGCACTGAAATTTCCCGTGTTCGACGGCGGCGGAAATTCCGGGAGGCTGAAAGCGGCGCAGGCGCGCTATGACTACGCGCAAGCCAACTACCGCAAGACGGTGCGCGCGGCAGTGCAGGAAATCGAAGATGCATTGGTGCGTCTGGACGTGGCGAACCGGCACACGGCACAGAGCCGCGATGCGCTGGAACATCATCGTATCGTGGCGCAGGCCGGCAATGTGCGCCGCGATGCCGGCATGGAGAATCAACTGGATGTGGAAGAGGTGCAGCGCAGCGCATGGCTGGCCGAAGATGCGCTGGTCGGCGGCCAGCGTGACAGCGCGCTGGCATGGATTGCACTGTACAAGGCGCTGGGCGGAGGTTGGCAGGACGAGGCCGCAATGGAGGGGAAACGATGAAGCTGATGTATGGATTTAAACCTTGGTATTTTGTGGCGATGATTGCCGTTGCGGCGAGCGTGTTCACGGCGGCGCGCAGCTCCGTTGCCGCTGCTCCTGCTCCCGCAGCCAGAGCGGCATTGACCGTCACCATCGTGCATCCCGAGATGCGCGACTGGCCGCAGAAAATCGTGGCGACCGGCAATGTGCAGCCTTGGCAGGAAGCGCTGGTAAGCGCGGAAGTATCGGGTCTGCGGCTGGCCGAAATTAATGCGGATGTGGGCGATGCGGTGAAGCGCGGGCAGGTGCTGGCGCGTTTTGCCGACGAGGTGGTGAGCAACGATGTGGCACAGCAGCGCGCGACGCTGGACCAGGCGCGCGCCAAACTGCTTGAGGCGGAAGCCAACGAAACGGGTGCGCAGAAACTCAAGGACAGTGCGGCGATGAGTTCGCAGGAGATCACGCAATACCGCACCGCCGCGCAAAGCGCGCGCGCCCAGGTGCAGATCGCCGAAGCGCGTTTGCAGTCCGAGCAGTTGCGCCTGGGTTACACGCGCGTGACCGCGCCGGACGACGGCGTGATTTCCTCGCGTGCGGCGACGCTGGGCGCGGTGATGCAGAACGGCGGCGAACTGTTCCGCCTGATACGGCGCGGCAGGCTGGAGTGGCGCGCGGAATTGCCGGAGGCGCAGTTGCGCTCCGTCAAGGCGGGGCAGAAGGTAATGCTCAAAGCCGCTTCCGGTGCAGGAATCAGCGGCACGGTGCGGCGTGTCTCGCCGGTGGTGGAGGTGCAGACGCGCAACGGCCTGGTGTATGTCGATCTGGCGGAGGCGCCCGGACTCAAGGCCGGCATGTTCGCGCAGGGTGAATTCGTCATGGGTGCCGCGCCCGCGCTGACGCTGCCGCAATCTGCGCTGGTGGTGCGCGACGGCTACAGCTATGTATACCGCGTCGGGCAGGACCAACGTGTGACGCAAGTGAAAGTGGTCGCCGGACGCCGCGTGGGCGAGCGCATCGAAGTCGGCGGGGTCAAGGCGGAAGACGTGCTGGTCGCGTCGGGTGCAGGTTTCCTGAACGACGGCGATGCGGTACGTGTGGAGCAATCCGCTGCACCGGGTCGGTAGGGTGGGCTCCACCCGCAAGGGGTAGGCCGTGGTTGTAAAGCCGCTGAAGCGGCAACAACCACGCACTGCCCACCATGTCGGGCGAAGCCCGACCTACATTGGGATAAACGAATAGATGAACATCTCCGCCTGGGCGATCAAGAACCCCATCCCCTCCATCCTGCTGTTCCTGATGCTGACGCTGGTCGGCCTGGGCAGCTATCGCGCCATGAAGGTGCAGGATTTCCCCGACATCGAGCTGCCCATGGTCACGGTTTCAGCCAGCCTGGAGGGTGCTGCGCCGGAGCAGGTGGAGACCGAGGTGGTGCGCAAAATGGAGAATGCGCTGGCCAGCCTGAGCCAGGTCAAGCACATTTACGCCACGGCGAGCGATGGCGAGGCTTCGGTCTTCGTCGAGTTCGAGCTGGAGAAGCCGGTGAGCGAGGCGGTGGACGATGTGCGTGATGCTTTGAACCGCATCCGTTCTGACCTGCCTGCCGACATGCACGACCCGGTTATCTCGCGGGTCAATACTTCGGGTCGCCCCATCCTGACTTACAGCGTGTCCTCGGCACAGATGGATGAGCAGGATATGTCCTGGTATGTGGATAACGACGTGACCAAGGCGCTGCTGGCCGTGCCCGGCGTGGGCAAGGTGGCGCGCATCGGCGGCGTCGAACGGGAAGTACGCGTCGAGATCAATCCGGAAAAACTCATCGCGTTGCATGTCTCGGCGGCGGACGTGTCGCGCCGCATCAAGCAGGTGCAGCAGGAATCCTCCGGCGGGAAGACTGACCTGGGCGGCGCGGAGCAGGCGCTGCGCACGCTGGCCACCGTAGCCACGGTGGATGAGCTGGCGGCGATGGATGTCGCACTGCCGGACGGGCGGCACTTCCGGCTGGATCAACTGGCGAGCGTAAGGGATGGGCAGGCGGAGCCGAGTTCCATTGCGCTGCTGGACGGCAAGCCGGTGATTGCCTTCGACATCACGCGCACCAAGGGCAGCAGCGAGATAGATGTCGCCAGAGGCGTGCGCGCGGCGGTGGAAAGGCTCAACGCGCAACACGGCAATGCGCAGATCGTCGAAGCCTTCAACATGGTCGAGCCGGTGCAGGAAAATTTCACGGGTTCGATGAATCTGCTGTACGAAGGCGCGCTGCTGGCGGTGCTGGTGGTGTGGTGGTTCCTGCGCGACTTGCGCGCCACGCTGGTATCTACGGCGGCGCTGCCGTTGTCGGTGATTCCCACGTTCATCGGCATGCATTATTTCGGCTTCACCCTGAACACCGTGACGCTGCTGGCGTTGGCGCTGGTGGTGGGGATACTGGTGGACGACGCCATCGTCGAGATCGAGAACATCGTGCGCCATCTGCATCAGGGCAAGTCGCCGTACCAGGCGGCGATCGAGGCGACCGAGGAAATCGGCCTGGCGGTGGTGGCGACCACCTTCACGCTGGTCTCGGTGTTCCTGCCCACCGCCTTCATGGACGGCATCCCCGGCAAGTTCTTCAAGCAGTTCGGCTGGACGGCGGCGCTGGCGGTGTTGGCCTCACTGGTGGTCGCGCGTTTGCTCACGCCGATGATGGCAGCGTATTTCCTGCGGCCCGCGCCGCAGCAGGATCACGACAGCAAGCTGATGACGCGCTACCTGGGCTGGGTGGGCTGGTGCCTGCATCATCGCATCGTAACGATACTGGGTGCGCTGGCGTTCTTCATCGCTTCGCTGCTGCTGATCCCATTGCTGCCCAAGGGCTTCGTGCCTGCAGCGGATCGCGGGCAGACGCAGGTCACCATCGAGCTGCCGCCGTCCAGCACGCTGCAACAGACGCGAGCTGCCGCCGAAGCGGCGCAGCAGATTGTGATGCAAGTGGCGGACGTGAAACACGTGTTTACAGCCGTGGGGCGCGGTGCGGGCGGCGATATGTTTTCCGGCGGCGGCGGGGCCGACATCCACAAGGCCAACTTAACCTTGTCGCTGACCCACCGCAGCGAGCGCGCACGCAAGCAGCAGGCAGTGGAAGCCGAGTTGCGCGAAAAGCTGCAAGCCTTGCCCGGCGTGCGCGTGACGGTGGGAACCGGCGATACCGGCGAAAAACTCGTGCTGGCGCTGAAGGGCGACGATGCGGCGGCGCTGGCGCAGGCCTCGCAGAATGTAGAGCGCGATCTGCGCGGCATTCCGGGGCTGGGCAATATCACCTCCAGCGCCAGCCTGGTGCGACCGGAAGTTATCATCCGTCCGGATTATGCGCGCATGGCGGCACTCGGCGTCACCTCCGCCGCAATTGGCGAGACGGTGCGAGTGGCCACCGCCGGCGACTACAGCGCCGCGCTGGCCAAGCTCAACCTGCCGCAGCGCCAGGTGCCGATCCGCGTGCTGATGCCCGCCGAGGCGCGGCAACGGCTGGACATGCTGGAGCGCCTGCCGGTGCCAGCCAGGGACGGCGCGACTGTCATGCTGGCCAACGTGGCGGACATAGTCATAAACAGCGGCTCCGCGCAGATCAGTCGCATGGATCGCAGCCGCGACATCCTGATCAATGTCGAATTGAACGGGCATGAACTGGGCGAGGTGGTGGCCGTAGTGGACAAGCTGCCCAGCCTGCAAGCCTTGCCTGCCGGGGTGATCCGTGCCGAGTCGGGCGATGCCGAGGAGATGCAGAAATTGTTCGCGAGTTTCGGGCTGGCGATGCTGACCGGGACACTCTGCGTGTATGTTGTGCTGGTGCTGCTGTTCAAGGATTTCCTGCAGCCGCTCACCATTCTGGTGGCGATTCCGCTCTCTATCGGCGGCGCGTTCGTGGCGCTGCTGCTGACCAAAAACAGCTTCTCCATGCCGTCACTGATCGGCCTGTTGATGCTGATGGGCATCGTCACCAAGAACTCCATCCTGCTGGTCGAATACGCCATCGTCGCGCGGCGCGACCACGGCATGACGCGCTTCGACGCGCTGGTGGATGCGTGCAACAAACGCGCGCGCCCGATCCTGATGACCACGATAGCGATGGGCGCGGGCATGTTGCCCATCGCCATGGGCTTCGGCGTGGACCCCAGCTTCCGCACGCCGATGGCGACGGCGGTGATCGGCGGATTGATCACCTCGACACTGCTGAGCCTGCTGGTGGTGCCGGTGGTATTTACTTACGTGGACGATGCGCTGGCGAAAGTGAAGCGGCTACTATAACCCATGACATGGCTGTCGTTTTTTGACAGCCTAGTCGGCTAGCGCAAGGCCGCATTGCTGAAAGCGTTTGCCGACGTGTTGCCGCAGATCATGGAATAATTGCAGGAAGGAAATGCAGTGGTGGAGTTGCGGTAAACTCTCTGCTTGAAAGTGGTCGCTCGTGATGTGCTGCAACCAACCCATTTGAGACGGTCAGTGTTTAAGAAATAAGTGCTCGATGTGTTTTCTTTGCAGGCTTATGCGAAAAGGCAAAGATGCAAATTACAATCAGCGCGACCAATGTTGCAGACGCCGAATAACGACTTAATGCTAGGCCCCCCTCATCAATGGGTTTGTCGAGGAAGTCGCCGACAACGGCACCAAGCGGGCGGGTGAGTATGAACGCCGCCCAGAATAAAACCGTGTGAGAAATTCTTGTCCGGTAATATGCCATGGCAATCACCGCAAGCATTGCTCCAAACAGCACTACACTCCCGCCGTAGCCAAGGCCAGCCGTATCGGCGGCCCAATCACCAAGCGCTGTACCCAGCGTCTGTGAAAGCATAATCGTTATCCAGTAGAACATTTCGGACTTGGGCGAACTCACGGTATCTACGGCAACCGAACCGAGCGCACGATACCAGAGAATTAGTGACGCCATTAGCAATGTAAACAGGATGGTGGTACCGCCTGCGTATCCGATGCCGAGCGAACGATCCGCAGAATCTGCCAGCGTCGTTCCAATTGTTGTAGTTGCAATAATGGTTGTCCAGTACACAACAGTAGTGTCCGGTTAAAAATCAAACAGAATCATTTGGTTGCCAGGTTGAGGCGTAATGGTTCCGGCGGTATCTGGCTGCAAGGCGCATGAAATAAGGGTTTTCTCGAAAATCGAGACCGATAATATCTGTAGCAAAGTGT
>JACQFX010000068.1 GCA_016199835.1 Nitrosomonadales bacterium | reverse complement strand
CTGCGCGCATTCCTTCTCCGGGGTAAATGCAGTGAAATTGAGCTACACTTATCCGCAGCCGCCACCCAAACGGCGGTTTAAAGTGCCTGGGTAAAATTCAACGCGCAGGACTGGGTAATTTTAAACGCGCACCAACAGCTGTCAAGCCATAATTCTATGTCGGCTTCTGTAACTGGCGTTTCTCCGAATAGTGTCAATTTTATTGTTTGTTTGTTGTTGCTGGTGTGTATAGGAATTGGTAGTTTTGGGAGTGTTCGGAGGATCTGATTAGCTGGAAAAGTTTTATTGCAATCGCCTTTAAAATCAAGATTTTATATTGTCGTCTTTTGCGCATAATGTATATTATGTTAAATAACATACATTATGGCATTTACAGGAAAAACCGACCGCTCATTTCCTCCAGACCAAGAGTTAGCAGCACTTCATTCAGTTTTTGCGCGGCTCGCTTAGTTGCCAAATTTTTACGACTAGCAATAATAAGTTCATTTTTCATCGAGTGCTCCCAGCCCACCAATTCGGTGACGGTAACCTGATAGCCATGTGCTTCGAGTTGCAGGCAGCGCAGGACATTGGTGATGTGGCTACCGAATTCGCGGGTATGGATGGGGTGACGCCAAAGCTCGGTGAGGACATTCTTTGCCAATTCCCCGCCCTTGTTCTTACGAAGCACTGCGGCTACTTCAGCCTGGCAGCAGGGAACCAACACTACGAACTGTGCCTGCTTCTTCAGTGCGAAATTGATTGCGTCGTCAGTGGCAGTGTCGCAGGCGTGTAGCGCGGTGACCACATCTACTTTGGCGGGCAGTTTGCCGGATACCATGGATTCTGCCACCGAAAGATTGAAGAAAGACATGCCGCCAAAACCCAGGCGTGAAGCAAGCTCATGCGAATGCTTAACCAATTCTTCACGCGTTTCGATACCGTAGATGTGCGAGTCATCTTTCAAGGCCTTGAAGAACAGGTCGTACAGGATAAAACCCAAATAAGACTTCCCTGCTCCGTGATCCACTAGAACGATATCGTTATGGTCGTGTTGTATTTTCTGCAGCAGTGGCTCAATGAATTGATACAGGTGATACACCTGCTTGAGTTTGCGGCGAGAATCCTGGTTCATCTTGCCGTCGCGCGTGAGGATATGCAGCTCCTTTAGCAGCTCTATGGACTGTCCTGGCTTTATTTCATGCATATCGTTGATTTCAGAAGCGTCAAAAAGCTGACTATTTTCATCGGGATAGGGCGGCTGCGTTAATCGTTAAAAAGATGTTGTGAGAATGTATGTTTAGGATATATGATGCCCCGCCCGCAAGCGATGTTAGTCGCCTCCAAAGAGTTTTGCGGCTGGTCAATTTCCATAATGGGATAAGGAGAGTAAGTAAAATGATGGATATGTTACCTGTTTTGTTCGTGTTTTCGCCATTCTTGATTCTGGTGCTGATGGTGGTAGGTAGTGGCGAGCCTCCTGCCGACAAGGTGCCAGCCAAACCGGCCTCATTGTATGAGCAGATCGGAGGCGAAGCTGCCGTCAATGCCGCTGTGGATCTGTTTTACCGCAAAGTATTGAGCGACAACCGTATCAAGCACTTCTTCGACGGTCTGGATATGGCCAAACAGGCAGCCAAGCAGAAAGCCTTCCTGACTATGGCGCTTGGTGGCCCGAACAAGTACACAGGTGAAGACATGCGCAAAGGCCATGCTCATCTCGTAGCCAAGGGGCTGAACAATTCCCACTTCGATGCGGTGATGGAAAACCTGGGCGCTACGCTGACCGAACTCAAAGTTCCAGCACATCTGATCGCACAAGCTGCCGCGATTGCTGAAAGCACCAGAAAAGACGTGCTGGCTGGCGAACCGTCTCTGTTTGAGAAAATAGGCGGAGCACCTGCCGTCAACGCTGCTGTGGATATTTTCTACCGCAAAGTGCTGGCCGACAACCGCATCAAGCACTTCTTCGACGGCGTGGATATGGCCAAGCAGGCAACCAAGCAGAAAGCTTTCCTGACTTTAGCTATGGGTGGTCCGAATAATTACTCTGGCGAAGATATGCGTAAAGGTCACGCTCACCTTGTCGCCAAGGGCTTGAACGATTCGCACTTCGACGCCGTAATGGAAAATCTGGGCGCGACACTTACAGAACTCAAGGTTCCGGGGGAATTGATCGCTCAGGCCGCCGCGATCGCCGAAAGCACGAGGAAGGATGTACTGGGTCGATAAATCCAGTTGCAGTTCATCCTGTCGGGCAGCCACATAATCTGGCTGCCCGATTTTAGCTGTACATACTTAGCCTTTCTTCCGCCGAGCCGCCCTCTTCTTCCACTCCCGCATCACCATCCAGTACCACAATACGCGCACTGCAAAATAGCCGACGACAGCCAGAATGAGCGCCAGTAGCGGCAGCCCGATGGCAAAAGGCTTGCCCAAAGAAAGCAGCCAATCCTGCAGAACGGTATACCAGTTAGTCCAATCCATTTCCGGTAGCGCCAAGCTGGGCGATGTAACACCATCATCACGGAACCCGGTTACGAATGCGCCGAGCTCATATGCCACCACATACAGCGGCAGTATGGTGAACGGATTGGTGTAAAGTGTGGTGAACATCGCTACCGGCAGATTGACGCGAAACAGCACGGACATGATGGCCGCGCCTATCATTTGTAACGGGCCGGGAATCAGCCCGCAGAACATGCCGACGGCAACGCCGCCTGCCACCGACCGACGGTGCAGATGCCACAGGTTGGGGTGATGTAGCCATGCGCCGAACGGACGTATCCAGCGGCTCTGCCGGATGGTTTCGTGGTCGGGCAGAAACTTCCTGAAGTATTTTTTGGGCACGAGGAATAATATGTTTGCAGCAGAATCAGGATGTATAGATTACCTGATTGCATCGAATATGACAGCCATCTGCTGAAAGGCCGCACGAGTGAACCCTGTGCTATCCAATGAAACCGCGCTGCACGGCCAGTCACAAGCCGAAGCGCAGGTACGGCTACGGGAAGATGGCGCGAACGAGCTGCCAATCACAGGTAAGCGCGATATAGGGACGATAGCGCTGGAAGTGCTACGCGAACCGATGTTCCTGTTACTGGTCAGCGCCGGAGCAATCTACCTGTTGCTCGGCGACATCAGCGATGCCTTGATGTTGCTGGGCTTCGTGTTCGTGGTGATGGGCATCACCATCTATCAGGAATACAAAACCGAGCGCGTGCTGGAAGCTTTGCGCGAATTGACCAGTCCGCGCGCATTGGTATTGCGCGATGGCGTAGAGCGGCGTATCGCTGGACGCGAGGTGGTACGCGGTGACATCTTGTTCCTGTCCGAAGGCGACCGCATCCCGGCAGATGCAGTGCTAATCTCCTGCAACGACTTTACGGCGGACGAATCACTGCTCACGGGGGAGTCGGTAGCGGTGCGCAAGACTGCCCAGGCCGATGCCGGCGAATCCCAGCCGCCCGGAGGAGACGACCTTCCCTTCGTCTATTCCGGCTCGTTGGTGACAAGCGGGCACGGCATGGCACGCGTGCTAGCTACGGGGATACACACCGAGATCGGCAAGATAGGCCGCGCCTTGCAGGAGCAGGAGGTCGAAGCCACGCCGCTGCAAAAAGAGATAGCCAAACTGGTGCGCAAACTCGCCATCATCGGTGTGCTGCTGAGCCTGCTGTTGCTGGTGATCTATGGCCTCACGCGCGGCGACTGGCTGCTAGGTCTGCTGTCCGGCATCACGCTGGCGATGTCTATCCTGCCGGAAGAATATCCGGTCGTGCTCACCATCTTCATGGCGATGGGCGCATGGCGCATCTCGAAACATCATGTGCTGACCCGCCGCGTACCTACGGTGGAAGCGCTGGGCTCGGCCACGGTGCTGTGCGTGGACAAGACTGGCACGCTAACGCAGAACCGCATGGCAGTGCAGCGCTTGGAGGTTGGTGCCGCGTCATTCATAGTGGGCGACACCACCGACGCATTGCCCGAAACCTTCCATCAGCTTGTCGAATTCGCCCTCCTCTCCAGCGAGATCGCCCCGTTCGACGCCATGGAAAAAGCCATCCATGCACTCGGCAAGCAATATCTCGCCGACACCGAGCATATCCACCATGATTGGGGGCTGGCACACGAATACGCGCTGTCGCCGCAACTGCTCGCGCATTCGCACGTCTGGAAAGCGCGCGACCGCGAGGAATATGTGGTGGCAGCCAAGGGCGCGCCGGAAGCGATGGCCGATCTGTGCCACCTCGATGTCGCGCAACTCGCCGCATTGAATGCGCAGATAGACCAGCTTGCCGCACAAGGTTTGCGCGTGCTGGGTGTCGCCCGCGCCGCCCACCTCGGCAGCACATGGCCGGACATCCAGCATGATTTCGATTTCGAGTTCATGGGGCTGATCGGACTGGCCGATCCGGTGCGCCCTACCGTCGCCTCCGCACTCAAGGAATGCGCGACCGCAGGTATCCGCGTGGTGATGATTACCGGCGACTACCCCGCCACAGCGGCGGCGATCGCTAGGCAGATCGGCCTGGATGCAGGCAGCGGCGGCATCATCAGCGGCGCGGAACTCAGCCTGATGGACGATGCGATGCTGCTCGAACGCATCCGCCACAGCAATATCTTCGCGCGCATGGTACCGGAGCATAAATTCAGGCTGGTGAACGCGCTCAAAGCCAACGGCGAAATCGTGGCGATGACAGGTGACGGCGTGAACGACGCCCCCGCGCTGAAAGCTGCGCACATAGGCATCGCCATGGGCGCGCGCGGCACCGACGTGGCGCGCGAGGCCTCCGCGCTGGTGTTGCTGGACGACGACTTCGCCTCCATCGTCCATGCCGTGCGCCTCGGGCGCGGCATCTTCGACAACCTGCGCAAGGCGATGGCCTACATTTTCGCCGTGCACATTCCCATCGCCGGACTGTCGCTGCTCCCGCTCATGCTAGGCTGGCCGCCGGTGTTCGCGCCAGTGCACATCGTGTTCCTGGAAATGATCATCAACCCCGCCTGCTCCATCGTCTTCGAGGCAGAACCGGCGGAACGCGGCGTGATGCAGCGCCTGCCGCGCGACCCGCAGGAACCGTTGTTCGGCAAACGCATACTTATGCTCAGCCTGCTGCAAGGCGTATGCGTGCTGATCGCCGCACTCGCCGTGCTGGCTTACGCGCTGCACGACGGCGCAACGGAAACCGAAGCGCGCGCACTGACTTTTGCCACGCTGGTCACCGGCAACCTAGGCCTGATCCTGGTCAACCGCTCTTGGCGACACACCATCATAGGCACGCTCAACAGCCGCAATCCCGCGCTGTGGTGGGTGATCGGAGGGGCGTTCGTCTTTTTGCTGCTGGCACTGTACCTGCCTTTTCTGCGCGACGTATTCCGCTTCGCCCCGGTAACAGCTATGCATCTCATGCTGAGTCTCGCCGCTGGATTTTGCAGCGTGTTGTGGTTCGAGTTGTTCAAGATCATTCGCTGGAATTGAATCAAGCGGCACACCCACAGCATCAGCCAGAGATACCCCGTAATCCAGATAGTTAACCCCCGTCCGACTTGGCATTACTCTATGGCGCATGACCCATTTCGCCCTGTTTTTCACTGCTGGAGTATGGTTGCTGCAACAGCAGGCGGCATTGCCTGATCTTGTTTGGAGATGGCTGCCTGTCCCCCTCTTCCTTGCCTTGCTGATACCCGACCGCGTACTGTGGCAACGCTTTGCACGCCACACCCTGCTCGCCGCCTTCGCCTGCGCGCTCGGTTTCTTCTACGCCGCATGGATGGCGCAGCAGCGGCTGGCCAACACGCTGCCCGCAGAGTGGCAAGGGAAAGATATAGCGCTTGTCGGCGTGGTAGCTGAGCTGCCGCGACAGCATGAACGCGGATTGAGTTTTGCCTTCGATGTGGAGAAAGTGCTTACGGCAGGCGCGCAGGTGCCGCAGCACATCCTGCTTTCTACTTACGAGAGTGAGGAGGAGGAGGCGCTGCCATTGCATGCAGGCGAACTCTGGCAGTTCACCGTGCGCCTGAAGCAGCCGCATGGCGCCAGCAATCCGCACGGTTTCGATTTCGAGGCGTGGATGCTGGAGCGCGAGCTGCGCGCCAGCGGATATGTGCGCAGCAAGGAGGATCATGTGCGGCTGGCTGCCATGGTGGAAAGGCCGTGGTACGTCATCGAAAGTCTGCGCGAAAGCGTGCGTGAGCATTTCCAGATGGCGTTGGCCGATGCACCTTACGCCGGCGTATTGATCGCCCTCGCCATCGGCGATCAGGGCAGCATCCCGGCAGCGCAATGGCAGGTGTTCACGCGCACCGGGGTCAATCATCTGATGAGCATCTCTGGCCTACACATCACCATGCTGGCCGGGCTGGCGTTCGCGCTGGTGTATGCGGCGTGGAAGCGCAGCGTGCGCCTCACCTTGCGCATGCCTGCGCGAAAGGCGGCGGCCATGTCGGGTTTGTTGGTGGCGCTGGCTTATACACTGCTGTCAGGTTTTTCCGTTCCGGCGCAGCGCACGGTGTATATGCTGGCCACGGTGGCGTCTGCGCTGTTTGTCGCACGCAATGTCGTCGCGCGGCAGATCCTTGCCGCCGCATTGCTGGTCGTGCTGTTGCTTGATCCGTGGGCGGTGTTGTCGCCGGGGTTCTGGCTGTCGTTTGGCGCGGTGGGATTGATACTCTACGTCACGACCAATCGCGTCGGGCGCATACACTGGCTGCTCGAATACGGGCGCGTGCAGTGGGCCATGATGATAGGCCTGATCCCGCCGCTGCTGGCGCTGTTTCAGCAGGTGTCGCTGGTGTCGCCTCTCGCCAACGCTTTCGCCATTCCGCTGGTGGAATTCGTGGTGGTGCCGCTCACCCTGCTAGGTGCGCTGTTGCCGTTCGACTGGCTTTTGCATCTTGCGCATCATTCCATGTCGCTGTGCATGGCTGCGCTGGAATGGCTGAACCGTTTGCCGGATGCGGTGTGGACGCAACATGCGCCGCCTGTATGGAGCATCGCTTTGGGCATGGCCGGCGTGCTGTGGTGTCTGCTGCCGCGCGGCTTTCCGGCACGCTGGCTGGGATTGCTGATGTTGCTGCCGATGTTTCTGGTCTTGCCGGAGGCTCCGCCGCAAGGCGCTTTGCGCATGGTGATTTTCGATGTCGGGCAAGGCCTGTCGGTCGCCGTGCAAACGCATGATCACACGCTGCTGTATGACGCCGGGCCTGACTTCCCCGGCGAGGCAGACAGCGGCAACCGCATCCTGATTCCATCGTTGCGCGGACTAGGCATCGCGCAACTGGATGAGCTGATGCTGACCCACGACGACACAGACCATACCGGCGGCGCACTATCCATCATGCAAGCCATGCCCACAACCCTGCTATCCTCATCGCTGCCGGATGATAGCCCTATCCTGCAACATGCGCATAGCTTGCAACGCTGTGCCGATGGCCAGAACTGGGATTGGGACGATGTGCATTTCGAAGTGCTGCATCCGTCGAACGCCAGCTACGTCGAAGCCAAGATCAGCAAGAATAATCGCGGCTGCACCTTGCGCATCAGCACCGGCAAATACAGCATACTGCTAGCCGCTGACATAGAAAAAGATTCCGAAGCTCGATTGTTGCAACAACATGCGGATAAACTCCCCGCCACGCTGCTGGTCGTGCCACACCACGGCAGCAAGACTTCTTCCATCAATGCATTTGTGGAAACTGTGCGGCCGCGCTATGCCGTTTTCACGGTTGGTTACCGTAATCGCTTTGGACATCCCAAAAAAGAAATACTGGAACGCTACCGTGCAGTCGGAAGCGAATTGCTGCGATCAGATGAGGATGGCGCGATCCTGATAGAAATGGATGCGAGGAATTTCAGCGTTGAGCGCTATCGCAAGAGCCATGTCCGGTATTGGCAGCAGTAGCCGACTCTGTAGCCCTCCTCAATGCGAGGATGGACGCTGACGGTATGGCTGTGGAGCAGAATTAATGGGGTTTTCGTTCATTTGCCAGAAATAAACGGGCAAAGTTTTCGCTGGTGGCAATTCCCACTGCTTCAAGCGAAATCCCCCTTAGTCTGGCGATTTCTTCCGCTACGTGTTTCACATACGCGGGCTGATTAAGTTTGCCGCGATATGGTACGGGAGCCAGATAGGGAGAGTCTGTTTCAATCAGGATGCGTTCCAGCGGAACATGCTGTGCGATTTCCTTAATGATAGTGGCGTTCTTGAAGGTGACGATACCGGAGAACGAAATATAGAAATTCATTTCTACCGCCGCCAGTGCGACTTCCATATTCTCGGTGAAGCAGTGCATAACCCCGCCGACCTGTTCCGCGCCTTCTTCCGCCATGATGCATAAGGTGTCTTGTGCGGCTTCGCGAGTATGTACGATCAATGGCTTGCAGCATTCTCTAGCGGCGCGGATGTGGGTACGGAAGCGGGTACGCTGCCATTCAAGGTTGCCCTTCAGGCGAAAATAATCGAGGCCGGTCTCTCCTATGGCAATCACTTTGGGGTGTTGCGCCAGCGCTACCAGTTGCGCTTGGGTCGGCTCGACGCTTTGTTCGTAGTCCGGATGCACACCGACAGAGGCGTAGATTTGCTCGTGCTGCTCGGCAATCTCCAGGATTCTCGGAAAATCTTCCAGATTTACGCCAACGCACAGGGCCGATGAAACGTCGTTACAGCGCATATTTTCCAGAAGTTCATCCAGCTTCTCTGTGAGTTCCGGGAAATCGAGATGGCAGTGCGAGTCAATAAACATGACAAACTAGGAAGCGGCCAACATCATCTGACGATAGGCCAGCAGAATGGATTCCAACTGCAATTTTGGATTCAAGGGATGTAGCGCCTCGCGCTTGGCTATCAGCAACTCCCTCTGGTAACGTTGCAAATCCATGATGTCAATTTTACATGAAATATTTTTAATAGTATCAGTAAGTTCTGCGTTATATCTAATCTTCCCAGCGAGCTTTGCGCTACCCAAATCGTAGCACCATTGTTGTAGCCAATGGACGACCTTTATCGGCTCTGCTTTCTGCAATTGTTCGGCCAAGGCAAGAGCGTCAAGCTTGGTTGGCTGGCGGATTTCCTGTAAAAAACGGCCATACTCATCTGCCGCTGTAACCTCTTCCGCTAAATGAGCTGCTGCAAGAGGGGCGAAACCGGCTTGTGCCAGCATCACTCCTGGATTTTGCATACCCTGCTGTTGTAGCCATGCAGTGCTTTCCTCGACTGATGGCATGGTAACGACGAGCGACAGACAGCGGCTCAAGATAGTAGGCAACAATTGCTGCGGCTTGTGGCTGACCAGAATAATCAGCATCTTCCCGGAAGGTTCTTCCAGCGTTTTCAGGAGAGCGTTGGCCGCATTCGTATTCATCGCTTCCGCCGGGTGGATCAGCACTACGCGGTGCCCGCCACGGTAAGCTGAAAGATTGGCGAAGTCGAACAAGCTACGAACCTGCTCAACGGAAATCTGGCGCGATGGTTTTTTCTTTTTACTGCCGTCACGTTCGTCGTCATCTTCTGTTCCGGACAAGGCATCGGGTTGCAGCAGGCGGAAATCGGGATGAGTTTCCTGCTCGAACCAATGGCAGGAAGAGCAAGCACCGCATGCCATTCCATCGACATGAGGCTGTTCGCATAGCAAGGATTGAGCAAGATTCATGGCAAAATCCAGCTTGCCTATGCCTTGAGCTCCCTTCAGCAGGATGGCGTGCGGCAGCCGTTTACGCAACCCGGCCCAGCGTTGCCAGAGCTCATGCTGCCATGGATATAATCCTTTCATTTTAAAGTGATGTAACCACTTTCTCCAGATCAACCTTAACTTTGTCAGGTGGCTGGCTAGCATCGATCAATGCAAAGCGTTGCGGATGTTTCTTGCAACGAGCCAGATAAGCCTGGCGTACTTTCTCGAAGAAACTACTCTGCTCCTGCTCGAAACGATCCAGGGATGTATTGTTCGACAGCCGCTGGCGCGCTACCTCGACCGGAATGTCGAACAACAAAGTTAAATCCGGCTGCAAGTCTGCGTGTACCCAACGTTCCAGTTGTTCGAGTTTTTCCAGCGGCACCCCCCTGCCACCGCCCTGATAGGCAAAGCTGGCATCGCTGAAGCGGTCGGATACCACCCATGTCCCCCGTTGCAATGCCGGCTTGATGACTTGCTCAATATGCTCAAGACGAGCGGCGAACATCAGCAGCACCTCGGTTTCCGCATGCATGGGTTGGTTCAGCAGTATTTCGCGCAGGCGTTCGCCCAATGGTGTGCCACCGGGTTCGCGCGTGACCAGCACGTCCATCCCGCGCTGGCGCAAAGTCTCGGCAAACCAGGCCAAATGCGTGCTTTTGCCAGCTCCGTCCACGCCTTCAAAAGTGATGAATTTTGCTATGCTCATTTTTGATATTTATTAACCGCCCTATTGTGCTGCTCCAGCGAACTCGAAAATACTGAACTCCCATCGCCGCGCGCCACAAAATACAAGGCATCGGTCTGGGCCGGATGCAGTGCTGCTTGAAGTGCCGCCAAGCCCGGCAGTGCTATCGGGGTTGGCGGCAGTCCGACACGAGTATAAGTATTGTACGAGGTATCAGTCAGCAAATCGCGCTTATGCAGATTACCATCGAATTTTTCGCCCATACCGTAGATCACCGTGGGATCGGTTTGCAGCAGCATGCCGCGATGCAGACGATTGATGAATACACCGGCTATCATATTGCGGTCGCTTGACTGCCCGGTTTCCTTTTCCACGATAGAAGCCAGGGTAAGCGCTTGGTAAGGACTATCCAGCGGCAATCCGGGCGCGCGCGTTTGCCAGGTTTCCAGCAGATGTTTCTGCATGGTCTGGTAAGCGCGCTTGAGCAAATCCAGGTCGCTGGTACCACTGGCGAAATAATAGGTATCAGGGAAAAACAGGCCTTCCGTATGCCCTTCTGAAGCGCCGATGTGCTGCAATATTTCACTTTCCGGAAAGTTTTCGCTGTCGTGGCGGATGGCGGCATTGGCATTCAATGCAGCACGGAGCTGATTGAAAGTCCATCCTTCTATGATGCTAAGCTCACTCTGGCTCACTCGCCCCTGGGTCATCATGTCGAGTAATTCCGATGGCGTGAGTGCAGCTTCCAGTTCATAGTTACCAGCCTTGATCTGAGTAGTCCGACCAAGGATGCGCGCCAGCATGACGAACATCCAGTCGTTGGGCAATAACCCGGCTTGTTGCATTTGACGTGCTGCGCTTTTCAGGCTGGTGCCCTGTTTAAGGGAGAATTCAAACGGCTGTGCGGGTAAAGTCAGCGGACGGGTAGCATAGTAGTCCAGGCCTCCAGCGAGCAAGGCAGCCGCAAACAAGGCAAGCAGCAGCAATCGTTTAATCAGGCGCATGATTCAACCATTTCTGTATTTGTAGAGATACAGGATGCTGACCCCATATCCGCCCCTGCAGTTCGCGCACTGGCCATAGGCCGATGAGACTGTTCACCAGAAACACCTCATCCGCTGCAAGTAATTCTGGCATTCTGAACTGCTCAATCCGGCACGGCCGGTTGTGCGAGGTAGCCCACTCCATCACGCGTTCGCGCTGCACCCCGGCAACGCCGCAACGCGACAGGTCGGGAGTCAGCAACTCATTATTGCGCAGCATGAACAGGTTGCTGCGCGTGCCTTCGATCACATTGTCATTGTCGTCCAGCAGCAGGCCTTCCGCGATGTCTGTGTCACTCCATTCTGCGGCAGCGAGCACATTCTCCAGACGATTAAGATGTTTGATACCCGCTAGACGCGGCTGATGCGATAGCCGCAAGCCACATAGATGCAGCCGCACCCCCTCAGTAGAAAAAAGTGCTGGATAAACGGGAAGCGGAGACAAGCTCAGGATGCGCGTCGGAGCCGTATGTGTGGTCGGCGCATAGCCGCGTATCCCCGATCCGCGCGTGACGACGATCTTAACCACCCCTTCGGCTTGTCCGAAAACGAGCTGTTCCAGTTCGGCCAGCAATGAACGGGGATCCGGGCAAGACAATAATAGCGCTGCACAGTCCTGCTGTAATTTACGATAATGATGTGGCCAATGGAGGAGCTTTCCCCGGGCGAGGCGTAAGGTGCGAAACACGCCATCACCATACAGCAGCCCCCGGTCAGCGGCGCTGATTGAATCGCTCAATACGCCGTTGACCAACATGGGAGAGAAAATCAGACCTTGCGGAAGACCAGCGAGCCGTTGGTACCGCCAAACCCGAAGTTGTTGTTTACCGCCACATCTATCTTCATTTCGCGCGCGACATTGGCGCAGTAATCCAGATCGCACTCCGGATCCTGCTCGAAGATATTAATGGTAGGTGGAGAAATCTGATGATGCACCGCCAGCGCGCAGAACAATGATTCGACACCGCCTGCACCGCCCAGCAAGTGGCCGGTCATGGACTTGGTGGAATTCACCACCAGCTTTTTGGCGTGATCACCAAACGCCGATTTGATGGCTTCGGTTTCGTTCTTGTCACCCAGAGGGGTTGAGGTGCCATGCGCATTGACATACTGCACCTGATCCGGATTCAGGCCGGCATTGCGCAAGGCGTTGACCATGCTGCGTTTTGGGCCGTCCGTGCTCGGTGCGGTCATATGGTACGCATCCGCGCTCATACCATAGCCAGTGAGCTCGGCATAGATCTTCGCACCGCGCGCCTTGGCATGTTCATATTCTTCCAGCACCAGCACTCCCGCGCCTTCGCCCATCACGAAGCCGTCCCTATCTTTATCCCACGGACGGCTGGCGGTTGCCGGGTCATCATTGCGTGTGGACAGCGCACGTGCCGATGAGAAACCGCCGATGGCCAGTGGCGATACGGTCGCTTCAGCACCTCCCGCGATCATCACGTCGGCATCGCCATATTCGATGATGCGCGCCGATTCACCGATGCTGTGAGTTCCGGTGGTGCAAGCCGTTACCACGGCGAAGTTAGGCCCCTTCAGTCCATACATGATGGACAGGTTGCCGGAGATCATGTTGATGATGGTGCCGGGTATGAAGAACGGCGAGATCTTGCGCGGCCCGGCAGTCAGGTAATCGTTGTGCGTCTCTTCGATCATGGGCAAGCCGCCGATGCCCGAGCTTATACATACGCCGATACGCTCGGCGTTCTGCTCGGTGACTTCCAGACCGGAATCCTTGAATGCCTCCATGCCGGCTGCCAGGCCAAAATGGATAAAACGATCCATGCGGCGGGCATCCTTGGCCGGAAGATACTGAGTGACATCAAATCCCTGCACCTCACCAGCAACCTGGCAGGCAAACGCCGCCGGGTCAAAATGCGTGATGCGGGTGATGCCGGATTTACCTGCGATAAGATTCCCCCAAGCTTGGGGAACCCCTATGCCGACCGGGGAAATAATGCCCAAGCCGGTAATAACAACCCTGCGTTTTGCCAAGTTGACTCCGCTGCGAGGAACGAACAATAAGGAATGAATTACTTGGGGTGAGCGTTGACGTAATCAATCGCCTGCTGCACGGTGGTGATCTTTTCTGCGTCTTCGTCGGGGATTTCGCACTCGAACTCTTCTTCCAGTGCCATTACCAACTCAACCGTATCCAGAGAATCTGCCCCCAGATCATTGTCGAACGAGGACTCGTTTTTGACTTCGGACTCGTTCACGCCAAGTTGTTCTGCCACGATTTTCTTGACGCGCTGTTCGATGTTAGACATGTAACTTCTCCCTACCTATGGTTATAAATTCAAAAACAGTGAGCATTCTACCAAACTTGCCGGAAATTCCCAATAAGCTGCTGCAAGTACATTCCGCCTTAAGACATTACCATTCCGCCATCGACATTAATGACCTGGCCGGTGATGTAATCGGCGTCGGCGCTGCACAGGAAAGCCACTGCATCGGCGACGTTTTCGGCGCTGCCGAAAGTGCCCGCAGGGATGTTATTAACGAAATGCTGCTTAACTTCCGCAGGCAACTTTTCGGTCATTTCAGTATTGATGAACCCTGGAGCGACCGCATTGACCTGAATGTTGCGCGCCGCGAATTCGCGCGCCAGTGTTTTGGTCAGGCCGATAAGACCGGCCTTGGAAGCAGCATAATTGGCCTGTCCCGCATTACCCATCTGTCCGACCACCGAGGCAATGTTGACGATCTTGCCCGCGCGCTGCTTGAACATCTGTTTGTTGATCGCCTTGCAGACATTGAACGCGCCGGTCAGGTTGATGGAAATGACCATATCCCACTCTTCCTGTTTCATGCGCAAAAATAAATTATCGCGCGTAACCCCGGCATTGTTGACGACGATATCGAGCGTGCCGAACGCGGCGAGCACCTGCTCGACGGCTTGTTCAATCGACTCCGGTTTAGCCACATTGCCTTCGATACTGATGGCTTTAACGCCTAGCGCCTCGACTTCTGCGACCGTATCGGGAGCCAATGCCATATCGAGGATGGCGATGTTGGCGCCCAGTCTGGCCAGCTTGAGAACGATGGCCTTGCCTATGCCGCGAGCGCCGCCTGTAACCAGGGCCGTTTTTCCTTTTAAACTCATCATATTCTCCTTAATGCTTTGGCAGGCGCGAATTCATTCGCACCTGCGGTTATCCTGCCACTGCCGCCATCGCTGCCCGCAATGCCTCGCCATCATTGATGGCCAAAGCCTGCTGGTTGGTGTCTATGCGCTTGTTCAGTCCGGCCAGCACTTTACCCGGCGCGCATTCCACGTTATGCGTGATGCCCTGCTTGCCGAATTCCAGCACAGTCTCTACCCAGCGCACCGGGGAATACAGTTGGCGCACCAGCGCATCCTTGATCGCAGCGGCATCCGCATAACCCTTCACATCTGCATTATGCAGCACCGGGACAGCGGGAGAGTGCATGGTGACGCCTGTAAGATAAGCGCGCATCTGTTCTGCTGCGCCCTTCAGCAAGCTGCAATGCGATGGCACGCTCATGGGCAGCATGATGGCGCGCTTCGCGCCTTTGGCCTTGGCCAATTCCATGCCGCGCTCGACTGCCGCGCGATTGCCCGCGATCACCACCTGCGCGGGCGAATTGTAATTGACCGCCTCCAGCACTTCGCCCTGCGCACCCTCGACACACACAGCACGTGCGGCATCATCATCCAGGCCCAATATGGCAGCGATGCCACCCACTCCTTCAGGCACAGCCTGCTGCATGCACTCGGCGCGATAACGCACCGCCGGCAAGGCATCGGAGAAACTCAACGCACCTGCGGCGACCAGCGCGGTGTATTCGCCCAGACTATGCCCGGCCATCATGGCTGGAGTTGCGCCGTTCTGCGCTTGCCAGGCACGATATACCGCCACACCGGCGGTCAGCATGATGGGCTGTGTGTTCACCGTAGCGTTCAGATCGGCGTCGCTGCCTTCCACGACCAGTTGCCACATGTCCTGCCTGAGAATATCGGAAGCCTCAGTAAACGTGTCGCGCACTACAGGAAAATCGGCGTAGCCATTCATCATGCCGCGCGATTGCGAACCTTGCCCGGGAAATACGAAAGCGAATTTAGTCATAATAAATACAGTCGTTAGCTTACCAGCGTATCAATACTGCGCCCCAGGTGAACCCGCCACCCACAGCCTCCAGCAAAATATTCTGTCCCGCCTTGATGCGCCCGTCGCGCACCGCTGTGTCCAGCGCCAGCGGGATGGATGCAGCCGAAGTATTGCCGTGATGGGCGACAGTCACCACCACATTATCCATGCTCAGGCCGAGCTTCTTTGCGGTGGCTTCCATGATGCGGATGTTGGCCTGGTGCGGCACCAGCCAGGCGATGTCCTTGCCTTGCAGATTATTCTCTTCCAGCACTTCCTCGACCACTTCGCTCAGCACCTTGACGGCGAACTTGAATACAGCCTGACCATCCATCTTGATAAAGGGATCGCCTTGCACTTCGCCGTGGCGGATGCGTCCGTCGGCCTTCAGCATATTGCGATGACGCCCATCCGAATGCAGTTTGCTGGCGAGAATGCCGGGCGTTTCGGAAGCGCGCAATACCACTGCACCCGCGCCATCGCCGAACAGCACGCAAGTGGTGCGGTCGTTCCAGTCCAGCATGCGCGTCAGCACTTCCGCTCCGACCACGAGCGCGGTCCTGGCTTGCCCGCCGCGTATATACATGTCGGCCGTGTTCATGGCGAAGACGAAGCCGCCGCACACCGCCTGGATGTCAAAGGCCGCACCGCAATTCCTAATGCCGAGTTTATCTTGCAGGATGCAAGCAGTGCTGGGGAATATCTGATCCGGCGAAGTCGTGGCGACGATGATCAGGTCTATCTCGTCTGCACTGATGCCTGCCGCCTCTATCGCCTTGCGGCTCGCCTGCACAGCCAGGTCGCTGGTCAATTCACCCTCCGCAGCGACATGGCGTTCGACGATGCCGCTACGGCTGACGATCCAGTCGTGCGAGGTCTCGACCATTTTTTCCAGATCATAATTGGTCAGGACTTTGGCGGGCAGGTAACTGCCGGTGCCGATGATTTTCGAATGCATCAGGAAACCTCCGCCATTTTCAGTTGATGGGCATGATGCCATTTTTCGACGTGCTCGCCGATGTGATGCAGCATGCCGCCGCGCGCCTCTTCTGCCGCACGCTCGATGGCGCACAGGAAAGCGAACGAATCTGCCGAGCCATGGCTTTTTACCACTATGCCCTTTAATCCAAGGAAGCTCGCGCCATTATATCGCCGATGGTCGACGCGCTTCTTGAACGCATTGATCACCGGCATGGCGACCACTGCCGCGAGTTTGGTGAACACATTGCGCCCGAATTCTTCGCGCAGGAATCCGCCCAGCATCTGTGCCAGCCCCTCGGTGGTCTTGAGCGCGACATTGCCGACAAAACCATCGCATACTACAACATCCGTAGTACCCTTGAAGATGTCATTACCTTCGACGTTGCCATAGAAATTCAAATCGCTTTCGCGCAGCAACTGCGCGGCCTGCTTGACCACTTCATTGCCCTTGATGTCCTCGCTGCCGATATTCAACAGGCCAACGCTGGGATTGGGTTTATGCTCCAGCGCCGTGACCAGCGTAGCGCCCATGATGGCGAATTGCAGCAGGTGCTCGGCGTTGCAATCGGTATTGGCGCCCAGATCCAGCATGCAGACCTGTCCCTTGTTGGTTGGCAGATAGGACGCGATCGCCGGGCGGTCGATGCCGGGAAGTGTCTTGAGTACATAGCGTGCCGTTGCCATCAGCGCACCGGTGTTGCCCGCGCTGACACAAGCCCCCGCCTCGCCGTTCTTGACCAGATTGATGGCAACACGCATGGAAGAATCTTTCTTGTTGCGCAATGCGAGTTGCGGCGATTCATCCATGCCGACCACTTCTGTGGCCGCATGGATGCGCAGATTGGGTCCGACGGAGACTTTAAGTGCACGCAGTTGTGCTTCGATGGCATCGGGAAGGCCGACCAGTACGATGGTGTCGTCCGGATTTTTACGCAGGTATTCCACCGCAGCAGCGATGGTGACGTGCGGCCCGTGATCGCCGCCCATGGCGTCTATGGCTATCGTGACATCCACCGGGCTATCCTTGCAACGCTGAGTTCAAAGGGTAAGAGCAATGACAAAAAGCAAGCGCCCATGCCTTACGACCGGGCGCTTCCATTATCGCAATGGCGCGATCAATCAGCCTTGGTCTTGACTACTTTTTTGCCGCGATAGTAACCGCTCGGACTGATGTGGTGGCGCAGATGCGCTTCACCGGTGGACGGCTCAACCGCCAGCGACGGCGCGGTCAGGAAATCGTGCGCACGGTGCATACCACGCTTGGACGGGGACTTCTTATTCTGTTGGACTGCCATATTTACTCCTTGCAAAAACCTGAAATCAAAAAACGCTCTTCTTCAATCCGGCCAGCGCCGCAAACGGGTTGCCTTCCGGACGATTCAAACCTTCTGCCACAGCCGCACATGCTCCTTCTGGATGTTTGGGTGCAAACGGCAGAGTCAGCAGCAACTCTTCCTCTACCATGTCCAGCACGTCCAGATGTTTGTCCGCCGCGATGCTGTCCAGCTCACTTTCATTATCGGAAAACTCATCCAGCTCGCTTCCCGGCGCAAGCAACAAGCGCGTGGTCAGTTCTATCGGATAATCCAGACTTCCCAGACAACGCTGGCAGCGTAACTGGCATGAGCCGTTCATTTCCAGCTCCAGCATCGGCCTGCCATCCTTGCCCTGCAAACCGCGCACGACATAGTCTATATTCCCTGTGGGACTGGCCAACATATCCTGCAACCGGGGCAACTTCGCCACCGCCACTTCATCACGCAATTCCCTGCCGTTATGGGCAAAGTCCAAGCTATCAATGAAATGCCGTGCAAACATGAGGCGCGCATGATATATATTTCGGCCTACCCTGTCAAAGAAACAAAGGATTATTTCTTGAATTCTCAGCCGCTTGTACTTGCCTCAACCTCGCCCTACCGCCGCGAATTGCTGGCGCGCCTGCAAATTCCGTTTCAAACCGCAGCCCCCGAAGTGGACGAAACCGCACTGCCCGACGAGCATGCAAGGCAAACCGCATGGCGGCTTTCCCGCAAAAAAGCGCAGGCGATAGCGACTCTTTATCCGGACGCATTGATCATAGGCTCCGACCAGGTTGCGTTGCTGGGCGAACAGCAATTGGGCAAACCCGTCACTCACGACAACGCCGTGCGCCAGTTGCGCGCCATGAATGGCAAGACCGTAATTTTCCACACTGCGCTAACCCTGTTGAATGCACGCAACGGCGAGATGCAAACCGAAGTAGCGGAAAACCGCGTCAGCTTCCGCGAGCTCGACGACGACAAGATTGAATCCTACCTGCGCAAGGAACAACCTTATAACTGTGCGGGCAGCGCCAAATCGGAAGGCCTGGGCATCGCTTTGATCAGCCGCATGGAAGGCGACGACCCCAACGCCTTGATCGGCCTGCCGCTCATACTGCTAATAAGCATGCTGGAAAAGCAGAATTTCCTGATTTTATGATTATCAGCAACCCGGTCAAGATAGCGCTCAAATAAGCGGATTCTGTGCCTCTTGGCAATCACGCTGCCAAAGCCACCAACCCGCCCTGCAATCCCGGCAACGGATGCAGTGCCTGATTCCGGGCGCCAAACTGCGCATCATTGATGACGTTCTGTGCCGCAACCAGACTCATTCCGACAAAGCTGCCGTTCATGCCGTACTGATGCGCCAAATCACCACCCCAAGCTTCCGTATCGCTGGATGACAGATGCGCAGCCAGCAGGCTGCTGGCCATGCTCCAGTGCATGAAAGTGGAATTGGCACCCCGCGCCTGGTCGAAACTGTTGCTCAGAGCAGTAAAGTCGAACTCCTGGATTGCCTTATTCAGCAATGGATCAGTCGATGCAGCATCGAAGCTCGCCATGGCATCGGCCACAATTTGCAGGTCGATGACATTTTTATAGTTCGCTGTCGTGGCGTACCAGTTTTTCAGGGTTAGCTGCTCGTTGTTGCCAACCTCCAATATCAAATCGTTTCCGACCTTGGACAGCGCCAGATCGGAATACGAGATGCCGCCGCCCAAACTTATGATGTTATCCGCCCCGGTTCCGCCGTTCAGGATATCCTGTCCATTGCCACGATCGAAGGCAATGATATCGGCGCCATTGCCGGTAGTAATAGTGTCGTTGCCTGCACCGCCCGCAAAGAATTCATTGCCGGCACCGCCGGTCAACGTGTCGTTGCCGGTTCCGCCATCCAGCAAATTAGCACCCGTCGCATCCGTAAGCGCATCTGTCCCCGCGCCCCCCTGGATAATGTCATTACCTGTGCCGGCAGCCAGCGTGTTATTGGCGGCATTCCCGACCAGCAGGTTGTTCAGCGCGTTGCCCGTACCGTTGATCGCCGTAGTGCCGGTCAAGATAAGATTTTCGACATTGGCCGCCAGGGTGCAAGTCACTTTGCTCTGTACCGAATCTACGCCTTCATTAGTGTTCTCGGTTATGGCATCGCCTGTGTTGTCGACAACGTAAATATCATTACCCAGGCCACCCAGCAATTTGTCTGCTCCCGCTCCTCCGTCCAGCGTGTCATTGCCTTCACCACCCGTCAGCGTGTTAACGGCGCTGTTCCCCGTCAACACATTGTCCAACGCATTACCTGTCCCGTTGATTGCCGCTGTACCAGTCAGGGTGAGGTTTTCGACGTTCGCGCCCAGGATGTGCGTGATGGAACTCTGCACCGTATCCAAGCCTTCATTCAGATTCTCAATCGCGATGTCGCCGGCGTTATCGACCACATAGATATCGTTACCCATGCCGCCCGACATGGTGTCCAGACCCGTGCCCCCACTCAACACGTTACCCCCGCTGTTGCCGGTCAGGACATTGTTCAAACTATTTCCGCTACCATTTATCGCTGCCGTACCAATCAAAATGAGATTTTCCAGATTGGAGCCCAAGGTGCAGGTGGCGGAAGCCATTACGGTATCAGTGCCAGCATTGGCCGCTTCGGTGATGGAGTCCCCGGCACCGATGATGTAGATATCATTCCCGGCTCCGCCCGCCAGGACATTCGCCGCAGTGTTAAGGCTACCATCGATAACGTTAGCGGAGGCATTGCCCGTGCCATTAATCGCGGACGATCCGGTCAGGGTTAGGTTTTCGACATTGGCGCCCAGCGTGCAGGTGATGCTGCTTTGCACGGTGTCCGTACCTTCGTTCGGGTTTTCGGTCACCACGTCGCCCGCGTTATCCACCACATAGCTATCATTGCCCAGCCCGCCCAGCAATTTGTCCGCACCGGCGCCGCCGTTCAGCATGTCGTTACCATCGCCTCCGACCAGAATATTGGCTGCGCTATTGCCGATGATGGAGTTATCCAGAATGTTGCCGCTACCATTGACGGCGCTCGTTCCGGTCAGGATAAGGTTCTCGACGTTGCCGCCCAGCGTATAAGTGATGGGACTTTGCACTGTGTCTATCCCTTCGTCCATGCTCTCGGTCACCACGTCGCCGATGTTGTCCACGACATAAGTATCATCGCCGGTCCCGCCCAGCATGATGTCTGCTCCCGCGCCACCATTCAGGATATCGTTGCCGCCCAAGCCCAGCAATTTTTCCACCAAGGCGCCGCCGGTAAGCGTGTCATTGCCGGACGTGCCCATAATCGTCGGGATTGGAGCCTCCACGGTCAGAGTGAATACGCCGCTGCTTGCAAGTCCCCCAATATCGGCTGCAATCACCTTGACGTTGAGGCTACCAATGTTGACACTACCCGGTGTGCCGCTGAAGGACTGGGTAGCTGCATCGAATGTCAGCCATGCAGGTAACGCACTACCGTCCGCCAAAGTAGCGCTGTAACTCAGCACATCGCCATAGATTGCGTCAGCATCTGTGAATGCTCCGTCCGGCAAGGCATAGCTGAACCAGACATCCTGCGTGACAGTGTGCGCGATCAATGGGCGAACCAATATCGGCGCATCGTTCACATTGGCGACATTGATTACGAAGGATGAACTGGCGGACAACCCGCCGGTGTCAGTTGCAGTCACGCAGAGGTTCAAGCCCCCGACATCTGCATTGCCTGGCGCTCCCGTGAAAGTACGCGTCGCTGCATCGAAGGTCAGCCAGGCCGGCAAGGCATAACCATTGGTTTGAACTGCGCTAAAGATCAGGCTATCGCCACGGACGCTATCCGCATCACTGAACAGGCTGCCCACATTCAGGCTTAACGCCTGACCTTGCAGTAAGGCCTGATTTGCAATGGCCGCCGTCACCACCGGCGCATGATTAACCGTCATATCGCTCAATGCTGCGGCATCCCACACCGAGCCATCCGCAAATTCCACGCGCTCGATCTGGTAGTCTGCGCCCGCCCCCCATCCCGAGATAGTCAACTGCTCGCTCGTGCCAACGATCCCCAATATCAGATCGTTGCCTTGCCGCTTGAAGGTGATGTCGTTCGCGGCTATTCCTGCGCCAAAACGGACGGTGTCCACATTGCCCAGCGCAGAATCGTGGTCGCTTACCATATCCTGTCCGTCTCCCCGGCTGAACAGATACACGTCATTGCCTGCGCCGCCAGTCAGCATGTCGTTGCCGACTCCTCCCTTCAATGTATCGTTGCCATCACCACCGTTCAGATCGTCATTGCCAGTACCGCCATTCAAAGAGTCATCACCCGCGCCACCCAGCAAACTGCCGGCTCCAGTGATCGTGTCATTGCCATTGCCGCCATCCAGCACATCTCCGGCATTCCCGCCGCCTTCGATCAAATCGTTCCCTCCCATGCCGCGTATGGTATTGATGCCCGCATTGCCAACCAGATGATTGGCGTCATCCGCACCCTCAAGATCGGCGGCATAGGAATTGGCTGTGGATAGAAGCAGGTTCTCCACGTTCGGGCTGAGCCTGAACGACATCCTGCTATATGGGTCAGCATATGCCAACAAGGTATCGTTACCGCCGTTCGCCAGCTCGATGATCGTGTCGTTCGTGCCCACAAGGTAAGTGTCATTCCCCGCCCCGCCTTCGAGGATATTGGCCGCCACATTCTGCCTGCCATCCAGCGTATTGGCAGCAGCATTGCCAACGCCGCGAATTGCATTTGAACCCGTCAGTGTCAGGAAAGCACTCGATCCTGTCAGAGGCGGGTTGTAAGGCGGAGCAAACTCTGGCAAAACAAAGTCTACAGAGCTAAACACATTGATCATGCCTGATGCGTAAATGCGGTCGCCGATATTGTCGACGTAGTATGTCCCTCCGTGGGAGAGTGACATGGTGTCTGCGCCTGCCCCTCCATCGATGGAGTTGCCGATAAAATTTCCGTAGTTATCAACGTAGGCAACAACTGAACCATTGATGGTTTGTTCATTGATAACATTGTCCAGCGCGTTCCCATACGCGGATACGGTGCTGTAATAGTTACTCAGGAAGTTCATGTTTTCCACGTTATTCTGCAACGTGATGGTTGAGAACGAACCAGATACCGAAACCGTGTCGATACCCTCGTTTGCCAATTCGATGACCGAACCACCATAATCCATAGTGTAAGTATCGTCTCCCTGTCCACCTGTTAGCGTATCGATGCCGCCACCACCAAAAATCTTGTTGTTGCCGCTATTGCCGGTGATCGTGTTGTTCAGTGTGTTGCCAACGAGTGTAATGTTCAGATAGCCGGTTGCCGTCATATTTTCCACGTTGGCGGGCAAGTTGAAACTGACCGAAGTCCGCGCCGTGTCGATGCCCTGGTTAAGTCCTTCGGTGATTGTGTCATATGCATTGTCAACGATGTAAGTGTCATTGCCCGCAGTACCGACCATCGCATTGGCTGTGCCCGTAACGGTGAGCGACTGCATCATGGCGGCATCCCATATCGTTCCATCAGCAAACACGATTTGCTCGATCTGGTTGTTGACGACACCGTATTCCTGAATAAGCAGTTGCGTTTGACTACTGGCATCAATCGCAAGAATTCTGGAGCCGCCATCGTAAAACAGACTCACATCGGTTGGGAGGATGCCGGCGCCAAGCACGATCTTGTCGTTTCCCAATGCATCGGAAATGGTGTCGATGCCATCACCGCGCTGGAATAGATAAGTGTCGTTGCCTTTGCCTCCAATCAGCGAGTCGCTCCCGGCTCCGCCATGCAGGGTATCGTTCCCCGTAAGTGAAGATGAATAATCATCTCCATACAGAGTATCGTTGCCGCTTCCACCTTCGAGGTTATCATTCCCCGCATTCCCGTAAATGACATCGTTGCCTCCCGCCCCATCGAGGGTGTCACCCCAGATAAAACCACTCAATAGGTCATCGGCTGAAGTGCCTGAGGTGAAGGTTGCCATGATCGACGAGGGCGTCCATATCGTCCCATCCTCGAATACAAATTGTTCCACCTTCCATTGGCTGTCTTGCGTAGCAAAGAAGTTTTTGACGAGTAAATAATCTGAACTCGTACTGGCAATCTTGAGGAGCAGATTGGTCTGGCTATCCTGGCTGAGAATAATGTCGCCTGGTTTTATACCGGCAGCAAACCTTACCGTATCAACGTTACCTGCCACATCCGTTTGCGCTTCCAGAATATCGACGAAGCCGGAGCCGCGCCCGTACAGATAGGTATCGTTGCCAGTACCGCCATTGAGGATATCGTGGGTAAAGGTGATGCTACCTCCGCCATCGAGCACGTTGTCAGCAGCATTGCCAGTCAGCGTATTGTTTTGCCCATTACCGGTGCCATTGATGGCAGCCGTGCCGACCAGGGTAAGGCTTTCAATATTGGCGCTCAGTGTGTAATCAACTGAACTTTGTACATTGTCCGCCCCCTCATTCGCAGCCTCAACCACCACGTCCCCGATATCCTGTACGACATAGGTATCGTCACCAAGCCCACCTGCCATCGTGTCCGCACCGGCTCCGCCATCCAGTATATTTTCGGCCGCGTTGCCGGTGATCACGTTACCGAGAGCATTACCTGTAGCGTTGATGAGTGCTGCGCCTGTCAAGGTCAGGTTTTCTACGTTGGGCAATGTGGCAAGGCTGTATGTGATGGATGTTTCAACAGTGTCCGTGCCTTCATTCAGATTTTCCGTAACGATATCCGCAGTGCTGTCCACCACATAAGTATCATTGCCCAAGCCGCCGCGCATGATGTCCATGCCGGCCCCCCATCCAGCGTATCGTCGCCAGCCTGGCCATTCAACACATCGTTGCCTGCGAGCCCGACAAGGACGTCATTTGCCAGTCCTCCATTCAGCGTGTCGTTGCCTGCTGTGCCATTGATAGCCAGGTTCTGCGCCGTCACCACGATGTCGAACGCATCCGACGTATTCAAATTACCGGCATCCGTCGCCGTCACCCGTACACTGGTTGTTCCCATGCTGACTGGGTTGCCACTAAAGGTCAGCGTTGCCGGATCAAAGTTCAACCAATTTGGCAATGCGCTTCCGTCTGCAAGTGTGGCGACGTAGCTTAATGTATCGCCCACATCCGGGTCGGCAAATGCCATTGCCGGCACGGTGTAACTCAAGACTCCATTCGCAACGACTTGATCTCTCAATGGGGTCGTCAGCACGGGGGCGTGGTTGAGCGTAACGTTCAGCGTCATGGATTCGCTAACCGTTGCGCCATAATTATCTGTGGCCGATAGAATAAGTTGCATGCTACCCACTTCCGTCGCATCCGGCTTTCCGGAAAATGTCCTCGTTGCTGCATCAAAATTAAGCCAGGCAGGTAACGCCGAGCCATCGGACATGGCCACACTGTAAGCGATCGAATCCCATGTGTCGGGATCTGTGATGGCATTGACAGGCACGGTATACGTAAAGGAATTGGCTGCGCGAATCTCCAGCACAGGCAACGCGCTAGTTGTCGCAGGGGCGTGGTTATTGGTAGCGCGATCCACCATGATCTGAAGGGTTGCCGGATCCCAAACCACGCCATTGGAGAATTCCACGCGATCTATCTTGTGATCCGACACGGCATCGCCATTAACGCTGTTAGCCCCGTAGTAATTGGCGATGACAATCTTGTCGTCGGTTCTTGTTATTTTTAGACACAGGTCAGCGCCTGCCTGCATGGCAATAACATCCGTGTCTGCAATACCTGCGCCAAAACGCAAAGTATCTGTGGCATTCAGCAGGTCGGTGTTGTCGATCACATCTTGCCCATCACTCCGGTTAAAGACATAGACATCGTTGCCGGCGCCTCCGGCCAGCGTGTCGTTGCCCGAGTCACCTTCAAGGCTGTCGTTGCCAGATCCGCCTTGCAGGCTATCGTCACCCGCTCCGCCGAGGAGTGTATTGCCTGCCCCATCAGCAATGAGTGTATCATTGCCGGCTCCTGCCGCAAGCGTGTTGCCGCCACCTGTCGCAGAAAGAGTATCGTTCCCGGCTCCGGCAACAAGGGTATTGCCTCCGCCGTCTGCCACCAGAATATTGCTCCCATTGCCGCCATCGAGGTAACTGCCGCCGCCAGCCGCAGAAAGCGTATCGTCTCCCGCGCCCGCAAACAAAGTGGCGTTGCCGCCTGATGTGACGACCGAGTTATTACCTTCGCCAGCATCCACATAGTTGTTGCTGCCTATGGCTTGAATATGGTCGTTGCCGGAACCTGCATGAATTTCATTGTTCGCGCCCTGCGCATAAAGCGTGTTGCTGCCATCGCCGCCATCCAGATAATTCCCGCCGCCCCATGCTGCAATATCATCTGCGCCCGAGCCGCCGAAGAGTTCGTTGTTGTTGCCGACCGCCTGCAGGGTGTTGCTTCCTGCTTCTCCGTCGAGGTAATTGCTGTCGCCACTCGCGTAAAGATTGTCGTCACCAGCCCCGCCATACAATTCGTTGCTGCTGCCGTTGGCAGCAAGGGTGTCGTTACCATCGGCGCCATCGAGATAGTTACCAGCATCTACGCTGGACAGATTGTCGTCGCCCGCGCCGCCCTGCAAGTTGCTGCCGGGGCCGCCCGAGTTGAGTACATCATTCCCGTCTCCGCCATCGAGATAGTTCGCGCCGGTTTCACCATAGAGCTTGTCGCTTCCCGCACCACCCAGGAGCGTGTCATTGCCATTGCCGCCCCACAGAGTGTCGTTGCCATCACCGCCATCAAGGTAATCGTCTCCCGTGTTGGCCGCATTCCCGTCCCCGAAAATCACGTCATTGCCGGAACCTCCGAGCAGGATGTCGTTGCCCGCTTCGCCATTGATGGTGTCGTTGCCACCCTCGCCATACACTACGTCGTTACCCCCATCAGCCCAGACGTGGTCGTTACCTTCCCCGGCGTAGATGATGTCGTTGCCCGCATCGGCGGGATTGGTCGCATCCGTCGCTGGCGTGAAAACCGCATTCCCGTTCGCGTCCACGGCAATGCTCCAGTTGAGGTTCTGCGCCGTATAATCCGCATCACCCACGATGTAGTCGTCGCCCGCGCCCGCGACGATCAGGTCGTTGCCTCCTCCCCCGGACAGCACGTCGTTGTCTGTCCCGGCAACCAGCGTGTCATCGCCCGCCCCGCCTGCGAGCCAGTCGCCCTGCAATCCGGTGGCAATATCGGAGTTGCCGTTGGTGATGGCTTGTTCAGTGCTGATTTGACTGTCGCCGTAGAGTCGATCATTGCCGTCTTCCCCGGCAAGGATGTCTGATCCCGTGCCGCCTTGCATGAGGTCATCACCTGCCTTGCCATTGGCGTAATCGCGCCCCATTCCGGTGAGAATGCTGTCGTTACCCGACGAGCCGTTGAGGATGTCGTCCACGGCGCCTGGCTGGTTCGTGTCAACAATGCGGTTACCCAAGGCATCCAGGTGGTAAAGCGGATTGCCCTGCGCATCCGTGCCGTACACGATGGGGGCGAAATCGCCGGTAATTGTTGGCAGCGTCGGCGTAATGGTTGAGGCAGCAGCATCAAGCGTAATACCCAGATCATTCTGGTGGTAGTGCTGAATGGTGAGGCTGCCATCAACTACCAGTATTGCGCCATCGGCGTTGTTCATGTCGCCGATAAGAGCGTAAGTATGTGCACCGTCAAGACTCTTGTATGTAAAGCCATCTCCGCTGCCGCCGCTAAGCTGTCCGCTTCCAGTGTAGATGATGCCATGTCCGTTGCTGTCATAAATCCTGTTAGTGCCGGAGCCGACGTAATAGACGTCATTGCCTGCGCCGCCTTCGAGGAGATTGCTGCCAGCGCCGCCGATCAGGAAGTCGTCACCTGCACCGCCAAACAGGAAGTCGTTGCCATCCATGCCATTGAGTGTGTCACTACCGGTGCCACCTATCATGGCATCGTTGTTGGTTCCTGTGCCGGTGGCGTCGAGCGCTGTGTTGCCGGACTGGATGCTCCAGTAATTGTCCTGAGCAAGAATTGAACGAGCGGATTGGTCGCCATTCAGGAGCTGGGTGATGACCGCATTGTCGAGACGGGCCACAGCCCTGTTGCTCGACCAGTCGGCGCCGATGTCTTTCAAATCGAGGCTGATGCCGCCGGTAATGGCGCTGAAAAAATCCTTGCCGCTGAACCCGCTCTGCATGAAATAGTAGTCGGCGATGGCGACGTCTATGACAGCTTTGCCCAACTCACCTGTCTTGAGGTTGTCGCCAAGCTGGGTGAGTTTGTCTATATCGGTGGAGAAGCGGGCAAGCAGGCCATTTGCATCGGTGTAACCGACGCGGACTTGGTCGTTGAGGAGAGTGTTTAAAAAATCACGCTGAGGAGAATTCAGGTCACGAGCATATAGTTGTTTATCAAATAGCTCTGTCAGCAAACTTGGCAGAACAATCGTGTCTGCCCTGAGTTTGTCTTGCATCAGCAAAGCTGACGTCAATACGATTGAGTGTAAATCTATCGACGAAACAGAATTTCCCCCACCGATTTCGATGGGGGTGTCTGAGCCATAAATCGCCGACAATGGGCCGCGCCAATAACTCAAGGCTTCGCCGTTGACAAAATAGTCCTGCACATTGGAAGCACGCAGCCCCACTGATAACGGCATACTTCCTACAAAACCGGCAAAATCCGAATCGACGATACCGTTGAGGGCAAGATTTAATCCGACATATCCAGTGATAAGCGGGTTAACAGCCGTCATCAAAAATGGGGCCTCTGCAAATGTCGTTGCAGGCTTGTTGAAGTAAACCGACATCAGCGAAGCAAGCCCACCGCCCAGAGAATGGCCGGTGAAAGTGATGTTCGCTCCCGGATTGGCGGCCTTGACCGCCTCGTAAAATAGCACTGCATCCATCAATTGGCTTGACCCAAAACCGAGTCCTGCCTGGGCATTGGTGAAAATCCAATCGGCAACGCCATTCGCATTCAAGGCAGGAACATCCGATCCTTTGAATGCAATCACGATGTCGTTGCCGTTCTGGAAGGCTCCGGCGGTGAATCCTGGGTTGCTGTCGGCGAGGATTTGGACCCAGCCTGTGGGTGGATTCGGAAGAAGCTTGTTTTCAGTTCTTCTTACATCGTTGTAAACCATCGCGGAAAGTGTGGCGTAGTCGAGTAACGTTACCATTTTTGATCTCCTTAGAAACTAGTTAGCTATCGTGACTCACTAGTGTCCGGTTAAAAACGACCCCATGACTCTGGAATCCTTATTTGATGCCGCATACGGAGATTTTCATAGTGTCTCCGACTTGAATGGCAAACAAGCCTTCGTGCAGTCTGGCAGCTTTCCTGCCGCTGGAGATTGCGATGTACGTTGGCAAGCCTTTGTTCGCCCAAGTCATGGAGTTCCTTCCATGGAAGACCTTCCATCGCATCGTGTCCCGGTACGGCGGCGATCATCGCGTCAGGACGCTGTCCTGTGCCGAACACTTCCGTATTCTGGCTTTCGCTCAACTCACCTATCGCGAGAGTCTGCGCGACATCGAAGCCTGCTTGTCGGCACAGTCCGCCAAGCTCTACCACATGGGCATCCGATGCGCGGTGTCGCGTTCCACATTGGCCGATGCCAACGAACTGCGCGACTGGCATATCTACGCCGAATTCGCTCATCGTTTGATTGCTCAAGCCAGAACGCTTTATGCCAGCGAAGACTTGGGGATGGACTTGACCAACACGGTGTACGCACTGGATTCGACCACCATCGACTTGTGCCTGTCCGTGTTTCCGTGGGCGCATTTCAGAACGACCAAAGCGGCAGTGAAGATGCATACGCTGCTGGATTTGCGCGGCAGCATTCCCGGCTTCATACACGTCTCCGATGGCAAGATGCACGACGTTCGTGCGCTCGACTTGCTGATTCCGGAACCGGGTGCCATCTACGTCATGGATCGAGCCTACGTCGATTTCGTGCGCTTGCATCGGCTGCACTTGGCGGGTGCATTCTTCGTCACACGCGCCAAGTCGAATCTCGATGCGCATCGGATGTATTCCGCCAAGACGGATCGAAGTCTGGGCATCATCTGCGATCAGACGGTCGGACTCGATGGGTTTTACACTCAACACGACTATCCCGAACCGTTGCGTCGCATCCGCTTCAAAGATGCGGAAACCGGCAAGACGCTGGTGTTTCTCACCAACAACTTTACGTTGCCTGCGGCAACGATCTGCGCGCTCTACAAGAGCCGCTGGCAGGTGGAGTTGTTTTTCAAATGGATCAAGCAGCATCTTCGTATCCAACGTTTCTATGGCACGTCCGAGAATGCGGTGAAATCACAAATCTGGATCGCAGTCTCGGTCTACGTACTCGTCGCTATCATCAAGAAGCGCCTCAATCTGGACGCCTCTCTCTACACCTTGCTACAGATTCTGTCGGTCACTCTGTTCGAAAAAATGCCCATCCAGCAAGCCTTACAGGGCATCGGCGGTCAGGCAGAAAACACCGATCCAAACAACCAACTGAATCTATTCGATTCTTAACCGGACACTAGTGATCGTGACTAATGAATTTTGGTATTAGGATCTATACGTTTTGACACTTGACCAATAGTCTCGTCCTTCATCTCGGCATCCTTCATCGTAAACGTGACGAACTTCGCCCCGCTTGGCGAGCCGTTGTTTATTAGCAAATTGGTGTCGTAAATCGCCTCAGGAATTTCGGCGAACGGGATGCGCTGCCACTGTCCCGCTTCGTAGCGATAGCCAATGTAAAAAGGCACCGGTTTCCCATACTGAACAAACTCCCGTTCTGTAAAAGGAATAGCGACTATGTATAACTTGCCTTGATGAACGTTCAGTACCTGCGGCCCCAAATTCTCATGCCACGTAATTTCCTGCCCCCCAAACTCAGGCAGCTTGAACTTCAGCCAGAATTCGCGCGGCAGGTCGCCAAAATCCTGCCCCGAATAAGCCCCCTCATATCTTCGCTTTTGCGTAACCATAATGACGCGGCCATCCACAAGCCTGACCTCTTCCTGCCACGTGCTTGTATTGGAACACCCGCCCAGCATCGACATACTGGCGAGCATGACGCCCAGCACCAGTCGTCTGAATAAATTCTTAAGGTTCATCATGCGCTACTCCAGGTCGTTTGATCGTGATGCTCGATACCGTGCGCTGAATTGGTTTGGCTTCGATCTGAGCTTCGAATCCAAACAAACGGCTTGCTTCAAATATGAGCAAGCCGGGCAGCCCCATGCTGGAGATGAGATAGATGAACACGCCAGTGACAAAGAAGGCGATACCATTCTCTCCGGGCTTACTAAAAATACCCAAGGTCAGTGGCCTGATGAAAAAGATGGCGAATGAGCCGATCAGTGCGGCGACCATCAGAAATATCCCCAGGCGCCGTAAGTACTTCACTCGCGTGCTCGTGATATAGGCATTAAGCGTGTGCGGGTTGCGTGCGACCAGGACGATGCGGTAGATAAATATGGCAAGCAAGATTGCCAGCGCGAATACTCCCCCGCTTAATATCCCGCCGCCAGCAGCAAGGCCGCCCCAGCTCGTAGCGCCAAACATGCCCGTCGGAAAGACCGCTGCAAGCAACGTCAGGCAGTACAACCACTTTAGCGAACGGCTGGCTTCGGTTTGCATTTGCCCTCTCCTTTAGCGTCATTTGCTGCGCAAAAAACAAAACGGAGATCATGGCCTATTGTTGCAAACCGCCAGCAATTTACAACCTGCTTATATTGGCAGTGCTGGTAAAGGGTGCGGGGAAATGGGCCAGGCTCAATTTCCCAATCCCGCAATCGCCTTCCTCGGTCGCCCACGCGGGCGGACTTCACATCGCTGTCCTGTGGTCCGTTCTATGCTGGCAATAAAGCGGGAATTCCCAAGCGGCTGCCCCTGATCGAGAGCCCTGCGTATATCGCTGATCGCCTCGGTATCGTCAGGACGAAACAAAGCCCGATAAGCCAACAGCCGCCCGCTTTCATCACTCGCCAGATTCACATACGGGCCCGGGATGTGATTTCGGGGGATGAATTATTCCCGCACAGGGTCAATCACGCTCACCACGCGCGCTACAATTTCGCCTGTTGTAGCCTCATCCAGCGTTTCGACATATTGCGCCGATCCCGTACGGGTTCTGGCTTCCAGATCGAACGTACGCACCTGGTTGCAGACCGCGACACCGTTGGTATCGTGCCCGCTCACCACAACCGTCAGCCCCATCTCGCGCATGGCCGCGCCGCCGCTGGTGATGGGTACCAGCATGGCGACGCCGAGCGCATTGATTTCCTTCGGGGTGATGACGACAAAGCGATGGCGGTCTTTCATTTCACGGCCCGCAACCGGATTGGGATTTACCCAGTAGATATCGCCCTGCTGCGGAACGCGACGGCGGATCATGCGATTTCGCGACCGACCGGTTCACCTTCACGCGCCCAAGCTGTTTCGGCATTAAGCTGGGCGATTTTTGCGGGGGTTACACCTTGTAGCAACTCCGAGAGAGAGTAGCGACGCTTGTTGGCCGCAGGGCGCGCAGTCAGCACACCCTCGGAAACGTTCAGCTCCAGTTTGCTGCCCACCTCGATGTGGAGCATCCTCATCACATCCGCCGGGATGGTGACGACGGCAGCCCCACCTTGTTTGCGCACATTTACTGTTGTCACGACATCCTCCTATCCAAGGTAGCACTTTGTAGCACTATAGGCGTGACAGTGCAAGACCTGTTCCAAATGTTTTCGAAACCTGGCGCTGTGCTACCAAGCCAGACCCCGCGCTTTGTCTGTAATTGCGCCTGGCCCCTTTTCCCCCTTTTCCCTAAATCTTCCTCACACCTTCGCCATACTTCGCAACAGCCTTGTCCGCTGTTAACAGCAACAATCCTTCCACGCGCGCCTGAGCCACAAGGATGCGGTCAAACGGGTCTTTATGCAAAGTCGGAAGATCGTTTACGGCAACGGCATGTTCGCTGGTGACAGGCAATTCGCGATAACCGTTGACCAGCAGCATGCGCCACAGGCGGCGAGGATCAACATTGAAATCCGAGCGCTCAAGGCCGTTCTTGATGCTGATCTCCCACAAACTGGCAGAACTGAAAACAAGTTGATTGGCGGGGTCGAGCAGCAAGGCACGCGCTTTGGCAGACAACCGCTGCGGTTCGCTCGCTGCCCACAACAGCAAGTGGGTATCGAGCAGCAGATTCAAGCCTTGCGCCCCGCAAACAGGCTTTCGATTTCGCCGCTGCCCATCTGGTCGAAATCGTCCGGCACGGAAAACTCGCCCGCCATAAAGCCCAGGCGGCTGGCCGTCCCAGCCTCAGCCTTACCCAGCGGAATGACCTTCACCATCGGCTTCCCCGCCTTGGCGATGATGAACGCCTCGCCCTGCGCAGCCTGATCCACCAACTTGGAAAGCCGGGTTTTCGCATCATGAATATTGACGGTAAGCATAGCAGTTATGGTGTGGACTAAGTGAGGTTAGTTTACATGAAATATACAGGAAGGCAAGTTTGCGAATTAACCGGGGCCGCGGAGCCGGGGGTCTTGCCTTTTGCCTTGCGCTGCCCGCTGATAATCCGGCTCACCCTGGAATAATGCAATCCAAAATGCTCGCCGATTTCTTTCATAGCGTAGCTGTGACTCCGTTGTGCACCGTCCAGTTGAAGCGCTCTCCCGTCTCCGCCAGCACAGCAAGAAAAGCCCCCGGTCTTCGTCGTCAAGAAAAATATCCTCCTGCCCATCGCCGCGAGAAGTGACGTGGTAAAGCGCTCCGGCAAATTCAATTCTTAGAGGTCTGGACATGGCAAGAGATTATTCCACGGGTGGGGGCAAAAGGCAAGACCTGACCCAATACTGTTCGGTTAGACTAAAAAGCAGGTCGCCGTCGCAGCGATAGCGGTTTAGGGTTAAGCATGCCGGCGGTGCAGTCGATGAACTGTCGTCGCGGATATTGGTGGTCGTGCGAAGCGTAAGGAGAGTTTCTT
>JACQFX010000027.1 GCA_016199835.1 Nitrosomonadales bacterium | reverse complement strand
CCCAACGCGCGCAGCGCCACGTGCCGGACTCGATCACCTCGTTGCGCCTGCACTTGAGCACGGCGCTCGTCGGCGAACTGGGCTTCTGCCCGCATTGCAATTGGGTCAGCGCAAGACTACGTTTGTGACACAGTAAGATTATCTGTCCGTGCTGAATGTGTTGCCGCAAGGCGCACGTTTTGCGCGCAGCATGATCATCCTGCCGGACAGTCTGGATGTGGAATCATTCCGGCAGTTGCGCGTGTGGCTGAAGTGGGGGCAGGGCTATCCGAAAGGTTTCAAGGTGCATCAAAAATGAGTCAGCCAAACCCGCTCTACTACGTTTACGACGCCGCCAACCAGATCAAGGAAATCCGCGATACCAACGCATCCGGCACCCTGCTGGCCGCGATGATCTACGATGCCAACGGCAGCCTCACCTACAAGTGCGAAGGGGGAGTCATCACCCAAACCGCCACCAGTTGCACCGGCAACACCGTCACCACACTGACCTACAACGCCCTGAACCAACTTACCCAAGTAGCCAAAACCGGCCAGCCCACCCAGACTTACGCCTACGACGACCAGAACCGCCGCATCAAAAAGGCGGTCGGCGGTGCAACGACAAACTACCTCTACAACGGCGCCGACATCCACGGCGAATACTCAACATGGGGCAACGCCAGCGCCATCTACACCCACGGCCCCAACACCGACGAACCGCTGATCCGCATCGCGGCGAACGACACGCGGTATTACCATCAGGATGGGATAGGAAGCGTGGTTGCGACGACCGATGCAAGCGGGAATCTCAATGCGGCGCAACTGTACGATGCCTGGGGGAATCCGTATCAGACGGCGCAGCTCAATAGCATTGCGCAGTACGGTTATACGGGCAGGGAGCCGGATGGGACGGGGTTGGTTTATTACCGGGCGAGGTATTATGACCCGATGGTTGGGAGGTTTGCGCAGAGGGATCCGATTGGGTTGAGGGGTGGGTTGAATCGGTATGCGTATGTGGGGGCCCTTCTCCAGCGCCTACGATCCCTGGAAGACGAAAATGCTTGAGCCAATGGTTTTCGGTGGCTGTTCGTCCATCAGGGTGGCGATGGGCATTGGGGTAATACTTCGATAGCTTCCGTTGCGGCTACGGCTAGTGCACAGTGGGGCGTCAAATCGCGCGATAGTTATATGGCTCAAGCACCGTGGGTACGGCTTGGGGCAACGTGTCGGGGTAATCCTTGCTGTAGTGCAGCCCACGGCTTTCATGGCGTGCGAGCGCGCTCTGTACGATGAGGTCGGCGCTCAACACCAGATTGCGCAGTTCCAGCAGGTCAGAGGTCACGTGGAAGTTGGTGTAATACTCGTTGATTTCCTCGTGCAGCAATTGGATGCGATGCTGCGCGCGCTGCAGGCGCTTGGTGGTGCGCACGATACCGACATAGTCCCACATGAAACGACGCAGCTCAGCCCAGTTGTGCGAGATGACCACGGCTTCGTCGGCGTCGGTAACGCGGCTTTCATCCCAGGGGGGCAGGGCAGGGAGTGCGATGGGTGCTTTGCCGAGTATGTCGTGCGCGGCAGCATCGGCAAACACCAGGCATTCGAGCAGGGAATTGCTGGCCAGGCGGTTGGCGCCATGCAGGCCGGTGCAGGCGGTTTCGCCGACGGCGTACAGATTGTCTACATCGGTGCGTCCGTGCAGGTCGGTCATGATGCCGCCGCAACTGTAGTGCGCCGCAGGCACTACCGGGATGGGTTGCTGCGTGATGTCTATGCCGAGAGCCAGGCAGCGCGCGTGTATGGTGGGGAAGTGTTCCTTGAGGAAGGCTTCGGGCTTGTGCGAGATGTCGAGATAGACGCAATCCAGCCCGCGCTTTTTCATTTCGAAGTCTATGGCGCGTGCCACCACGTCGCGCGGCGCGAGTTCGGCGCGTTCGTCGTGCCATGGCATGAAGCGATTGCCGTCGGGCAGTTTGAGCAGGCCGCCCTCGCCGCGTACCGCCTCGGAGATCAGGAACGACTTGGCGTGCGGGTGAAATAAACAGGTCGGATGGAACTGGATGAATTCCATGTTGGATACGCGGCACCCGGCGCGCCAGCCCATGGCGATACCGTCGCCGGTGGCAGTGTCGGGATTGGTGGTGTAGAGGTACACCTTGCCTGTGCCGCCAGTGGCGAGGATGGTGTCATGCGCGGCGATGGTGACGACTTCGTCGCTCAGGCAGTTGAGCGCATAAGCGCCGAGGCAGCGGTTGTCGGTATGGCCGAGTCTTTTGCCGGTGATCAGGTCGACGGCGATGTAGTATTCCAGCAGGGTGATGTTGGGGTGCGCCTGCACCCTGGCGGCTATGGTTTCCTGCACGGCCATGCCGGTGGCATCGGCGGCGTGGATGATGCGCCGGTGGCTGTGGCCGCCTTCGCGCGTCAGGTGGTAACCGTTGCTGTTGCCGGGGTCGCGCGTGAACGGCACGCCTTGCGCGATCAGCCAGTCGAGTGCGGGTTTGGCATGTTCGACCACGTAGCGTGTGGCGGCTTCGTCGCACAGCCCCGCACCGGCGATCATCGTATCCTGTATGTGTTCGGCCAGGGTGTCGTCGGGCGCCAGCACTGTGGCGATACCGCCTTGTGCCCAGGTGCTCGCACCCTCCAGCAGGGTTTTTTTGGTGATGACGGCGACTTTCTTGCGGTCGGCGAGTTTCAGTGCCAGCGACAGTCCGGCCAGACCGCTGCCTATGATCAGGACGTCAAATTGCGGCACTTGAATATTCTGTTTGCTTATTCATGCCGGGACTATAGCAAATCTTTAACCACTTTAACGAGTGAACTAATTTCTTTTTGCCCTGTCAATCTGCGCGGCAATGGCGATGGCTGACGTTCGTGCGCTGTCCGGTTATACTAGCGAGCCGCATAAATGCGGCTCAGAAAACAAGAACCGGGATAATCAGGGAATGGGCGACAGGGAAGTAGATCAACAACTGGTGGAGCGTGCGCAGCGTGGCGACAAGCACGCCTATGAGTTGCTGGTCGCGAAGTACCAGCGCCGGCTCGCCAGGTTGATCTCGCGTTTTGTGCGTGATGCGGCTGAAGTCGAGGATGTGACCCAGGAAGCGTTTATCAAGGCTTATCGCGCCCTGCCGACGTTTCGCGGGGAAAGCGCTTTTTACACCTGGCTGTACCGCATCGGTATCAATACTGCAAAGAATTATCTGTTGGCGCTCAAGCGCCGTGCGCCAACCAGCACGCCGTTCGATGCCGAAGAGGCCGAGGGCTTTGAGGAGGCCGGGTTGTTGCAGGAAGTCAGCACGCCGGAAAACGAGCTGATGAGCAAACAAGTGGTCGAGGTAGTGAACTCATCCTTGCAGGAATTGCCTGATGATTTACGCACGGCGCTTACTTTGCGCGAGATCGAGGGTTTGAGCTACGAGGAGATTGCCGATGTGATGAATTGCCCCATCGGTACCGTGCGTTCCCGTATTTTCCGGGCACGCGAGGCGATAGCAGAAAATTTACGCCCGTTGCTGGGCACCAGTGAAAATAACAGGTGGTGATCATGAAACAAAATATTTCAGCATTGATGGACGGTGAACTGTTTGATGATGAGGCTGAAGCTTTGCTCGGCAAGCTGAAGCGTAATCCCGGCACACACCATGACTGGCATACCTTTCACCTGATCGGGGATGCGTTGCGCCAGCCGGATCATCTCCATGTCAATATCTGTACTACGTTGCGCCAGCGCCTGGAGGCGGAGCCTACGGTGTTTTCCCCCCGCATCCGCTCGGCCCGGAATGCCAGAGCGTTTGCCCTTTCTGCGGCCGCATCGGTTGCGGCGCTGGCGCTGGTTACCTGGATGTCAGTGCGGGTCGGGCAAGAGCCGGCGCAGCAGGTTGCCATGCAGCAGCCGTCAGGTGCTGTGCGCCCGGCCAGCTTTGCGGCCAACAACCGTATGAATAATTATCTGGTCGCACATCAGGAATTCTCTCCGAGTATGGATGTGCAAGGTGCGGCATCCTACATCCACACCGTAGCGGGACAGTAGTGCGGGCCATGAATATGCGCGTATTGCTACCACTGCTCTTGTTGCTGGCGGCTGCGGCTAAAGACGCAGGGGCTGACCCGCTCCGGCAGGACGGACTGAACTGGTTGCAAACCATGGCATTTGCGGCACACCAAACCGACTACAGCGGCACTTTTATATATCAGTATGGCAATCACGTCGAGACCTCGCGCATCACTCACGTTACGGATCGTGCCGGAGAGCATGGCCGGCTGGAAGGGCTGGACGGCCCGCGCCGCGAGATCATCCGCAATAATGACCAGGTGCTGTGTTATTACGGCGATCGCCAGGTGCGCGTTGAACCGCGTCAGGGCGACCGCCAGTTTCCGTCATTGTTGCCGTCGCAACTGAGCCTGCTGAATGAGAATTACCTGATCAAACAGGTCGAAGACGGCAGGGTGGCGGGTTTCAACACCCATACCATAATCATGCAACCCAAGGATCATTTGCGCTACACCCACAAGATGTGGGCGCACAACGATTCCGGTTTGTTGCTCAAGGCTGCGGTGCTGGATGATCGCGGCGCGGTGATCGAGCAATATGAATTCACGCAATTGAACTTGGGTGGCAACATAGATCATAGCTGGATACCCGTTGATAAGCCGAACTCGCCGCCGGGGCCTCATCCCGAGAGCGGTGTGGATCCGCACCATGCTTACCATGGCCTGCATCGAGGCGGATTGCCGAAAGTTGCGCATCACCTGGCTGTCGGAGCGGAAGCATTGCCTGTTGCCAGCGGCTGGCAAGTGGATGCCTTACCGGCAGGTTTCAGGAAAGTCGCGGAAGTGCAACGCCAGCTTCCCGGCAAGGATGTGCCGGTTATTCAGCTGGTTTTTTCCGACGGATTGGCGGGCATTTCGGTGTTCATCGAGCAGGCAGATAACGATGAAGATGACTATTCCGGACTGTCCAGTCAGGGGATAGTTCAGGTGTACACTAAGCTGCTGGATGGCCAGTTACTGACCGTAGTGGGTGAGGTGCCGCCGCGTACTGTGATGCAGGTTGCCGACTCTGTGCGTTTTGCTAGGGAGCATTGAGAACCGCAGTTTGTGGTTGTATCGCATCGCCCACGTAGCATTCATCCTGTCATGTTGTTTCGGCCTCGCTGCCGGAAGCCGGTGGTACAGGCTCATTCCGCCAAATTTAAAGATATGTCGCGATGTAAGGCGTTACCCGTGCTGGTTTTACTTTCTGCATAAGCACGTTCAAGGAGAATATATGTTGAAAAGATCATTTGCCATCATATTGATAAGTTTTTTTGCACAGCAGGTGCTGGCCAGGGAGTTGCCGGACTTTACCGACCTCGTGGAAAAACAGGGGGCGGCGGTAGTCAATATCAGCACAACCCAGACAATTCGGGACTCCCAGTCGGGGCAGGGCTTCCCGAATCTGCCCAAGAGCGACCCCTTCTTTGAATTCTTCAATCGTTTTGCGCCGCAAATTCCGCAAGTGCCGCACGAGCGAGAATCCCAATCCCTGGGTTCCGGCTTCATCATCAGTGCCGATGGCTACATCCTGACCAATGCGCATGTGGTGGGCGGCGCTGACGGTATCACCGTACGCCTGACTGACAAGCGCGAGTTTAAGGCCAAGGTGATCGGCATAGACAAGCGCACCGATGTCGCATTGATCAAGATAGAGGCGAGCGGCCTGCCGAAGATCACCCAGGGCGACCCGAATACGCTCAAGGTGGGCGAATGGGTGCTGGCCATCGGTTCGCCGTTCGGTTTCGATAATAGTGTGACGGCGGGTATCGTGAGTGCCAAGGGGCGCTCGTTGCCGCAGGAAAACTATGTGCCTTTCATCCAGACCGATGCGGCCGTCAATCCGGGTAATTCGGGCGGCCCCTTATTCAATATGAAGGGCGAAGTAATAGGCATCAACTCGCAGATATACAGTCGTTCGGGCGGCTATATGGGGCTGTCGTTCGCCATTCCGATAGATGTGGCGATGGATGTGACCAATCAGTTGCGCACGTCAGGCAAGGTGACACGCGGACGTATCGGCGTGACCATACAGGAAGTCACGCGCGACCTGGCCGAATCGTTCGGCCTGGGCAAGACGAGCGGTGCCTTGGTCAGCAACGTGGAAAAGGGCGGTGCGGCGGACAAGGCGGGCATACAGGTCAGCGACGTGATACTCAAATTCGATGGCAAGGCAATTGCGAGCTCTACCGATTTGCCGCGTATCGTTGCTGCCACGCATCCGGGCAGCAAGGTGACAGTGCAATTGTGGCGCCGGGGCGACAGCAAGGAAGTCACGCTGGTCGTGGGCGAGATGCCAGACGACAAGCAAACGGCGCAGGCCGATGACGGTTCCAGCGCAGGAGAAAGTGTCGCGCGTCTGGGCTTGGTGTTGAGCGAGCTGAGTGCCGAGCAGAAGAACCAGTTGCAGGTGAAAGGTGGGCTGGTTGTGGAAGATGCGAAAGGTGCGGCTGCGCGTGAATTGCGCCCCGGCGACGTGATTCTGGCCGTGGGCAATACCGAGATCACATCGCTTGCACAATTCAACGAGACACTGAAACAGATAGCCAAAGGGCGCAATGTCGCCCTGCTGGTGCGGCGCGAAGATGCGACTTCTTACATCGCGCTCAAGCTGGATGAAAAAATTGCCAGGGAAAAAGAATAGACATCCGCAAATTCGTGGGCGCACACACGGCGCTTTCCCGTAAAATGGGAAGGCGCCGTTTTCTTTCATACTCATGCCCGTATTAACTACTTCCATTTCCGGATGGGGACGCTATCCGGTACAGACCTGCGAGCTGGAGCGCCCCGAGCGCTATGCCGATCTGCGCCTTGATGCTGCATGCCTGATCGCGCGCGGCCAGGGGCGCAGCTATGGCGATGCCGCGTTGAACGAGAACGGGCGCGTGCTATTGACCGGGCGCGTCAATCGCCTGCTGGATTTCGACATGGAGCAAGGCATCTTGCGCGCCGAAGCCGGGGCGACGCTGGCGGAGATACTCGCGGCGATAGTTCCCCAGGGCTGGTTTTTGCCCGTCACGCCGGGGACGAAATTCGTGTCGCTGGGCGGCTGCGTGGCGGCGGATGTGCATGGCAAGAACCACCATCACGACGGTTCTTTTGGCGCTCACGTGCTGGCTCTCGAAATGATATTGGCCGATGGCAGCCGCGTGACGTGTTCGCCTGCGGAGAATGGGGAACTGTTCTGGGCCACCGTCGGCGGCATGGGGTTAACGGGCATCATCGGCGAAGTGACGCTCAAGCTCATCCCGATAAAGAATTCCAGCATGATGGTGCGGCACCACAGCGCAGGCAGCCTCGAACAATTATTCGGGCTGATGCAGGACGCGGCTATCGACGACCGCTACACCGTGGCGTGGATAGACAGCATGGCCAGCGGTTCCCGGCTTGGGCGCGGGGTGGTGATGTGCGGCCATCATGCCTCGATGCAAGAAGCCCCACTTGATTCCAGAGCCAAGCCCGCACGTGCCCGTAACATCCCGCGCGATTTCCCGGCATGGGCGCTGAACCCGTTGAGCATAGGCGCATTCAATGCGTTGTACTACCAACGCGAGGGCGGCAAGCGCGAGCCATTTCTGAGCGACTACCTTCCTTATTTTTATCCGCTGGATGCGATAGCCAACTGGAATCGCATGTATGGCAAACAAGGCTTTGTGCAATACCAGTGTGTGATACCGGATGCGACGGCATTTGATGGCATCAAGGCGCTATTACAGGAATTATCCGGCAGCCGCCGCCCGTCTTTTCTCGCGGTGCTGAAGAGACTGGGCGCACAGGGTAAAGGCCTGCTGTCCTTTCCCATGGCGGGTTATACGCTGGCGCTGGATTTGCCGATTCGCGATGATGGATTATTCACGTTGCTGAATAAGCTGGATGAGATTGTTTTGCAGCACGGCGGGCGCGTGTATCTGGCCAAGGATGCGCGACTCTCCGCCGAAACTTTTCGCGCCATGTATCCGCGTTATGAACAATGGCTCGCGATAAAAAATAAATTCGATCCGCAAAATCGCTTCAGTTCCAGTTTGTCGCGGCGTCTGGGAATCGGAGGCACTCATGGGTGAAGCGGTACTGATACTCGGCGCGACTTCCGCCATCGCACGTGCTACCGCTGCGGCTTTTGCCGCGCGCGGAGCCGCGCTGTACCTTGCCTCGCGCGATCTCGATGAGTTGCAGCGTATCGCTTCAGACTTGCGCATACGCTACGGCGTCGAAGTGCATTACGCTGCGTTCGATGCAGAAGCGACCGAGACTCATGCGGCATTCTTCCAGTCCGTGCTGGCAAACATGCCGGATCTTTCCGGCGTGGTGCTGGCTTTCGGCTATCTCGGCGACCAGCAGGCGGCGCGCGATTTCAAGGTGGGGGCAAAAGTCATCGCCAGCAATTTTACGGGCGCGGCTTCCATCCTGAGCCTGTGCGCCGATCATTTCGAGCCGCTGCAACGCGGTTTCATCATCGGCATTTCTTCGGTGGCGGGGGATAGAGGCCGGCAGAGCAATTATGTGTATGGCGCCGCGAAAGGCGCGCTGAGCCTGTATCTGCAAGGGTTGCGCAACCGTTTGTATGCCAGCGGTGTGCGCGTCATCACCATCAAGCCGGGATTCGTGGATACCGCGATGACCTATGGCTTGCCGGGATTGTTTCTGGTGGCCTCGCCGCAAGACATCGGCGAGCGCATCGTGCGCACACTGGGCAAGCAGGCAGACGTGGTCTATCTGCCATGGTTCTGGCGCTACATCATGCTCATCATCAAACATGTCCCTGAGCCTATCTTCAAGCGGATGAAGCTGTGAGCGAGGCTGGAACGCACAAGCCCAGCGTGGCCGCATTCGATTTCGACGGCACGCTCACGCGCCGCGATACTTTATTGCCTTTCCTGCGCTATCTGTTTGGCGATGCGCAAGTCGCACGCCAGGCGTTGTTGCTGTCGCCAACGCTGGTGCGTTACGGACTGGGGCTACTCGACAACGGCAGCGCCAAGGAGCGTGTGTTTGTGCGATGTCTGGCAGGCATGGGGATGGATGAACTGGAGCGGGCAGGCGAACGTTTCGCCGCACTCGTGTTGCCGGGATTGTTGCGGCAGGAAGCATTGCAACGTCTGGAGTGGCATAAGCAGCAAGGACATCGCTGTGTAGCGATCAGCGCCTCGCTGGAACTCTACGTGCGTCCCTGGGCGATCAAGGCGGGATTCGACGATGTGCTCGCGACACGACTGGAAATGCAGCCGGATGACCGGGTCACCGGAAAGTTGTCCGGGGCGAATTGTTATGGCGCCGAGAAAGTGCGGCGACTCGAAGCCTTGTTGGGCAGCAGGAGTGGCTACACTTTGTATGCCTATGGTGACAGCCGGGGCGACAGGGAATTGCTGTCGTATGCCGATCATGCCTGGTATCGAAAGATGCCGGGATGAACCGGCTGTCAGCACAATCCGGGAATATCGCGAAGCTATTCCTGTTTCTCGTACTCAGCGTTGATCTCTACACCGTGCTGGGCATAGATCGCCATTACCATCCCTATATAGCCGGCGATTGGCTCATAAATTATCAGGGCGGATTCATCAGAAGGGGATTGGTCGGCGAGATCATTTTTCAGGTCACGCAGCTTGTTGGCATAAGTCCCTGGATATGGGTTTTTGCGATACAGGCGGTGCTTTATGCCGGCATCACTCTGCTGGTCTTGCAGAAATTAAGAGCCAGCATAAATATTATCGGCTGGCTTTTCCTGATCTCGCCGCTCGCCTTCCTGTTCGAGGTCTATGATCCCGGTGGCCTGGGCCGCAAGGAACTGCTCTTTCTGTTTCTGCTCGGGCTCAACGGCTATATTCTTGAAACCCGTCCGGAAAAAGTCGGGAGCGCGCTCTACCTTTTCGTGCTTGCTGCGGCTATGTCCTGCGCGATCCTGATACATGAATCCGCATTATTTTATTTCCCCATCCTGCTGCTGCAACTTTCCGTATATGGAAAATGCGCATACAAAAAACTCCTTGTTCCCATAGCCATCATTGCGCTGGTTGCGGGATCTGTGCTGGCAAATAAGGGGAGCTTGCAGCAGGTGACGAGCATACTTGAATCATGGCTGCCCTATGCCAACATCCTGCTTGCGGCTTGCAATAAACTCGACTACGGCGCGATCTGCTATCTCAAGACTTCCACCGAAGAAGCCATCCATCTCACCATGTCCCCGGGATACATCCAGATGGCTCTCATGCATTTTATGATAGTGCTCGCGTATGGCATCCTGTTCATATTTGCGTTGAGACCCATCGTGTCCGAGACTGACAGGAGCAGGGTTCTGTTCAATCTGGCATTGGCGATGTTACTGCTCTCGCCGCTTTATTTTCTCGGGGTGGATTATGGAAGATGGACGCATGTGTTTGTCATGGGATTATTTTTGTCGCTGCCGGGCCGCGCACTGAGCCGCGCGATCGTATTAAATGCCGACGCGCGGCTGAACAAGATTTCGATTGTCCTGCTGGTGCTGTTGTCACTATCATGGAACGTGGTGCACACAAGGAGTGAAATACCGGGCGCGGGCATCTGGGGTTATCGTGCAGACTTCCTGAATTCGCGGCCATTCAAATCATGATGAGACTCAATGAACTATTGCGCCTGATGCGCCCCCACCAGTGGGTGAAGAATGCCTTCGTATTCACCGGACTGCTGTTTGGACATGCCTGGCATGACGCGAACCTCGTCAGCAGCGCACTGATGGCTTGCGCGGCATTCTGTCTGGTGTCCAGCGCTGTCTATGTGTTTAACGACATCGTGGATGTGGAGCAGGACAAGCTGCATCCCAAAAAATCCCAACGCCCGCTGGCGGCAGGCAAGGTATCGTTGCCGGCGGCTGTCGTACTCGCGGCATTGTTGGGCGTCACGGGTCTGGTGTTGGGCAAATTCGCATCGAATGTTGTCGCCGTAATCCTGCTCGCTTATGCCTCGATGAACGTCGCTTACACCCTGCGCCTCAAGCATGTGGTGATCCTGGATGTGTTCATCATCGCGACAGGTTTCATGCTGCGCATCCTTGCGGGTACGCTCGGCATCGGCATTCAGCCTTCGCAATGGTTGCTGCTGTGCGGTCTGATGGTGACGCTGTTCCTGGGCTTTACCAAGCGCCGTGCGGAGATCATCGCGCTGAACGAGGACAAGGCCGCGCATCGCAAGGTGCTGGAGCATTACAGCCCGGTGTTGCTGGACAAGATGATAGGCGTGACCGCAGCCGGGCTGATCATGAGCTACAGCCTGTACACCATGAATGCCGACACCATACGCATCCACGGCACGCCCAACCTGATCTACACCGTGCCCTTCGTGATGTACGGCGTGTTCCGTTACATCTACCTGCTGCACCACCAGAACCGGGGCGGCGATACCGCGCATGATCTGGTGCGCGACCCGCATCTGCTCATCGTGGTCGGTGTCTGGCTGGTGACGACGGTCTTGCTGATCGCATGACGGACGCCGTTCTGAGCGGCTGGCGCTTTCGCGCGCTGTTGCTGATCGTGCTGCTGAGCGCGGTCGGCTATCTGGGCTTTTCCCTGTGGGGCGGTTGGCGCGAAGTGGTGGCGGCGCTGGTGCGCGTGGGTTTCGTCGGCACTGCCATCGCGCTCGCGCTGTCGCTGGTCAATTACGGCGTGCGCTTCATGCGCTGGCAGAAATATCTCGCGCTGCTAGGCCATCGCGTGCATACGCCGGAAAGCCTGCGCATCTACATCGCCGGATTCGGCCTGACCATATTGCCGGGCAAGGCGGGCGAGGCGATACGCAGCGTGTTTCTGGTGAACCATGGCATTACTTATCCGGAAAGCCTCGCGGCGTTCTTTACCGAACACTTCACCAATCTCATCGTCATGTTGCTGCTGGTCGCGGTCGGCCTGTGGGTGTACCCGCAGGCGCAGACCATGGTGATCATCCTGGCGGTGCTGATCCTGGCTATCCTGTTCCTGCTCCAGCAAACCCGCTGGCTACAGGCGCTCCGGGCCATGGTGCAAAACCGCTTGTCTGCGCGCCCGGCCCATCTCATCGTCTCCAGCCTGGACATCGTGCTGCATTCCGGACGCTGCTTCAGCCTGCCCATGCTGCTGTATGGCATCACGCTCGGATTGATTGCCTGGGGTGCGGAAGGCATGGCGTTCTACTACATCATGCATGTGCTGGGCAGCGGCATTCCGGTACAGGTCGCGCTGTTCATCTACTCCTTCTCCATGCTGGTCGGCGCCATCAGCTTCCTACCCGGCGGTCTGGGCGGCGCAGAAGCCACCATGGTCGCACTGCTGATGCTGAACAACGTCGCACAACCGCAGGCAGTGGCCGCGACCGTGCTGATCCGTCTGGCGACGCTGTGGTTCGCGGTTGGGCTGGGAATATTTGCGCTGACCTTGCCGGCGCGCACTGCTGGCGCGCGCCGCTGACGGACATCATGACGGATACCAGAGGAATGCGGATTGAGGTTTTAACCAGCTACAGGTTTGTTGCGGCGCTGTTGGTGGTTGTCCATCACTTTGGCGGAACTCTGGTCAGCTTCACCATGGCAAACCAGATGGTCACGTTTTTCTTCGTGCTGTCCGGCTTCGTCATGACCGTCACCTACGCTCCCAGGACGGGCTTCTCCGCCACCTCATACTTGGCGAACCGGCTGGCAAGAATAGGCCCGGCCTATTATGCAGCGCTGCTTCTGACCATTGCCCTCATGCTGTCCGCCCCGCGCACTACGTCGCTGGCCATTCTGCTCAACTTGACGCTGCTCCAGGCCTGGTTTCCGCCCTACCCCATGAGCATCAATTTTCCGGCCTGGTCGCTGTCTATCGAAATGTCCTTCTATTTGTCCTTTCCGTTCCTGCTCGGCCATGCGAAAAAAATGGCTCCCGTATCATTTCTCGGTCTGGCGGCGCTGCTGTGGGGCGGCACGCAGATCGTCCTTGCGCTCCTGCTCAACGGCAAGTTTTACGCCGGTTTCCCTTCCCCGTCGCATGACCTGATCTATTATTTTCCGCTGTCGCACTTGTGCAGTTTCATGCTGGGAATAGGCGGCGCACGCCTGTTTCTTGAGAAACGGGAACAATGGAGAATTTCTGCCCTTCCCGCACTGGCAGCATTCGTTTTTATCATCGCGTTCATAGCGCTGCATCGCCAGTTTGAGGACATAATTTCTTCCTTGGTCGGGGAGAAAATCGAGTGGGGAGGCAGCTTCTACGCTCCGGCCTTCCTGGCTCTGATTATTTCAACTTCGCTGTCCGACAACTTCCTTACCCGGGGGCTTTCACTGAAATTCCCGGTACTGCTGGGAGAGGCAAGTTACTCCCTGTACATATTGCAGGCGCCCGCCTCTTTACTCTACAAGCAATGGATCGCCCCGTTATTCCATATCGACTGGAGGCAACATTTCCTGCTATTTATGTTGTTTCTGATCGCCGGATCAATCGCTTCGTATTTCTGGCTGGAAAAACCTGGTGGACAATTGATCCGCCGCCTGTTCAGGCAGCAGGCAGCCGCCGGGAAAAGCTGAAACGGCCTACAGCAGCGGCTGCAATTTCTGCATCACGTTCCGCATTATGCGCGGCTGCCCTTGTGCGACAGGATGCAGGTTATCAGCCTGAAACTGTTCCGGTGTGATGCCTTCCAATAAAAATGGAACGAGTGTCACATGGTATTTTCGCGCCAGTTTCGGATACAGCGCCTTGAAGGGAACGGTATAGCTCGCGCCGTAATTGGGTGGCAGTTGCATGCCCAGCAGCAGAACCTTGGCGCCGGCCTTGTGTGACTGTTCGATGAGTGCGGAGATATTGGCTGCGATGTCCTTGACCGGCGCGCCACGCAGCCCGTCGTTCGCGCCGAGTTCGATAATGATGATGCCGGGTTTATGCTGGTTCAGCACTGCCGGTAAACGCCGCAGTCCGCCCGTGCTGGTCTCGCCGGTGATGCTGGCATTGATTACCCGATATTGCGGGTGCGAGCGCTGCAACTCTTGCTGCAACAGGTTCACCCAACCCGATTCGCGCGGGATACCATAAGCCGCTGATAAACTATCGCCGAACACGAGTATGGTTTGTTGCGCGGCGCTGATGCCGGGCAACAGGCAGAGGCACAACAGAACCGAACGAAGGAAAGCGGAAAATTTCATAATGAACATTGTGCGGGCAGAGAACCTCAGCAAGCAAGTGGAGACATTATCCAGGGGCGGGGGCGGACAGCCGCTGGTCATCCTGCACGAGGTCAATTTTTCCGTGGAAGCAGGCGACAGCCTGGCCATTCTCGGTGCGTCCGGCTCCGGCAAATCCACGTTACTGGGATTGCTGGCAGGCCTCGACGCGCCCAGCAGCGGCACGGTATATCTCGACGGCGTGGATATATTTTCTTTCGACGAAGACGGTCGCGCGCGCCTGCGCGGACGTCTAGCAGGTTTCGTGTTCCAGTCCTTCCAGTTGCTGCCCGCGTTGACCGCGCTGGAAAATGTCATGCTGCCGCTGGAACTGCACGGCGCATCCGACGCGCGGGAGCGCGCCACGGAAGCCTTGCAGCGCGTGGGCCTCGCTCAGCGCACGACGCACCTGCCCAAACACCTTTCCGGCGGCGAACAGCAGCGCGTCGCCATCGCGCGCGCCTTCGTCGCCCAACCGAAAATATTATTTGCCGACGAACCGACCGGAAATCTCGACGCTGCCACCGGCGCGCAGATCATAGACTTGATGCTGGAACTCAACCGCGCGCAGGGTACGACACTGATACTGGTTACACATGATGAAGCGCTGGCGCGGCGGTGCGGCAGGCAGTTACATCTGGCGGCGGGGCGGGTGATGTGATGTTGTGGATTGCCTTGTAGGAGCTTAACAAAACTTATGAAACCGAGCATTGCACTGGAGGAGCGTAATGACGACTAATTTGGATAATAAAAATTTTGCTATGCGCGCAGTATCTCGAATTTTTCGAAAGTCTTATGCGGCAGCAATAAGCGTGGATGGTGCATACGAGCGAGTAAATGAGAAGATAAGTGATTTACGCCAAGGAATAAGGAACAGGCGAAATGAGTTCATTTCTACTGAAGCTATTATTCACGTCACTGCCATACATCGGAGGATTTCCTTTGAGGATGCCAAGCTCCGTCATAACAATAAAACTAAGGACGAAATCGTCAAAACAAAGAAAGCAATCAGAAACAATGAGAGCCTTTGGGAAAAGGCTAGGAGGTTTGATAGAGATGGTAATGGTGGGCAGAGATTTGTTACTCAGTATCAAGAAGACACCAAGATCATTTTTATGTGTAGTGACGATCGGAAACTAGAATTTGATCTTCAACATTGTTCTGATGATGTACGTTCTTGGCTTTCATCTATTGGTACTCCCACTAGGATTGACGAAGTTATCGAAGTAGGGCCAATAATTAGAAGGCGAATTTTTGAAATCACAAAATGGTCGGAAGCTCTTATTGAACAGGCACTCGACTGTCTCGCATCAGAAGATAAAATAACGCTGTACGCTAATCATCATCTTTCCCAATTTAGAAACCTCTTGATAAGTGAGGAGAGAAAAATAAACAAACCTCTCAACAGGATTTTTATTCAGGATATTTCTGACGCGCTTCTATCCTTACTTGATACGCTGAATGAAACCGGGTCAAGCTAGTCTTCATAGCAGTGCATGCCCTAAACTACCACACACAAGAAAATGAACCTCTTCCGCCTCTCCCTCAATCTCCTGCGTCGCGACTGGCGCGCCGGGGAGTGGCGCGTGCTGTGCATTTCCCCTCTCACACTTGTGGGAGAGGGGCAGGGGAGAGGGCGAGCATGAGTTTGCTGGATAATGCCAAGGCTTTGCGCCGTACACAAACCGATGCTGAACAAAAGCTGTGGTATCACTTGCGCGCGCATCGTTTCATGGGGAGCAAATTCAAGAGGCAAAAACCTCTGGGGCGTTACGTGGTGGACTTTATTTGTCTGGAAGAGAAGTTGATTATCGAGCTGGATGGCGGGCAACATGCGGAGAATATCGAATACGACCAGGAGCGGGATTCGTGGTTGCGCAGTCAGGGATATACAGTGCTGCGATTTTGGAACAACGAACTGATGAGTGAAACAGACGGTGTGTTGGAGCGGATACGGCTTGCGCTGTCCAGTAAGGCTGGTTCCTCCGAGACCCTCTCCCCAGGCCCCTCTCCCGTAAACGGGCGAGGGGAAGAGGTGTGAACCTCCTCCGCCTCTCCCTCAACTTGCTTCGCCGCGACTGGCGCGCCGGGGAGTGGCGCGTGCTGCTGATCGCGCTGGTGCTGGCGGTGGGTAGCATTGCCACGGTGGGGCTGTTCGCCGACAGAGTGCGGCTGGCGCTGCAACAGGAGGCGACCAGTTTGTTGGGGGCGGATCTGCGCGTTTCTTCGACGCGGCCATTGCCGCCTGCTTACCGTGATGCGGCGCGGCAGCGCGGACTGCGCGTGGTGGAGACGGCAGGTTTCCCGAGCATGGCGGCAGGTAAAGAGCTGAGTGTACTCGCGGAGGTGTTGGCGGTAGGGGAAGGGTATCCGTTGCGAGGGAAGATTGTTATTGATGATGGTGCAGGTAATCGCAAATCCTCTCCTCAATCCTCTCCCGCAAGCGGGCGAGGAGGCGAACGAGGAAATCAATCATTAATTCCCCTTCGCGGTACGCTGTGGGCGGATGCGCGGCTGATGCAACGGCTGGGATTGCAACTCGGCGATGAGGTGGGCATAGGCGCGCTGCATCTGCGTCTTGCGGCACAGGTGGTGCGCGATGTGGATCAGTCGGTGGGGTTTGCGAGTTTTGCACCGCGTGTGATTTTGAATGCGGCGGATCTGCCTGCAACAGGCCTGGTGCAGGAAGGCAGCCGCATCAATTATCGTTTGCTGGTGGCGGGCGAGGCGCAGCAGGTGGCCGAACTGCGTGCATGGTTGCAAGGGCGGCTGGGTATGGGCGAGAAGCTGGAGGATGTGCGCGATGCGCGGCCCGAGATACGCACTGCGCTGGAACGCGCCGAGCATTTCCTCGGACTGGCTGCGCTTACCGCCGTGGTGCTGGCGGGTGTGGCGCTCGCATTGGCTGCGCGTCATTTCATCGCGCGCCATCTGGATAGTTGCGCCATGATGCGCTGCCTCGGCGCAGAGCAATCGCAGGTGCTGCGCATATTCCTGTATCAGTTTCTGTTGCTGGGCGTTGGGTCGGTGCTGCTGGGCGGGCTGCTCGGCTATGCGGCGCAGGCCATGCTGGTGGAGTCCATCGCTTCCATGCGCGAAGCGGCTTTGCCTGCGCCAGGCTGGACGCCCTTGTGGCAGGCGGCTGCCAGCGGCATGGCTTTGTTGCTGGGTTTCGCTTTCCTGCCGCTATGGCAATTGAAAAGCGTGTCGCCGTTGCGGGTGATCCGCCGCGAACTGGGCGCACCGGAGGCGAGCGCATGGTTGCTGTATGCCTCGGGCGGTGCGGTGCTATGTGCGCTGTTCCTGTGGCAAGCCGGTTCGCTGAAATTAGGGTTGACCGTGCTGGGTGGATTGCTGGCGGGCTTGTTGCTGTTTGGTTTGCTGGCGTGGCTCATGCTGCGCGCACTGGCGAAATTCGGACATCACGCCTTCTCCAATATGGCGCGGCACGGGCGCAGCAACGCGGTGCAGATCGTTGCACTCAGTCTGGGTGGCATGGCTTTGCTGCTGCTCACCTTTGTGCGCGCCGATCTGATGGATAGCTGGCGTTCGCGCCTGCCGCCGGATGCGCCTAACCGTTTTATCGTCAACATCCAGCCGGATCAGCGCGCGGCAATTCAGGATTTTTTTGCACAACAGCAATTATCGCAGCCGGAATTATTTCCCATGGTGCGCGGGCGATTGATTGCGATCAATCAACACGCGATCAGCGGCGATGATTACCCCGATCCGCGCGCGCGCGGGCTGGTGGAACGCGAGACGAATCTGTCGTGGATGAATGACCAGCCGAAGAACAACGAGCTGGTGCAGGGCGTATGGTTCAAACCGGGGGCGACATCCGAGCTGTCGGTAGAGGAGGGCATCGCCAAGACTTTGAACATTCACATGGGCGACACGCTGACCTACGATGTGGCCGGCACGCAGTTCAGCGCGAAAGTGACGAGCCTGCGCAAGGTGCAATGGGATTCCATGCAGGTAAATTTTTTCGTGATCGCCGCGCCCGGCATGCTGGAAGATTTTCCTGCCAGCTACATCACCAGCTTTTATTTGCCGGCGGCCAAGGCGCAGGCAGCGAACGCCTTGATAAAAAATTTCCCCAACCTGCTGCTGATCGATACCGAGCAGATGATAGGACAGGTGCGCCGCATCATGGACCAGATCGCGCAGACCATGAGCGCGGTGTTTATGTTCACGCTGCTCTCCGGCATGGCCGTGCTGTATGCCGCGCTGCTGGCCACGCAGGACGAGCGCATCCACCAGGCCGCCATCCTGCGCACACTGGGCGCGGACAGTCATTATCTGCGGCATTTGCATCTTACCGAATTTGCTACGCTGGGTGCGCTCAGCGGTCTGTTTGCGGCAGGCGGCGCAAGTTTGCTGGGCTGGATATTGGCAATCAGAGTGCTGGAGATTCCCTACCATCCGGGTGCTGCGATCTGGCTGGCAGGTGTGGGCGGCGGCATGACCACAGTGGCTTTGGCGGGCTGGTTGGCGACGCGGCAAATAGTACGGATGTCGCCGTTGCAGGTGCTGCAAACTGTCTGGTGATTGCGTCGGCGAACTCTTGCATTGAACCGCGCGTGGAGTTCGGTTACAATGCGCGGCCTTTTACAGGCGCGTAGCTCAGCTGGTTAGAGCACCACCTTGACATGGTGGGGGTCGTTGGTTCGAGTCCAATCGCGCCTACCAACAAATGAAGTGCGGCTCTGCCGCACTTTGTATTTCAGAGAACGGATATGCCAGTCATTACTTTGCCGGATGGCTCACAGCGCAGTTTTGCGCAACCCGTCACGGTCGCGGAAGTCGCGGCCAGCATAGGTGCGGGCCTGGCGCGTGCGGCGCTGGCGGGCAAGGTAGACGGGACGCTGGTGGATACCTCGCACCTGATTTCTGCCGATGCCAAACTCGCCATTGTCACCGACAAGGACGAGGATGGCGTTGACCTGATCCGCCATTCCACCGCGCACTTGCTGGCGTATGCGGTGAAGGAGCTGTTCCCCGAAGCGCAGGTGACCATAGGTCCGGTGATCGAGAACGGTTTCTATTACGACTTCGCCTATTCGCGTCCGTTTACGCCGGAAGATTTGGCGGCCATCGAGAAGCGCATGGCGGAGTTGTCCAAGAAGGATTTGCCGGTCACGCGCAAAGTATTGCCGCGTGACGAGGCGGTCGCTTATTTCAAATCCATAGGCGAGAAGTACAAGGCCGAGATCATCGAGTCGATTCCCGCCGATCAGGATGTGTCCTTGTATAGCGAGGGCGAGTTCACCGATCTGTGTCGTGGCCCGCACGTGCCGTCTACCGGCAAGCTCAAGGCGTTCAAGTTGATGAAAGTGGCGGGCGCTTATTGGCGCGGCGACTCGAAGAACGAGATGCTGCAACGTATCTACGGCACGGCCTGGGCGAAGAGGGAAGACCTCGATGCTTATCTGCATCGCCTCGAAGAGGCAGAGAAGCGCGACCATCGCAAGTTGGGCAAGCTGCTCGACCTGTTCCACATGCAGGACGAAGCGCCGGGCATGGTGTTCTGGCATCCCAAGGGCTGGGCGATGTGGCAGGTGATCGAGCAGTACATGCGCCGCGTGTATCTGGATAACGGTTATCAGGAAGTGCGCTGCCCGCAGATTATCGATCGCGTGCTGTGGGAAAAGTCCGGCCACTGGGAGCACTACAAGGCCAACATGTTCACCACCGAGTCGGAGAAGCACGACTACGCGATCAAGCCGATGAATTGCCCCGGCCACGTGCAGGTGTTCAATGCCGATCTGCGCTCGTATCGCGAGCTGCCGTTGCGCTACGGCGAGTTCGGATCGTGCCATCGCAACGAACCATCCGGCGGCTTGCATGGGTTGATGCGCGTGCGCGGATTCGTGCAGGACGATGGCCACATTTTCTGTACCGAAGAGCAGATTGAGTCCGAGGTGACGGCGTTCAATGCACTGGTGCTGAAGGTGTACAAGGATTTCGGTTTTCACGACGTGGCGGTGAAGCTGGCGCTGCGCCCGGACAGCAAGGTCGGCTCCGAAGAAATCTGGGACAAGTCCGAAGACGCCCTGCGCGCAGCGTTGCGTGCTTCTGGCATGACTTGGATCGAGTTGCCGGGCGAGGGCGCGTTCTACGGACCGAAGATCGAGTTCCACATCAAGGATGCCATCGGGCGCTCCTGGCAGTGCGGCACGATACAGGTGGACTTCTCCATGCCGGGCCGTCTCGGCGCCGAATTCGTGGATGAGGACAACACGCGCAAAGTGCCGGTGATGCTGCATCGCGCGATACTCGGTTCGCTGGAGCGCTTCATCGGCATCCTGGTCGAGAATCATGCCGGGGCATTGCCGCTATGGCTGGCGCCGGTGCAGATGGTGGTGATGAATATCTCGCAGGCGCAGGAGGATTATGCCGCCTCGGTGAGCGAGATTTTGCGTGCGGCGGGCTTCCGCGTGCAGCAGGATTTGCGCAATGAGAAGATTACCTATAAAATACGCGAACATAGCCTGCAAAAACTACCTTATCAGTTAATCGTGGGCGATAAGGAAAAGGACGCAGGTCTCGTGGCTGTACGATCCCGTAGTGGTGAAGACCTTGGGCAGATGCCGGTGGAAGCGCTGATACAGCGCCTGAAATCCGAACTGCATACGCTTGGTGCGGCTTAAATTTTGAAGGGGAATTGCAATAGCACAAGATAAAGCGCAGCGACTTAATGAGCAGATAACGGCACCCAATGTGCGGCTCATAGGTGCAGAAGGAGAGCAGGTCGGCATTGTGGCCATTGCGGAAGCATTGCGCCTGTCCGAGGTGGCGGAGCTGGATCTCGTGGAGATCGCACCGCTGGCGGAACCGCCGGTGTGCCGCATCATGGATTTCGGCAAGTTCAAATATGCCGAAAGCAAGAAGCAGCACGAGGCCAAGCTCAAACAGAAGCAGATACAGATCAAGGAAGTGAAGTTTCGCCCCAGTACGGATGAAGGCGATTACAGCATCAAGTTGCGAAATCTGATCCGCTTCCTGGATGAGGGTGACAAGACCAAGATCACCTTGCGCTTCCGGGGCCGCGAGATCGCGCACCAGAGCCTGGGGATGAAGCTGATGGAACGGGTCAGGACCGATCTCGACGAACACGGCATCGTGGAGCAGTTTCCCAAGATGGAAGGTCGGCAGATGGTGATGGTGCTATCGCCCAAGAAGAAATAAAGATGTAGGCTGGTGGTAAGCTTGCGAACCCCAGCAAGGTGTCGTGCCGATTAAGGGACTGGTCGGCATGATTTAGCAGTAAAACAGTCCCGGACAAGTGGTTCCGGGTTTTCAAGTGTTCCTGTCAGGGACCTCCCGGCGTCATCAAATAAAGGAGTAGTCATGCCAAAGATGAAGACCAAGAGTGGCGCAGCCAAGCGCTTCAAGGTGCGGGCGGGCGGCAGCGTCAAGCGCTCGCAGGCGTTCAAGCGTCACATTCTCACCAAGAAAACCACCAAGAACAAACGTCAGTTGCGCGGTACGGCTGAAGTTCACGCAACCAACACGGCGTCGGTTCGCGCCATGATGCCATACGCATAAGGAGTAGAAAATGCCAAGAGTTAAACGTGGTGTAACGGCGCGCGCGCGCCACAAGAAAGTTCTGGATCAGGCCAAGGGTTATCGTGGTCGTCGCAAGAACGTGTATCGCATCGCCAAAGAAGCGGTGATGAAAGCCGGGCAATATGCTTACCGTGACCGCCGTCAAAGGAAGCGCCAGTTCCGCACGCTGTGGATCGCGCGTATCAATGCGGCTGCACGTGAGCAAGGTCTGGCATACAGCGTGTTCATGAACGGTCTGAAGAAAGCCGCGATCGAGATCGATCGCAAGGTGTTGGCCGATCTGGCTGTGTTCGACAAGGCTGCGTTCGCGCAGATTGTTGCACAAGCCAAAGCCAGCCTCGGCGCGTAATCTGTAGGTCGTAAGAAAAAGGAGGCGTCAGCCTCCTTTTTTGTTTGTGGAAGAACAATGCAAGAACTCGAACACATACTCGATGAAGCGCTGAAGCAGTTCGCCGCCATAGATCAGGCGGCGGAGCTGGAGCAGGTCAAGGCGCGTTATCTGGGCAAGGAAGGCCGTTTGACCGAGTTGCTGAAAGGCCTCGGTAAACTTTCTGCGGAAGAGCGTCCGGCAGCGGGCGCGCGCATCAACCAGGTCAAGCAGCAGATCGAAGGTGCTTTGCAAGCGCGACGCGACGCCATCCAGCAGCAGGCGTTGCGAGCCAAACTGGCGGCGGAGGCGCTGGACGTGACCCTGCCGGGGCGCGGCATCGGCGTCGGCGGGCTGCATCCGGTCACGCGCACGCTGGAGCGCATCGAAACCCTGTTTCATTCCATCGGCTACGCCGTGGCGGAAGGTCCGGAGATCGAAAACGATTTCTACAATTTCACTGCGCTGAACATTCCCGCTGACCATCCGGCGCGTGCCATGCACGATACTTTCTACATCGACGAGCAGCATGTGTTGCGCACGCACACTTCGCCGATCCAGATTCGTTATATGCAAGCGCATATGGAAAAGTACAAGCATCTGGCTTCGATGCCGGACATTCGCATCATCGCGCCGGGGCGCGTGTATCGCGTAGATTCCGATGCCACGCATTCGCCCATGTTCCATCAGGTCGAAGGTTTGTGGGTGGGCGAGCGCGTGAGTTTCGCCAATCTCAAAGGCGTGATCGCCGATTTCCTGCAGAACTATTTCGAGACCGCAGACATGCAGGTGCGCTTCCGGCCTTCTTTCTTCCCGTTCACCGAGCCTTCGGCTGAAATGGATATGAGCTGGAAAGGCGGCTGGCTGGAGATAGGCGGATGCGGCATGGTGCATCCCAACGTGCTCAAACATGTCGGCATAGATAGCGAGAAATATATCGGCTTCGCCTTCGGCATGGGCGTGGAGCGTCTGGCGATGTTGCGTTACGGCGTGAATGACCTCAGATTGTTCTTCGAGGGCGATCTGCAATTCCTGAAGCAATTTAACTGATATGAAATTCTCTGAATCCTGGTTGCGCACTTTGGCGAATCCATCGCTGAATAGCGAAGAGCTGTCGCATCTGTTGACCATGGCCGGGCTCGAGGTCGAGGCGATGGAGCCTGTCGCGCCTGCGTTCGACAAAGTCGTCGTGGCGCAGGTATTGAGCAAGGAGAAGCATCCTGATGCCGACCGCCTGAATCTGCTCAAGGTGGATGTCGGACAGGCCGAGCCGCTGGACATCGTGTGCGGCGCGGGGAACGTGAGCGTCGGTATGAAAGCGCCGTGCGCGCTGGTCGGCGCGAAGCTGCCCGGCATTGAAATAAAGCAGGCTAAAGTGCGCGGCGTCGCGTCCTTCGGCATGATGTGTTCGGACAAGGAGCTCGGTCTGGCGGAAGAGAGCAGCGGGCTGCTGGAATTGTCTGCCGATGCCGTGGTGGGGCAGAGCATACGCGAGCATCTTGATCTAGACGATCATCTGCTCACGCTCAAGCTTACGCCGAATCGCAGCGATTGCCTGTCCTTGCACGGCATCGCACGCGAAGTGTCCGCATTGACGGGGGCGGTTTTGTCGCCCTTGCCTCAGCCTGCGTTCGCGCAAACGGGCGACAGAAGATTCGAAATCAAAGTTTCGGCGGCGACAGCCTGTCCGCGTTATACCGGGCGCGTGATCGCAGGCGTCAATGCCGGCGCCGCAACACCGGCGTGGATGGTGCGGCGTCTGGAGCGTTGCGGTTTGCGCAGCATCAGCGCATTGGTGGACGTGACCAACTATGTGTTGCTGGAGCTGGGGCAACCGTTGCATGCTTTCGATCTGAACAAGCTGCGAGGCGGCATCGAGGTGCGCTTTGCGCGCGCCGGTGAAAAGATCAAGTTGCTCAACGAGCAGACAGTGGAGCTGCAAGCCGACATGCTGGTGATTGCCGATGCGCAAGGGCCGGTTGCACTGGCGGGCGTGATGGGCGGCGCAGACAGTGCGGTGGACGATGCGACCACGGACATCTTTCTGGAGAGCGCATTTTTTGCGCCCGGTGTGATCGTCGGGAAATCGCGTCGTTTGGGTTTCGGCTCGGACTCGTCCTATCGTTTCGAACGCGGGGTGGATTTCGCGGCCACACAACTGGCGCTGGATCGCGCCACGCAATTGATACTCGATATCTGCGGCGGACAGGCCGGAGCAGTCAGCGAGGTATGCAATGTATTGCCTGAGCGCAATGCGGTGAAGCTGCGTGTGTCGCGTGTGCAGCGCGTGCTGGGTGTGGCATTGGATGCGGAAGAGATCGCGCAGATACTGGTGCGACTGGGCATGGTGTTTCAGCAGCAGGGCGATGAGTTCAGCGTGACGCCGCCAAGCTATCGTTTCGACATTGCCATCGAGGAAGACCTGATCGAGGAAGTCGCGCGCGTGCATGGCTATGAAAAAATACTGCCCGTGCCGCCGCAAGCGACCATGAACATGCTGGCGCAGACCGAGACGCAGCGCCCGCTGGCAGAACTGCGCCAGGCGCTGGTGTTGCGCGATTATCAGGAAACCATCAACTACGCTTTTGTGGAGGCGGAATGGGAGCGCGACCTGTGCGGGAATAGTGCCCCCATCGCCCTGAAGAATCCCATCGCCAGCCAGATGAGCGTGATGCGCAGCAGCCTGCTGGGCGGGTTGCTCGCGGCGTTGCGAGCCAACCTCGCGCGCAAGCAGCCGCGTGTGCGCCTGTTCGAGATCGGCGGCTGCTTCACGCTGGAAGCGGGAAGCTATGTGCAGCACGAGCGAGTGGCTGGATTGTGTTATGGTCCGGCGTCGGCGGAGCAGTGGGCCATGCCCGCTCGCAACGTGGATTTTTACGACGTGAAAGCGGATGTCGAGGCGCTGTTCACGCCCGCCCGCCCGAATTTTCTGGCGGCCAGCCATCCTGCGTCGCATCCGGGACGCTCGGCGCAGATCATGCTGAATGAAAAAGCCGTGGGCTGGATAGGGGAGTTGCATCCGCAGTGGCAGCAACAGTACGATTTGCCGCAGCCCGCAGTGTGGTTCGAAGTCGATCTGGCGGCCGTGATACAGGCCGCTGTGTCTCGCGCAGTTGAGGTGTCGAAGTTCCCGCCGGTGCGGCGCGATCTTGCCGTTGTGGTGGATGAGGGCGTGGAGGTGCAATCCTTGCTCGATGCGATGCAAGCCGAAAATGCGGGCTACGTAGTCGAGCTCGCATTATTCGACCTGTATCGTGGCAAAGGTGTGGAGTCTGGCAAAAAAAGCCTTGCATTCCGGGTGTTGTTGCAAGATACTCAAAAAACACTGACCGACGCTGAAATAGACAAAAGCATGACGCGACTGACAGCGATATTACAAAAACAGGGCGCGCAACTGCGCGTATGAGGAGAGAAAAGTGACATTGACCAAAGCAGAACTTGCCGACCTGTTGTTCGAAAAGGTCGGACTGAACAAGCGCGAGGCCAAGGATATGGTGGAATCGTTTTTTGAAGAGATCCGTGTTCAACTGGAGAGCGGCGAAAGCGTGAAACTGTCCGGTTTCGGCAATTTCCAGTTGCGCGACAAGCCGCAGCGTCCCGGGCGCAATCCGAAGACGGGTGAAGAGATACCCATTACCGCCCGGCGCGTAGTGACTTTCCATCCCAGCCAGAAGCTCAAGAGCGCGGTAGAGAAGACCTATCATGGAAAACCGCACGCCTGAAAGCCTGCCGGCGATCCCTGCCAAGCGCTACTTCACCATAGGGGAAGTGAGCGAGCTGTGCGGGGTGAAGGCGCATGTGCTGCGCTATTGGGAACAGGAATTCACCCAGCTCAAGCCGGTCAAGCGGCGCGGCAACCGGCGCTATTACCAGCACCACGAAGTGCTGCTCATCCGCCGCATCCGCCAGTTGCTGTATGAAGACGGCTTCACTATCAGCGGTGCGCGCAGCCGCCTGGATCACCTAGCTTCGCGGCGGGAAGAAAGCGCGCAGCCGCAACTGCCGCCGCAATCTTTTAACCCATCCGGATTCCGTCGCGAAATCCTCGAGATCCTGAACATACTGCAAGCCTGACCAGCTACCCCCCTGTTGTACCGCTGTTCCGATGTCCATGAGTTTCCATAAGCCGATATAGTCTGTTATACTTCGCGCCGTTTTGCAGATGGGCCTCGGCCCGTTTTTTATTTGTGGGCTTGAATCGTTGGGCGGGACATGGCGGATGCGGCGAGGTTGGTGGAAACGACAGTGACTGGCATGGGATACGAGCTGGTTGATCTGGAAGTGTCGGGACGGGGCTTGATGCGGGTGCTGATGGACAAGCCGGGCGGTATCGCGCTGGAAGATTGCGAGCGGGTCAGCCACCAGTTGACGCGTTTATTTACGGTGGAAGGGGTGGATTACGACCGCCTCGAAGTTTCATCGCCGGGCCTTGATCGGCCGTTGAAAAAGGAAGCGGATTTCGTGCGTTTCTGCGGTGAAAAAGCGCAGCTCAAGTTGCGCATGCCGATGGCGGGACGCAAGAACTTTACCGGTACGCTGGGCGAGGTCAAGGATGGGGTATTGCAATTGGAAGTGGACGGCAATCAGGTAGCGATTGAACTGTCCAATCTGGATAAGGCGCGTTTGGTGCCCGTGTTTTGACGTGATCTCGCGCAGAGCGAGTTTCATTAAATTTTGGAATGGCGCTGCCATTCGGCTTGGTTGGAGACGGTGATGAGTCGTGAAGTTCTGTTGTTAGTGGATGCCCTGGCGCGCGAGAAGAGCGTGGACAAGGAGATCGTGTTTGGCGCGCTGGAATCGGCATTGGCGTCGGCCACCAAGAAGCGTTTTGCCGACGAGGCAGACGTGCGCGTCAGCATCAATCGCGAGAACGGCGAATACGACTCGTTCCGCCGCTGGCAGGTGATGGACGACGAGACCTTCGAGACGCCCGATCTGCACATCAAGCTGGAAGAAGCGCAGAAGCGCAACCCGAACATCCAGCTCGAAGAGTTCATCGAAGAGCCACTGGAGTCCATAGATTTCGGGCGCATCGGCGCGCAGGCCGCCAAGCAGGTGATCTTCCAGAAAATACGCGATGCCGAGCGCGAACAGATCCTGAACGATTTCATGGAGCGCAAGGAACATCTGGTGTCCGGCACGGTGAAACGCATCGAGCGCGGCAATGCCATCATCGAGTTCGGCAAAATTGAAGCGCTGCTGCCGCGCGAGCAGATGATCCCCAAGGAAAACATGCGCGTCGGTGACCGCGTGCGTGCGCACCTGTTGCGCGTGGATCGCTCGGTGCGCGGGCCGCAAATCGTGCTGTCGCGCATCACGCCGGAATTCCTGGTCAAATTGTTCGAGCTGGAAGTGCCGGAGATCGAAGAAGGCTTGCTCGAGATCGTCAGCGCAGCACGCGATCCCGGCGCACGCGCCAAGATCGCCGTGCGCTCGCACGACCAGCGCATAGATCCGATCGGTACCTGCGTCGGCATGCGCGGTTCGCGTGTGCAGGCCGTGACCAATGAACTCGCTGGCGAGCGCGTGGACATTATCCTGTGGGCGGAAGACCCTGCCACTTACGTCATCAATGCGCTGGCTCCGGCCGACGTCACCAGCATCGTGGTGGACGAAGACAAGCACAGCATGGATGTGGTGGTCGAGGAAGAGAATCTGGCGCAGGCCATAGGCCGCAATGGCCAGAATGTGCGTCTGGCCAGCGAGATGACGGGCTGGGATCTCAACATCATGACGGTGGAAGAGTCCGGCCAGAAGAACGAGCAGGAATTCGCCAAGGTGCGCGACCTGTTCATGGCCAAGCTGGACGTGGATGAAGAAGTCGCGGACATTCTGGTGCAGGAAGGTTTCAACACACTGGAAGAGGTGGCTTACGTGCCGCTCGAAGAGATGCTGGAGATCGAATCGTTCGATGAAGATACCGTGAACGAACTGCGCAGCCGTGCACGCAATGCGCTGCTGACTGCGGCCATCGTCAACGAAGAGCAGGTGGAGCACAGCATCGAAGATTTGCTCAAAATCGAAGGCATGGACGAAACGACTGCGCGTGCGCTCGCGGGCAAGGGTATAGGCACACAGGATCAGTTGGCCGATCTGGACGTGGACGAGTTGGTGGAATTGACCGCGATGGACAGCGAGCGTGCCAACCAGTTGATCATGACGGCGCGCGCGCCGTGGTTCGCCTGAACGGATTTTGCAGGATTTAACGTGATACTCGCGTAACGAACCTTGTCCCGCTTGCGGACGAGGGGCTGGCATGACGGATTTCATTATCAGGGATGGCGTTTGCCATGCCCGTTAGCGAGCTAAAGGATAGCGATGGGAAAAATGAACGTAGCGCAGTTTGCAGGCGAACTCGGTTTGCCGGTCGGGCTGTTGCTGGAACAACTGCACGCGGCGGGTGTTGCCAAGCAGCAGGATACGGATTCCCTATCGGAACAGGACAAGGCGCAACTGCTGGAGCACCTGCGCAACGCGCACGGTGGCGCAAGCGCGAAGAGCAAGAAGATCACCTTGACTCGTCGCGAAACTACCGAGATCAAGAAGTCGGACAGTACGGGCAAGGCACGCACCATCCAGGTTGAAGTGCGCAAAAAACGTGTAGTGGCACCAGCCGCGGCCCAGCCGGAAGCGCCTGCTGTTGCAGCGCCAGAAAAGACCGAGCAGAAACCCGCAGCGAAAAAACTGGACGAACACGAGATCGCGCAGCGCGAAGAAGAAGCGCGCTTGCAGGCTGAACTTGCTGCGCGCCAGGCTGCGGATGCACTGGCCAAGAAAGAGCGCAACAAACGCAAAGCCGCACCGGTTGTCGAGCCGGTGGCGGAGGCGCAGCCGCAGCCGGCTGTCGTCGCCGAGGTCAAGCCGGAAGCGCCAGCAGCAGTGGTGGCCGAGGTAGCAAAACCCAGCATAGCCGAAGGTACGCTGCACAAACCCGCGCCCAAGCCGGGCGACAAGGTGGTCAAGCCGGCGGCAAAAAAAGGCGCCAAAGCGGTGGCGGACAAGAATAGTCCCTGGGATGAAGCCGGGCACAAGAAGCGCGTGCCCTCGCGCACCGATACGCGTGCGGGTGGATGGACGGGATCGAGCCATGTGCGCAGCGGCCCGCGCCACCACGACAAACATGCCAAGCAGGAAGATGCTGCGCAGCATGCTTTTTCGCTGCCGACCGAACCCATCGTGCATGAGGTGATGGTGCCGGAAACGATCAACGTCTCCGAACTCGCGCAGAAGATGTCCATCAAGGCCATCGAGATCATCAAGACGCTCATGAAGATGGGTTCCATGGTGACCATCAATCAGGTGCTGGATCAGGAAACCGCGATGATCGTGGTGGAAGAACTGGGTCATATTGCCAAACCGGCCAAGGCCGACGATCCTGGCGCCTACCTGAGCGAGAACGACGAGCATAAGGATGCACCGCTGGAGCCGCGCGCCCCGGTGGTAACCGTGATGGGCCACGTCGATCACGGCAAGACCTCGCTGCTGGATTACATCCGCCGCACCCGAGTCGCTTCGGGCGAGGCTGGCGGTATCACACAGCACATCGGCGCCTACCACGTGGACACGCCGCGCGGCATGATCACTTTCCTCGACACGCCGGGCCACGAGGCGTTTACTGCGATGCGCGCGCGCGGCGCGAAGGTGACTGACATCGTGATTCTGGTAGTGGCCGCCGACGACGGCGTGATGCCGCAAACCAGGGAGGCGATCCACCACGCCAAGGCAGCAGGCGTGCCCATCGTGGTCGCGGTGACCAAGATAGATAAACCCGAAGCCAATTCCGAGCGCGTCAAACAGGAGCTCGTCGCAGAGCAGGTCGTACCCGAAGACTGGGGCGGCGACACCATGTTCGTCGAGGTATCGGCCAAGAGCGGACAAGGCATAGATGCCTTGCTCGAAGGTGTGCTGTTGCAAGCCGAAGTGCTGGAACTCAATGCGCCCAGGGAAGCCAACGCCAAGGGCATCGTGATCGAGGCCCGCCTGGACAAGGGCAAGGGGCCGGTGGCGACCATACTGGTGCAGTCCGGCACCCTGAAGCGCGGCGATACGCTGCTGGTTGGCGCGGTGTCCGGACGCGTGCGCGCCATGCTGGACGAGAACGGCAAGGCCATCAACACCGCCGGCCCGTCTATTCCGGTGGAGATACAGGGTCTATCCGAAGTGCCGGTCGCGGGTGAAGACGTGCTGGTGTTGTCCGACGAAAAGAAGGCGCGCGAGATCGCGCTGTTCCGCCAGGGCAAATTCCGCGATGTGAAGCTGGCCAAGCAGCAGTCGGCCAAGCTGGAAAACATGATGGAGCAGATGGCGGAAGGCGAAGTGCGCACGCTGGCGCTGATCGTCAAGGCCGACGTGCAGGGCTCCTGCGAAGCCATCGCGAACTCCTTGCAGAAATTGTCCACGGCCGAAGTGAAGGTCAACATCATCCACAGTGCGGTGGGCGCGATCAGCGAGTCCGACATTAACCTCGCGCTGGCCTCCAAGGCGGTCGTGCTCGGCTTCAATACGCGCGCAGACGCTGCGGCGCGCAAGCTGGCGGAAGCTTCGGGCGTGGATGTGCGCTACTACACCATCATTTACGAGATGGTGGACGAGATCAAAGCGGCCCTGTCCGGCATGCTGGCGCCGGAGAAAAAGGAAAGCGTCACCGGCATGGTGGAAGTCCGCCAGGTGTTCCACATCTCCAAGATCGGCACCGTGGCCGGTTGTTACGTGACCGAAGGCTTGGTCAAACGCGGCTCGCAAGTGCGCGTGCTGCGCAACAACGTGGTCATCCATACCGGCGAACTGGATTCGCTCAAGCGTTTCAAGGACGACGTGCGGGAAGTGAAATCCAACTTCGAGTGCGGTCTGTCGCTGAAGGGCTATAACGACCTCGAAGTGGGCGATCAGCTCGAAGCGTTCGAGATCGTCGAGGTGGCGCGCGCGCTGTAATGGCGAAGGACTACGCCAGAACCGACCGCGTCGCCGAACAGATACAGCGCGAACTGGCCGAGCTGTTGCGTCTGGAGATCCGCGATCCGCGCGTACGCATGATCACGCTCACGGGCGTCGAAGTGGCGCGCGATTATTCCCACGCCAAGGTTTTCTACACTACGCTGGACGGAGCCAACAAGGATGTGCAGCAAGGCCTGGAGCGCGCCAGCGGTTTTCTGCGCAGCAATCTGGCCCATGCCATGAAACTGCGCATCACCCCGCAACTGCATTTCGTCTATGACGCATCGGTCGAACGCGGCGCGCATCTGTCGCAACTCATAGATCAGGCTGTCGCCAGCGACAAAGGGGGCGGTTCGTAGCCCGTAGGTCGGGCTTTGCCCGACAAGTAGCCCGGCGGGCAAAGCCCGCCCTACTACCCGCTACCAGCTAACGCCATGACCCGTGTCAAACGTCCCCTAGATGGCGTCCTGCTGTTCGACAAGCCGTTGCAACTCAGCTCAAATACCGTTCTGCAAAAAGTCCGCCGCTTGTTTCAGGCCGAGAAGGCCGGGCATACCGGCACGCTCGATCCTTTGGCCACCGGGTTGCTGCCCATCTGTTTTGGCGAAGCCACCAAATTTTCCACCGCATTGCTGGATGCCGACAAAACCTATCGCGCGCGGGTCAGGCTGGGCCAGACCAGCAGCACAGGCGATGCCGAAGGCGAGATCACCGATACTGGCGCCGCGTTGCCAGACGAGCAGCAGGTGCGTGCCATGTTGCACAATTTTCTCGGTGAAATCGAACAGGTTCCGCCCATGCACAGCGCGCTCAAGCATCAGGGCAAGCCGCTGTATGAATACATCCGCAACGGCGAAACCATAGAGCGCGCCAGCCGCCGCGTGACCATACACGAGTTGCTGCTGGAGCGTTTCGCGGGCGATGAGATGGAGATCAGCGTGCGTTGCAGCAAGGGCACTTATATCCGCACGCTGGCCGAAGACATCGGCCATGTGCTGGGCTGCGGCGCGCATCTGCGCGGCCTGCGGCGCACGGCGATCGCGCGCTTCAATCTGGAAAAAGCGCACACCTGGGAGCAGCTCGAAGCGCTGGGCATGGAGCAGCGCGAGGCCTGTTTGTTGCCGGTGGACAGCCTGTTGCAGGACATGCCCGTGCTCGAACTCGATACCGTGCAAGCCAGGCGCATGGCACAGGGGCAGCGGCTGGGGGTGGATGCGGGATTGCCGGACGGCAGCGTGCGCCTGTATCACGCGGGACGATTCATCGGTGTGGCCGTGCTGCAACAAGGCCGCAGGCTGGTTCCGGAGCGGCTCATATCCGGTGTGGCGAAAAGTGCCGCAGTGGTGTCGGCGGAGTGAGGGCGGCTTCGGGCTGGCTCAGCATAGCAGGTGCAATGGCCTAAAGATTTACAGGAAATGGCCGTAAACTGAATCAAGTTCCGGATTCCCCCGCAAGAGGGGAAATAAAATAAATTGATGTCCGACAAGCGATCCCAGGAATCGAAGCTGAGTGCAACAAGCCATGTCGTCAGGAGGTTTCTTTGTTTAGCAGATTATCATTCACGGGCAAGCTCCTGCTGCTGGAAGGAGTGTCGATACTCATGTTCTTCGCCATGGCGGTATCCGGCATCCTGTCGCTCCAGGACGCGGTGCAAGGCGAGGGTGCGATCATCAACGAGTTTGAGGCGGTTGCCGATGCGCTGGAAGATGTCTCCTTGCTCAGGGTGGCCTTCCTGCGAGAAGTAAAGCTGGCCAAGGATGTATGGCTGCGCGGCGATCACGCGGACAAACTGCAAAAATATCGCGGTGAATTTATCGTGGAGCAGGCGGCATTCAACCAGCAGGCAACTGAGGCATTGCAAGTGTTGGGGGTGATTTCGGCAAGCGATACCCAGGCCATGAATGGCTTCATTTCGACGTTGCGCGTAACAGTCAAACAACATCAGGATGTCAGCGCCAAATATCTGGCGCAGATCGATGTACACCAGAATTATGCCGAATCAGACAGCAAAGTGGCCGGGATAGATCGCGAGCTGTCTGCGCAGCTCGACAAGCTGTATGCAGACATGACCACATACGTTCACACGCACTCCACCGTAATGCGCGGTACGGCGGAAAAGAACTATGACCGCAGAGTCATGATCGTATCTGCCTGGATGTTGCTGTCCCTGGCCCTGTCGGCCGGCCTGTCCAAGATCATCATCGCTGCGGTGAAGCGACAACTGGGGGGCGATCCCGCAGAAGTTGCCGTCATTGTCGAGCAGGTCGCCTCCGGAAATCTGGCTTTGGCGCATGCGCGCAAAGAAGGGGCTACCGGACTGTTGGCGGATGCCTTGTCCATGAGCGAACAGTTGCGCAAGACGCTGGTCGATCTGCATGCTTCTGCGGCCAATCTGTCGAACAGTTCCCAGTCCTTGTCGACCTCGACAGCCAAGATGATCGATACGGTTGGCGAGCAGAATGCTGCAGTGCAGACCATGCAGCAAGATACGTCGGATCTTAATGTCAGCATCCAAAGCATCACCTTGAGCAGCGGTGAAGCGCAGCATATCGCGATAGGGACGGAAAAAGCGGCGGAAGAGAGCGCGCAGATCATTTGTAACAATGTCGCCGAGATGGCCGGTATCGCACAGTCGATCGAAACGGCATCTCATGACATCGCCAGGTTGAGCGAGAAAACACAGAACATCAATGTGGTCGTCGCGGCGATCCGCGAGATCGCGGAACAGACCAACCTGCTGGCATTGAATGCGGCTATCGAAGCTGCGAGGGCGGGCGAGCAGGGGCGTGGCTTCGCCGTGGTGGCAGATGAAGTGCGCAAGCTGGCGGAACGTACGGCAGCGGCTACCAAGGAGATCCAGATATTCTCGAACGAGATACGCGAAGTGGTGGAGCATGCAGTCAAAAACATGGGGCAGGCTGTGCAGGATGCCACATCGGGCTCGCAAAATGCACAACACGCCAACGTTGCGGTGCTTGAAGTCCAGAATGCCTTCCGCGCAGTCGCCCAGCAAGTGAGCAACATCTCCAGCGCGCTGGTCGAGCAGAGCCGGATGTCGCATGCGCTGGAAAGCAACATCAACCGGATCGCGAAGATGTCATCCGATTTCCGCTCTGAAGTCAGCTATATCGCGAATACGGCCCAATCCTTTGCTGCGCTGGCAGGAGAAACCATCGGTGTGGTTACCGCCTTTAAGTTGAATGACGATAAGAACGAAGACGTTACGTTGTTTTAACTGGCTGCCTGCGGCGGAGCCTTAGACATCAAGATGACGGCGGACAGTCTGGCGAGTTCCATGGCAATGGTATGGTCTGGCATGGGTTACAATTCCCGCACCATGAAATTGCTGTCCTGTTTATTCCTGTGTTTGTTACTGTCCGCGTGCGACGGCGGCTTGTGGAATGATCCCTACGCTTCCGGCGACGGGAAGGCTGGCGTTTTCTATACGGCTTTCACCGGACGCCCCAAACACCTCGATCCGGTGCAGGCCTATAGCGAGAACGAGTATGAATTTCTCGCGCAAATCTACCAGCCACCGCTGCAATACCATTACCTGAAGCGCCCCTATACGCTGATCCCGCAAGCCGCGAGCGCGATGCCACAGGTGCGCTATTACGACAAGGACGACAAGCCGCTGGCGCAGGATGCACCTGCGGATAAGATCGCGTTCAGTGTGTATGAGATACACCTCAGGCCGGATCTGAAATTTCAGCCGCACCCGGCGCTGGCGCAGGATGCGGCTGGACAGCCGCGCTATATGGCGCTGACGGAAAAAAACTGGCGCGGCATCCATAGCCTCGGCGATTTCAAAGAGAGCGGCACGCGCGCGGTAACTGCCGCCGATTATGTCTACCAGATCAAGCGGCTCGCGCATCCCGATCTGTATTCGCCTATCTTTGGCGTGATGGCGGACTACATCGTCGGCCTGAGGGAATATGCCGACACCCTGAAACAGGCGCGCAAGCAACATCCGGAGGGCTGGCTCAACCTGAACGACTATGCGCTGTCCGGCGTGCAAGTGGTGGACGAGCATACCTGGCGCATCAAGGTGCGCGGCAAATATCCGCAGTTCGCTTACTGGCTGGCGATGCCGTTCTTCTCGCCCATGCCATGGGAAGCCGAGCGTTTCTACGCGCAGCCCGGCATGCGTGAGCGCAATCTGACTCTGGATTGGTGGCCGCTGGGCAGCGGGCCATATTACCTGTCCGAAAACGATCCCAACCGGCGCATGGTGCTGAGCCGGAATCCCAATTTCTCCGGCGAGTTCTATCCGTCCGAAGGTGAACCGGGCGACCATGTAGCAGGATTGCTGGCCGATGCGGGAAAACCGTTGCCGCTGATAGACAAGGTGGTGTTCAGCCTGGAGAAGGAAACCATTCCTTACTGGAACAAGTTCCTGCAAGGCTATTACGACTCATCCGGCATCAGCTCCGACAGTTTCGATCAGGCGGTGCAAGTGGGTGTAGGCGGCGAAACCAATGTCACCGATGCGATGAAGGAGCAGGGCATCACGCTGTCCACTTCAGTCGCCACGACGACGATGTACATGGGTTTCAACTGGCTCGACCCTGTCGTCGGCGGAAGCTCGGAAAGAGCGCGCAAATTGCGGCTGGCCATTTCCATTGCCATGGATTGGGAAGAATTCGTTTCCATTTTCGCCAACGGTCGCGGCATCGCCGCGCAGTCGCCGATTCCGCCCGGCATCTTCGGCTACCGCGAGGGCGAAGCGGGCATCAATCATTATGTGTATGACTGGGTGAACGGGGCGCCCAGACGCAAACCCATCGCAGAGGCGAAGAAGCTGCTGGCCGAAGCGGGTTATCCCGATGGCCTCGATGAAAAAACCCGGCAGCCGCTGGTGATCTATCTGGATACCACATCCAACGGCGTGGGCGACAAGTCGCGTCTGGACTGGCTGCGCAAGCAGTTCGCCAAACTCAATCTGCAACTGGTGGCGCGCAGTACCGACTACAACCGCTTCCAGGACAAGATACAGAAGGGTGACACGCAAATGTTCTACTACGGCTGGAACGCCGATTATCCCGATCCGGAGAATTTTTTATTTCTGCTGCACGGCGCGCAGGCCAAGGTGGGCAAGGGCGGCGAGAACGCCTCCAACTACAGCAACCCGGAATTTGACCGCCTGTTCGAACAGATGAAAAATATGGACAACGGCCCGCAGCGCCAGGCGATCATAGACCGGATGCTGGAGATACTGCGCCATGATGCGCCGTGGATGTGGGGCGAGCATCCCAAAGACTATGTGCTTCATCACAGTTGGCTGCACAACAGCAAGCCCAACAAAATGGCGAATAACAGCATCAAGTACATCCGCCTGGATGCGGCGCAGCGTGCTGCCATGCGCAAGCAATGGAACCAGCCCGTGCTATGGCCGCTGGGATTGTTGGCGGTCGCGCTGGCGGCGTTGGGGTGGTGGCTAAAGCGGACGCTGCGGCGGCGCGAGGATGCGCAAGGGCAGTAAAGCCACCGTTCCTGGTGAACCGGCTCAGGTTTAATCACGCTGCATTCCGGTCTATATATTTTTTTATTTAGTCATGTGGCAGGAATGTGCTGCTTCCCGTCTGAATCGCACCGTGATGCACTTTGTTATGCCCGCCTGAGAGGATCGCGATTGGGAGTTGCCTGATAATTGCGCGGGCAATAAGGGCATATTTAAGTCGTTATTCCGGCTTTGATTTTCCAGGCGGGCTGTTAGTGTGTGGAAGTATGACCATCATTGCGATATACAACCAGAAAGGTGGCGTGGGCAAAACCACGACCTCGCTTAATCTTGCCGCTGCGCTTGCGAAAAGCGGGCGCAACGTGGTTTGTATCGACCTCGATCCCCAGGCGCAGCTCAGCGATATTGCAGGCGTTACAGCCGAGTCCGGTAATGATACGGTGCTGAGCATGTTTGAACGCAATCGCTCGCTGCATGAGTTGCTGCGTAAATCTGCCAGCGGCTTTCAGGTCATCCCCGCGCATGGTTCATTGTCCAAGGTGGATGTGTTGCATGCAAAAAACTACAACGTAGTTAACCGGCTCAAAGCCAGCCTGCGCGGAGACAGGCTGGGAGACAATGCCGATGTGGTCATAATCGATTGCAGCCCCATGATAGGCGTGCTTTCCTTGAATGCGTTATTTGCGTGCGATCTCCTGCTTATTCCGATTGCGGCCGACCATCTTTCCATGAAGGGCGGTATCAAGCTTGAGAAGACGCTCAAGGCGCTGGAACCTATCCTTAAGCGCCGTATAGATCGCCGCTATCTGTTGACACGCTTCGATTCGCGCCGCCGCATGGGGTGGGAAGTGCTGCACTTGCTGGAAGAGAAGTTTGGCCGCGAGGTGTGCAGTACCAGTATTGCGGAAAGTGTCAGTCTGGCAGAAAGCCCGGCACTCCACATGTCGGTGTACCAACATGCGCCAACCAGCCGTGGAGCCCAGGACTATGAAGACTTGTTGCGCGAACTGGAAACCCTCAAGTTGATCCGCTAAGCGGTTTATTTGGTGATGGTGGACAAAATGTCTTCAAATGACATTGCCCCCAAAGAGCCCATATCGCGTTGCTTGATTGTGCAGTCGGTTACGGTGCAGTGGTAATACATTTGCCGCAGCTTGCGTTCGGCATCCTGCTGATCCTGGCCGGCAATGACAATGCCGTCTACTTTCTGGCCATTTCGCGTCAGCACCGAAAATTCAAATTTATTCATGATGGCCCCCGGTAAATCCAGTATGCATGGAAGCATACCACTGCTTGTGTGTCCCATGGCACCGACCCGGATAAACTTCAGCATTCTGGCGGCTTGGTGCGCCGTTCCTGGGCGCGCCAGGGGCGCCTTGTGCTATCATGCGCGCCTTCTAAAAACGTGTGCCGTCCCCCGTCTGGATAGTGCCGTGATTTACTTTTCAAGTTTTGACTAAATGAGCAACCCGACCCTGCAAGCCGTGCGCGGCATGAATGACATCCTGCCCGACGAGGCGGGGCTTTGGCTGTGGTTCGAAGACGTGGTGCGCGACTGGCTGGAGTCCTATGGCTACCGCAATATCCGCATGCCGTTGCTGGAACCCACCGCGCTGTTCAAGCGCGCCATCGGCGAGGTGACCGACATTGTCGAGAAAGAGATGTATAGCTTCGAGGATGCCTTGAACGGTGACCATCTTACGTTGCGTCCGGAGGGTACGGCTTCCTGTGTGCGCGCCGTATTGCAGCACAACCTGCTGTACAATGCGCCGCAGCGTTTGTGGTATGCGGGCCCGATGTTCCGCCACGAGCGCCCGCAGAAGGGACGCTACCGCCAGTTTCACCAGTTCGGCGTGGAAGCGCTGGGCTTTGCCGGGCCGGACATCGATGCCGAAATGATATTGATGTGCGCGCGGCTGTGGAAGAAGCTGGGTATCCGCGACGTGACCTTGCAGATTAACACGCTGGGCGATACGGCTGCGCGGCAGCGGCATCGCGAAAAACTGATCGCCTATTTCGAGCAGCACAAGGATGCGCTGGATGCCGATGCGACGCGGCGTTTGCACAGCAATCCGTTGCGCATCCTCGACAGCAAGAATCCGGCGATGCAGGACATCATCGCGGGTGCGCCGAAGTTGATGGATGAACTGGATGAAGAAGCGTTGCAGCATTTTGCGGCGGTGCAAGAGATATTAAACCGCCATGACATCGCGTTCGAGATCAACACGCGGCTGGTGCGCGGACTGGATTACTACAACCGCACCGTGTTCGAGTGGGTCACCACGCGGCTCGGCGCGCAGGGCACCATCTGTGCCGGCGGACGCTTCGACGGCCTGATCGAACAGATAGGCGGCAAACCGCAGCCCGCCTGCGGTTTTGCGATGGGCATCGAACGTTTGCTGGCGTTGTTGCAGGAAGACGGCATGGCGAGTCCGCCCGCACCGCTGGATGTGTATGTGGTGCATCAAGGCGAACTGGCGGGTGCGATGGCGACCGTGTTGGCGGAACAATTGCGTGATGCCGGATTGAAAGTGTTGCTGCATTGCGGCGGCGGCAGTTTCAAGTCGCAGATGAAGAAGGCGGACGGCAGCAACGCGGCATGCGCGGTCATCATCGGCGACGATGAGGCGTGTGCCGGAATGGTCAAGCTCAAGCCTTTGCGTGGTGGCGAGCAGCTGCAGCTGGCGCCCGGCGAATTGTCGGACAAGATCAACGAACTGGTTAAAGGATAGAAAATGGCGGCACTCGATTCGCATGAACAGGAACAGATAGACGCGCTCAAGGCGTGGTGGAAGGATAACGGCAAGGGCGTGATCCTCGCAGTGGCGGTAGCGCTGGGTGCGCTGGGCGCGACGCAATTCTGGCATTCGCACAAGGCTAAGCAGGCGAGCGAGGCCGCAGCCTTGTTTGGCGAACTGAACCAGCAACTGACTTCCAATGATCCCAAACGCATCAACGATGCGGCAGCGGCGGTGACGGATAAATATGCGTCCAGCGCCTATGCCCCGCGCGCTGCGCTGCTGGCGGCTCAGGCCGATATCGATGCGAAGGATGCGGCTCACGCCAGGACGCAATTGCAATGGGTGATCGAACATGCGGACGAGGATGCACTCAAGGATGTTGCGCGACTGAAGCTCGCCGCTTTGTTGCTGGACGAGAAGAATTATGCCGATGCGCTGACACAGCTTGAAACCAAGCATCCCGAATCCTTCGACAGCCTGTATGCCGATCTCAAGGGCGACGTGTTGAGCGCGCAGGACAAGACTGAAGAAGCGCGCGCTGCGTACAAGCAGGCCCTGGAGAAATCCGATCCCAAGGGGCCGTATCGCAATTTGATCCAGATGAAGCTGGACACATTGGGGGCAGCAAAATGAACCCCTTGCGTCTGCTTGCATTGTCGCTGTCGGTGATGCTGGCCGCCTGTGCCAGCGGCGGCAAGGCGCGGGAGCCGGCCAAGCTGGGCGAAATCAAGCAGAGCGCGAAATTCGAGATTCGCTGGCATCGCGAAGTCGGCCAGGCAGGCGTGTTGCAGGCTGCGGTGACGACGAATGCCGTCTATGCAGCGAACGCCAGGGGCGAAGTGTTCCGTCTGGAGCGTGCGACGGGCAAGGAAGTGTGGCACGCGGATAGCGGCTTTGCACTTTCTGCGGGTGTGGGCGCGGGCGACGGTTTGGTGCTGGTCGGCGGCGCCAAGGGCGATCTGGCCGCATTCGGAGAGGATGGCAAGCTGCGCTGGAAAGTGAAAGTGAGCAGCGAGGTGTTGAGCGCGCCGCAAGTGTCCAACGGCATCGTGGTGGTGCGCACCGGCGATGGACGTATTGCCGGCCTGAGCACGATAGATGGCAGCCGCCAATGGCTGTATGAGCGCACCACGCCCGCGCTGACCGTGCGTAGTTATGCCGGTGTATTGATCGAGGGCGGGACAGCGTATGCGGGTTTTGCGGCGGGCAAGCTGGCGGCTATTCGCGTGTCGAGCGGCGTCGTGGCATGGGAGGCGGCGGTGTCGCAGCCGCGCGGCAATACCGAGCTGGAACGCATCAGCGATATCACCAGCTTGCCGGTGATGGACAACGAACAGATTTGTGCAGTGGCTTTTCAGGGTAATGTCGCTTGCTTCGACATTGCGCAAGGCAACCTGCTTTGGAGCCGGGAATTATCCAGCGACAAGGGCATGGCGCTATCAGGTAAATATCTTTACCTGACCGATGCGGGCAGCGCAGTGTCCGCGCTGGACAAGGCCAGCGGTAGTTCGCTGTGGAAAAATGACAAACTGGCCAGACGCGATGTTTCGGCGCCTCTTGTGCTCGAAAATTATGTGGTGGCAGGCGATTATGACGGTTACCTGCATGCCCTGAGCCGCGATGACGGAAGCTTTGCGGCGCGCCTCAAACTGGATGGCGGCAGCATCGTGGCTGCCCATGAGGAACTGGACGGTGGTCTGCTGGTGCAGACCAGTGGCGGCGGTTTATATTCGCTGGCGGTTCATTGAGGCGGCTTGTTGTAGCTTGTGGTGTGCGCATGATGCACGCTGCAAATTTTGAAGGTTAGTAAACATGCTACCCACTCTTGTTCTTGTCGGTCGTCCCAACGTCGGCAAATCCACGCTGTTCAACCGCCTCACGCGCAGCCGTGATGCGCTGGTCGCCGATCTGCCGGGGCTGACGCGTGACCGTCACTATGGACGCGGGCGCGTCGGCGACAAGCCTTTCCTGGTGGTGGATACGGGCGGTCTGGAGCCGGTGGTCAAAGACGGCATCATGCATGAGATGGCCAGGCAGACACGGCAGGCGGTGGACGAGGCCGACGTGGTGCTGTTCCTGGTGGATGGACGCCAGGGCGTTACACCGCAGGACAGCATCATCGCCACCGAATTGCGCAAGACCGGGCGTCGCGTGCTGCTTGTGGTCAACAAGGCCGAAGGCATGCAGCATGCGCGTATCACCGCCGAATTCTACGAGCTGGGTCTCGGCGATCCGCTGCCTGTTTCTTCCGCGCACGGCGACAACGTGAACGAGGTGGTGGACATCGCGCTGGAAGATTTTGCCATGCCGGAAGAGGGCGCGGAAAAACCAGCCGACCATCCCAAGATCGCCATCGTCGGTCGCCCCAACGTCGGCAAGTCCACGCTGGTGAATGCCATACTCGGCGAGGAGCGCGTCATCGCCTTCGACCAGCCCGGTACCACGCGCGACTCCATCTATATAGATTTCGAGCGCGATGGCAGACAGTACACCATCATCGATACCGCAGGCGTGCGCCGGCGCGGCAAGATAGATGAAGCCATAGAAAAATTTTCCGTGATCAAGACGCTGCAAGCGGTGGAAGACGCCAACGTGGTAGTGCTGGTGGTGGACGCGCGCGACCAGATCACCGAGCAGGACGCGCACATCGCCGACTTCGTGCTGCAGGCTGGACGCGCGCTGGTGCTGGCGGTGAACAAGTGGGATGGCCTCGACAATTACCAGCGCGATACTGCCAAGCGTGACATCGAACGCAAATTGCACTTCCTGAGTTTTGCCAAGCATCACTTTATCTCTGCACTCAAGGGCAACGGGCTCGCTGCCGTGCTGAAGTCGGTGAACCAAGCCTATGCCGCCGCGATGGCGAAGATGCCCACGCCCAAGCTTACGCGCGTACTGGAAGCTGCCATCGAGAAACAGCAGCCGCCGCGCGGACGCTTTCGCCCCAAGATGCGCTACGCCCACCAGGGCGGCAGCAATCCTCCGCTCATCATCATCCACGGCAGCGCGCTGGACGATATACCGGACAGTTATCGCCGCTATCTGGAGCGCACCTTCTGCGACGCTTTCGACCTGCAAGGCACGCCGCTGCGCATCGAGTTCAAGGCGGGCAAGAACCCGTTCGAGGGCAAGAAGACTGTGCTGTCCGAGAGCGATCAGCGTGCGGCGCATCGGGCGCGCATCAGGGGGCGCAGGCTGTACGGCTGATCCCCAGAAATTACCCATCGTCAAAACCGGCGGGCGCCCATACAATTGCAGCAGCAGTTGTTTCCTGTATTGACTTTGCAACCTTCTTGCCGATGTAGCAACATCGCGATTCACGCATATTCTTCGTGGAGGATGTCATGAAAAATTTTCTGTTGTTTGCCATAGCCCTGCTTGCTGCTGCCAATTCTCATGCAGCCGTACAGGGCAGGGAAGTCAGCTATAACGCCAACGGCGCCACGCTCAAGGGCTATATCGCCTGGGACGATGCGCAGCAGGGCAAGCGCCCCGGTATCCTGGTGGTGCATGAATGGTGGGGCCACAACGAATATGCGCGCAAACGCGCGCGCATGCTGGCGGAGCAGGGCTACACCGCGCTGGCTGTGGACATGTACGGCGACGGCAAGCAAGCGCACCATCCCGACGATGCGGGCAAGTTCGCCAGCGAGGTGAGCAAGAATGAAAAGCTTGCCAAGGCGCGTTTCGATGCCGCGCTCGAATTGATCAGGCAAGAGAACACGGTGGACACATCCAGCATAGGCGCCATTGGCTATTGCTTCGGCGGCACCGTGGTGCTGAACATGGCGCGTATCGGCGAGCCGCTCAAGGTGGTGGTGAGTTTCCATGGCGGCCTGGGTGCCGAACATCCGGCTGAAGCGGGCAAAGTACAGGCGCGTATCGCATCGTTCACCGGGGAGGACGATCCGATGATTCCCGCAGCGCAGGTCGCGGCATTCCGTCAGGAGATGGACAAGGCAGGCGTGAGTTATCAGGCGGTGACCTACCCCGGCGTCAAGCATGCATTCACCAATCCGGAGGCCGACAAGTACGGACAGGAATTCAAGCTGCCACTGGCTTATAACGCCGAGGCAGACAAGGATTCATGGAGTAAAGGGTTGGCGGTCATGGCGGACGCGTTCAAGGGTAAATAGGCCGGTTGCCTATGTTCCATGAGCAGCCTTGGCAATAAACTGTCCCGATGCCCCTGAAGTTTAAAAATAATCCTGAGCCGCAGCGCGTTGCCGGCAGTGCTGCTGTTGCGCTGGCAGCGCAGGAATTCGCTCAGGCATTGGCTTTGCACCAGCAGGGACAATTTGCGCAAGCCCAGGCGCTATATGAGCAGGTGCTACAGGTCCAGCCCGGGCATTTTGATGCGTTGCACATGCTGGGGACACTGGCGGCGCAAACGGGGAATTATGCAAGAGCGGTGGCGTTAATAGGCAAAGCCCTGGAGATCAATCCGCGAAGTGCAGGAGCCAGCAACAACCGGGGTAACGCGCTAAGGCATCTTAACCGACACCAGGCAGCTTTGCTGGATTTCGACCAGGCGATAGCGCTGAAGCCGGATTTTGCGGAGGCCCATAACAATCGGGGCAATGTGCTAAGAAATATGAGGCAGTATGAGGCTGCGCTGAAGAGCTACGAGCAGGCCATTGCCTTGAAGCCTGACTATGCGGATGCCTACGGCAACCGTGGCGACATGCTGAAAGAACTCAGGCAATATCGGGCCGCGCTTGAGAGCTATGACCATGCGGTTACCTTGAGACCGGGTTGGGCAGAGATATATGGCAGCCGTGGCTCAATATTGTATGGACTGCAACAGTATCGGCCGGCACTGGAGAACTATGACAAGGCTATTGCCTTGAAACCTGATAGCGCGAGGACATATTTCGACCGGGGAAATGTGTTGCAGAATCTGCATCAGCCCCAAGCCGCGCTGGAGAGCTATGAGCGGGCGATCGCATTGGATCCAGACTATGCGGATGCCTATAACAACCGTGGCGTTGCGATGTATGACGCTAAACACTACCAGGCTGCGCTGGAGAGTTTTGAGCGGGCCATAGTATTGAGGCCCGACTATGCCGAAGCTTACAATAATCGGGGCAGTGCGCTAAAGCGCCTCAAACAGCCACAGGCCGCATTGGAAAGCTTTGACCGGGCCGCAGCTTTGAAGTCTGACTATGCGGAGGCCCATTACAATCGCGGCACCCTGTTGCAGGATATGAAACAGTATCAGGCTGCACTGGCAAGTTATGACAAGGCTTTTGCCTTGAGTCCCGACTATGCGTTCCTGTGCGGGGTACGTCTGCACATCAGGATGCTGATATGCGATTGGAGCGAAGCCGGGGAGCAGTGCAGGCAACTTGAAGAGAAGATTGCGCGCGGCGAGAAAGCTTCAACACCTTTCCCCGTTCTCGCGCTAACAGATTCTCCTGCCGTGCAGGGCAAGGCCGCAGCTATCTATGTGCAGGATAAGCATCCGGCAAACCAGGCACTTCCGGAAATTCTGAAACATCCCAGACGCGAGAAGATACGCATAGGCTATTTTTCTGCCGATTTCCATAATCATGCAACGGCATATTTGATGGCGGAGTTGCTGGAGATGCACGACAAAACCAATTTCGAGTTGATTGCTTTCTCATATGGCCCGGACAAGAACGATGAAATGAGAAGCCGGATTGTGGCAGCTCTGGATAGATTTATCGATGTGCAGGAGCTATCGGATTTGGACGCGGCACTTCTTTCCCGGGATTTGGGGATTGATATCGCGGTCGACCTGAAGGGATACACCCAGAATTCCCGGGCTGGTATATTTGCCGCACGGGCCGCACCGGTACAGGTAAATTATCTGGGCTTTCCCGGCACCATGCGGGCGGAATACATGGATTATCTGATTGCTGACCACACGCTCATCCCGGCAAGAAACGTGCAGCACTATTCGGAAAAGATTGTCTATTTGCCTGACAGCTATCAGGTCAACGACGGAAAGCGCCAGATTTCAGATAAGCAGTTCACGCGCGAGGATTCAGGTCTGCCGGCGATGGGCTTCGTGTTCTGCTGTTTTAATAACAACTACAAGATCACGCCTGATACATTTGATGGCTGGATGCGGATATTGCAGCGGGTCGAGGGTAGCGTGCTCTGGCTACTGGAAGACACGCCTCAAGCTGCCGGAAATTTGCGCAAGGAAGCTGACCGGCGGGGTGTGAATGCGGAAAGGCTGATTTTTGCGCAACGCATGCCGCTAGCGGAGCATTTGGCGCGACATCGGTTGGCAGACTTGTTCCTGGATACATCTCCTTGCAACGCCCACACGACGGCCAGCGATGCGCTGTGGGCAGGGCTACCTGTATTGACGCGCATGGGAGAGTCTTTTGCCAGCCGGGTTGCTGCGAGTCTGCTCAATGCCATTCATTTGCCCGAACTCATTACTTCGACGCAGGAAGAGTATGAGGCGCTTGCGGTGGAGCTGGCCACTCACCTAGGGAAATTAATGGCGATCAGGGAAATGCTGGAACATAACCGGCTGAGCACGGCCTTGTTCGATACTCCACTCATTACGCGCCACATCGAAGCGGCTTATGCGGCTATGTATGAACGCTATCAGGCCGATCTGCCGCCCGAGCATATAGTCGTGCCGCCCCGTAACTCAAACCGTTAACGCGTTGCAACTTCGTCGTCGTTATCGGCTGGCGCCACATTAGTTGTCGCGGCGTTGCGCAGGAAACGTGCGGGCAGATGGCTGATGCGCGCCTGGATAGTGTGGTAGTTCGGGCGCAGGCTCTTCAGGAATTGAACGCGCAATATCTGTATCGTGCCCGCACTAGGCGATGCCTGCTACGGAATCAAAACATTCTGCACAGGTATCCAGCACACGTTGCAGAACGTCAGCATCAAGGCTATTAAATTCAATATTGTCCGGCATGGAGCGCAACCAGGTGAGTTGGCGCTTGGCGAGTTGCCGCGTGGCAGCCAGGCCTTTGTCCAGCAGTTCGGTTTCGTCGATCTCGCCCGCGAGGTATTGCCATGCTTGCCGGTAACCGACGCAGCGCATCGAAGTCATGTTCGGGTGCAGCGCATATTTCTGCTGGAGCATGCGCAGTTCATCCAGCAAGCCTTGCTTGAGCATGTCCGCAAAACGTGTGGCGATGCGGTCGTGCAATACGCTGCGGTCGGAAGGGACGAGCGCAACGGGGATGATGCGGTAAGGGATGTCGGTATTTTTCGGATGCGCGATCAGTTCGGACATCGGTGTGCCGGTGAGGCGATAGATCTCCAGCGCGCGCTGTATGCGTTGCGTGTCGCCGGATTTCAGGCGGGCAGCGGTTTGTGCATCTACTGCGGCGAGCTGCTTATGTAGATGATGGATACCATGCTGTGCGATCTCGGCATCGAGAGTGGCGCGTATCTCCGGATCGGATTGCGGCAGGTCGCTCAACCCTTCACGCAGCGCCTTGAAATACAGCATGGTGCCGCCGACCAGCAACGGAATCCTGCCGCGTTGTGTAATGTCGTGCATCAAGCGCAGGGCATCGTGGCGAAAGGTGGCGGCGGAATAGGCCTCGGTCGGATCTATGATGTCGATCAGGTGATGCGGCGCGCGCGCGAGTGTGGCGGCATCGGGCTTGGCGGTGCCGATATTCATGTCGCGAAACACCAGCGCCGAATCCACGCTGATGAGTTCCACCGGCAGGCGCTGCGCGAGTTCCACTGCCACAGCGGTCTTGCCGCTGGCGGTAGGGCCCATGAGGAAAATGGCGGGGGGTAATGTACTCATGTCGCAGTGCCGTCATTCCCGCGCAGGCGGGAATCCAGTCTTGCGCGGGAATGACGAATCAGGTTCATGCCAACTCCTTATCGCGTGTCTCGCGCATCAAGAATACCGCCAGCACGCTGATCGCCGCAGCAACGGAAATATAACCGCCCACCCAGGCCAGCCCTCCATGCAACACCAGTTGTTGCGCGATGTAAGGCGCGAGCGATGCGCCGAGTATGCCGCCCAGATTGTAGGCCGTGCCTGCGCCGGTGTAGCGCACGGAGGTCGGGAATAGTTCGGGCAGCAGCGCGCCCATAGGCGCGAAAGTCGCGCCCATCAAAAACAATTCTATGGAAAGAAATATCGTGATTTGCAACGGCGAGCCGCTGCCCAGCATGGGAGCAAGCAGAAAGCCTGACAGCAATGCTGCGCTGCCTGCAATGAGCAACACCGGGCGGCGTCCATAACGATCGCCCGCCATGGCGGCAAGCGGCGTGGCCGCCGCCATGAAAATGACCGCGATGCACAACATGCCAAGAAATTGCGGACGCGGGATGTGCAGCGTAGCGACGCCGTAGCTCAGAGAGAATACGGTGGAGATATAGAACAACGCATAGCACACGACCATGGACAGCGCACCCAGCACCAGCGGCTTAATGTGTCGCGCGAACAAGGCAGCCAGTGGCAACGTAGGGCGGGCTCCGCCCGCCGTTTCGGAAGCAGCTTGCATGGTTTTCAAAAACACCGGCGTCTCGGCCAGTTTCAGGCGTACATACAGGCCAATGATGACCAACACCGCGCTCGCAAGAAATGGTATGCGCCAGCCCCAGGCATGAAATTGCGCATCGTCGAGCAGATTCGACAGCAACAGGAAGCTGCTCGTCGCAAGCAGGAAACCCACCGGTGGCCCCAGTTGCGGGAACATGCCGAACCAGCCGCGCTTGCCTTCGGGCGCAGACTCCGCCGCCAGCAAAGCCGCACCGCCCCATTCGCCGCCCAAGCCTATGCCCTGACCGAAGCGCAGCAGGCACAGCAGCGCGGGTGCTATCCAGCCCACCATTTCGTAACTCGGCAGCACGCCGATCAACGTGGTGGAGATGCCCATTACCAGCAGCGAAACGACCAGCGTAGTTTTCCTGCCGATGCGGTCGCCGAAATGGCCGAACACCAGTGCGCCGAACGGACGCGCGATGAACGCGATACCGAAGGTGAGGAAGGCATTCAATGCTTGCGCCGCCGGATCGCTGCCGGGGAAAAACACCGGCCCGATCACCATCGCCACCGCGAGGCCATAGATGTAGAAATCGTAGAACTCGATGGCGGTGCCGATGAAGCTGGCAAAGGCGATGCGGGTGGTGGAGATTGTAGTCATTAGTAGCGGGCATGTAGGTCGGGCTACGCCCGACACGGCGGGCACAGCCTGCCCTACGTTCCCGGATTCCCTATTTTCCACGCATAAACATCGCATCCAGTTCCGACAGCGAAATCAGGAACCAGGTCGGCCTGCCGTGGTTGCATTGGCCGGAACGTTCGGTGCGCTCCATCTCGCGCAGGATGCCGTTCATCTCGGGGATGGTCAGTTGCTGGTTGGCGCGCACGGCGGAGTGGCAGGCGAGGGTGGCGAGCAATTCGTTGCGGCGTTCGGTCAGCGCGCGCGTTGCGCCGTATTCGCGCAACTCGTGCAGCACGTCGCGCGCGGCGGCTTCGGCGTGAGACTGTTTCAACATGGCGGGCATGCTGCGCACCGCGAGTGTGGTGGGCGAGAGCGGGGCGAGGTCGAAGCCGAGCTGTGCCAGTGCGTCCTGTTCTTCTTCGGCGGTGGCGACATCGAGCGCAGCGGCGGCGAAGCTCACCGGGATTAACAATTGCTGCGTGGGCATCTGTTGTGCATCGAATGCGGTCTTGAGTTTTTCGTACACGATGCGCTCGTGTGCGGCATGCATGTCCACCACGATCAGGCCGTGCTCATTCTGCGCGAGGATGTAGATGCCGGAGAGCTGGGCGAGGGCGTAGCCTAAAAACGAGTTTTCGGTTTCAGGTTCGCTGTTTTCAGTTATGGGCTCTGGAGTTTCTATTGTTTGTTTCCGATTTTCGGTTTGCACGTCCCACAGGCGATAGGCGGCTTCGCGTTGCGCGACGCCGAGCGGCATGCGTTGCTGCTGGAAGTGGGGTGCTGGCGCGCTTTCTGTGTAACTCCTCTCTGCTGCTTGCGGCGTTGCCGGAGCGGCGGCATTGCTCTCCGCCATCGGCACACTCAATGCCTGCTGCAAAGTGTGGAACACGAACTGGTGTATCGCCTGGCTTTCGCGGAAGCGCACTTCGATCTTGGCCGGATGCACGTTCACGTCCACGCCTTCAGGCGGCATGTCGAGGAATAGCACGAAGGCCGGATGGCGCTGGCCGTGCAGGATGTCCTGATAGGCCTGGCGGATGGCGTGGGCCAGCACCTTGTCGCGCACGAAGCGTCCGTTCACGAAAAAGTATTGCGCGTCGCGCGTGGCACGCGAGTAGGCGGGTTGCGAGGCCATACCGTGCAGGTGCAGATTCGCGGCCTGGCGTTCGACGCTTACGGCGCTTTGTGCGAACTCGTTGCCGAGCAAGGCGCCGATGCGCTGTTGCAGGGACTGCGCGGGCAGTTGCCACACCATGCGCGCGTTGTGTTGCAGCGTGAAGGTCACCTCCGGGCGCGACAGCGCGATGCGCTTGAACGCTTCTTCGCAGTAGGCGAACTCGGTGCTTTCGCTCTTGAGGAATTTGCGCCGCGCGGGGGTGTTGAAATACAGCTCGCGCATTTCGATGCTGGTTCCATGTGCGTGCGCGGCAGGTGCTGCCGCAGTCTGCGTTCCATCCACGGCCTGAATCTGCCAGGCATGTTCGGCAAGCGCGTTGCGGCTGGTGAGCGTGACCTGCGCGACGGCTGCCATGCTGGCCAATGCCTCGCCGCGAAACCCCATGCTGGCAACGCGCTGCAAGTCATCGAGCGAGGCAATCTTGCTCGTGGCGTGACGCATCAATGCGAATGGAAGTTCATCAGCCGCGATGCCGCCGCCGTTGTCGCGCACGCGCAGCAGTTTGATGCCGCCGCTTTCGAGTTGCACCGTAATCTCCGTTGCGCCGGCATCCAGACTGTTTTCCAGCAGCTCCTTGAGCGCGGAGGCCGGGCGTTCGATCACTTCGCCAGCGGCAATTTGATTGATGAGCAGGTCGGGTAAAAGCTGGATGGAAGACATGGGCGATTAAAAATATTTAACTGTGTAACATTATATCGGACAAGATTCCTTCCCACTTGTAACAAGTTTGCCTACAAACCGTTAACTGGCTGGATTTTCCGCGCCTGTTCCGCGCTTGGTCGTTTTTGTGTGCTGATAATTTAAGCGTCGTGATAAAGGCGGCTGCTCTCTGGTATGGGCAGTTCTGGGTAAAAGCAAATGCAAGGAGATGTGAAATGGGAAAAATAGAAATCTTGCCGGACATGATAAACCCGCTGGAAATTGCATACACACAGTTGGCTACCCAGTTTGATATCGATTACGGAATATCCTGGGTGTTGATGAATCCCAAGGCCGTTCCCTGCTTTAATCTGGAATTGCTGCGCGAATTGCAATGCTATAACCGCTCTATCGAAGATTGTGATGGGCGGATATATATGGACGGAGAATTGCATACGGTAAATTTCATGGTGTTCGCTTCGCTGACGCCGGGCGTATTCAACCTTGGCGGGCAACTGAGCCTGTTCCGCGATCTGATCCGGGCCGGGGATCGCAAGTCACTTACGCATTATGCAAAAATGTGCATTGATGCGATGGCCTCGAGAGTGCGGCATTATGATTTACCTGTGGTCACGATTTCGCTGGTGCAAGGAGATGCATTGGGCGGCGGCCTCGAAGCTGCCCTTACCAGCGACATCATCATTGCCGAACGCAGCAGCCAGATGGGATTCCCGGAGATACTGTTCAATCTGTTTCCAGGCATGGGAGCATACAGTTTCCTGGCCCGGAAAATAGGGCATGTGGAAGCCGAAAGAATTATTCTGAGCGGCAAGATTTACAGCGCAGAAGAATTGCACAAGATGGGAGTGGTCGATGTGCTGGCGGAAGATGGCGCGGGCGAAAATGCTGTCTACGACTATATCCACAAACAGGCTCGCCGTTCAAATGGTTACATGGCGGTGCAGAAAGCCAAGCAACGTTTCAATCCGGTGACGTATCAGGAGTTGATCGACATCACCACGGTATGGGTGGATGCGGCCCTGCAACTGGGCGCAAAGGATCTCAAGGTGATGGACAGATTCGTGCGCTCACAGCAGAAACTGTTTGATACAGCCGAACCGCAGCCAGGCTGCACCACTATGTCATGCAAGCCGGGGATGACGCTGGCGATTTGATGGCGCGTTGCAGTCCCGATTAAGAGACCGAGGCCGTCTCCAGATAACGCAACAACGCCTGCCGTGTAGCGCTGAAGCTGCCCTGCGCCTTGCTCAGCAGGTCTTCGGCTGTGTCCTGCAATTCGCCGATATTGCTTTGCGATATATCACGGCAGATATGGAACAGGGCTTCGGCGCCCATGTTGCCTGCGCTGCCCTTCATGGTGTGCGCCAATTCCTTGATGGCTACATACTCGCGTTTGGATAGCGCCGTGCGCATGGCTGCAATCAACTGTTCTCCCTCGGCGATGAAGCCGTGGATGATGGCGTGCATGAATTCGTCATTTCCATCTCCCAGCAATCCAAGATGATGCAAGGTCTGCTCGTTGAGCAGCAGTCCATCTTTGTCACCTGGCGCGATGGGGGCGGGAACGGGCTTGGGTGTTTCGGGCGCGACAACATTGCTGGCGGCCGTGAGATGGGCAACGGTGTCGAACAGCTTGATTGCGTCTATAGGCTTGGTGAGGAATGCATCGGCTCCGGCTTCTTCGCATTCCCGTTTTGCTTCCATTGTCGCATTAGCTGTCAGGATGATGATGGGCATGTATGCCCCGGTGTTGGTGGCACGGTGGATCTTCAACGCATCCAGCCCGCCCATCAACGGCATGTGCATGTCCAGTATCGTCAGGTCGTAGCGTTTGTCTTCGAGCGCGTCCAGCGCCTGTTCGCCGTTTTCCACCAGATTAACGATGTGTCCTGCGCGTTCCAGTATCCTGGAAATGATCATGCGGTTGGTGCCGTTGTCTTCTGCTACCAGGATGTTGAGGCTGCGTTTGTCATGGCTGTTGCGTTTATGGTGTTCCATGAAGGAGATCACATCTTCGCCTGATGCGCGCGTGGACATTATGCTATGCAGCACATTGAACAGCAGCGAGCTGTTCAGCGGAGATTTCAGCAGGCAGGCATATCCCTGCGAGAGCAATGCTTCCTCATCGTTTGTGTCGAGTGCGTCGAGCAGAATCAGCGATACGTGGCTGGGTTGATTGTCTGCCCAGATCTGTGCCGCGAACTCCTGGGCAGAAGTTCCGAGCGTCTGCGGTGTGCATAGCACAGCGAGATGCTGCGGCCCCCCGTGCTGTATCTGCTTGAGCAGCGTCAGCAGTTCGGCAAGGGAATCGGTATGGTCGCAACGTATATTCCAGCCAGCCAGGAATTCCGCGATTGTGGCCTGTTCGGCCTGCGCGATACCTGCCATGATTACGCGCAATTGTCCCAGCGCGGGCAATGCGTCCAGTGCGCGGCTTTCCGCTTGTTTCTCGAACGGCAACTCGAACCAGAAAGTGCTGCCTTTGCCCAATTCGCTGTGCAGGCCGATCTGCCCGCCCATGAACTGAACGAGTTGCTTGGAGATGGTGGTGCCCAGCCCGGTGCCGCCATATTTCATGGTGATACCGGCGTGGGCCTGGGTGAAACTCTCGAATATGCTTTGCTGTGATTCCTGCGGAATACCGATGCCGGTATCCGCCACTTCGAATCTCAGGCGTGCCGTATTGGCGTCCTGAGTGAGGGTGCTCACGCGTAAGTCGACGGAGCCCTGCTGGGTGAATTTGATCGCGTTGCCGATCAGGTTGATGATGACCTGGCGCAAATGCTGCACATCGCCGCGCAGCAGGAAGCCGGTTTCCGGCGAGAATTGCGCGCGCAGTTGCAGTCCCTTTTTTTCCGCCTGTGGCGAGAACATGTCCATGGTGCCGTTGATCAGGCCGTGCAAGTCGAAGTCCAGCGTTTCGGCGAACAGTTTTCCGCTTTCTATGCGGGAGAGATCCAGCACGTCTTCTATCAGCCTGAGCAGGATACGGCCCGAGTTGCGCAGGGTCTGCACCAGATCACGCTGCTCGGAATTCAACGGGGTTTCCAGAATCAGATCGCTGATCCCGATCACGCCGTTCAGCGGGGTGCGCATCTCATGGCTCATGTTCGCCAGAAAATGGCTCTTGGCCTTGTTGGCTTCTTCGGCGTTGGAGATGGCCTGGTTCAGGCGCTGTACCAGTTTGAATATATACAGCGGAATCAGCAGCAGGGTGAGCAACAGCGCGATGGCCAGGGTGCTGTGCCTGCCCCAGTAAGGATTGAACAGTACCACTGCGGCGAAGCCGGCGATGCTTAGCGCATAAGAGCGCAGCAAGGATTGGGTTCCATAGCGCAGACCATTGCCGACGATGACCCACAGGTAGATGCCGTAGAACAGTGTGCCGGTCTCTTCCGTCATCAGCATGCCAAAGGTGACGGCGCCGAGGTCGGCACACATGGCCAGCAACTGCCGGGCTGTGGATGGCTCACGATGGCGGAAGACCACGCCCGCGAACAGCAGCGAAAAAACGAGGAATGCGCCGGAGAAGGCCAGCACCACTTTATCTATTCCACCCTCATCGTTCGTGCCGATGTAAGACAGGTGGGCGAATATGACCAGTGCAAAAACAACCCTCAGCAGCGCTTGCTCATGTTCGCCGCCGCCTTGACGGATATTCCTGAAGAAGTCGGCCAGCTTCTGCATCAGGCAGCAAAGGGGGCAGGGATGTCCGGCAGTTGGAGCTGTATGTTGCGCACCCGTTCGAATTGCGACACGAATGCTTCCACGCAATCCGGGTCGAAGTGGCTGCCCATCTGCTCTTTGAGGTAGGCCAGCCCCTCTTCGCTGGACCAGCCTTTTTTGTAGGGGCGTTGCGAAGTCAGTGCATCGTACACGTCGGCGACGGCGACGATGCGCGCTTCCAGCGGGATGTAGTTCCCGCTGACGCCTTCCGGATAGCCGCTGCCGTCATATTTCTCGTGGTGGCCAAGCGCGATCTTGGCGCCCAGACTCAGGTATTTTGAAGGGCTGTTATGCAGTATCTGGTAGCCGACCAGCGGATGGGATTTCATCACGTCAAATTCTTCCGAGGACAGTTTGCCGGGTTTCTGCAGAATATTGTCCGGCATGCCGATTTTGCCGATGTCATGCATGGGAGCGGCGGCCTCAATCAATTCGCAGAGTTCGCGCGGCAGCCCCATTGCTTCGGCGATCAGCCGCGAATAGCGCGCCATGCGCACGATGTGGTCGCCGGTATCCTGGTCGCGGTATTCACCGGCTTTTGCCAGACGAAACAGCGTCTCCTGCTCGCGCTGGTGTATCTGCATGGTCGCATCCGCGATGCGGTATTCCAGAAACTGTGAACGGTTCAGGATGATTTTCTGCTGCATGCGCAAGGACAACATGTTGCGGCACCGCACGCGGCATTCGTAGGGGTCTATGGGCTTGGTGATGAAGTCGGTGGCGCCGGCATCCAGTACCTGATAACGGATCTCGCGCTCTTCGAGCGAGGTGACCACCACGATGGGTACACCTTCGAGGGTGGCGATGCGCCGTATCTGTTGCACGGCTTCCAGCCCGGTCATGCCGCCCATCATGTAATCCAGCATGATCAGGTCAGGCTGGTTGCTCCTGATCCATTCCATCGCCTCAATCGGGTCGGCGAAAGTCTTGACGATGATGTTCTTCTGTACGCTGCGCACTACCTTGTCGAGTATGGTGCGACTGGTGAATTCATCATCGATGATTACGACTACCGGCGCGACGGTATCTACGATGTTCTGCTCGATCAACTCAAACGGCATCCACTGCACTCCTGATTGTCAGTCCCGTTTTTATTATTTTATTCCCTGAGCCGTTTGTTTCTGGCCGGTTTGTGTGCCATGACATCTGGCTGGTGGCTGGCCGGGATTATTTCTCCCGCAGGTTTGCATACTACATTAAGTTCTGCCTGTACGGACATGGATTTTATTGACCGCTTTACTGTTGTTTCTGGATGATCGCGCAAGGCTGCGACATTATGACGCATTCCCAGGCGCCCGGTCAGGCATTAGAGTGCGCCTGCCAGGCTGGCGTTTGGCAATGCGCAGTAGTTCCTCCCTACCTGTTGTTGCCGACTCCCTTTCTTGCGCCAGCCTGGTTTCTTTTGTGCGTTCATTCCACCGCTGTGCCACCGTGCGACAATATGTCGCATTCTCGCCATGGCGTGTTCTGCCTAAAATCGAAGTGCGGCATGACATTTCTGCCGCGTGGCGTAGCGAGCCTTGAGCGATCAATGCATTACTTTCAAAGGGGAGACGACATGGATAGAAGAGAACTGTTGCTGGGAGCTGCCAGCTTGGCTGCCTCGGCTGCGGCTGGCAGCGTATTCGCCGCAGGCGAGCATGAGCATATGAACCACGAGCACATGGGAATGGACATGCAGCACGAACATGGGCATGAGAAATCCACGCGCAACCAGAAATTGATAGATGCGGCAGCAGACTGCGTGCTCAAGGCACAGTTGTGCCTGCAGCATTGTCTGGTTGCCATGGGCAAAGGAGAAAAAGAACTGGCAGCCTGCGCGATGATTTCCAGCCAGACCGAGGCCATGTGCGCTGCATTGCAGCAGATGGCGGCGGCGGAGTCGAAGCGTCTGCCACAATTGGCAAAGGTGGTGATGGAGGTATGCAAGGACTGCGAAGATGAATGCAAGAAAACTGACATGCATCCGGAATGCAAGGCCTGCGGCGAAGCCTGCACCGCATGCATCAAGGAGTGCAAGGCCATAGCCGCCTGATTCCTGCTCCGCGCAACTGTAAAGAACTGCCCGCATCAGGCCGGGGTGGCAGCCCCGGCTGCATCCGCACCGATCACACCCAGGCTGTTTCAGCAAGGTAAAAAACATCATGCCGGCCATGGCAGGCATGCCATTCCGCTAAGCAGTATGTAATTTACATCTTTTTATTCGCCACCCGCAGGAGTAATGTTCCGCAACACAGCAGCAACGCAGCCTGCCCCAAGGTCAGCCTGCCCCAAGGTGAATATATGCAGATAAATCAAATTCACTGGTCATCTGTTTCGCACTGGAGCCAAACCGATGACGGTGCCCGCGATGCGGGATTAGTGCTGGTTTTTGCCGATACCGATTATTTTCATACTCCCGCCTGTCATCGAGAATTGAAGGAAAAGTTTCCGCAAGCGCTCATCGTGGGCTGCTCCTCATCGGGCAGCGTGCAGGGTAGCTATATCAGCGATGATGGCATCATAGCGACGGCAGTGAAGTTTAAGTATGGCCGGGTGCGCCTTGCGACTGCCGATGTGGCGGCTTGCAGGAGCGTCCGCGCACTGGCTGCCAATTTGATGGAGGATCTGGCGGAAGATGACCTCAGACATGTGCTGGTTTTTTCCGATGGCTTGCTGGTAAACGGCAGCGAACTAGCTGCGGGATTGAATGGCTATGGCATTCCCGTCACGGGCGGATTGGCCGGCGATGGTGCGCGTTTCGGACAGACCTGGGTGATGGCCAATGCGCCTGCCCGTCCTGGCTGTGTGGCTGCCGTTGGGCTGTATGGCAACATGGCAATCAAGACGGGCTGCTTCGCAGGTTGGGAAGAGTTCGGCGCAGAACGGGTGGTGACCAGGTCCTCCGGCAATGTAGTAAGCGAAATTGACGGCCAGCCGGCTCTCACACTGTACAAGAAATATCTCGGCCCGCTGGCCAGGGATCTGCCGGGCAGCGGCCTGCGTTTCCCTTTGAGTGTGCGCGCCAACAAGGAAAGCGAGCCCATTATCCGCACCCTGCTGTCGGTGAGCGAAAACGCGCGCAGCCTTACGTTCGCGGGAGATGTGCCAGAAGGGCATTTATGCAAACTGATGCGCACCCGTTTGGATGCTCTCATCGAGAGTGCCGGGATGGCCGCCGCTACGGCTGCGCAGCCTCATGCAGGTACAGGCCTGGGCCTGGTGGTGAGTTGTGTAGGGCGACGGCTGGTGTTGGGACAGTTGATCGAAGAAGAGCTGGAAGCAGCAAGAAAAAAACTGGGGCCGCAAACCACGGTGACCGGGTTTTATTCCTATGGCGAACTGGCGCCGTTCAGCGACGTCCTGCAATGCCAACTGCATAACCAGACCATGACGCTGACCACTATTCACGAATAGGCACGATCATGCACCGGCTGCTGATACGTCAATTGCAAAGGCACCTCGGCGAGAATTTCGTCCCGGAAGGGAAGTGGCGTGATTTTGTCCTGGCTGTTGATGCCTATTACAAGGAAACCGAGCAGGAACGGACACTGCTGGAGAATGCGCTGGTGGTCAACTCGAAGGAGCTGACCGAAATCAACGAACGCCTGCGCGAGCAGAGCGCAGAAACCACCCGTGTCATGCTCAACACCTTGAGTGAAGGGGTTTACGCCATGGACATGGACGGACGGGTCACGTTCATGAACCTGTCCGCCGAAAACCTGCTGGGCTGGAAAGAATCGGAACTGGTGGGCATGCGCATGCATGAGGTCATTTGCCATTCCCATCCGGACGGTTCGCCTTTTCCTTTTCAGGAATGCCCGCTACTGAAAGTGTTCCATGAAGGTGTGCCGGTCTCGGGCGAATACCATATCATCCGGCGCGACGGCCAGTTCCTGCTGGTGTTGTACCGCGCTAATCCTTTGCTGCATCGCGGCCAGATGACGGGCACGCTGGTGTCGTTCCAGGATGTCACGGAGCGCAGGCGCATGGAAGACGAAATGCAACTGGCTTCACTGGTGTATCAGCACACCGGCGAAGGTATGCTGGTGACCGACGTTCACAACCGCATCGTCGCCATCAATCCGGCTTGCGTGCGCATCACCGGCTACACTCTCGACGATGTGCTGGGCAAGGATCCCGGGATTTTCAGTTCCGGCCGCCAGGATCAGGTGTTTTATAAGGCCATGTGGGAGTCGATTAACACGACCGGTTTCTGGCATGGGGAAATATGGGACCGGCGCAAGAACGGCGAGATCTACGCCAAGTGGCTGACCATCAACCGGCTGGCCAGTGCTGATGGTTCGTTGCACGGATATGTGGCGCTGTTTTCCGATATCACCGAAAAGAAACTGTCCGAGGAAGTGATCTGGCGGCAGGCAAACTTTGACATGCTCACCGGCTTGCCAAACCGCCGCATGTTCCGTGACCGTTTGCAGCAGGAAGTCAAGAAGGAGCAACGCGCGGGACTGCTGTTGGCGGTGCTGTTCATAGACCTCGACCACTTCAAGGAAGTCAACGACATGCTGGGGCACCACGTCGGCGACGAATTACTGGTGGAAGCAGGGCGCCGCATTGTCGCCTGTACGCGCGAATCCGATACGGTGGCGCGCCTGGGCGGCGACGAGTTCACCGTCATCCTGACCCAGCTCTCGGACAGCAGCCATGTGGGGAGAATTGCGCAGGACATTGTTGCGAGACTGGCGGAGCCGTTTCATTTCGGCGGCGAGCTTGCCTATGTCTCGGCCAGCATAGGCATCACCCTTTACCCTGACGATGCCAGCGAGGTCGAGCAATTGCTCAAGAACGCCGACCAGGCGATGTATGCCGCCAAAAGCCAGGGCCGCAACCGCTACAGCTATTTCACGCCAGCCTTGCAGGAGGCAGCACAAGACCGGCTGCGTCTGACCAACGATTTGCGCGGGGCGCTGGGCGCCGGTCAGTTCGCATTATATTTCCAGCCTATCGTGGAGTTGGCGAGCGGACGTATCCGCAAAGCGGAGGCCTTGTTGCGCTGGCGCCATACGGTGCGCGGCATGGTTGAGCCTACAGAATTCATTCCGCTGGCCGAGGAAACCGGCCTCATTATCGAGATCGGCGACTGGGTATTCAGGGAGGCGGCCCGTTGGGCCGCGCGCTGGAACAGCATGGAACAGGAAAATTTCCAGATCAGCATCAACAAGTCTCCAGCCCAGTTCATGGCGGAAGGCGGCATGCGCATGCAGGAATGGTTCGACCATTTGGCGACGCTGGGCTTGTCTGGAAAACATGTAGTGATCGAAATCACCGAAGGGTTGTTGCTCAATGCCGATCCTCAGGTCACCGACAAGTTGTCACGCCTGCGGGATGCGCATTTCCAGATGGCGATAGACGACTTTGGCACGGGCTACTCGTCGCTGGCCTATCTCAAGAAATTCGACCTCGACTACCTGAAAATAGACCGATCCTTTGTGCGCAATATCATCAGTGATACAGACGATATGGCCCTGTGCGAAGCCATCATCGTGATGGCGCACAAGCTTGGACTCAAGGTGATCGCCGAAGGTGTGGAGACTAAACATCAGCACGATTTGCTGCTGGCGGCCGGCTGCGATTATGCGCAGGGCTTCTTGTTTTCCAGGCCGGTGCTGCCCGAAGAGTTCGAGGAAATGCTCAAGCGCGGGATAGCGCGCGCATGACCTGAGCGTTCACACGCTATCGCCGTACCGAATACGGGTCGGCTCTGTTATCTCCCCACTGTTACCTTGACACAGGAAATGTGATCTGCATTTGATCCGTTAGTCATTCCCATGACCGGACGTATTCGCATCATCGGTGCGACATTCTGACGCGCGGCATCATGTCGCATTCTCAGGAGGATTTTCCCTATCTACAATTTGCCCGGCTGATTCTGACGGTAACAGCCGCCCAACCGGCTGTGCCCTGCGACACAAAAACCGGATGGCAAATCCGGGAAAAGTTTGAATAACCATCAAAGAGAGAAAACATGCAAACAAGATTAAAACTGCTAGTCGCGGTACTGGCCTTCACGCTGGTCGCAAGCTCGCATCCAGCGTGGGCAGCGGATGAAGCGACTCAAATGCAGGCGCTGATGGAGAATGCGGATGCGCCAGTCCAAATGGATACGATGGAAATTAAAGGGGTTGCTGCTTCCGTGCCGGCCATCCCTGCTAACTTGCCGGCATCATCGGAAGGTGTGTCGGCAACGCAGATCGATGAAAGCGTCAACGCAGTATCATCGGGTGAAGTGCTTAAATATCTTCCTAGCGTTCACGTTCGCGAGCGATTTAGTGGCGACGTGAACGGCGGTCTGGCGATACGGATGACCGGCGTGAATCAGAGTGCGGAAAATATCGTCTATGCTGACGGAATGCTGCTTTCTAATTTCCTCAACAACAGCTGCTGCCCCGGGCCGCGCTGGGGGATGGTGACACCGGAAGAGATTGACCGTGTCGATGTCGTTTACGGGCCATTTTCCGCGCTCTACCCGGGTAATGCGGAAGGCGGTGTAGTGCTGGTGTCCACGCACATGCCACGCAAATTTGAAGCCCACGCCAAGGTGGATGCGCTAAGCGAAAACTTCAATCTATATGGTACGGACAAAAATTATTCCGGCCTGCATGGTGCTGCGGAACTTGGCGATAAGGTTGGCAACTGGTCGTTCTGGGTAAACGTTGATCGTCTGGATAACACCAGCCATCCGACGGATTTTGTTGTTGCTTCTGCCAAGAAGGGGGCTCCGGCCACGGCGGGTCACTACACCGTTGTAAACGGCGCGGTAACGGATCTGACTTTGAATAATGCTCCGAGGGTCATTACCGGTTCGCTCAGTACAGATCATACCGTGAAGGACGATGTAAAAATCAAGCTGGGCTATGATTTCTCTCCGACGATTCGTGCAACCTATACCTTTGATAATTGGAAAAACACCTCCAATAAAACGACTGACAGTTATTTGACCGATGCGGCAACCGGTAACGTGATTTACGGCACGGGAGGAACTGGTGTCTATCAATATGTCCGCATCAATGGCCAGGACTATACCGCAGCTCCAACCGGCAGCAACGAGCTTCAGGACTTTTCCATGCACGGGCTTTCGGTTAAGTCCGACATGGGAGGCAAGTGGGACTGGGGAGTCGTTGCCAGCCTGTTTAACTATGACAAGGATGCTCTCCGTACTTCAGGGAGCGCCTCCGGCACAACTCCGGCGGCCTTGGCTACCGGCGGTACGATAAATTTTACCGATGGGACGGGATGGCGGAATCTTGACCTGCGCGGAGAATTTCGACCCGATGGTGATCGCAAAAGCGAGCATCAACTTAGCTTTGGTTATCACACGAATACCTATGTCACGAAATCGGATACCTATAATCTCGTTACAGGAACGAATTGGCTTACGGACGCTACGGGTGCGAAAACTTTAAGTTCAAGAGGGAAAACCGAGACGCAGGCCATCTATCTGCAAGATGCCTGGCAGTTGGCTCCTGCCTGGCAACTGGTGGGTGGTGGGCGACTGGAGCATTGGCAGGCTTTTGATGGGCGTAACTTTACGACTGCCAATGGAACTGTGGCTTATCAAAGAAGTGCGGTCAGTGCTTTCTCGCCAAAATTTGCACTTTCCTATCAGGTTAATCAGGATTTGATCTTGCGCGCTTCACTGGGGAGAGCGAATCGCTTCCCGACGGTTCAGGAGTTATTTGCGAATACCGGTATTACTGATCTCAGCACGGGTGCAGCCGCAACTGCTGTGGTGCTTGCCACTTTGCCTGCTCCTTACAATACACAGTTGAATAATAATCCCAACCTCAAACCTGAGGTTGACGATGCATGGGAATTCACCGCTGAGAAAATCATTGAGCATGGGGTGTGGCGCAATTCGATATTCGGGGAAGAAAAGAAGGGCGCGCTCATCTCGCAGGCAAACACTACGACTCTGCCTGGTTTCAGTATCAGCGGCACGCAGAACGTTGACAAAATTCGCTCGTACGGTTTTGAGTCAGCTTTCCAGACCAAAGACATGTTGATCCACGGACTTGATCTTTCCGGAAGCGTCGCTTACATCCACTCGATGATTGTGAGCGATGTCGCGAATCCGTTATTGGAGAATACGGTGCAACCCCTTATTCCGATGTGGCGAGGTTCACTGGTTGCTACCTACCATGCATCGAAAAAACTCTCCTGTACTTTGGCGGATCGTTTCAGTGGGCGTCAGCATAGTGGCTTGTTCAATACGACAACCAAGGCCTATCCCGATCCCAATCCGAATGTCTATGGTGGGCGCAGCACCTTCAATGTGCTGGATGCCAAGGTGCTTTATAAAGTTAACAAGCAGTGGTCAGCCTCCGCTGGTGTCAACAACATCGGCAACGTTAAGTATTTCACCCTGTATCCGTACGCACAGCGGACTTTGTTTGCGAGCTTGAAGTTCGATCTGTGATGGGCACATACAAAATAACGGAGGTGTTGTGATGAATACAACGGCTGAAATTTCCGCTGTGGCAGTCAGGAGCGGATCGAATATGCATAACACCATCTGGCGCTGGCACTTTTACGCCGGCTTGTTCTGCATCCCGTTTATTCTGTTGTTGTCCATTACGGGTGCTATCTATCTGTTCAATCCACAGGTCGAGGCGCAGCTTGATCAGCGTTATGAGGGACTCACGATTACAGGTGCGCCAGCGAGCGCCGGGGCGCAGGTTGCTGCAGCGCTTGCCGCCGTACCGGGCTCGGTTCTCAATGCCTATGAGTTGCCCGCAACGCCGCAATCTGCGATCCGCGTGCTGGTGGGGCATGATGCGGAAATCTTCAGGGTCTATGTACACCCTGAAACTTTGGCGATCCTCGATGTGGTCGAAGAGGATAGGCGCTTGATGCGCGTGGTGCATCGCCTGCATGGCGAGTTGTTGATGGGGGATCGCGGTTCGATGGTGGTCGAATTGGCAGCCTCATGGGCAATCGTGATGTTTATCACCGGACTGTACCTTTGGTGGCCGCAGAAAACGGGAAGTCTGGCGGGAATTGCTTACCCTCGCATGGGGCGTGGAAAGCGTTTATTCTGGCGCGATATGCATGCAGTAACCGGCCTTTTGATTGCATTCTTCACTTTGTTTTTATTGATTTCCGGCCTGCCTTGGGCGAAGTCGTGGGGAGGAATGCTGAAAGAGGTACGCCAAATTGGTATGACCAAAGTGGTCAAGCAGGATTGGACGACCGGGCGTTCTTCTGAATTGGCGGATAGAAAAGAAATGAACACCCAGAATGCTGCCATGACAGACAACTCAGAACATGCAGGGCATTCTGAACATGCGGGCCACCACCATACTGAAATTGAAGGGAATGACTACAGCGCGATTGACCGCTTGGTTGCCGCCGTGCAGCCGCTAAATTTGGCGCCACCCGTTAGAATCTCTCCCCCGTCAAAAAAATCGCCCGACTGGTCAGCCCATTCGCAAGCGCAAAATCGCCCGCTGCGCGCAGACATTGTGCTTGATGGAGCTACGGGGGCAATCAAATCAAGGAAGGGGTTTTCTGATCGTCCCCTGTTGGATCGCATGATAGGCATCGGCGTCGCAGCGCATGAAGGCCAATTGTTCGGCTGGGCAAATCAGGCTTTGGGAGTGTTCACCGCACTCGGGTTGTGGCTCATGGTGGTGAGTTCCATCGTGCTATGGTTGGGGCGGCGCTCTCCCGGCACGCTTGGTGCGCCGCAAGCAGGCGGAGTTCCTGCGCGATTTTCATTTGCCATCATGGCCATCATTGTGGCGCTTGGGGTGTTATTGCCATTGCTTGGAATATCAATTCTCATCATTACTCTGGTCGAACGCCGGGTGTTGCGAAATATTCCTGCCGCAAGAAATTTTCTTGGGCTGAACGGCGGGAGCAGCGCCGACGTACCGGCTTAATGCCTGCTGAAACCGCATGGCTGGACGCTATGTCGCAGGGCTCGCGCGGTATTATTTTTTGCACAGCCCAACGCACAAAGAAAACAACATGCCTCAGTCATTGTTACGCTACCTTTCATTTCTCGCAGTCGAAGAAATGATGGTGGACTCAAAAAACGATGCGCAAAACGTATGATACGGCACAACCTGAAACAGGAACAGTTGCTTGGCTTGTTGGTTGTGCTGGCGCTGCATGGTGCGGCGCTATACCAGCTATGGAGTTATCGCATCATCCCTGCGCCGGATGAGGCGATCACGCTGATGGTTAACCTCATCAACCCGCCGCCTCCGCAGCAGCCCAGGCCGCCGAAACCCAAACATCCGGAGCCGCCGAAGCTGCGCCCGCCCGATCTGCCGCCGCCCGAGCATCAGCATCTCGCGGTGGAAACTCCAGTGGTGCAGCCAGACGAATCGGTGGTTTATGTTCCGCCGCCTCCGCCACCTCCAGTGATTGAGGCTCCACCGTTGTCGCCGCAGCCGGTGGTGTTGCCCAACGAGTTGTCGGTGAGTTGCCCCGAGCGTTCTCCGCCGGATTATCCGTTGCTGTCCAAGCGCAGGAACGAGCAGGGCAAGGTGATGCTGCGGGTCGAATTGGGCGAGGATGGTCGGGTTGCCAATGTGGCGGTGAAGACCAGTTCTAACTATCAACGTCTGGATGATGCCGCATTGAACGCAGTAAAGACATGGCGCTGCAAGCCATCCGTGCGTAATGGCGTAGCAGTGCGCGCCGTGGCGATGCAACCGTTTAATTTTATGTTAGGGGACGAGTGATATGGAACAGGGTTTCGGTTTTGCGCATTTCATTTCGCAATGCGATGCGATGGGGCAGGGCGTGCTGGTCTTGTTGCTGCTGCTGTCGGTGGCGAGCTGGTATCTGATTGTGACCAAGGCCGTCGCCAACGTGGGCGCACGCAAGCGGGCGGATGCGTTCCTTAAGCAATTCTGGGAAGCCGCCTCCTTGCAGCAGATGAAGACAACGCTGAGCGCGAGCAGCGACGACAATGCATTTTCCGATCTGGCACGACAGGCCTTGACGGTCAGCGATGGGCAGCAAAAAGGTGTGGAGAAATTATTGGCGGCGGGCGGAATGTCGGAATACCTGACGCGCGTGCTGCGCAACGGCATCGACCAGGAAGCGACAAGAGTAGAACACGGGCTGACGGTACTGGCGTCGGCGGGTTCTGCCGCGCCCTTCGTCGGGCTGTTCGGCACGGTGTGGGGCATCTATCACGCGCTGGTGCAGATCGGCATGAGCGGGCAGGGCACGCTGGACAAAGTGGCCGGGCCGGTGGGCGAGGCGCTGATCATGACGGCGGTCGGGCTGGCGGTGGCGATCCCGGCGGTGCTGGCCTACAACGCATTCACCCGGCGTAACCGGCTGTGGCTGGCGCGGCTGGATAACTTTGCGCATGATCTGTATGCGCTGGTCACGGTTGGGAACAAGAAGAATTGATTGTAGGTCGGGCTCCGCCCGACATGGTGGGCGAAGCCCACCCTACGAAACAGGAGGAAATCATGGCATTCGGAAGTTTCGATTCAAACCGTCATCAGGGGCCGATGGCGGAGATCAATGTGGTGCCGCTGGTGGACGTCATGCTGGTGTTGCTGGTGATCTTCATTATCACCGCACCGCTGCTGACCAATGCGGTGAAGATAGATTTGCCCAAAGCGTCGAGCAATCCCAATATCACCAAGCCGGATCACATCGAGTTCGGCATACGCGAGGACGGAAGTCTGTTCTGGAGCGGCGAGAGGGTCGAAGCAGCCACGCTGTCCGCCCGCTTTGCGCTGGAAGCCAAAAAACAGCCGCAGCCGGAATTGCACATCCGCGCGGACAAGCAGGCGCATTACGAGCTGGTGGCACAGGTAATGTCCGCAGCGGCGAAGGCCGGGCTGCTACGCATCGGTTTTGTGACCGAACCAGCGCGCTGAAATTGCCGGCCTGTATCGGGTGCGGCGGCCGTATATTGCAGCCCGCCTCATACATCTTTTCCCTCGCCCGGCTGTTTGCCGGAAAAACTCCTTTAAACTTTTCACCAGAATTGACGAAATAGTCTTTGTGCCATAATCAGCTTTAAGGAAGCTCTGCTTAAACGAAGTAATTCATGCGTCATGCATTATGGGCTGCTCAATAATATGCGGCGCAACCTGAATCAGAGGCATAGGGATGATAATTAGATGATCTTCAATACCAAGACCAAACTGGAAGTCAGCCAGCTCAAGGCACGTGTGGCTGGGCTCGAATCGTCGCTCGCCGATAAGGAGCGTCAGTTTGCCGACCAGGCCGAACAATTGGAAGCCGCTACTTCAAGCTGTGCCGAAGCGCGGCACGAGAATGAAGTGATTCGCAAGCTGCTCCAGAATTTCCAGACTTTCCAGGACTCGCTGGTCGCATTGCAGGGCAGCCTGGCCCACAATTCGACCAATATGCAAGCCGAACTGGCTACGGCCATCGAAGCACAAAGCGCTTCAATGATTACACGCGGCGCAACCGAGCGGATGTCTCAGGATTTCATCGAACTGAAAGATGGCGTCGAACAGGTTTCCGGCGCAATCTCATCGCTGGATACCCATGCGCGGGAAATAGATGGGTTTGTCACCATGATCAAAGAGGTCGCGGAACAGACCAATATGCTTGCGCTCAATGCCGCCATCGAAGCGGCGCGCGCCGGCGAACAGGGGCGGGGGTTTGCCGTTGTCGCCGATGAAGTGCGCAAGCTGGCCGAACGCACCAGCAAGGCGACCAGCCAAGTGTCTTCGCTGGTGACGCAGATACGCGAGGCGGTCGGCGAATCGAGTCGGAAAATGGCCGAGCTGGCCGAGCAGTCGCAACGTTACAATACCAACGGGCAGGAGGTGGCGCATACCGTCGGTGACCTGCTGAACATGACCAGCCACATGGAGCACAGCATTACCAGCGCCGCCCTGCGCAGTTTTTGCGAACTGGCCAAGACCGACCATATCGCTTTCAAGTTCCGGGTCTACAAACGTATCTTTGGGCTCGATGCCGACAGCGGCGCGCAGTTTGCCGATCACACCCAATGCCGCCTGGGCCAGTGGTATTACGAGGGCGAAGGCAGGAAAAACTTTTCCTCGCTGTCCGGCTACAGCGAAATCGAATTGCCGCACCAGCAATTTCATGTTTCTGCGGTACAAGCTGTGAATGCTTATTCCACGGGCGATAGCAACCAGATGATCAGGCATGTAGTCGAAATGGAAAAATGCAGTATGCAAGTGATAGACAGGCTGGAAAAACTCGCCGACAACAGTGAAAAACTGGCAACTCACAGCCAGGATAGAGGCCAGAGCATAGAGCTGTTCTAGCGTTGCCTCGGGGCTGCATCAGGGGCGGCACATACCTGAACTTGAAATTCAATATCGGCGGTCGGAAGTACAAAGCGTGGGCAATTCAGATTGCCCCTTTAATCCCGTCTTATTCTCGGGTAGACTGCTCAGTCTAATCCATGCATAATCCCCCATCCATGAACATGATGATTACCAACCGGGATCGTTTGCTGCTTGCCGCCAGGGAGTTGTTTCTTGAACATGGCTACGATGCCAGTGTGGACGCGATCATTGCCCACGCAGGGGTCGCGCGGCAAACGTTCTACAATCATTTTCGCAACAAGGAGAGCCTGTTTGCCGAGGTGGTGCGGGATTGCTTTCTCGACGTCATTGCCCCGCTAAACGAGCATCCGGATGAATTGCGGCAGAGCTTGCTGATATTTGCGCAGGCATACCGGCAGAGGGCGCTCAGCCCGGCAGGCGTGTCGTCGTACCGCGTGTTGAGCGGACAGGCACAGCGTTTTCCCGCTCTGGTACGGGAGGCGTACACCATGGGCGCCGGGCAGATCATAGAACGGCTGGCCAGTTTCCTGCGCATGGCGATGGAAGAGAAAAAACTGCTCGACGCCGATCCGGTGTTTGCGGCGGAGATGCTGATGGCAATGGTGGTGGGGCAGGAGCGCACGCACTTATTGTTCGGTATCCAGCGGAAACCGGAAGATGAGCAGAGGAAAATGGAATATGTGGTGGACGGATTTTTAAGGATGTTTGCGCCGCAATGCGGCATATGATCAAACGGAGAAGTTCAGATGAAAACAGGAATCCATACGGCGACGGGCGCAGCCCTGCTGGCTTTGCTGACACTGGCTGCTTGCGGCCCCAAGAGCGCCGGACAACCCGGCACCGGCGGTCCGGGCGGTGCGGCCATGCCGCCACCCGAGGTGGAAGTGATGACAGTCGCCAGGGGTTCCGTGGTGTTGACCCAGGATCTGCCGGGCCGCTTGCGGGCATATCGCACATCGCAGGTGCGAGCACGCGTGGACGGCATAGTCGAGCAGCGCAAGTTCGTCGAAGGCAGCGACGTGAAAGCGGGGGCGGCCTTGTTCCAGATCGATGCACGCAATTATCAGACTGCTTACGATGCCGCCAAGGCTGATGCAGCTCTCGCGCGTGCGACCGCAGATCGTTACAAATCCCTGCTCGAATCCAGATCGGTAAGCCAGCAGGACTATGACTTGGCCGAGGCCAGGGTCAAACAGGCCGAGGCCGCGCTGGCTAGGGCGCAGCTCGATCTGGACAATACACATGTGCCTGCACCCATCGCCGGGCACATAGGCCGTGCGCAAGTGACGGAAGGCGCGCTGGTCGGTCACGGCGATGCGACATTGCTGGCCACCATCGAACAGATAGACACGCTGTATGCGGATTTCACCCAGCCCGGCGCAGATGTGCTGCATTTGCAGCAGGCGCTGAAAAGTGGCCGGATGAAGCATGCGGGAACGGCGAAGGTGGAACTGGTGCTGGAAGACGGCAGCATCTATCCCTTGCCCGGCAAGCTGCTGTTTTCAGATCTCGCAGTCGATCCGGGTACCGGCAGCGTATCCATGCGCGCCGAGATCCCCAATCCCAGACATGAACTGCTACCCGGCATGTTCGTGACTATCCGTTTCCCGCAAGGCAGCGCCGACGACAGCATCAAGGTGCCGCAGCGTGCGGTGCAGATCGGGCAGCAGGGCCAGTTCGTGATGACCATAGACGCCGAGAGCAAAGCTGCGCCGCGCCCGGTCAAGACTGCGGGAATGGCGGGCAGTGATTTCGTCATCGCCGATGGTTTGAAAGTCGGCGACCAGGTGGTCGTCAACGGTTTGCAGAAAGCGCGACCCGGCACAGCGGTGAAACCGGTACCGTTGGGGGGCGCACCGGTAAGCGCCCCTGCTGCTCCTGAAAAGTAGAGAGGGGCGCCATGCTGCCAAGATTTTTCATAGACCGCCCGATCTTTGCCTGGGTCATCGCCATCATTATTTTGCTGAGCGGCGTGCTGGCGTTGCGCAATCTGCCGGTCGCCTCCTATCCGGCGGTGGCGCCTCCTGCTTTGGCTATCACGCTCAACTATCCCGGCGCTTCGGCGCAAGTGGTGGAGGAAACGGCCGTCGCGCTGGTCGAACAGGAACTCAACGGCATCGAGCATTTGCTCTATATGGATTCGTCTTCCGAACTCGGCGTCGGTACCATCACGCTGACCTTCGAGGCAGGCACCAATCTGGACGTGGCTTCGGTTGAGACGCAGAACCGCGTCAAGCGTGCCGAAGCGCGTCTGCCGGACGATGTGCGCCGCACCGGTGTGACCGTGGCGAAATCGGCGCGCAATTACCTGATGTTCCTCGCGCTGATCTCGCCTGACAAGAGCCGCGACAACGTGGCGCTCGGCAGCTACGCCGCAGCCAACGTGCTGGAGAGTATCCGCCGCGTGCCGGGCGTGGGCGAGGCGATATTGTTCGGCACCGAATATTCGATGCGGCTGTGGCTGAAGCCGGACAAGCTCCATTCTTATAACCTCACGCCCGGCGACGTCAGCCGAGCCGTGCGCGCACAGAATACCCAACTCGCCACCGGCGAACTCGGGCAGTTGCCAGCCGCCCCTGGCCAGCAACTGAATGCGGTGATCGTCACCAAGAGCCGCCTGTCTACGCCGGAAGAATTCGGCAACATCATCGTGCGCGCCAACCCGGATGGTTCCTCGGTGCGGGTCAAGGACATCGCGCGGGTGGAACTCGGCGCGCAGGATTATTCCATCGCCGCGCGCATCGACGGGCAACCGGCTTCGGCCATTGCGATCCGCCTGTCGCCCTCGGCCAACGCGCTGGATACCGCCAAGGCGGTCAAGGCCAGGATGACGGAGCTGGCGAAATTCTTCCCCAAAGGGGTGGACTGGCTGGTGCCTTATGATACTTCCAAGTTCGTCGAAATTTCGATCAGCGAAGTGGTGAAGACGCTGGCGGAAGCCATGCTGCTGGTGTTCGTCGTCATCTACCTGTTCTTGGGCAACCTGCGCGCCACTTTCATTCCCGCCATCGTCGTGCCGATTGCGCTGATCGGCGGCCTGGTGGGCCTGTATTTCTTCGGCTACTCGGTCAACACCCTGACGCTGTTTGCCATGGTGCTGGCCGTCGGCATCGTGGTGGATGACGCCATCGTGGTGGTGGAGAACGTGGAACGCATCATGACCGAAGAGAACAGCCTCTCGCCGCGCGAAGCCACGCGCAAGGCCATGGCGCAGATCTTCGGCGCCATCATCGCCATCACGCTGGTGCTGTGTTCCGTGTTCATCCCGATGACGTTTTTCGGCGGCTCCGTCGGCGCGATCTATCGCCAGTTCGCGGTCACGCTGATCCTGACCATCCTGTTCTCGGTGCTGATGGCGGTATCGCTGACACCGGCGCTGTGCGCCACGTTGCTGAGAAACGATGCCGGACACGAGATGGTGCCGACCAAAGGTTTCCTCGGCTGGTTTAACCGTTTCTTCACCCGCACCACCCAGCGTTACAAGTCCGGCGCAGGGCGCGTGCTGAAACATACCGGTCGCTATATGGTGCTGTATGCGGGCCTGCTGGGCATCATGGGCTGGCTGTTCGTGCATCTGCCGACCAGTTTTCTGCCGGATGAAGACCAGGGTTATTTCATCAGCGTGATCCAATTGCCGCCGGGCGCTACGCGCGAACGCTCGCAAGAGGTGCTGACCGAAGTGGAGAAATTTTACCTCGAGCAACCCGAGGTGCAGCATGTCATCGGCGTACTCGGCTTCTCCTTCTTCGGGCGCGGGCAGAATGCCGCGATTGCTTTCGTGCGCCTGAAGGATTGGGATGAACGGCCCAAAGAGGACAATGCCGCGCCCGCGCTGGTGAAGCGCGCCAACATGGCCCTGTTCCGCATCAAGCAGGCGATGATCTTCGCCGTCAATGTGCCGCCGATTCCGGAACTGGCGGCCATCGGCGGTTTCGATTTCCGTTTGCAGGATAGATCCGGGCAGGGCAGGGACAAGCTGATGGAAGCGCGCAACATGGCGCTGGGCATGGCGAGCCAGCATCCCGCGCTGATGGGTGTGCGCCCGGAAGGGCAGGAGCCGGGGCCGCAATTGCAGATCGACATCGACCGCCTGAAAGCGCGTGCCCTGGGCATCGACATCGCCGACCTGAACGAGACCTTGCAGTCGGCGCTCGGCGTCGCCTACATCAACGACTTCGTGCGCGAAGGGCGCATCCTGCGCGTGCAGATGCAGGCCGAGGCGGGCAACCGCACCACGCCCGAGCAGATCCTGCGCATTCCGGTGCGCAATGCGGCAGGCGGCATGGTGCCGCTATCCGAGATCGCCACGCCGCGCTGGATCGTTAACCTGCCCAAGCTCGATCGCTTCAACGGCCTGCCCTCGATGAAACTGGCGGGCAGTCCGTCGCCGGGACACAGCAGTGGCGATGCGCTCGCGGCGATGGAGGAAGTCGCAGCCAAATTGCCGCCGGGCTTCGGCTTCGAATGGGCCGGCACGTCCAGGGAAGAACAAGTTTCCGGCAACCAGGCGCCGTTCCTGTTCGGCCTCTCGGTGGTGGCCGTATTCCTGTGTCTGGCCGCGTTGTACGAGAGCTGGTCGATCCCGGTCGCGGTGATACTGGTGGTGCCCATCGGCCTGTTGGGCGCGTTGGCCGCAGTGACTATGCGCGGCTTGTCCAACGATGTTTACTTCAAGGTCGGCCTGATCGTCATCATCGGCCTTGCGGCGAAGAACGCGATCCTGATCATCCAGTTCGCGCGCGACTTGCAGCACCGGGGGCATGACTTGATTGACGCCACGCTGGAAGCCTGCCGCCTGAGATTCCGCCCGATATTGATGACCTCCATCGCCTTCGTGCTGGGCGTGCTGCCGCTGGCGATTTCCACCGGTGCGGGGGCGAACGGACGTCGGGCCATCGGCACCGGCGTGATGGGTGGCATGATCACCGCGACCGTGCTGGCGGTGTTTTTGGTGCCGGTGTTTTACGTGGTCATACGCCGTATCTTCCCAGGCAAGCAGAATGAATCGCAGCAGGAGGAAGGCCATGAATAAGAAATTGACGCTAGCGCTGCTGTCCGCCGGATTGCTGTCGGCCTGCGCGGTCGGACCGGATTACCAGCGGCCCGGATTGGAATTGCCGCAAAGTTGGCCTGCCGCAAAAGGGGCCGGACAAACGCAAAATGCACCCAACTGGTGGGGCATCTACCATGACGGCGTTCTCGATCAGATCGAGGACGAGGCGCTGGCGCACAACGCCGACATCAAGCTTGCTGTGTCGCGGATAAATATGGCGCGCGCGCAACTGGGCATGAGCGATGCGGATCGCTATCCGGTGCTTACGGCTAACGCGGGTGCGAACCGTACGGAGGGCAGTCTGGCGCACCCGCCTGTCATATCGCATATCCAGAATGATTACAAAGCCACCTTGAATGCCAGCTATGAACTGGATCTGTGGGGCAAGCTGCGCCGCTCCAACGAAGCGGCACAGGCGCAATTGCTGGCAGCGCAAGCATCGCAGGACACGGTGCGTCTGTCGCTGAGCACGCAGGTCGCGCAGCAATATTTTGCCTTGCTCGCCTATGACCAGCAGGAAGCGTCGCTGCAACGCATCCTGCAAGGGCGTCAGGAACTGCTGGACAGAAATGTCAGGCGCATGGAGATCGGCGTAATCTCGGGATATGACCTGCATCAGGCGGAAGCGGAAGAAGCGACGCTCCGCGCGCAACTGGCCGTTACTGTTCTGGCGCGCGACAAACAGGAAGCCGCGCTCGCTCTGTTGCTGGGGCGCTCGCCGCGCGATGTGATGAGCGCCCGGATGAAACCTGGCGCTCCGGCCTTGCCCGGTTTCATCGGCATCCCGGAAGGGCTTTCGACCGAACAGTTGTTGCGGCGTCCCGACCTGCGTGAAGCCGAGCAGAATCTGATCGCGCTCAATGCGAATATCGGCGCGGTGCGTGCGCAGATATTTCCTTCTGTCACGTTAACCTCGTATCTCGGCCGGGAGAGCACGGCATTCTCCGACTTGTTCAGCGGCCCGGCCGGAATATTCCAGTTTGCTGCCAGCATCAGCCAACCCTTGTTCAATGCGGGCCGCGCAGAGCAGGCGGTGAAAGTCGCGGAAGCCAGCCGCGACCAGGCGCTGATCCGCTATCAACAAGCTGTCGCCAGCGCATTCGCCGACGTGCGCAACGCGCTGTCCGCACAGGAAGCGGCACGCCAGACGCTGGATGCTGCCAACGCCCGCAGTGCAGCCATGGCACAAGCGCGCGACCAGGCCGAAGCGCGCATCAAAATTGGATTATCCAGCCGCCTGGACCTGCTCGATGCTGAGCGTAACTATCAGCAGGCAGAACTGAATCGCCAGGATGCCGAGCGCGCGCAGCGCAGCGCGGTTGCCGATTTCTTCAAGGCGATGGGCGGCGGGACCTAGACGATCCCGTGTCGCCCTGGCGGGTGATGCATGGGTTGCCTCACACCTTGTAACGTCCGATCTGGGTCTTGAGCTGCTCGATATTGGAAGCGAGCTGGTGTGCGATGTCTCCCAGCATTCCGGTCTCTATCGCGGTGTTTGCGGTGTTCTGGCTGGCGGTTTCAATATGTTTGTAGATGGTGGTGCTGGTGGCGGCCAATTGCCGCGCTCCCTCTGATTGTTGCTGGGCGACCGCCAGGGTTTCCTGGATGGAAGCGGTGCGAGATTGCAGTTCCTGTTTCAGGTTATCGGTCTCCTGTGTAGTCTCCAGGATGTCCGCCGCCGAACGTTCGATTTCCTGACTGACATTGGCAACGGTGCCGATGAATTCCCCCAGTGAACGGTCTATGCTTCTGAGACTGCTCTCGGTGCGTTCTGCGAGTTTGCGCACCTCATCCGCCACCACAGCGAACCCGCGCCCGGATTCTCCAGCCCGGGCGGCTTCGATAGCGGCATTCAGCGCAAGCAGATTGGTCTGGGAGGCGATCTCTTCGAGCAGATGGATGACGTTCTTTACTTCCCCTGTTTTCTCGTGCAACGCCTTGAGTTCGCTGGCAAGCTGCTGCTGATTCTGGCTGCTGGAGGCAATGCGCTGCGCGATGTTCTGCATGAGTGCGGAAATGTGGGAAAGCGTGGCATTGGTCTGTTCGACGTTGTCGACTACGGTCCGGCTGCTGGCGTCCGATTGCTGGGCGATGCGTTCTATTTCACGCACTTCTTCCGACATGCTCGCGGACAATGTTTGCTGGGTCTCGATCTGGCCATTCAATTGCTGGCTGGTTTTCAGCAATTGGCTGCTGGCAGTTTCTGTCTGATGGTTCACGCTGGACAAGCTGCGAATGATGTTGGCGACGTTGTCGGCAAACAGGTTGAATTGGCCGGCGATGGCGCCGATCTCATCGTTACGGGTAAGCTGTACGCGCCGCGTGAGATCGCTGTCGCCGCTGGTGATGTCATGTAACAGTTCAGCGAAATTCTGCAATTCCATCTTGGCCTGGTATTGCCGGTAGAAATAGAAGCTCGCGAAACAGAACATGGCTAAAAGGATGGACAGGGCCAGCACGCCTTTCTGCACATACGCCTTGCGTAATGGTTCGACGTGCTGAGCCAGTGCTTCCGGCGAAATATAGAGATAGAGCTTCCAGTCTGCATCACCATGCACATCGGGTTTGGTTTCGAATACGTTGGTATTCTTCAGGCTGGTATCGCTGATGAATTTGGGCAGCCCGGCATTGCGCCGGTCAAAAATGGTGATGTTGTATTTGTTGCTGTGCAACACGAAATTGGCGGGCTGTGCCGGCAATGGGCGCCCGTCTTTTTCCGCCGCAGCCTTTTCTTCCGCGCTGATGGGCAGGCCGGGCAGGCCAAGCAATGCGGCCTCCAGCATGTTGCTGCGCAAGATGACGGAAATGACACCGGTGAAAACCTGGGTATCCGCGTGATAGAACGGCACGGAGAACAGCAGGCCATCGGCATCATGCACATTGCCATTCTTGATCGAATTGTATTGGCTGTTGTCGCAGGTGCGCATTATCGGTGAGAGCGCCGCCGGGATTTCACTGGGCGAAGTGAAGTTGAATCTGGGATGGCTGGCGCGCAACTGGGCTATTTGTTGCGGGAAATATTCGTACTCCTGATCCTCCAGCTCTTCCGGTGTGTCAGCCGTCTTGCTTTTCTCTTCCTTGCTTCCCGTCCCGGCGGGTTTCTGCATGATGAGTTCGTCCAGCATGAAGAAGGGCACTTCACCCTTGTGATAATCCAGCCCGTCTATTACAGCGTATATTTCGGAAACGCTCTCCTGGCTGACGATGTTGTTGTATATCTGCTGAACCGTGTTGTGGGCATCGCGCGACAAGCGATTCTGGGCCACGACATCTTCTTTTTCATTCAGGCGATTTTTGCCAGTGATGGCCCGTATGCTGGGCAGCAGGGAAATGGTGCGTGCGTTCAGGTAGATGGAATCGAACAGCCGTTCGATCTCGCGCCGCTTGGCTTCCAGTTTGCCATCCAGCAACGATTGGACGTAGGTTGCTCGATCTTTTTCGGCCGCATTCTGATATTCGTTCCACAGGCTGATGCTCGCCACCGCGCCCAGAGCCAGTGCTATCAGAAATGATATGGCGATGCGGGGCATCAGGAACGTTCGGATCATGGCTTTTCCCGTTTATATTTATTGGTTCTATTTTATAACTGCCTGCCTTGAACGGGAATTGGGTTCCGGCGGCAACTCGTGTATGGCATATTACGACAGAACTCAGGATTTCTTGAGCCTCACGATAAAAACCGTGACCTCTTCGCGGTCATGGTAGAGTTGTCTGGCTTGCAGACGATAGCGTATACCTTTGGCATCAAGCGCTTTACGCATGCTATCAAGCGCGTTGGACAAGGCTTCAACGCGTTTTTTCATCGGCAGCTTGAGGTTGAAAATAGCGCGGGTGGTTGCGCCTGATGTAATCCAGTCAGTCATCAGCGCCGCGACTTTCGCAGGTTGCTCCACCATGTCGCACACCAGCCAATCTACCGCCTGTTTTGGGCGATAGCGAAAACCGTCCTGACGCAGATGTTTGATAGCAGGGTGCTCCGCCGCCACGCCTTTGAGCGAGCCGTTGTCCACGGCGATGACTTTCAATCCACGTTGCACCAGTTGCCAGGTCCAGCCGCCGGGCGCGGCGCCCAAATCCACTGCATGCAGGCCGGGAGACAGCCATTTCGTTTGCTCTTCTTTGCTTAGAAATACTTCAAAAGCTTCGGCCAGCTTGAGATAGGAACGACTGGGCGCATCGTGCGGCATCTTCAGGCGCAGTATGCCCATGTGCGCGGCGGCGCTGTTGCGTGGATCGCTGCTGCCGATCAGCGCTCTATCCTTGTCGGGAAAGAATATATGCAGGCGCGGCAAGTTCGCGTCATCAACCAGTCGTCCACAGGCGCGTAGCTTCGCTTCCAGCAAGGGCTGGAAGCGCCGCGTGAAGCCCGACAAGGTCTTGCCGTCATTGGTGTCCGGAGTTTCCAGCCATAGCGTGCCGAATTGTTGTGGCTCATCGGGGATCGCCGCGAGCAGCGGCGTGAGGCGGTCGCGTTCCGGCAATTCCTTTATTTCGTTGTGCAGGCGGATGAGCTGCCGAGCGAATGCCAATTGCGCGTAAGCTAGGCGGGGCTTGCCTTGCAGCACGACGTAGCCGCTGTCGGCGACGGCTGCAACGGGTTTGGCCTGGGTTTCGGCGACGCAATCGCGCTCGAAGCCGGGGCGGCAATAGATCAGCCAGTCGGGTAGGGGATAGGTTTGCATGGCGCGTCATGCTAGGCGTTCGTGGCTTTGTTGGCAATGCATGCAGGCAAAAATGGTAAACTCCGCGCCTTCATTTTCAGGTGTCAACATGGCGCAGCGTTACGATTTGATCGTGTTCGATTGGGATGGCACGGTGATGGACTCCACGGCGGTGATCGCCGGCTCGATCCAGGCCGCATGCCGCGATCTGGATTTGTCCGTGCCCAGCGACGAAGCGGCACGCCACGTGATCGGCATGGGTTTGGTACAGGCTTTGCGCCATGCGGTGCCCGATGCGCCCGAAGCGATGTACGCGCCGCTGGTGGAGCGCTATCGCCATCACTTTCTGGCGCAGGACGAGGCCATTCCCCTGTTCGAGGGCGCACGCGAACTGATAGCGGAATTGCACGGCGCGGGATACCAGCTCGCGGTCGCCACCGGCAAGAGCCGCGCCGGGCTGGATCGCGCATTGCAATCATCCGGCATGGGCCAGTATTTTCATGCGCTGCGCACCGCAGACGTGACGCATTCCAAACCGCACCCGGCGATGCTGCTGGAGATCATGGGCGAGCTCGATATAGAACCTGAGCGCGTGCTGATGGTGGGCGATACCACGCACGACCTGCAAATGGCGCTCAACGCCGGCGTGGATGCGTTGGGCATGACGCACGGCGCGCATCCGGTGGATGAGTTGCGGGCATTGCAGCCTTTGGCCTTGCTCGGGGATTTCGCCGAGTTGCGCGCGTGGCTGGCGACGAACGCTTGATGAAATAATCGTAGGGCGGGTTCTACCCGCCATGTCGGGCACAGCCCGACCTACGGCTGATGAAGGAGCAGAGCAAAAATGGAACTCGGGGCAGGAGCACATCCATGGCTGCCGCAACTGGCAACTCTGGCGCAGCAAGCCGGAGCGGCCATCCTGCATCACTACCATGATGTGGCGGCGGCAAAACTCGACGACAAGGCGGACGGTTCGCCGCTGACCGCAGCCGACCTCGCCGCGCATGAAGTGATCGTCGCAGGTTTGCAGCGCATCGCGCCTGGCATGCCCATCATCTCGGAAGAAAACAAACACAACCCGCCAGTTGCGCCCGGCGTTGATTTCTGGATGGTCGATCCGCTCGACGGGACGAAAGAATTCATCGGCCGCAACGGTGAGTTCACCGTCAACATCGCACTCATGCGCGACGGCCTGCCGGTGTTGTCCGCCGTTTATGCGCCGGTGCTGGGGACGACTTATCTCGGGCAACGCGGGCTCGGCGCGTGGCGCATCAAGGATGGTGCAGTGCCGCAGACTATCAGCGTGACAACCGCACCGCAGGGCGAGTTGCGCGTGGTGGCCAGCCGTTCGCACAGCGACGAAAAAACGGTGGCATTGTTGCAGAAGCTGCCGCCCAATCGCGTGGTGTCCGCAGGAAGTTCGCTCAAGTTCTGCATGGTCGCCGAAGGCAGCGCGGATTTCTATCCGCGTCTCGGCACGACCATGGAATGGGATACGGCCGCCGCGCAATGCGTGCTGGAAGCGGCCGGGGGCAGGGTGGTGCGATGTGACGGGACGCAGCTACGGTACAATAAGGACGAATGGCGCAACCCGTATTTCTATGCGATAGGCGCGTGGTTGCCAATCTATGATGAGATCACGGCGACGTATCGAGCAGCATAAAGGAGCGAGAGAGAAAACATGTCTGAGCAAAATAATAATTGGGAACGCGACGTGCTGGAGAAGCTCGCCATGTCGGCGATACAGGAACAACGCCGCGCGCGTCACTGGAGCATCTTTTTCAAAGTGCTGACCTTCGGCTATCTGTTCATCCTGCTGTTCCTGTTCATGGGCTGGGTCGGCGGCAAGACGGAAGCCAAGCTTGGCGGCAAGCACACCGCACTGGTGGATATGATGGGCGTGATCTCGGCGGATAGCGCGGCCAGCGCCGACAACATCATCGGCAGCCTGCAGGACGCATTCGAGGACAAGAAGACGCAAGGCGTGATCCTGCGCATCAACAGCCCCGGCGGCAGCCCGGTGCAGTCCGGCTACATCAACGACGAGATCAAACGGCTGCGCGCCAAGTATCCCAACATTCCGCTATATGTTGTGGTCGAGGATATCTGCGCGTCGGGCGGTTATTACGTGGCGTCTGCGGCGGACAAGATATACGTGAACAAGGCCAGCATGGTTGGCTCCATCGGCGTGTTGATGGACGGCTTCGGCTTCACCGGCACCATGGAAAAACTCGGCGTGGAGCGCCGTTTGCTGACGGCGGGGGAAAACAAGGGCTTCATGGATCCCTTCTCGCCCATGAATCCCAAGCATCAGGAATTCGTCAAAGGCATGCTGGGCGAGATTCATCAGCAGTTCATAGCCGTGGTGAAGCAGGGACGCGGCAAGCGCCTGAAAGAAACGCCGGACACGTTCAGCGGCCTGATCTGGACCGGGCAGAAGAGCATAGAGATGGGACTGGCCGACGAGATGGGCAGCCTGGAGAGCGTGGCGCGCGACGTGATCAAGGCCGAGAACATCGTGGACTTCACCACTCATGAAGGCTTTGCGGAACGCATCGCCAAGAAATTCGGCGCAGGCGTGGCGAGCGTTCTGCCGGGATTCTCCACGCAATCGAACGGTGTGAGTCTGCGCTGATGAGTGTGCGTCTGACTGAACTTTCCCACGGCGGCGGCTGCGGCTGCAAGATCGCGCCAGCAGTGTTGCGCGATATGCTGTCTGGCATTCCTTTGGCGCAAGCTTTTCCCGATCTGCTGGTCGGCATCGAGAGCGGCGACGACGCGGCGGTGTACCAGCTCAACGAGCAACAGGCCATCATCGCCACCACCGATTTCTTCATGCCCATCGTAGACGATGCCTATGACTTCGGTCGCATCGCCGCCACCAATGCGTTATCCGACGTGTATGCCATGGGCGGCAAGCCCATACTCGCGCTCGCCATTGTCGGCATGCCTATCAACTCTTTGCCGCTGCAAACCATACAGCAGATTCTCGCAGGCGGCGCGGCCGTGTGTGCGCAAGCCGGTATACCGGTTGCAGGCGGCCATTCCATAGACGCGCCGGAACCGATATACGGACTGGTCGCGCTCGGTGTCGTGCACCCACAGCAAGTCAAACGCAACAATCAGGCGCGTGAAGGCGACGTGCTGATCCTCGCCAAAGGTTTGGGCGTGGGCATCCTGAGCGCCGCGCTGAAAAAACAGAAACTCGATGCGGACGGCTATGCCGAGATGCTGGCCAGCACCACGCAACTCAACACGCCGGGGAGCTGGCTGGCTGAGATGGATGCGGTGCATGCGATGACCGACGTGACCGGCTTCGGCCTGCTCGGCCACCTGCTCGGCATCTGTCGCGGTTCGCAACTCACGGCGCAAGTTACGTTCGATCAGTTGCCGTTGCTACCCAGCGCACGCCAACTCGCGCAACAAGGCTTCGTCACCGGCGCATCGAAACGCAACTGGCAGAGCTATGGCCATGAAGTGGAACTTGCGCCGACTCTGGCCGAGTGGCAGCACAATCTGCTGACCGATCCGCAGACCAGCGGCGGCTTGCTCATTGCGTGCAGCAGCGATGCGGCACAGGGCATCGTCCAGCGTTTGCATGGCGAGGGCTACGCGCATGCGGCGGTGATGGGGCAGTTGCGTGCAGGAGCGGGGCGGGTGGTAGTCGGCTGACTGTGTGAAAAATCCCCTGAATATTTTTAACTTATCCCATGAAAAAAACCTTCGAACAACGTATAGCCGCGATGAACGCGATGTACAAACTGCCTGCCAACGACAACCCTGCGTTACCTGCCAACGTGCAGGAGCGTCTGGTCAAATTCAAAGCGACCTTGCTCGATGAAGTGCACGAGATAGACGAGATCGTGCAGATGGCGCAGAACGGCGGCAACCCTGCGGACATCGCCGTCGCCATCGCCGATTTGCTGGGCGACATCACCGTCTACTGCCGCTCGGAAGCCTTGAAATACGGGCTGCCGCTGGAAGAAGTGCTGGACGTGATCATGGACAGCAACGAGAGCAAGCTGGACGCGAACGGCAAGCCCATCTATGACGCCAATGGAAAATTCCTCAAAGGCCCGAACTACTGGAAGCCGGAACCCAGGATCAAGGCGTTGTTGGAGAGTCGAGGAATTCGGGTGGATTCATAATTAGGAGAGCATTTGACTCGTTGTTAAAGATGGATGCAATGTGGTGATAAATTCAGGCTCAAAATAGTCTGTAGCGTGGGCAGGTTTTTCGTGCTCACGCTGGAATATCCTTGGCTCACCGTGCCCACCCTGCTTATTGATCCGGCCAATTGAAGTTTGAAGTCCGTTCGCCTTGAGCTTGTCGAAAGGTGAATGGGCTTCGACCAGCTCAGCCCGAACGGTGTTAATACTTCACCGTGCCTGATCTATAGCACTCATGCTCAACATCTTCCAGTTCCAGCAGCAATCTCAATCGATCCTGCTTCGCCACCTCCCGCCAATGCCGCCCCGACAGCGCGCCCTCCAGCGCCCACAACAGGTTCAAACTCGAACATGCGCCGCAGTGCTTCACCCGCACATAGGTGCGCACCGCGCCCAGCTCGCGCAACTGCTCCAGCGTATGAATGCCCGCCTGTCCCAGCATCTGCTGCGACTTGGGGCCGAAGTTGGGCAGGTCGGCGATGTCCACTTACTCGCCTTCCCAATAATCCACGCCCTGATTTTCGCGCCCGACGAAACGGATGCCGCGCGGCTTGCCGTCCGTGCCTGCGGGGAATTCGGCCAGCACACCGAACTTGCCAGTGTCGGGATACTCCGCGATTTCCGGCGATTGATTGGTACTGACCGCCAGATATTTCAGATCGACGCTGCCGGTGTTGATGACCTGATGTGCTGTCCCCTTGCCGCCCGCTGGCATGAGCGTAGGGTTGGGCATCGCCGTCGGCTTGCTGGACAAATGGAAAGCGGTGTTGTACAGTAATGCGTACATATTCGGGAGTCTATTATGGATGCAATGACTTATACCACTGTCCGCGCAAACCTCGCCAGCACCATGGATCGAGTTTGCAACGACCACGAAGCACTGATTATTACCCGCAACGGCGAGCAGGCTGTAGTGATGCTCTCGCTCGAAGATTTCAAGGCGCTTGAAGAAACTGCCTACCTGTTGCGCACCCCCGCCAACGCCAAGCGTCTTCTCTCGGCGGTCGCGCAACTGAATACCGGCAAAGGCGTTGAGCAGAAGCTGACCAAGTGAAACTGATTTTCGCGGACGAGGCATGGGAAGACTACCTCTACTGGCAAAAACAAGATAAGCGCATGGTCGAACGAATCAATAAGCTGATACGAGAAACCCAGCGCGAGCCTTTCACCGGGGTGGGGAAACCCGAAGCACTGAAGCACGCACTATCGGGGTACTGGTCACGTCGCATAACAGACGAGCACCGCATGGTGTACCGCATCGAAGGTAATGCGCTGCTGATTGCTCAATTGCGCTTCCATTATTGAGATGCCCAGCCATTTTATGTTGCGAAGCCAAGGATGGCACTTAAAAAGGTAGAGCCGCTTTTTGTGAGAAGCCAGCCCAGAGCAAAGCAATTGATAATAACCGTTGCCCAAAATACGGATTGGAACTCTTCTTTCTTCGACTTATGACGCAATGTTTTCTGCGCGAGCAAGGCTCCAGGCCAGCCGCCAATCATTCCAAATAAGTGCAGAGTGCTTTCTTGAGTTCTCCAGCGATTATTTTGTGCCGCTGATTTATCTATAGCGTATGCAATGAAAGCAAGAATGCTTGCTGCCAAGTAAACGCCAAGTATGTGGAATGGGAGCCGACCAACCATCACAACCAAAGCCAGAAATGAACAAAACAGAATGGCAAAAATGGTGTCGAACGACGTTTTTTTATGTGGCGCGGTCGATGTTGCTCTCGCACCAGCAAACCGAATATTTTCTGCTTGGAAACGACGCTTCTCATCGGTCGCCAATTCATAGGTGATGAGATCGCCTTCGATTGGTCTACGTGAACGACCAGAAAATGCTTTTATATGCACAAATGCTTTTTCACCACCGCCATTCGGAATAACAAAGCCAAATCCTTGATCGTCTTTCCAGTTTGTAATTTTCCCTTGAAAACGCATATGTGCTCTCGAAATGGCTAACGAGGCTGTAGAAAAAGTCTATTCATTCGCGCATCGTGCCGTGAACCAAAATAAATATCAAGGTCGAAGCTGTGGGCGATATTTTGGAGAAGCAGATGGCGCGTTACAAACACATCGACACCAGTCCGAGATTTCTTGCTGTGGACTTGCAGCGGCAACTTCTGCCGGGCACTTTTGAACACGCGTTGAACCACCTGCTCGACGGCGTACTCGACCTGTCCTGCTTCGATGCGCGCTTCCGCAACGATGCAACGGGCGCAACAGCTTATGCGCAGTAAATGAAGGGATAAGACCCTCAATACGCCCGCAGCTTCATGTCTCCAGCGGAATAATTTGTTCACGCTCGCCGCAGCAAAAATCACAGCCGGAATTTGAAATTGAAACGTGAGCATTTCAGGTTGAAAACTGCGCTCGAAAATTGCTGAAAAATGGATTTTTCTACAGCTTCAACGTAAAAGTGAGGGGCTGCGCGCTTTTGTGCAGTCCCGCTTGAGCGTAGGGTTAGGCAGCAATTTCGAGATACTCAACGATGCTTGACGGCTGGGGGATGGGCATACCATCTTCGATAAGCCCATCGATATGGAATTCGATTGCCTCACGAATCTCGCGCTCGGTTTCTTCGAGGGTGAAACCTGTAGCGACGCAACCCGGTAAATCCGGTACGTAGGCAGAGAAATTATTTTTTGCTTTTTCGACAACGATAGCGTAACGCATATGTTAGCCCTTTAACTGTGCTTGTTTAAGTATGCTATTCAACGTACCGGGAGCTAAATCATCGCTTGGTTTTCCGGGTACGGTGACGCGACCTCTCTTGACGAGATGCTTGAATTGCCGATGGCTACCTCGCGTTGCGGCGAGATACCAACCATCCGTTTTCAGCATGAGCAAGATTTCATTTACTTTCATGCGGCAAGGATAGCAGATTGCTACGGTGCTGCCAAAATTGCCCAACGAGGCTGTAGAAAAAGTCTATTCATTCGCGCATCGTGCCGTGAACCAAAATAAATATCAAGGTCGAAGCTGTGGGCGATATTTTGGAGAAGCAGATGGCGCGTTACAAACACATCGACACCAGTCCGAGATTCCTTGCGGTGGATTTGCAGCGGCAACTTCTGCCGGGCACTTTCGAACACGCGTTGAACCACCTGCTCGACGGCGTACCTTCACCTTCTCGCACGATGCAAGCAGCGCGATTTAAAACGGAACGGAGAATGGCAATGAGATAAAAAATCAAAACCGCTTGCTAAATTGGGGAAGCCCATGTAGTGGAGCTAAGGGGCTGCGCGCTTTTGCGCAGTCCCGCTTGAGCGTAGGGTTAGAACTCATCATTTAATTGCACCCGACATGAGTTTTGCAACTGCGACCTCGGTTTGGTTGCTTGATTGGCTCAACGCTTCGACCACACGCCGCTGGTCTTCAAGTGGGCGGTTTTGACTGAGTTTGAACTTGCCCTGAATATCCGTGATTTCAATTTCAAAGCCCACAACCATGTTGAGAAGTTTTGAGTACTGCACATCTGAAAGATTTAGTTTATACGGGCTTGGCATGTGGGACTCATGAACATGGGTTAGCTGTTCAACCAAAACTCTAAGCTCGAATTCGCCTTCAATCAATCGAGGTTTTCCGCGCAGATGAACCACCGAATAATTCCACGTTGGGACACCAGTTGATAAATGCCATGAGGGAGAAACATAAGCGTGTGGCCCTTGAAAGACAGCCAAAACTTCACTGCCCGATGAAAGGTGCTGCCACTGTGGATTTGCCCTCGCCATATGGCCGAGTAGCCGCCCTTGTGAACCGGTGGAGCGCTCAAAGAGAAATGGTAGGTGACTGACGAAAGGCACGCCATCAGGAGCAGTGACCAACATCCCAAAGGAATTGCTTTCAACGAGCGAAAAAATACGCTCAGGATTTGTTTCTTTGAAAAACTCTGGGATGTACATGGTTGATGAGTTCTAACGAGGCTGTAGAAAAAGTCTATTCATTCGCGCATCGTGCCGTGAACCAAAATAAATATCAAGGTCGAAGCTGTGGGCGATATTTGGGAGAAGCAGATGGCGCGTTACAAACACATCGACACCAGTCCGAGATTTCTCGCGGTGGACTTGCAGCGGCAACTTCTGCCGGGCACGTTCGAACACGCGTTGAACCACCTGCTCGACGGCGTAAGACCTTCAATACGCCCGCAGCTTCACGTCTCCAGCGGAATAATTTGTTCACGCTCGCCGCAGCAAAAATCACAGCCGGAATTTGAAATTGAAACGTGAGCATTCCAGGTTGAAAACTGCGCTCGAAAATTGCTGAAAAATGGGTTTTTCTACAGCTTCAACGTCTGAATTCACCGGCTGGCCGCGCTTTGCGGCCAGTCCGGTGGAATGATGGGTTCGGCGTCATAACCGTCAGAGCGAGGAGCCTGTTTCGCGGCGGGAATGCCAAAAGGCGATAACATCGAGGAATTTTCCGCGAACGCGGTAATAGACAAAGTATTGAACTCGGGTCAAGTACAACCTGCGAACAATATCAGGGCGTTTTGTTTCAACCTTGGTGCCGATGCCGGGTTCTTCAACGAGCAAGGCCAAAGCAGCCTCTATGTCCTTACGAATACGGCGCGGTGTATCTGCCGAATGCTCTGGAACGCAAATATCCCGGCGCGGCAAAGGAATGGGGATGGCAGTATGTGTTTCCGTCCGCAAAACTATCAACCGATCCGCGCAGTAACAAGATACGCCGTCATCATGTCCAGGATCAATCCGTACAGCGTGCAGTCAAGCAGGCGGCGCGAGATGCGAGGCTGGCCAAACCCGCCACGCCGCATACCTTCCGCCATTCCTTCGCCACGCATCTGCTGGAATCCGGTTACGACATCCGTACCGTGCAGGAACTGCTCGGCCATTCGGATGTTTCCACCACCATGATTTACACCCACGTCCTGAACAAGGGCGGCAGGGGCGTGGTCAGTCCGCTGGATAGATGAGGTAAACTGCGAACCGCACTGACAAGTGGCGGGAATGTTGGTTTTGTCCCGAAGCAATCCATTAGCCTGTCATTCCCGCGCAGGCGGGAATCCAGTTAATGAAAAATCCCCCGCAACGCGGGACAAGACTGAACACATATTAAAAAAATCGCTGGATTCCCGCCTGCGCGGGAATGACGAAATCGGAATAGAGGTTGTCTTTGATGATTAAACTCGGACTGAACATAGATCACGTCGCCACGCTGCGCCAGGTGCGCGGGACGCGCTACCCGAATCTGGTGCGTGCCGCGCTCATCTGCGAGGAGGCCGGGGCGGACGCGATCACGCTGCATTTGCGCGAAGACCGCCGCCATATCCAGGATGCCGATGTCGAGATTCTGCGCGGCATGTTGCAGACGCGCATGAATCTCGAATGCGCCGTCACCGACGAGATGATCGCCAATGCGCTGCGCATCAAGCCACACGACATCTGCCTGGTGCCGGAACGGCGCGAGGAACTGACCACGGAAGGCGGGCTGGACGTGGTGCGGCATTTCGATGCGGTGCGGCGCGCCACGCAACGCTGCATGGCGGCGGGCATACGCGTGTCGCTGTTCATCGACCCGGACAAGAAACAGCTCGACGCGGCCATGTCCTGCGGCGCGCCGGTGGTGGAGATACACACCGGCAAATATGCCGATGCCGATAGCGTGCCGGATCAGCAGCTTGAACTGGAGCGCATCCAGCGGGCGGTGGCGCATGGGCACGACATAGGCTTGCAGATGAATGCGGGCCACGGTCTCAACTATCACAACGTGCGTCCCATCGTCGCCATCCCGCACATCGCCGAACTCAACATCGGCCACGCCATCGTCGCCGAGGCGGTGTTCATCGGGCTGGAGCAGGCGGTGAAGAAGATGAAGAGTCTGTTAATGGCTGGGTCCCCGCTTGCGCGGGAATGACGGATGATCTTTGGCATCGGCACGGACATCGTTTCCTACCCCCGTATCCGCGATCTACACGAACGTTATGGCGAGCGTTTTGCGCGCCACTTGTTGTGCGAAGCGGAGCTGGCGGGATACGCGGCCAGCGTCGATCCCGCGCGTTATCTGATGAAGCGTTTCGCCGCGAAGGAGGCTTGCGCCAAGGCGCTGGGTAGCGGTTTGCGCGGTGCGGTCACACTGCGCCGTATCGGTATCGAACATGATGAGCAGGGAAAACCGCTGCTCGCATTCGATGCAATCCTGGCGCAGCATATCGCGCAGATGGGCGTGACGCGCTGCCACCTCAGCATCAGCGACGAAAAAGATACGGCCGTGGCGTTCGTGGTATTGGAAAAAGAAAACAGTTAACGTAGGTCGGGCTTTGCCCGACACGGTGGGCAAAGCCCACCCTACATTTGAAGGAGTGTTCATGGGTATCGGCCCGGTCATGCTGGATGTGGCAGGAACTGAATTAACGGCGGAGGACGAGGCGCGCTTGCGTCATCCGCTGGTGGGGGGCGTGATCCTGTTTGCGCGCAATTACGAATCGCCGCGCCAGTTGGCCGAGCTGACTGCCGGCATCCACGCGCTGCGCAACCCGCCGCTGCTGATCGCGGTGGATCACGAGGGCGGGCGGGTGCAGCGTTTTCGCGAGGGCTTCACGCGCATCCCGGCCATGCGCGAGCTGGGAAAAATCTGGGATGAACATCCCAAACGCGCCAAGCATCTGGCGCAGCAGGCGGGTTATGTGATGGCCGCCGAGTTGCGCGCACAGGGCGTGGATTTCAGTTTTACGCCGGTGCTGGATGTGGATTTCGGTTCGAGCTCCGTGATCGGCGACCGCGCTTTCCATACCGAGCCGGAGGCCATCGCCGAGCTGGCGCATAGCCTGCTGCAAGGCTTGCGCCAGGGCGGCATGCATACGGTGGGCAAGCATTTTCCCGGACATGGTTTCGTGCGCGCCGATTCGCATCTCGAAATACCCGTGGACGAGCGCAGTTATACCGACATCGAGATGTGCGACCTGATCCCGTTCCGGCGCATGGTGAACTACGGCCTGACGGCGGTGATGCCCGCGCATGTGATCTACCCCAGGGTGGACGATAAACCGGCCGGGTTCTCCGAGGTATGGCTGAAAAAAGTTCTGCGCGGCGAACTCGGCTTCGAGGGCTGCATCTTCAGCGACGACCTGAGCATGGAAGGCGCGACGGTAGCGGGCGGCATCGTGCAGCGCGCGGGGGCCGCATTGAACGCGGGATGCGATATGGTGCTGGTGTGCAACAAGCCGGCCTCGGCGGATGAGTTGCTCGCCGGTTTGCACTGGGACATGCCGGTGACCAGCAAGGCGCGTCTGGCGCAGATGCGCGGGCGCCCGCACCCCGAGACGCTGGTGCAATTGCACGAGCAGGCGGAGTTCGTAAAGGCCGTGCATGAGGTCGCCTCCATCGGTGCGGAGACGGGTGAATTGCCGCTTGCCTAGCGTGCTGCGCGCAGGTACATTGCGTTTGGGGAGAAATATGAACGTGATGACAAATAGAATATTCACAATAATTGTCGTGGCGTTGCTATCTGCGTTACTCGCATCCTGCGACAAGGGCGCAAAACAGCAACTGGTGTTCGGAGCCAATATCTGGCCGGGCTACGAGCCGGTCTATCTGGCGCGCGATCTGGGCTACCTGCCCGCAGACAGTGTGCATCTGGCGGAATTCGGCAATGCGTCCGAAGTGTCGCAGGCTTTCCGCAATGGCTTGCTGCAGGTGGCCGCGCTCACGCTGGATGAGGCGCTGAGGCTGCACCGCGACATTCCCGATCTGAAAATCATCCTGCTGTTCGATGCCTCGAATGGCGCCGACGCGATCCTGGGGCAACCCGGCATCACCAGCTTGCAGCAATTGCAGGGACACCGCGTAGGTGTGGAACGCACGGCGCTGGGCGCCTATTTCCTGAACCTCGCGCTACAGAGCGCGGGCATGCAGGCGCAACAACTGAACATTGTGCCTTTGCCGGTGAACGAACAGGAGGCGGCGTTCCGCTTGCGCAGTGTGGATGCGGTAGTCAGCTTCGAGCCGGTCAAGACGCGCTTGCTTGCGTTGGGCGCGACGCATTTGTACGACAGCTCGCAGGTGCCGGGGAAGATACTGGACGTGCTGGTGACGCGCGATGAATATATCGGTCAGTACCACAAGGAACTGGGACAATTGCTGCAAGGCTGGAGCCGCGCGCTGGCTGCCATGCAAACGGATCGCGGCAAGGCCATACAGGCCATGGCGCAACGTGAACACATCGAGCCCGCACAATTCGAGCAGGCATTGAAAGGCATCGTGCTATACGACATGGCGCACAACCGCGAACTGTTGACGGGCGATGCGCCGCAAGTCGCTTCCAGCATAGACGCAGTGCAGCGTTTCATGTTGAACAGCGGATCGTTGCAGATTGGAGCTGACGCCGCAGCCCTGGTGGATGCTTCGCTGCTTGCAGGGGCTGTGCCGTGAGCACACCCCGACAGGGGAGGGAAACCGGAATAAGCGCTGCCGGAGTTTCGTTCCGGCAGCATCTGTTTTCACTGCGCGCGCAGTTGCCGCTGATGTTGCTGCTGTTGACCACGGTGATTCTGGGCTATATGTACCGGGTCGCTTTGCGGCATGACCGGCTGGAGACGGAAGGCGACATGTTGCGCGGGCAGGCCGCATCGGCCATAGCCTTGCAGTCCGACCTGGAGTATTTCTTGCGCCGCATGGACATGCCGCACATCCAGGTGAAGTTTTCCGAATTGAGCCCGCATGCCAATATCCGTGCAGCATTGCTGGCGGACGAACACGGCAAAGTGCTCGCCGCATCCGAGATGTCCTGGGTGGGGCGGGAGGCGACGAGCATCGCACTGTATGCCGGCTATGCCGGGAAAGGGGAGCCACCGGACGGACAGACCCGCTTGTCTAGCGACCACAGGCTGGTGGTATCGGTTTATCCCGTTCTCTTCGACTCTACGGAAGGCGCCATTCTGGAGTCGCGCCGTACGGGCACGCTATTCTGGGCGACAGATACATCTTCCATGCTGGACGAACGTTATGCGCGCACGGATCGCTGGATGCTGCAAATCAGTTCCATGGTTGGCATGGTGGCCTTGCTGTTCTGGCTCATCCTGCATCTCGTCGTTTCGCGCCGCGTTGGAAAACTGCTGCAAGCCATGGAACGGGCGGAACAGCATTGGGGCAAGATGATTCATTCGGGCGTATCCGGCCATGACGAGATCGGGCGGCTGGGGATGTCCTTTGACAGCATGATGCACGCCCTTGTGCAATCGTCGGCTCAGGTGCGCGAACTGTCGCAGGCCGTGGAGCAGAGTGCGTCCAGCATTATTATCACCAACCGGGATGGTTTGATCGAATACGTCAATCCGGCTTTCACCGTCACCACAGGTTATGCGCGGGAAGAGGCCATAGGAAAGAAAACCAGTCTGCTCCAGTCCGGTTTTACCCCCGGAGAGGTGTACCAGGGAATGTGGGAGACGCTCAGGGCCGGGGCGGTCTGGCGTGGCGAGATACAGAACCAGCGCAAGGATGGCAGCTTGTACTGGGATTCGATCATCATCACCCCGGTGCGCGACGAGGAGGGGGAAGTTACGCATTTCGTCGCGGTGCAGGAAGATGTTACTGCGCGCAAGGAAGCCGATGTGCAACTGCAACTGTTCCTGCGGGTGGTCAGCCATGCCAATGAAGCCATCACGATCACGGATGTCGACAGGAACATCGTGTTCGTCAATCCGGCATTTCTCGCCATCACCGGTTACAGCGCCGAGGAAGTCATGGGCAAGAACCCGCGCGTGCTGCATTCCGGCCTGATGGATGAGGTGTTCTATGAGGAGATGTGGAGCAACATCAATGAGACCGGGAAGTGGCAAGGCGAGATCATAGACCGGCGCAAAAATGGCGAGAGTTATGTGGCATGGCTGAGCATCAGCACTATCAATGACGAGAGCGGCGAGGTCAGTTACTACATCGCTTTGTTTTCCGACATCAGCGCGCGCAAGGCGGCGGAGGAACGCATCATCCACGTCGCGCAGCACGATTTTCTCACCGGCCTGCCCAATCGCATGCTGTTGCAGGATCGGCTGGAGCAGGCGATCCGCCACGCAGAACGCGAAAAACTCAAGGTGGCAGTTCTGTTCTTCGACCTGGACCGCTTCAAGTCCATCAACGATACGCTGGGGCATTTGATCGGCGACAAACTGTTGCGGGAAGTCGCTGCGCGCATCAGTGGCGCAAGTCGCGCCAGCGATACGGTATGCCGCCAGGGCGGAGATGAATTCGTTATCGTGTTGCCGGAACTGGTGTCGGCGGACGACGTGCCGTCCATCGCTATCAAGCTGCTGCGGGCCGTTGCCGGCTCCTATTCAATCGAGGAGCTTGAGGTCGAGGTGACTACCAGCATAGGCATCAGCCTGTATCCGGAAGATGGCGCCGATGGCGACACACTGCTCAAGCATGCCGATACGGCGATGTATCACGCCAAGGAATGCGGGCGCAATAATTTCCAGTTCTTCACCCGCAATATGACCACGCGCGCAATGGAGCGTAGCGCCACGGAAATGAAACTGCACCATGCGCTGGAGCGTAACGAATTTCTGCTGCATTATCAGCCGCAGGTGGATCGCGCCAGTGGCGACATCATAGGGGTGGAAGCGTTGTTGCGCTGGAATAATCCGGGAGCGGGCATGATTATGCCGGGGCAATTCATTCCTATCGCCGAAGAGAGCGGCATGATTGTGCCGATAGGCGAATGGGTGCTGCGCGAAGCCTGCCGCCAGAATATGGCGTGGCGCAAGCTCGGCCTGCCGCCCATCACCGTGGCGGTCAACCTGTCGGCGGTGCAGTTTCGCCAGAAAAATCTCGGCGAAGTCATACTGAATGCCCTGTACGAAAGCGGGTTGCCGCCATCAGGCCTGGAACTGGAAATCACCGAGAGCGCGGTGATCCGCGATTCGGAAGCCGCCATCCTGCTGCTGTATGAGTTGAAGGATCTGGGGGTGAAACTGGCGATGGACGATTTCGGTACGGGCTATTCCAGCCTGGGCTATCTCAAGCTGTTACCGATAGACAAGCTCAAGATAGACCAGTCTTTCGTGCGCGACATGATGGAAGATCAAGCTGATGCGGCGCTGGTCAGCACCATCATCAACATGGCCCGGAACCTCAACCTCAAGCCCATGGCAGAAGGCGTGGAAACGAGCGCGCAACTGGATATGCTGGCGCAATATGGTTGTGACGAGATACAGGGATACTATTTCAGCAAGCCCGTGCCGCCGGACGAATTCGTCGCATTTTTCCGGCGCCATCTCGGGAGATAAGGTGGGCGGCTTTGCCATTTGGCGGTGTGCTTGAGATAATCCGCCGCATGGCGAAGGTTTTTGCAGGGTGGGCTTGCAGACCGCTATAGGGTTCGCACAGCTTGCCCATGGAGTTTTACGGTACATGAAATGAATGAATTGCAAATCAGCCTGCTGGCTGTCGGTGTGATAGTTGTGCTGGCAGTGCTCGGCTACAACTGGAGGCAGCAACGCAGCTTTAAACGCAAATATGGTACGGTGTTCGAACCGGCGCACGCAGATGCCCTGACTTCGGAAACCGCAGCCCGTTTCGTGGATGAGCCGGTTGCCGGGCCGCTGGCAGACAAGGTGGAGCATGCCCTGGAGGAGGATGTGGCGGAAGAGGAGGTGGCCGCCGCGATAGCTCTGTCCCATGGCGCCAATGCCGTGGATGGCGTGTCCATCTTCCCGGATGCGGCTACCGATTACGTCACCGTGCTTTCCTTCCTTGGCCCGGAGAGTGCCCATGCGCTGGCGCCCCTGTGGCAACAGCGATTCGATTTCGGCAAGACCGTGTATGCCTGCGGACTGAATGCGGCGGGCGGCGAGTGGGAGAAGGTGATACCGGAAAGCCTGTTTTCCTATTACGCGTTCAAGCTGTCGCTGCAACTGGCTGACCGTGCCGGGGCGGTGAGCGAAGCGCGGCTGGAAGACTTCCGCAATCTGGTGCGCGACATCGCGGCGCGCTTCCAGGCACAGGCCGAATTGCCCGACGTGGCTGCGGCTGCGGCACGTGCCGTGCAACTGGACAGTTTTTGCGCCGACGTCGATCAGGTGATAGGACTCAACATCGTACCCAACGGCGAGCGCAAATTCTCCGGAGGCGATGTGGCGCGCGCGGCCGGGCTGCATGGCATGAGTTTGCAGGCGGACGGCTCGTTCCACATGTTCGATGCGGGCGGGCATACCCTGTTCAGTCTGGCCAATTACGGCGATGCGCCGTTCCAGCATCACACCCTGAACCAGATGTGGGTGGATGGGCTGACCCTGTTGATGGACGTGCCGCGCGTGGAACACCCGGTGCAACGCTTCGTCGAAATGGCAGTGCTGGCGCGGCAACTGGCGATGGACCTGCATGCCGCCGTGGTGGACGACAACCACGTGGCGTTGGGCGAGCCAGGCATCGCCCACATACGCAAACAAATATCCGCCATAGAGAGCCAGATGCAGGTCGGCGGCATCCCACCCGGCAGCGTGCAGGCGCGCAGGCTGTTTTCCTGATGGTGAGTCAAGAGCAAGTCCGTCGCGCTGCCAGGCTGCGTGATGAGATCAGATTCCACGAGTACCGGTATTACGTGCTGGATTCCCCTGCCATACCCGATGCGGAATATGACAAGCTGTTTCAAGAGTTGCAGGCGCTGGAAGAACAGTATCCGGAATTGCACCGCCCTGACTCTCCCACCCAACGCGTTGGCGGCAAGCCGCTGGAAATGTTCCAGCCGGTGCTTCATGCCGTACCCATGCTTTCCATACGCACCGAGACCGACATCAGCGACCAGGGGGCGGTTGCCTTCGATACGCGTGTGCGCAAAGAGCTCGGTCTGGGCGAGAGTGATCTGCCAGTCGAGTATGTGTGCGAGCTGAAATTCGATGGCCTGGCCATCAACCTGCGTTATGAAGAAGGTGTGCTGGTGCAGGCCGCAACGCGTGGCGATGGCGAAACTGGCGAGGATGTAACGCAGAACGTTAAGCACGCCATCCGCCAGATTCCGTTATTGCTGGAAGGGGGCAGGCCCAGTGTCGTGGAAGTGCGCGGTGAGATATACATGCGCCGCGACGACTTTGAAGATTACAACGAAAAGCAGCGCGAGCTAGGGTTGCCGACACTGGTGAATCCACGCAATGGCGCGGCAGGCAGTATCCGCCAACTTGATCCGGCTTTGGCTGCGCGGCGTCCGCTGAAGTTCTTTGCTTACGGGCTTGGTGAGAAGGTGCAAGGTTGGGATTGGCGCGCGACGCATAAAGAAGTGCTGGACCAATTGGATGCATGGGGTTTTCCAGTAAATCGTGAGCACAGGGTAGTGCAGGGCGCGCAAGGGTTGGTGGAGTTCCATCGCGACATTGCCATCAAGCGCGACAGCCTGCCGTTCGATATCGATGGCGTGGTCTATAAGGTCAACAGCTTGGCCTTGCAAGAGAGGCTAGGCTTTGTGTCGCGCGAGCCGCGTTGGGCGGTGGCGCACAAGTTCCCGGCGGAAGAACAGCTCACCGTAGTGCGCGACATCGACATCCAGGTCGGACGCACCGGAAAACTGACACCAGTGGCCAAACTGGAGCCGGTGTTCGTCGGCGGCACCACGGTCAGCAATGCCACGCTGCACAACGAAGACGAAACAAGGCGCAAGGATGTGCGCATCGGCGACACCGTGATCGTGCGCCGCGCGGGCGACGTGATCCCGGAAGTAGTGGCTGTGGTGCTGGATAGGCGTCCCGCAGAAGTGGGCGAGCCGTTCGACCTGTCCAAACGCCTGGAGGGCAAATGCCCGGTGTGCGGCAGCGCCATCGTGCGCGAGGAAGGCGAAGCCGATTGGCGTTGTACTGGCGGCCTGTTCTGTCCGGCGCAGCGCAAGCAGGCCTTGCTGCACTTCGCCGGCCGCCGCGCGCTGGACATCGAAGGGCTGGGCGACAAGCTGGTGGAGCAACTGGTAGACATGCAATTGGTGCATACGCCCGCCGACATCTACACGCTGGGCATGATTGCGCTCGCCGATCTGGAGCGCATGGGCGAAAAATCCGCGCTGAACCTGATTGCCGCGATAGATCAGAGCAAGTACACCACGCTGGCGCGTTTCATCTATGCGCTAGGCATCCGCAATGTGGGCGAGACGACGGCGAAAGATTTGGCACGGCATTTCGGCTCTCTGGATAAGCTCATCGCTGCGGACGAAGAACGGCTGCAACAAGTACCGGATGTGGGGCCAATAGTGGCACAAAGTATTACTGCATTTTTTGGCGAGCCGCATAACAGGGAAGTGATAGCCCAACTGCGCGCGGCAGGCATGCAGTGGCCGGAACAGGAGGGCGAGATGGTTCGCGAATTGCCGTTGAGCGGCAAGACCTTCGTGTTGACTGGTACACTTCCCACCATGAGCCGCGAAGAAGCCAAGGAGAAGCTGGAAGCGCTCGGCGCAAAAGTGGCAGGCAGCGTGTCGAAGAAGACCGATTACGTGGTGGCGGGGGCGGAAGCAGGCAGCAAGCTGGACAAGGCGCGCGAATTAAACGTGCCAGTGCTGGATGAAACGGGATTGATAAACATGGTAGGTCGGGCTCGGCCCGACACGGCGGGCAAAGCCCGCCCTACGGAGGGAGAGCAGGAATGAAGAAGATAACGAAAGCTGTTTTTCCGGTCGCCGGTATGGGCAGCCGCTTCCTGCCCGCGACCAAGGCCAGTCCGAAAGAGATGATGCCGGTGGTGGAGAAGCCGCTGATCCAGTATGCGGTGGAGGAGGCGGTGGCGGCGGGGATCACCGATATGGTGTTCATCACCGGGCGCAACAAGCGCGCCATCGAGGATCATTTCGACAAGGCTTACGAACTGGAGGCGGAGCTGGCCGCGCGTGGCAAGGACGAGTTGCTGCGCATCGTGCAGGAAGTGATTCCCAAGCATGTGAACTGCATCTACATCCGCCAGACCGAAGCATTGGGGTTGGGACATGCGGTGCTGTGCGCGCAGCCGGTGGTGCAGGATGAAGCGTTCGCGGTGATTCTGGCCGACGATCTGATAGACGGGGAAGTACCCATAGTCAAACAGATGGTGGATGTCTATGCGCAGTATCAGTGTTCCATACTCGGCGTGCAGGATGTGCCGCGCTCACAGACGAAGAGCTACGGCATCGTCAGCAGCACCAATCTGGAAAAAAATGTAGAACGGGTCAGCGGCATCGTGGAGAAGCCGGCGCCCGAGGTGGCGCCTTCCACCTTGGCGGTGGTCGGGCGCTACATCCTGACGCCGCGCATCTTTCATCATCTGGCGCAGGTGCGGCCGGGATCGGGCGGCGAGATCCAGTTGACTGACGGCATCGCCGCGTTGATGCGCGAGGAGCAGTTGCTGGCCTATCGCTTCGACGGCATACGTTACGACTGCGGTTCCAAGTTGGGTTATTTGCAGGCGCAGGTGGCGTTTGGGCTGAAGCATCCGGAATTGCGCGACGAATTCTCCGCTTATCTCGCTACGGTAAAATGATCAGTAATAGCGAAGCGCTCGACATCCTGCAACAGGCCGATCTGATCCGCACCGAACACGAGGTAAATGGGGCGGTGGCGGGAGTGGCGGCAGCGGTCAATGCCGCGTTGGCCGATGTGCATCCGCTGGTGTTGTCGGTGATGGGGGGGGCAGTAGTGTTCACCGGGCAATTGCTGCCGCTGCTTAACTTTCCGCTGGATTTCGACTATGTCCACGTTTCGCGTTATGGCAGCAACAGACAGGGCGGAGAATTACACTGGAAAGTGGAGCCGCGCGAGAACGTGCGCGGCAGAGTGGTGCTGGTAGTGGACGACATCCTCGATGAAGGCGAGACGCTGGCCGCGATCAAACAGCGCGTGCTGGAATTGGGGGCGGCAGGTTTTTACAGCGCCGTATTTGCCGACAAACTGATTGGCAGGCCCAAGGCGATGCGCGCGGATTTTGTCGGCATGGAATTGCCGGATCGTTTCGTGTTCGGTTTCGGCATGGACATACATGGCGCGTGGCGCAACCTGCCCGCGATCTATGCGGTAAAGGAATGACGCGGAAAAATTTTAACCACGGAAAACTGGTGGAATTACTAGCAGTTTTCCGTGGTTAAAAAATGGCAGTTTTTGTTTCTCAACTTGCAACTGGAGTAACGATGTTAGCAATCATAGGCGGAACGGGGCTGACGCAGTTGGCCAATCTGGAAATCACGCACCGGCAGGTGATGCGCACGCCTTATGGCGAGCCGTCCGGCGCGATCACGTTCGGCACGATCAAGCAGCACGAGGTGATATTTCTCGCGCGCCACGGTTACGGCCATACCATTCCGCCGCATGAGGTGAATTACCGCGCCAATCTGTGGGCGCTGCATGAGCAGGGCGCGAAACGCGTAGTGTCGGTCGCGTCGGTCGGCGGTATTCGCGCCGATCTGGTTCCCGGTGTCATCGCCGTGCCCGACCAGATCATCGATTACACCCATGGTCGCGCGTTTACTTATTTTGACGGGCGCGAACGTTCGGTGACGCATATAGATTTCACTTGGCCATACGACCAGGATCTGCGCCGCCGCATACTGGAAGCCGCGAGCATCGCTGGAGAGGCTTGTGTGGACGGCGGGGCTTATGCCGCAACGCAGGGGCCGCGCCTGGAAACGGCGGCGGAGATCACGCGTTATGAGGGCGACGGCGCAGACATGGTGGGCATGACCGGAATGCCGGAAGCGGCGCTGGCCAGGGAATTGGGCCTGGCCTATGCCGCCATCGCGGTGGTAGTGAACCATGCTGCCGGACGCGGCGACAGCCGTGATGCCATACATCTGGAAACGGTGGCGACGGTGACGCAGCCAGCGATGGCAAGGGTGCGCAATATACTGGAATGCCTGGTGGGGTGCGATGACGATTAAGCAGGTTTTGCGCATGGGCGACGTTCGTCTTTTGCGCCGCGCAGAGGAGGTAGATGTCTTCGATACGCCCGGGTTGCATGCACTGCTGGCCGACATGCGCGATACCATGCAGGCGCTCGATGGGGTGGGGCTGGCCGCGCCGCAAATCGGCGTGAATCTGCGCGTGGTGATCTTCGGTGCGCAAGCCAGTCCGCGCTATCCTGATGCGGAAGCGGTGCCGGATACGATACTGATCAACCCTGTCATTACGCCGCTGACCGATGACATGGCAGAAGACTGGGAAGGCTGCCTGAGCGTGCCGGGGATGCGCGGACTGGTGCCGCGTTACAAGACCCTGCGCTATCAGGGGCGCGATGAGTATGGCGTGTTGATGGATCATACGGTAAGCGGTTTCCACGCGCGCGTGGTGCAGCATGAGTGCGATCATCTGGACGGCATCCTGTATCCGATGCGCATGCGCGACCTGCGACGTTTCGGTTTTTCCGAAGCGCTGTTTCCGGATGGCGACATTCCCAGTGAATAAGAAGATGGGCGGACGATGAAACTGACCGAGTTCACTTCCTCGCGCGTTTATCTGGGCCTGGCGGGTGCTTTGCTGGCGATGCTGCTGATCATGCTGATCGGCACGGTGGGTTACCGCATCATAGGCGGTCCGCAGTACAGTTGGGTGGACTGTTTTTACATGACCTTCATCACCGTTGCCACCATAGGTTATGGTGAGGTCGTCGATCTTTCCGATAGTCCCGGCGGCAGGCTGTTCACGGTGTTTATCGCGGTACTGGGGATAGGTACGATGACGTATACACTGTCCGCCGTGACGGCATTCATATTGGAAAGCGACATCAATCATGCGTGGCGGAGAAAGAAGATGCTGAACAAGATAGCAAAGCTGAAAGATCATTACATCGTATGCGGCGTGGGTCGCGTGGGCAGCAATGTGGTGCACGAACTGGCTATGACAGGGCGCCACTGTGTGATCATCGATGCGAACCAGGCACAGATCGAAAATTATATCGACCGCCATCCGGAGCAGCTATATCTGCTCGGCGATGCCACCGATAATGATATTTTGCTCGCGGCCGGAATCAACCGGGCGCGCGGCGTGTTTGCGGTGGCATCGGACGATAGCCAGAATCTGGTTATCAGCCTGAGTGCCAAGCAGCTCAATCCGGCGCTGCGCGTGGTGGCGCGCTGCCATGACGTGCGCAACATTGAGAAGACGCGCCGCGCCGGAGCGGACGAGATCGTATCGCCGGATTTCACCGGAGGCTTGCGCATTGTGTCGGCGATGGTGCGCCCGCATGTGATGTCTTTTCTGGATGAGATGATCAAGTCGGAAGATAACCTGCGCATGGAAGAGATCCGCATCCCGCAGGGTTTTTCCGGCAAGTCGTTGTCCAATTTATATTCTGTTTCGCATGACTATATTGTGCTGGCCGTTCGGCAAGATGGAAAATGGGTGTTCAATCCGACCCCGCAGCATGTCGTGCATGACGGCGATGTGCTGATGGTGATGGCCAGCCCGCATGGGCGTTTGCGGCTGGAGCAGTTGTTGCAAGGGGCGGCGGCATGATCAGGGTTTACGGGCGGGGGCACAATTGAGCCGTGTCTTGCTGATATGGGAGCTGGGCGCCAACCTCGGGCATGTGGGAGGTTTTATCCCGCTGGCGCAGGAGTTGCGCAAGCGCGGCCATGAACCCATCCTGGTGTTGCGCGACCTTTCCAGGGTTGAGTCGGTGATGAAGGGCGCGGGCTTTCCGCTGCTGCAAGCGCCGATCTGGCAAGGGGAGGGGAGGGCGGCGCCCCCGATGAGCTATGCCGAGATATTGATGGGGTTCGGGTTCGCGGATGCTGAAGGGCTGAACAGCATGGTCAATGCCTGGCGTAATCTGTACACCCTGGTTGCGCCGCAATTGCTGATTTTCGACCATGCCCCTGCCGCGCTGCTTGCGTCCAGAGGCATGCCAACCCCCAAGGCTTTGTATGGTACAGGTTTCTATTCGCCACCGCGCACGACGCCTTTTCCTCCGATGCGATGGTGGATGCAGCATCCGATGCAGCAGATAGAGGCGAACGAGGCGCAGGTGCTGGCGGCAGCCAATGCCGCGTTGCAACGGCATGGGGTGGCGCCGTTGGACAGGTTGGCGGGAATATTCGATGTCGAGGAAGATTTTCTCTGTACCTTTCGTGAGCTGGATCATTTCCCGGCGCGCGATGGCAACGCGCGTTACTGGGGCGCCCGCTATGCTTACGGCGTCGGCCACACGCCGGCGTGGCCGCTTGATGGCAGCAAACGCGTGTTCGCCTATCTGGACAAGAATTATGAAGGACTGGAAAGGGTGTTGCAGACACTGGCAGTTGCGCCCGCGCGGGTGCTGGTCTACGCGCCGGGTATCTCCCCCGGCCTGATCGCGCGTTACCAGTCGCAGCAGTTGGCCTTCTCTGCGGCTCCGGTGGATTTTTCCACCCTGGGCAGGCAGTGTGATGTCGTGGTATGCAATGCCGGGCATGGGACAGTTTCGGCTGTGCTGTTGGCGGGGATACCTTTGCTGTTGTTGCCCGGACAACTGGAACAATTCCTGCTGGCTTTGAACGTGCAAAACATGGGAGCGGGGCTGCTGGTCAATTCGGAAGTACCGAACTGCGATTATGCCGCACCGCTCGGACGCCTGTTATCGGAACCGGGATTCGGGCAGCGCGCGCGCGAGTTCGCCGCGAAATATGCACACGAGAGCCAGCAGGACAGGATAGCCAGGATCGCTGACCGCTGCGAAGAACTCATGCGCCCCGCATAAAGGGGGCGCCCCATGCGGCTATAGCGACTTCTCGAAATGTTTGACCAGCAGGCTTAACTCGGTAGCAGTATGCGTGAGTTGTTCGGTGGTGCTTTCAGTGCTGCGTATGCTGTCGGTATTGCTGGTTGCCAGCATCTGGATATCGGACATGTTGCGCGCCACATCTTCTGCCGCGACCGTCTGTTGTTGCAGCATCATGGATATTTCGTGCGCCATTTCCATTTCCTTGTTGGTGGCGTCAAGGATGTCTGCCAGGCTGGCGCTGCTTTCCTGGATCAGCGTAGTGCTGCGACCCACCTCGGTGACTGCGTTGTCCATGGAGCTGACGGCGGCTTCAGTCGCCTGCTGGATTCCGTTTACCGTACTGCTGATGTCCACGGTGCTGCGCGCGGTTCGTTCCGCCAGTTTGCGCACTTCGTCGGCTACCACTGCAAAACCGCGCCCCTGTTCTCCGGCGCGCGCCGCTTCGATCGCCGCATTGAGGGCGAGCAGATTGGTTTGTTCGGCCACATCCTTGATAGTCTGGGTGAGCTGCTCGATACGCTGAATGGATTCGTGCAGGTTGAGTATGGTGGCTCGGGATTCGTTTACCACCGATACGATGCGTTCCACGGAAGCGATGCTGTGATCCATCTTTTGACTGCCGTCGCGCACGATGTCCATGGTCACATTAGCCATCTGCTCTGATGTCTTGGTATGGTCGCTGGCGGTCTCGATGGAGCTGTGCATCTGCTCGACAGCCGTGCTGGCACCCATGACACGTTCAGCCTGGCTGTTCGAGCGCTGTAACACACCTTGCATTTCGGTCTCGACATTTTGCGAGCCGGCTTCCACGTTTTTGGCTGCCAGCATCACATCGGCGATGATGGCGCGCAGGTTGATGCGCATGGATTCCAGTTCGTTCAGGATGTGGCCGAACTCATCGCGGCTGTCCACGCTGACCGTAAACTTGAAATTACCTTCGGCGATCTGGGTCAGCGCGTAGCGCGCCTTGCCAAGGAAGCGGTTGACCGTGCCGCCCAGCCATACGCGCGCGACGATGGTGAGCAGGGTGCCAACACCGGCCACGGAGGCGACTATCTGTTCCAGCGTGGTCTTGGCTTCCAGGAAGTAATACAGGTTGCTGCCGCCCAGCATGACGGCCATGGTGATGAAGATGACGTTGAGTTTGGTCTGGAAAGAGACATCGTCCAGCCTGAAACCTCGCTTGGGCAAGCCTGCGCGGCCTTCGCGGATTTCCTTGTACAGGGCGTCGCAAGCCTTGACCTCGGCGCGATCCGGAATGTTGCGCACCGACATGTAGCCAACGGTGCGCCCATTTTCCTTGATAGGAGTGGCATAGGCTTCCACCCAGTAAAAATCGCCATTCTTGCAGCGATTTTTTACGATGCCGCGCCATGGCAGATCCTGCTGTATCGTGTCCCACAGCCAGGCAAAAGCTCCAGCCGGCATGTCCGGGTGGCGCACGATGTTGTGGTTTTTGCCGATCAGCTCTTCGCGGCTGTAACCGCTGATGTCTATGAACGTCTGGTTGGCGTAGGTTATGATGCCCTTGAGGTCAGTCTTGCTGACGATAGGCCGCCCAGGCTGCATGAAGACTTCATTGTTGGTTACTGGCGTATTGATTTTCATGCTCTAACCTGCTCCCCGGATGAATCATTTTATAGTTCTATGCAGCACGAACATTAACATTAACGGCAGGGGTGTCAAAAGCTTTAATAGAGGGAGATATCCTCTCTGTTTAGCGGGCAATCAATTCCTGCAGCACATAAGGCAGGATGCCGCCATTACGGTAATAGTCCACCTCGATCGGCGTGTCTATGCGCAGCAGCAGCGCAACCTGCCGGGTGCTGCCATCCTTGCGGTGTATGGCAAGCATCACGTCCTGCTGCGGTTTCATGTTTTCATTCAGGCCAGACAGGTCGAAAGTTTCGTCGCCGATCAGGTTGAGCGCGGTAACGCTGTCACTGCCTTTAAATTGCAAGGGCAACACGCCCATGCCCACCAGATTGCTGCGATGGATGCGTTCGTAGGATCTGGCGATTACAGCCCTCACGCCGAGTAGCTGAGTACCTTTCGCCGCCCAATCGCGCGACGAGCCAGTGCCGTATTCCTCGCCTGCGAATATCACGGTGGGCGTACCGTCCGCCATGTGCTTCATCGCGGCGTCGTAGATCGCCATCTGTTCGCCGTGGTATAGCGTGTAGCCGCCTTCGATACGGCTACCATCATCTCCGGGCGGCAGCATCAGGTTCTTGATGCGCACGTTGGCAAAGGTGCCGCGCATCATCACTTCGTGGTTGCCGCGCCGTGCGCCGTAGCTGTTGAAATCCGGAACTGCCACCTTGTGGCTTTGCAGATAGTGGCCTGCTGGCGTGGTGGGCTTGAAGCTGCCCGCCGGGCTGATGTGATCGGTGGTAACCGAGTCGCCGAGCAGCGCCAAAGCTTTTGCCCCAGTGATGTTGCGGATGCCAACGCCGGTTTTGCCGAAATTATCGAAGAATGGGGGACGCGCGATGTAGGTGGACGCATCCCACTGGTAGAGGTTGCCGACAGGCGCCTGGATGGAATTCCACAACGGCAGATCCTGGGTGAAATTGGAATAGAGCCTTTGGTATACAGCAGGGTCGGTCGCATACTGCATCATCGTCCCGACTTCGTGGCTATTGGGCCAGATGTCTTTCAAATATACAGGCTGCCCATCCTTGCCGGTGCCCAGAGGCTCGCTGTCCAGATTGATGTTTACTCGACCGGCGATGGCGTAGGCTACCACCAGCGGCGGCGATGCGAGGTAGTTGGCTTTGATGTTGGCGTGGATGCGCGCTTCGAAATTGCGGTTGCCCGAGAGTACGGCAACCGCAATCAGATCATGGGCGACGATGGCTTCTTCCAGCCTGGCATCCAGCGGACCGGAATTGCCGATGCAGGTGGTGCAGCCATAGCCTACCAGGCAGAAGCCGAGTTGCGCCAAGGGCTCCAGCAACCCTGCTGCCTGCAAATATTCCGTCACCACGCGCGAGCCGGGAGCGAGCGAAGTTTTTATATGAGGTTTGACGCGCAATCCTTTCGCTATGGCCTTTCTCGCCAGCAGCCCTGCTGCCAGCAGTACGCTCGGGTTCGAGGTGTTGGTGCAGCTCGTGATTGCGGCGATCAGCACGTCGCCATGGCCGATTTCGATCACTGCTTTTGTTTCTTCCGCGTTTTGTGCGTGCAGTGCCGGAGTCGGGTGGCTATCCAGCATTTCGATCTCACTGGCAGCGCTGCTGCTGTGGCTGCCTGTAGCTGGGTGGCCGGATGGCGCGCTGTTACTGTCGGTCAAGCCGCCCCCCGTGACAGGAATGCATACTTCACCGCTGTATTCGTGCAGCGCAGTTTCATAGCGCCGCCCCAGTTCTGCCGCCGGTTTGTTGAAGCCGTTTTCCGCTGCGGGCTTGCTGAACAACGTGTTAAAGGTTTCCTTCATTCCGGATAACGCCACGCGATCCTGCGGACGTTTTGGACCGGCAAGCGAAGGTTCAATGCTGGAGAGATCAAGCTCTATCACACTGCTGTAGTCAATCTCGCCTGGCTGCGGGATGCCATACAGGCCTTGAGCCTTGAACCAGGACTGCAAGGCATCCACTTCTTGCGCAGAGCGCCCGGTGGCATGCATGTAGTCCACAGTCACATCGTCTACAGGAAAGTAGCCCATGGTCGCGCCGTATTCCGGCGCCATATTCGCGATCGTGGCGCGGTCCGGCACGCTGAGCGCGGCGGTGCCCGCACCAAAAAACTCCACGAATTTGCCCACCACTTTCTGACGGCGCAACAACTCGGTGATGGACAGCACCAGGTCGGTGGCAGTAACGCCTTCGCGCAGTTTTTCCTTGAGATGTACGCCGACGACATCGGGCGTGAGGATATATACCGGCTGCCCCAGCATACCGGCTTCCGCCTCGATGCCGCCAACACCCCAGCCAACCACGCCGATGCCGTTGATCATGGTGGTGTGGGAGTCGGTGCCGACCAAAGTATCCGGGTAGTACACGCCATCCTTGTGCCATACACCGCGCGCAAGATATTCAAGGTTCACCTGATGTACGATGCCGATGCCGGGCGGTACTACCTTGAAAGTATTGAACGCCTGCATGCCCCATTTCATGAGGCGGTAACGCTCGGCGTTGCGCTTGAATTCCAGCTCCATGTTGAGCTTGAGCGCATCCGGAAGGTTATAGTAATCCACCTGCACCGAGTGATCCACCACCAGGTCTACCGGTACCAGCGGCTCTATGATTTTCGGATCCTTACCTTGGGCGGCGGCGGCATCGCGCATGGCAGCGAGATCGACAAGCAGCGGTACACCCGTGAAATCCTGCAACACGACACGTGCCACCACGAACGGGATCTCATCCACGCGCGGCGCATTCGGATGCCAGTTCGCCAACTGGCGCACGTGCTGTTCGGTCACTTTTCTGCCATCGCAATTGCGCAGCACGGATTCCAGAACTATGCGAATCGAGACCGGAAGCCGGGAAACCTTGCTTACGCCTGCTGCTTCCAGTGCGGGCAGCGAATACAGTTCGCCTTTGCGACTTCCGGCAAGATCGAAGGATATTCGAGTGTTGAACAGGTTGTGTGTCATGGCAGACTCCTCCAGGACGAAATATGCGGAATTAATTATAGCTTGGGTGCAGTGCGAGTTACGCTTCCTGCCTATATATTCCGGGGAGTTAGCTATGTATTCGGATATATATGATCATATTTCATGATGCGGTAATCTTCCGTTCTGCCATTTGAGTGTGCCACGTATCTTTCCGTCGGAGGTGCTGAAAATGAACATCACTCTTCAAATGTTCCTGCTGGGGTTGGTTGTGGTAGGCGCGCTGACCACCGGAATCTTCTGGACTTGTCGGGGGCAGGGCGTTTGTTCCAGCGATTCCATGCGGGAAGCGTTGCTATGGGGCGGCGGATTCATCATCTATGCGGTGATCGACTATCTCGTACTCATGCATTGATAGCCACCGCTCAGCGCGGTACAACGACCCTCAGTGTGAGGCGAAAAAAACCAGCCCCAACACGACAAGCAATACAATCATACCGATGAACAGCATGATGCTGCGCAGGACGTCCATGATCTTCTCCTTCTCGGAAACTGTATGCCAATAAGACAGACTGCGTGAGCATTATGTTCCGTTATTACGGTTGTCACGCATGTCCGCCCTATACAACACAACGTTGTTACGCCCGCCTTCCTTGGCGTGATACATCGCGATATCGGCATTCCCGATCAGTTCGGTTTCGTTGCTTCCGTGTTCAGGATAAACGGCGACGCCCGTGCTGGAAGATATATTCAGGTTTTGGCCAACCAGCACGAAAGGCTGGTTGAGCGAGTGGCGTATTTTTTCGGCTACCAGCAGCGCATCCTGTTCGGCCTCTATTACCGGCAACAACACTACGAATTCGTCGCCGCCAAATCGCGCAATGGTATCTGACTCGCGCACGCAATCCTGCATACGTTTGGTGACTTCTTTCAGTAACAGGTCGCCCACATGGTGGCCCAGCGTATCATTGATCGGCTTGAATTTATCCAGGTCTATGAACATCAAGGCCAGATACGACTTGTCCCGTCTGGCAGCGACAAGAGCCTGTTGCAAGCGGTCGCTGAACAGCGTCCGGTTGGGCAGGTCGGTCAGGGTGTCGTAATGCGCCAGATGACGTATTTGCACTTCTGCGTTTTTCCGTCCGGTGATGTCCTGTGCAAAGCCGGTAGTGCCAAGCAGGTTGTCATTCATATCCATGATTGGTGCCTTGAAGGTTTCGACCCAATGCACTTTGTCGTGCACTTTGTCGTTGTCCATGAATATTTCTTCAGTCAATTTCTGCCTGCGAGTGGATAGTACCTCGGCATCGTCGGCGCGGTATTTCTGCGCCAGTTGTTCCGGGTACAGATCGAGGTCGGTTTTTCCCAGTACGTCCTGTATTTTCGCCAGGCCGGTGGTTTTGAAAAAGGCCTTGTTCACCGCGATAAAGCGTCCCTCTGTGTCTTTCAGCCAGATCAGGTAAGGCACATTGTCCAGGATAGCGCGCAGGCGAGCCTCGCTGCTGGTCAACCTGTCTTCGGCGGCCTTGCGTTTGGTAATATCACGCGAAGAGTTGAACAACACGGGTTTGCCGTCCAGCTCCAGCGGGAAGCCGCTGACCTCGACATCAAAGACGCTGCCGTCCTTGCGCCGGTGGCGGGTGGTGAACAGTGCATGACTTGGTTGCGCGAATTGTTGCTTGATGACCTGGACACGCTCGGCATCGGTGAACTGTGCATCCCATTGCGCCACGTTCATGCCGATCACCTCGTCGCGCTGATAGCCCAGCATGGCGCAGAAGGAATCGCTGGCCTCGATGACATTGCCTTCCGTGTCGAGGATGTGGATGCCGTCGCTGGAATTGCGCAACAGCGCCAGATTCTTCTCGCTTTCCCTTTGCAGGGCTTGCTCTGCCTGCCTGCTTTCGGTGATGATGCGGCTAATCCCGAACAGGCCGGTCACCTTGCCGGCATGATCCAGCAGCGGCCACTTGTTGGTGCTGATCCAGCCCAGCCTGCCGTCCGCGTCATAGTAAGGATCTATCTTGTTCCGCAGCGGCTTGCCCTCATTGAATATTGGCACCTCTTCTTCGTGGTTGAGCCTTGCGGTGTCCGGCGGGAACACCTCCAGGTCGTGCTTGCCTATCATGTCGCGCCAACTGGCGTGTCCCGTGATGTCGGCCAAAGCCTGACTACAGAAGCGGAAACGGCTGCTTGCATCCTTGAAGTAGATGAAGTCGCTGGTGTTCTCCAGGAAGGAGACAAAATCGCGGTTCAATTCCTTGATGCGATCCTCGATAAGTTTGCGTTCGGTGATATCGCTGAAGTTCGCCAGCAATCGGTTGCCGAACCATGACCCCATGAGCAGAGCGTGGCACACGGAGCCATCTTTGCATGTAACTTCCACTTCCATCTGCTCTATGGAGGATTTTTCCGGAAGGGAGCGGGCTATTTTTGCGTTCCATTCCGCCACGATTTGCACCCGGTAATCCGCATCTGGGTAGGCATGCAGATACCATTGTTCGATGTTCGGAACATCGCTCAAGGTGTAGCCGAACAGCGAGACGAATTTCGGATTTAAATATTCAATCACCCCGGCATTATCGGCCCACGCAATGGCAACTTCGGATGATTTCAGGACGGCCTGCAAGCGTTCCTCGCTGTTGTGCAGGCGTTCCTCTATCGCCTTGCGTTCCGAGATGTCTACTTTTATCGCGACGTAATGGGTGATGGCGCCTGCCGGATTTTTAACGGGAGCGATGTGGGTCTCTTCCCAATACAGTTCGCCATTCTTGCGCTTGTTGAGGAGCTCGCCATGCCACGGATGGCCGCCGGTCAGACTGTTCCACAATTCATGAAAGATTTCTCCGGAGATTTGTCCCGACTGCAGGATGCGCGGATTCTGTCCGATCACCTCGGCGGCGCTATAGCCGGTGGCCTCGGTGAAGCTCGGATTGACGTACTGGATGCGGGCCTCCAGATCGGTGATGATTACTGAGGCGGGACTTTGCTCGACAGCGATGGAGAGTTTGTGCAGCGTCTCCTCCACCCGCTTGCGCTCGGTTATGTCGGTGATGCTTCCCGCCATTCTGAGCGGAGTGCCGACTGAGTCGCGTTCCACGATCTTGCCGCACCCCATCAAGTATTTGACCGTGCCGTCCCGGGCGATGATGCGATAGTCGAAAACGCTTTGTTCCGACTGTCCCTGCATGTGCTCTTCCATCGTCTTCAAAACGTAGGGGAGATCGTCTGGATGGATGATGGATTTGAAGAACTCAAAATCGGCGACCACTTCGTCAGGCCGGTATCCCGTTATGGCATAGTATTCCGGGCTGAGATAAACAACCCCGCTGCGAAAATCCCAATTCCAGATACCGAAATTGGAAACGTGCAAGGCAAGCTCCAGTCTCAGGGCGTTATTGCGCAGGTCTTCCTCAATCGCCTTGCGCGCGCTGATTTCTGCGGCGAGCTTGTCCGTCATGGCATTGATGGAGCGGGCCAGTTCCGAAAATTCGTCAGAGCCGCTCATCCCGATACGGTGGTTCAGGTTGCCGTCGGCAACGATCTTTGCCCCGTCGTGCAGCGGCGCCAGACGTTTGCGGATTATCCTGCGGAGGTGCATGGAGGTCAGGATGGTGGCGAGCGCCAGCGTGAATGCGAACAAGCCGATGATGATGGTCAGGTGTCTGTAGGTTGTCTCGACCTGCTGCGCGCTGGCATCCTTCAAGGCGGTTGCCGTATCGCGGACTGCGGCGGCTTTCAGCAGCAGTTGGCTGGAAAGCCGCCTGTCGAGTTCCTCGTAAACGTGGCGGTTTTCGGTGGCGGCATTCAATGCCCTGGTGTTGTTGGCGACACGGCGAAAAATGGCTGCGGTATCCTCGACATTCAGGCGCAGCCGTTCCAGAGTCTGTTGGTTTTCGTCGCGCCGGAATTGCCTGATGGCCTGCTGCAACAGGCGGTCGGATATTGCCTTGTTCTGCTCCCACTGCACCCGCACACGTTCTTCGCGATACAGAAAATACTGGTCCCGCAGGGAAGCGCGTTCGAAAAAATTATCCAGGATCGTGGTGGCGATGACGTAGTCGTTTTTTGCGTGCTTGAATTCTCCGAGCGACCAGGTGAGCACCGGCGTCATGACGATGACGGCGATGATCGTCAAAGTGGAGCTTATCTTCAATTGCGAGGTGATGCGCATGATGGTTTATCTGTTCATCCGGATCGCTTCGGGTTTGACTGCCCTGAGGCTGTCCGGATATATGCAACAGGAAAAGTCCGGCATGTCTGTCCGGTCAGTCAGCTTGTTCCTCATCGCCCAGCGGGCTTCATCCTCCAGCGTGATCAGCAGCGTCTGGTCGAGTACCACGTGGTAGTTGAAGGCGTTCCATACTTCGTGGATGAGGCTGCGGTCAATCTTTGTGGCTGCCGCCATGATGGCTTGCGCTTCCTCAGGATTTTCCGCTACAAAGTTTTCGGCCTTGATCAGCGCGCGGAGAAAGCGCTTCGCGGTCTCAGGGTTGTTGCGGATAAAATCCTGTCGTGCGGCGATGTTGAATGTCTCGGTGTAGATTTCCCGGTCGAAGAAAATCATCCCGTTAGTTCCCAGTTGCTGCTTTATCTGCGTCAGCGGGTAGTTCCAGGTGGATACCGCATCCACATTTTTCGCCAGTATTGCCTCCTGGAATTCTTCAGGCTTCAGGCTGACGGGCTGGGTCTCCTTGCGCGTGAGGCCATTGGCCGTCAACAGCGAGTCAAGGAAAAACTCCGATGTAGTGCCGGGCGTGTAGGCAATGCGCTTGCCCTTCAGGTCGCCGGGCTTTGAAATGCCCGCGTCCTTTCTTGCCACGATCGCGTTGTTCATCGAGCTCGCCTCGATGTTGGCGATCACGAAAATCTTTTCGCCCTTGAGTATATTGAACATGACGGGCGTTTCCGCGACGGTGGCAAAGTCCGCCTTGCCTTCGATCACCGATTGCAGGGCCGCCTTGCCATAGGTGTGCATCAGCGGTTGGGCAGCCAGCCCTTCCTCGGCGAAATAGCCTTTCGCCACCGCGACGTGCACCAGCGTGCTTTGCGGCTGCCAAGTGTAGGCGACAGTGATTTTCCGGGGCGGCTCCGCGTTTTGCTGCGGCGATTTCTGGCAGGCCGCGAGCAGGGAGATAAGCGCCAAAGCAAAGAGTGTTTTTTGCATGATAGTTCCCCCTTCGGACGCTCTGTTTGACGGTGCGAACCGGTGCAGAATCGCAAGGAAAACGCTGGGCAGCAGCCACGGTGAAAGTCGGTCTGAAACAAGCCGCGCTGCCTGGAACGCGCGGGGTGTGGTGCTACTCTTCTCCTTTACGCACGGTGACTGCATGGCGTAATACTTATCGGTTTTATATTATGTGACCACTATACGCCTTATTCTGCGCTATAAAACCCCGCAAAAAATGTCAGGTTAAAGCTATTTGCACGGGAATCCTCATCCTCCCGAATTGCCCGCTGAATTTGCCAAAACACCCGGCCAATATCGTGTGGCAGTGAGGGCAGGCGCCGCTTTCCGTCAGCCGATAAGCGTTGATCCGATACCAGTCGCGCTCGATGAGCGACGCATGGCACGAAGTGCAATAAGTGATGCCTCCTTCCAGGTCATGCACGTTGCCGGTGTAGACGTGATGCAGCCCGGCATCCAGCGCGATGCGGCGTGCGCGCGTCAGCGTGGCGGGCGGAGTGGGGGAGACGTCCGGCATCTTCCAATCGGGATGGAAAGCGGAGAAATGCAGCGGCACATCCGGCCCGAGTTCCCGCATCACCCACTTCGACAACGCGGCGAGTTCGGCATCGCTGTCATTATGGCCGGGAATCAGCAGGGTGGTGATCTCCAGCCAGCAGTTCGTTTCATGCTGCACATAAATCAGCGTATCGAGGATGGGCTGCAAATGTGCGCTGCACAGCTTGACATAGAACTCGTCGGTGAAGCCTTTGAGGTCTATGTTGGCGGCATCCATTTTGGCGTAAAGCTCGCGGCGCGGCGCATCGTGTATGTAGCCTGCGGTCACGGCCACGGTCTGGAGCCCTTGCGCGTGACAGGCGTCAGCCGTGTCCAGCGCATACTCGAAGAACACCACCGGGTCGTTGTAGGTAAATGCCACGCTCTTGCAGCCATGTTTTTTTGCTGATTGGGCGATGCCATCGGGTGAGGCATTGTCCATCAGCCTGTCCATATCGCGCGACTTCGAAATGTCCCAGTTCTGGCAGAACTTGCAGGCGAGATTGCACCCCGCCGTGCCGAAGGAGAACACGCTGGAGCCGGGAAAGAAATGGTTGAGCGGTTTTTTTTCGATCGGATCTATGCAAAAACCGGAGGAACGTCCGTAAGTGGTGAGCACCACTTGCCCGTCCGCCACGCCGCGCACGAAACAGGCGCCGCGCTGGCCTTCGCGCATTTTGCAGTCGCGTGGGCAGATGTCGCACTGGATGCGACCATCGTCCAGCTTGTGCCAGTGTTTGGTCGGATGGCGTTCATCGGCATGTATGGCCTCGTCCATGATTCACTCCTTCCACTTTTTTACGGTATAGCGCGAGAGTTTCACTTCGGGCGACCAGAAATCAGTCGGTAGCCCGGCCTTGTGTTTGAGGTGTGCCATGAACTCGCGCGGTTGCGGTAATTGCTCCCAAACCTGGGGCAGAAAGGTGCTGCAATGCGAACCGCACTGGAATATCACGCCATCCACATGCGGGTGCAATTGGTTCAAGGCGTCTGCCTCGCTGCTAAAAATCATTTCCTGCGCGGGTGACAACAGGGAGACCTCGATCTTGATCTCGCCCAGTTCTGGCGCAGACAATGGCAAGAAACGCGGATCGTGAAATGCCGCCGCCACGGCGTTGCAGCGCACATCATCCAGCAAGCAGCGACGCGCTTGCAGCGTGCCGATACAGCCGCGCAATTCGCCCCATCGCGTAAGGGTGACGAAACAGGCGCCATAGTCGGATAGCCAGGCGGCGCTTTCATCTGCCGCACGCGGTATATTCAAGGCGGAGGAAATCGCGGCACGCGCAATGGATAACAGGATTCGCCCTTGTTCAGCCGACATTTCCCCTGCCCTCTGTGAAGGCGAACGAAGCATAACCGACCACGCCATCGCGTGGCCCGGCGGTATCGCCGGAATTGCGCAAGTCCAGCAGATGCGGTGTGAGATGGTGGTGGCGTGCGGCGAGCATCAGGCCATTGATCGGGGTCGCACCGCAGGCCTGGTCATGCAACTGGAGCGGTTCCAGCTTCAGAATGCTTTGCGCGCTGGCGCCATCCATGCGCCGCGCAGTGTCATAGGGCAGATAATGCGACAGATCGGAGCTGACCACGATCAAGGTCTCATTGCCACCCCACAATAACTCCAGCACTTCGGCCACTTCCTGCGGCGCAGCCATGCCCACCGCCAGCGGCAGCAGCTTGAAATCGGGCAACACGGTTTGCAGAAAAGGCAGTTGTACTTCCAGCGCATGCTCCTGCGCGTGGGCTTGCGGGCTGACAGTGACTTGCGGCAAATGCGCGATAAGCCGCGCGGCAGCGGTGTCTATCGGAATGTCGCCCAGCGGCGTCGCAAAAGCTTCGACTCCCGGCAGAGCCAGTCCGCGCACCGCGACGCGATGAGTCGGCCCCAGCACCACCACCCGGCGGATGCGCGATGCGATGGGCTCCAATGCAACATACGCGCTGGCGGCGATGGCGCCGGAATAAATGTAGCCTGCGTGTGGCGCGATCAATGCCTTGGGCGCAAGCGCACTCGGACGCGCGCTAACCAGCATGGCGCGTACATCATGCGCCAATGCCCTTGCGTTTTCGGGATAGAACTGTCCGGCTACGGCAGCGGGTCGGATGTTTCGCATGGCGGCTCCTGCTTGTCTTTAATGCCGATGATTTATGGGCGACAGGGCAGGAATCAAGGGGGATATATCACTCGTCGCTGAAGTGCGGGGCGAAGCTCTCCGATAATTCGCCGGCTTCGGTATCCAGCAAGTCGATGCCTATTTCCGCCTCCGCTTCTTCCGGCGATTCGCCTTCCGCGTAATCGCTGTCATCCCGATATTGCATATCTTCGGTCGCCGCGAGCGAGGTAGGGAAAGGGCCAAACAGTTTTTCCGTGCGCGGATCCTGCCAATAGAACCCATCCGGGCGCTCGACCAAGTGCGCCTCCTGGTTTTCCTCGTGGGCTGGGGGGGTGATTTCCTTTGGGCTCATGATCAAATCCTTCCTGTAGCTTCAAGGGCTGTTCTGTTGATGCATCCTACACCCGGCTTGCATTCCTGTGTATATAAAACACATGGCTACAGTTCCTGTAAATCCGATGTCGCAACAAGGGCAAGCTGGAATCAGCAGGCGCAATAAATTTTCCATTGATAGGTTTTCTGCTCTGCTATAATCCGCGCCTTCGGGGCGTAGCGCAGCCTGGTAGCGTACTTGCATGGGGTGCAAGTGGTCGGAGGTTCGAATCCTCTCGCCCCGACCAGATCAGCCAGTGGCAGTCCACATTATTTTATTTATGCCTGTGCATTCGGCGGCCTGTACAGGCCACTATCTACGGCGGTTTTTATTTTCCTTTGACCAGCAGCATTCCCAATGGATTTGCCTATCGTGCCGCGTAGCTTCTTCTTGTCGCTTAATGAATGGCAATAAGTAATGAGTACGAATGCCCTTTCCCGCAATGACCCTTGCCCCTGTGGCAGCGGGAAAAAATACAAAAAATGCTGTCTTGGCAAAGAGCCGGCCTTGCAGGATGCGACTGCTCCGGAGGGGCAGGGCTCCAGGACTACCAATGTGCATTCAGCCCCATCCCTCTTTTCAAAAGCGACCTCTTTTCATCAGGCAGGCAAGCTGGACGAGGCGATCGAAAATTATCGCTTGGCGCTTGCAATCAAGCCGAATTTTATCGAGGCATATAACGATATGGGGCTTGCGCTCCAGCGGCAGGGCAAGCTGGATGAGGCGATCGCAAACTATCGCATGGCGCTGGAGTACAAGCCGGACTTCGCGATGGCGCACAACAATCTGGGCCTGGCCCTTCAGGATCAAGGAGCGCTGGATACCGCAGAAACCTGTTTCCGTAAGGCATGCTCAATCAAGCCGGATTTTGCCGAGGCACATTGCAATCTGGGCGTAGTGCAACAACTGCAAAACAAGTCGAACGAGGCAGCAAGCAGTTACCGGCGCGCGCTCGCGGCGAGGCCTGACCTGGCCGTCGCTCATTACAATCTGGGGAATACACTCCGTAGCTTGAACAAGCCGAACGAAGCCATTGCCAGTTACCAGAAAGCAATCACATTCAATCCCGGTTATGTCGAAGCTTATTGTGGTTTTGGGAGCGCGTTTCGAGCGCAAGGATATTTGGACAAGGCGGTTGATTCTTACCGCAAGGTGCTTGCCATCAATCCGGATTATGCGGATGCCCATAGTGAGCTGGGTGTCACTTATGCTACGCAGGGCAAGTTAAGTCTGGCCATGGACAGTTGCCGCAAGGCCATCGCGCTCAAACCCGATTTTGCCGAGGCGCACAGCAACCTGCTTTTCTGCCTGAACTATCACCCGGATTTATCTGCGGAGGCTATCTTTGCCGAATATCGGCGCTGGAACGAGGTTCATGCCCGGCCCGTACTCAAGGGAGAAGTGAGCCATGCCCATGACCGCGATCCCGAGCGCCGCCTGCGGATAGGATATGTGTCGCCGGATCTCCGGCAGCATTCCGCCCGCCACTTCATCGAGCCCTTGCTGTCGCATCACGACAGGACCCAGGTCGAAGTGTTCGCCTATGCGCAGGTTGCGGCGGAAGACGAAGTCAGCGCAAGGCTGAAGGGCTATACGGATCACTGGACAAACACGGTCGGCATGAGCGATGACGCGCTGGCGCAAATGATACGCCGGGATGGCATAGACATATTGATCGATCTGGCCGGGCATACCGCCGGCAATCGCCTGCTGGTATTCGCGCGCAAGCCGGCGCCGATCCAGATGTCCTGGATGGGCTATGGATACACGACGGGCCTGGAGGCGATGGATTGTTTTCTGGGGGATGCAGCCTTCACCCCGCAAGGCTGTGAGTCCGTGTTTTCGGAACGCATCGTGCGCCTGCCCGCATTTGCTGCATACCGGCCTGATGCCGACATGGGCGAACCCGGCCCCTCGCCGGTGCAGCAAACCGGAAGCATCACCTTCGGCTCCCTGTCGCGCTCCATACGCATCAACCCTCGTGTGATCCGCACCTGGGCTGCGCTGCTCCAGCGCGTGCCGGGATCACGGCTGATCATCAACAGCCGCAATCTTCAATCTGCGAGCCAGCAAGCCGAGATGCAGCAGCAATTTGCCCGGCATGGAACAGGGGCGGAGAGGCTGCTGCTGGGCTATGACAGCCCGCCATGGGATCTGCTGCGCAAGATAGACATCAGCCTGGATTGCTTCCCGCACAACTCGGGCACGACACTGATCGAGAGCCTGTACATGGGCGTCCCCTATGTCACCCTGGCAGAGCGCCCGTCGGTGGGTCGTATTGGTTCATCCTTCCTGCGGAACGCGGGGCATCCCGAATGGATAGCCGCGATGGAAGCGGAATACGTGGACAAGGCAGCGGCATTGGCTGCGGACAAAGAGAGGCTGGCATCGTTGCGCGCGAATCTGCGCGGCCAGGTGCAAGCGAGTCTGCTGATGGACGAAGCGGGCTTTGCGCGCTCGGTAGAAACAGCTTGCCGCGATCTCTGGCGGCAGTGGTGCGGGGCAAACAGATAACACCAGTACAAACTTTTCGTTGCCAGCCATCATCATCAATCAAGACCCTATGCAATACCAGATTGCATAGGTGTTTCCCAATAGCTTCTTCAAGCAAGATACAGCCTGAATTTCTGCTGAATTAACCGATTGCATGTCGGGATGCGGATAAGGAGCGGGGAATGCAATACACCGGACAAGACATGTTATGGGTGATAGGCAGCCTGTCCAGGATGTTTCGCATGCCGTTCTCCGCACAGCTCGTACTTCAGCAATTTCCGCCGCCGTATACCCGCACCACCTTGCTCAACATCCTGCAAACACTGGGCTTCAAGGTGGGAGAGATGGAACTGGATGCGGCGGGTAGCGCAACATCGGGACGGCTGCCATTTCCGCTGGTCGCATTCTTGCGCGAAAAAACAGAAGTTGAATCTGCCAACAAACCAATCCAGCCAGCGCTGCTGGTCAAAGCCGATGCCGAACGCATATTGTATTTTCGCGCCGGGTCGGAGCAAGCGGAAGCAATCCCGTTAGCCGAATTCACACAACATTTCCACAGCAATGTTCTGCTGGTCGCACGCGAGACCGCAGCAATCGTTGGCGAACTCGAAGCAGAATCTGCTGGACCAACGCCATTCGGCTTCCGCTGGTTCATCCCGGAACTGCTGCGCCACAAAAGCATCTGGCGCGATGTGCTGATCGCGTCGCTCGCAATCCAGCTCATCGGCCTGGTCACGCCGCTGTTCACTCAGGTCATCATAGACAAGGTGGTGGTGCATCAAACCCGCAGCACGCTCATCGCCATCGCCGTGGGGCTGGGCATGTTCATGCTGTTCAACAGCGCCATGACCTGGCTGCGCCAGTATTTTGTGCTGCACACCGGCAACCGCATCGACGCCGTGCTCGGCAGCCAGGTGTTCCGCCGGTTGCTGCATCTGCCCGTGCCGTATTTCGAACACAGGCCGACCGGCACGCTGGTCGCGCGCCTGCACGGCGTGGAAACCGTGCGCGAATTCATCTCGGGCGCCGCCGTCACCCTGCTGCTCGACCTGCCGTTCCTGTTCATCTTTCTCGCCGTGATGTTCTGGTATAGCTGGCAGCTCACGCTCATCGCGCTGCTCTTGTTGTCCATGATCACCGCACTCAGCTTTGCCGTCACCCCGGCCTTACGCGCAAGGCTCAACCGGCAATTCCTGCTCGGCGCAAGGAGCCAGGCCTTCGTCACCGAATATGTGGCAGGCATGGAAACCGTGAAATCGCTGCAAATGGAACCCGTGCTCGAACAGAAATACGGCGAGATCCTGTCGCAATACCTCGCCGCCAGTTTCGCCACCAGGCAATTGTCCAACGGCTATAACGTCGTCGCCAACGCGCTCGAACAGATCATGACGCTCTCCATCCTCGTGGTGGGTGCGCTACTGGTGATGCAGAACGATGGCTTTAGTATCGGTATGCTGGTCGCGTTCCAGATGTTTGCGGGGCGCATGAGTCAACCTATGCTGCGGCTGGCCGGGTTGTGGCAAGAATTCCAGCAGGCCAACATCGCTGTCAAGCGCCTGGGTGACTTGATGAATGCGCCGGCCGAGCCTTATGCGCTTACACCTGCACGCACCCAAGGCGGCACAGGCGGGTGCGTCGAGTTAAGGAATGTCAGCTTCCGCTATAGCGACAAACATCCTTACCTGTATCAGAACCTCAACCTGACGCTGAAGGCCGGGCAGCTCACCGCGCTCATGGGCCCGTCAGGTTGCGGAAAAAGCACGCTGGCGAAAATGCTGCAGGGATTCTATTGGCCGAGTGACGGGGCTATCCTGCTCGACGGCTATGACATTCGCCATCTCGCCGCCAATGAGCTGCGCTCCAATTTCGGCGTCGTGCCGCAGGAGACGCGCCTGTTCTCCGGCACCCTTTACGACAACCTGCAACTCGCCAACCCGCATGCCGGATTCGACGAGATCGTCCACGCCTGCAAGATGGCCGAGATCCACGACGTGATCGAACAATTCCCGCAGGGTTACCAGACGCCTGTGGGCGAGCAGGGCGTGGGAATTTCCGGGGGCCAGCGCCAGCGCATCGCCATCGCACGCGCCATCCTGAAACGTCCGCGCATCCTGATATTCGACGAAGCCGTGAGCAATCTGGATCAGCAGACCGCCGAACATTTCGTCCGCACCATCAATAAACTCAAGGGCCAGGTCACGATGCTGTTCATCACCCACCAATTACCGCAGGCGCTCAAGGTGGACGAGATCATTCGCTTTGGGCAAGCCGAGGCGGGAGTTCTGCGTGGAGGATAACAACTACGCAGCGCTGCGCTGCATCCGGGCGGCAGCTTGTGTTTAGGCCATACTTGAAGTAAGGTTCAACCCGTGTAATAAAAGAAATGCAGCGGCCACCAGAGCCGCACCGAGAGGAGAGTGTAGCAAGCCTCGTCATCGCATAGTCTAGCGGTACGGAGCGACACACAGCGTCTGCAAGCCGCAAGGTTTGCGTAAAGGGGAGATGCAGTGTCTACACCAGTTCATCCATCGGAACATGGGGTGCCGGAAAATCGCCCCATGAAAAATCGCCTACCCGAAGTCGATCCGCTCGACTTTTCGCCGCCGTTGTTGCGCATCCAGGAACAACCGCCCAGACCGTTTGCGGGCATGCTGTTGTACATCCTGCTGGTGCTGCTGGGTTTCATTATTCTGTGGGGCGTATTCGGGCGGCTGGATGTCGTCGCCACGGCCGAAGGCAAACTGTTGCCGCAAAGCTATCTCAAGATCGTTCAGCCCTCGGAACAAGGCGTTATCCGCGAAATACTCGTGAGCGAAGGCGAAGCCGTGAAGGCCGGGCAAATCCTCATGCGCATGGATGCCACCCTGTCCGAGGCGGACGGGCGCGAACTCCAGTCGGATTTCAGCAGCAAGAAAATCGCCCTGCGGCGCATAGATGCAGAGCTGTCGGACCAGCCCTTCGAGCGCCGCACGAATGACGACGAGAAAGACTACAACGATACCCTGGCGCAATACCGGGCCAACCGTGCCGCCTACGAAACCGCCCTGTCGCAGGAACAGAGCCAATACGACAAGGCACAGAGCGACCTCGCCGCCGCGCAAGAAACCAAAACCAAATTGCTGCAAGTTCTGCCGCACTACCGCAGCCAGGACGAAGCCTATGCGCAACTCGCCAAGGAAGGTTATGTCAGCCTATTGGCCGCTACCGACAAGGCGCGCGAACGTATCGAAAAGGAACAAGACCTCAAGACTCAGGAACACCTCATCGCGGGCGCCGAGGCCACGCTGAATCAATCTTCCCGCAAGCTCGCGCAGATCACGGCGGAATACCGGCAGAAGCTACAAGCCGAACGATCCGATACCAGCGACAAGCTCGACAAAGTCGGGCCGGAGCTGGCCAAGCAGCAATACCACCGCGCACTGCATGAGTTGAAAGCGCCGCAGGACGGCATCGTCAAAGATCTTGCCACCCACACGCCGGGCACCGTCATCAGCCCCGGCAGCATCCTGCTGACCTTGGTGCCCAAGGACGAGACGTTGCGCGCCGAGGTGTGGGTGTCGAATCAGGACGTAGGCTTCATCCACACCGGAGAGCCGGTCAAGCTCAAGCTGGCTGCGTATCAGTTCCAGAAATACGGAATGATAGATGGCGAGGTTGCCAACCTCAGCGCGGACGCCAGCGACAACAACAACCCAAACGGGCAGCAGCAACCATCCAGCAACAAGACAGGCAGCAGCATGCCTTTTGCCTACCGTGCACTGGTTGACCTGAGGAGCCAGTACCTCGAAGAGAAAGGTGTGCGCCACAAATTATCGCCGGGCATGCAGGTGACGGCGGAGATCAACCTTGGTACGCGCAGCATTATTGAATATTTGCTGTCGCCGGTGATGGGGGCGTTTCAGGAGGCGGGGAGGGAGCGGTGATGAATATGGGATTGACAAAGACGTATGTAGAGTGGGGAAGGAATGGACGCGATGGGGAACAGAGGGTTTTCTGGGGCGGCTGATGCCGCCAGGGGCAGGTGCAAAACATCGCGCATGCCTTGATCCTGATGGGTGACTGGTGCGCTGTGTCGCAACCAGATTTCGAGAACCAAGTACGCTTGGCGTTGCGGGCAAGGGATTGCAGCAAAAGAAAAGGCGGGGGCGACCGCAGAAATTTACTCGCCCCTATTGACGGGGGAGGCTAATGGGCGACCCCGAGTTGGTGCTCCGGGGGTGACGCGCTCTTGCTTGTGCGAGAGAGAGGCGAAGCGGCGAATGATGCGGAAGGTAAGGTGGCAGCATGAAGATGTTTATAAAAATCCTGATTACATTTGGAGTCGTCTGTTTGTCGCAGATAGCCACTGCGGATTCTGCTCCAATAGCTGTGGGGACGGCATCGGTAGGCAAGGCACAATGCGGCAATGATTCTTTGCCTTCAGAAGTGAAGGCATTGATTGGAATGAAGCTGCCACCTAAGGTTGCGGGAATGAAACAGGCAGAGATACCAGGATTTATTGAAGTGAATGGTGCAGTTCTCGCTGACTCAGGTGAAAAGAATATCAGTGTACTTGCATATTCAGAAGGGGTTCTCGACGGGGAATGGGCAGTTTTTTTTGTGGAACGCATATATAACCCCGATAGAACTAAAGAAGTGCTTGATGCACGGATACTACCTGCCAATCTGCTTGATTGGCGTCTAGTAAATGGCAAGCCCATGGAAAATAACGGTCAATACAGGTTGAGTGGACGTTGTCATGCTAACGGTGAGGATACTCGGGTCATTCTAGGGCTAATTAAGCCGGAGCGAGGGAAGGAAGACTGCGGGCATTTTTCCAGAAGAATAAAGCAAGCATGGGAAATGGATTTGAAGAGCAGCTGTTTAGTTCCTATCGCTATTCAGGGATTGAAGTGTGAGTACATCACGATGAATGACTGTTACTAACAGGGGGGGGGATCATGACAACAAATTTTGCCAGTATTGTTCCTGGTTATACAGGTGTGTCCAGCTTCTTTAACGAAAAACGTTTTCATCCGGAATTGAGAAAATATCGTGGTCACGAAGGCATAGATATTGCGGCACCAGAAGGCTCTTCAATTTACTCTCCCCCCATGGATGGCGTGGTTGTAACAAACGGGTATGACAACAAAAAAGGCGGCTTTGGAAACTATGTTGTGATACAAAAGGTAACGCAAAAGGTACAAAAGGTAACGGGGTCACCCATTAGCCTCCCCCGTCAATAGGGGCGAGTAAATTTCTGCGGTCGCCCCCGCCTTTTCTTTTGCTGCAATCCCTTGCCCGCAATGCCAAGCGTACTTGGTTCTCGAAATCTGGTTGCGACACAGCGCACC
>JACQFX010000064.1 GCA_016199835.1 Nitrosomonadales bacterium | reverse complement strand
GCATCGAGCCGGCCGCCTGGCTCAAAGATACGCTGGAAAAACTTCCGGTCTGGACGATGCGGCGGATCGACGAGCTCCTGCCGCTCAAACCATCAGCACAAATCGGCTGAAGTAAACAGGTGGCGCGGTTGGACGCTTACACAATGCTGGCAAGCAGTCTTGAAGTTATCTCGAGAGCGTCAGACATATCGCGTAAATTGGCAACGCTGGTCAGCCATTTTGAGCAGTGTATGACGGCTTATGGAGCAACGTCCGGGATTTCCGCGATGCAAACCCATTTCCAGCATCGAGACTGTCCTTCCAAAATGAGAACAGGACAACGGACATTTTTCACCTGTTGACCTGTACTCGAATCTATTGGATCGTGGTCACGCTGGAAAATCTGTTGACCACAATCAGCCTTGGGGGGTGAATGTATTCCCTATGGCAACTGAACTTGACTCAATCTCCAACTAGCTGCCTCAAGCTCTCCGGCGGAAAAAAGTGATTTGAATTTTGGTTCAAGCATAATCGATTCCAAGGTTAAGTCCTTCCGGTCAAGTTTGATCATTTCCTTCAAGCCATACTGAAGGTCGCCTGACAGTACCAATTTCTTTGCTAATTTAAGCGCGCCAAGTGTTGCGAGCATCTGCTCGAATCTCGATGGGTTATAGCCTAAGCCTTGTGCTTGTCGAATTGAGTCGTGTAGACGATCAGAAAATTCTGCTTCAAGTTGTTTCATATTCATATTGTCTCCGTGCGCTGATTTTTCGCAGCGCCCACTTTAACACTCTGCACAGTTGAATCAAGCTACCAACACTAGGCTCGCCAGAGCCGTCCGCCATCATAAATACCTCAACAATACCCGGAGATACCACTATGAGACTTAACGAAATTGCGAATTCTGTTGGGCAGCGCCGAAACGAGAAACAGAAGAACAGTGCAGAGACCACAAGGCAGAAAGCTGCCTATGCAAAGTCAGTACAGGCGTGGTTCAAAATGTTGAAGGCCGAAGCTGAAGAGAAGAAGTCACGGCAGAAATTCATTCAGGCCGCCCAAGCTGTTTCCCGCAGCCTACATCCCTAAGGAGAAAGTTGTGAGATTAGCCGAAATTGCAAATTCCGTTGAGCAACGCCGAATCGAAATACTGAAAAACAATGCTGACCGCGCCAAGAAGTTGGTTAAGGATGCTCAGGCCCGAGCCAAGATAAGGAAAGGGCAGGAACAGTTGCGGAAGTCGCAGGGTGCTATTCTTTGATCGGGAAATTCGGGTCTGCCTTCTCCAGCATCTCTGTGTTGACAACCTGATTGGGTGGGAATGCCAGCCCCGTATTGAGTGGAGATATTCTTACGCGCCCACCATCCTCATCTTCAAGCGCGACCCAAACAAGTGCCTCGTCACCCTTGTCTTGGTACTCGGGTTTTATTTTTATGATGTCTTTTGCTTTAATCATGGTTTTGCTAATTGTAAGAATTTGTCACCACCATCATTTTGGCATGGATTCGCGCTAGTCGTATCGCGGCTTGGCTATTCGCATTTACAACTGTAGCAGTTTCCCTTGAATCAAGGCCAATGGCAATAAATGTTGATGAGTAGCAAGAACTGCCGGAGTCGAGAATAAGTTCGACACCGGCACGTTTCATCACTGATTGATCAGTTAAGCGTAATCACCTCTTTAAACGTTGAAAGTGCGCTTGGCATCACCGCTGGAGTAGCAGGGTCAGAAATAATCCGCTTCACATATGTAATTACTTTAGTGTTGGGCGTATGCCAAACACTAACGACCGCTGTCCTGTTATCAACATCCGTTACGACGGCCACGTGATTTAGCGCACTGTAAGAACAACTCGGGCCACAATCAAACCAAGCACCGGAAGGTGGCCCGTATGGACCTGACAGTGTGGATGCAGCTCCCACGGTGCATGTAGCCGCTGCCACCGTTGCATCAACACTGCTCGAATTGAAGGTATCGCTGCCCACCATAGTGAGCGACGTTGCTCCCAACGTGTACTGCCAACCAGCAGTTACGTTATTTGAACAATGATTGTTTGTGATGACGCTGCTACCAGTTCTTCCTGTAAGCTGGAGAACATAGCTGTCGTTGCTGGATTGAACTGAACTATTGAAATGCGTGACTGCTGTTGCAAGCGACACAAGTGTTTTGCCACCAGCGTTGGTCGTAAGGAATGATGCAAGGTTTGCGTCATTTTCAAAGGCCGTCATGTCCTGATCAAAGTTCACGTTGAACGTGCCGGTAAATGCGGGCAATGTAATCCCATTCGCAGGATTCGAATCCGTATCAACAGTTACCAGAAACCTGATCAAGTTTAGCGAGTAATCCGAGACAAGGTTTTGAGTGCTGTTATCAAACGGTGTCAACAGAGCATAGGCCGGGGTGGAGAGGATTTCCTTCCCATACAAGGAGAACTTGACCGTTTCTCCGGCAACATATTTGTAAGTTCCTGATGCATCAGTCGTGCCTGATTGAGTTGCTGTGGCATAGGTAAGGCCAGAAACAGCAGAGTCAACAAAGACCCCTGATTGAACTGTTGGAGGTGGCGCACTGCTTCCGCTGCCACCGCCACCGCATCCTGCCAGCAATAAAGAGAAAATGGCTGCCATATAGGGTCTTTGTGCTGAACATCCATGTCTGCCTGAGTTGTTGTACATCTCGTTGCACTCCTTAGTTTTAGTTAAAAATACATCTATTCAAGCATTACCAATCCTCTTGTCGCCATTCACTGGATCAGTGCTGGTAAGCGGCTTTGGTTTTGCTTGACGTAACTGTCTTGCCTTTTATTGGCTTCATGCAACATAAATGCGGCACATGTACCGTGGCTTTTGGCGCATCATAAAGGAAATAATGGCCGTGTGCCAAATCTATCAAGTGAACGTCAAAACCCTGCTTTAGTTGCTCTCGGAGAGGCAATCAGGGAAGTTCGCCTGTCAAAAGGCATATCGCAGGAGAAGTTGGCGCTGCTTGCCGAGGTGGATCGCAGCTATGTCGGTCGTGTAGAGCGTGGCGATAACAACGTTGCCGTACTTACGCTTTTGCGTTTGGTCAGTGCCTTGGGAATCACTCTTTCAGCCCTGATGCGTAAAGCGGGTCTGTAGGCTTCGAATTTCTGAATCGCACTTAACCCCGGCTATTCAGCCGATTGATCACATCCCGTGCCTTTGCAGTGACCTGACGAGATTCCAAGTGCGAATACCTCAGGGTCGTCTTGATGTCACTGTGCCCGAGGATTTCTTTCACCTCATAGACGCTCATGCCGTTCTGGATCAATCTCGAAGCGTGGGTGTGTCGTAACGTATGCACCCGGACATTCTGTAATCCAGCCCGTAGAATCGCTTTGCGAATTGCCTGAGTACAGTAACCACGCGAACCGCCATCCCGATTATTGAAAACGAAGCGGCTGGTCATATTGGATGCACGGCGTGACAGTACTTCAAACACCCTGTCGCTCATGTACAGGATCGTTTCATTCTGCACCTTTGAACGCCAGAGGTGGATTGTTCTCTCAGTAAGGTCGATGCGTGCCCATTCAATGTTGGCGATCTCGCTATATCTCGCGCCGGTGTCCAGAAGCAGTATCACCAAGTCGAATGAGTCCTGAAGAACGCGTTGCATCTCCGCTGATCGATCAGCTACCGGAGTCAGCCCTGCACCTTGGCGCATTGGATCGAGTGCCACCAGCAATCGCCTCTCTTCGTCATCGGACAAGTACCGAAGCGGACTTTTCGGAAGGTTGACCTGAGGGTAGTTAATTTCGGCCACTTGATAGCCAAGCTGTTTTGCAAATTTCAAGGTGCCACGTATCAGCAGCAATCCATATTTGATGGATTCGGCCCCAACGCCTTCCGCAACACGGTCTCGTTTGAAGCGCTCCAAGTCGTGTGCTGTCAGGTCGTCAACGTGCTTCCTCATCGGCAACAGCCGACGCAGTACGGTCTCATAGGCAATTAAATTGCGATAGCTGGCGATGCCCTGCTTGGACAGCTTGTACTGCTCAAACGCGTCAGAAAGGGTTATGCGCTGTTTGCGGCCTTGGTAGGTCTCAGAGTGAAGCTGTGCCTTCCACTCGATCTCCATCTGTTCTGCGACCTTCTTAATGGTGGTTCTGGATGATTTTATGAAGGTCTCGCCGTTGAACTGGAAGTGGATGTACCAGTTCTTGCTGTTTCCGCGCTTGACGACTGACATGGTATTTCCGATGCGGTTGTTTGATGCGGAGACCATCATCATTTCCAGCATCAAAGGCAACGGCAGACACGCCAAGACTTGGGATTATTGTTATGCACATTTTCTGTGGATAACTACGCAGATAAGTTCACCTCGAAAGCGCTAACCGTAAACTGTGTATACGATTTTTATCGTCGTTCATTTCACGAGCGATTTTTCACGCATTGCTTTTGCAAAGTGGAAACTGCGGAATTAGAGGTGGAGCAAAGGATTTTCTAAGCGAAATACTGATGCAGATTTTGATGTCGGTCTTGATACCGCATGAATAGTGGGACCATTGGATGTCAAAGAAAAAAGGAGTTACACCTTCGTGTAACTCCTTGTTTTTGGTGGGCCCTCCCGGACTTGAACCGGGGACCAAAGGATTATGAGTCCTCTGCTCTAACCAACTGAGCTAAGGGCCCGTAGACTTAACTTTCGCCGTCAAGAAAGCTCTTCAGCTTTTCCGAACGGGAAGGATGACGCAACTTGCGCAACGCTTTTGCTTCGATCTGGCGGATACGCTCACGCGTGACATCGAACTGTTTGCCGACCTCTTCCAACGTGTGATCTGTGTTCATCTCGATGCCGAAACGCATGCGCAGCACCTTGGCTTCGCGCGGCGTCAGGCTGTCGAGGATGTCGGCAGTGACGTTGCGCAAGCTGTCGTACACCGCAGCTTCGATGGGCGCCAGCGTGTTAGAGTCCTCGATGAAGTCGCCCAGATGGGAATCATCATCATCGCCCACCGGGGTCTCCATCGAGATCGGCTCCTTGGCAATCTTGAGTATCTTGCGGATCTTGTCTTCCGGCATTTCCATCTTGATCGCCAGCGTCGCGGCATCCGCTTCCAGCCCTGTCTCTTGCAGTATCTGGCGCGAGATGCGGTTCATCTTGTTGATGGTCTCGATCATATGCACCGGAATGCGGATGGTGCGCGCCTGATCGGCGATGGAGCGCGTGATGGCCTGGCGTATCCACCAGGTGGCGTAAGTCGAGAACTTGTAACCGCGGCGGTATTCGAACTTGTCCACCGCTTTCATCAGACCGATGTTGCCTTCCTGGATCAGGTCGAGGAATTGCAGGCCGCGATTGGTGTACTTCTTGGCGATGGAGATCACCAGACGCAGGTTGGCCTCGATCATGTCGCGCTTGGCGCGGCGTGCCTTGGCCTCGCCATTGGTCATCTGCTTGTTGATCTCTTTCAGATCCTTGATCGGAATGCCCACGCGCTGTTGCAGATCGAGTAACTTCTGCTGCTGTTCGACGATGGCGTGCTGAAAGCGTGCCAGCGCTTCGCTGTAAGGTTTCTTCGCCGCGATTTCTCGCGCCGCCCAGTCAAGTTGCTCCTCATTGCCGGGGAAGGTCTTGATGAAATGCGGACGCGGCATGCGCGCCTTGGTGACGCACAGTTCCTGGATGTTGCGCTCGTGGCCGCGCACTTCCTCCACCAGATTGCGCATGGTGTCGCACAGGGCATCCACCTGCTTGGCAGAGAAACGGAATTGCATCAGCTCATTGGATATCTGCCCCTGCAACTTGTCGTATTGCTTGCTACGATAGCCGTGCTTCTCGTAAGCCTTGCCCATCTTGGTGAACAGATCGGCAATGACGGCAAAACGTTCCAGTGCATCCACCTTGAGCTGGGCCAGATTGGCTGCGGCGACCGCATCGCCATCGTCGCCATCTTCTTCGTCGTCAAGATCGGCATCATCGACAGACTCATCCTCGCCGCTGGATTCATCCCCAGGCAAACCATCCGACTCGGCATCGATGAAACCGTCAATCACCTCATCCACACGCAACTCGTCACGCGCGACCTTGTCAGCCAGCACCAGGATCTCTGCAATGGTGGCGGGACAGGCGGAGATCGCCTGGATCATGTGCTTGAGGCCTTCCTCGATGCGCTTGGCAATGACGATTTCGTCTTCGCGCGTGAGCAGACCTACCGTCCCCATCTCGCGCATATACATGCGCACCGGATCGGTGGTGCGGCCAAATTCGGAATCCACCGTGGACAGCGCCGCCTCGGCAGCTTCCACTGCATCTTCGTCGGCCACCACGGGAGTCGTATCCGACATGATCTGGTTCTCGGCATCGGGCGCCTCATCGCACACGGTGATGCCCATGTCGTTGATCATGCTGACCACGCCTTCGATCTGCTCGACTTCGAGCATCTCGGGCAAGTGGTCGTTGATTTCGCCGTAAGTCAGGTAGCCGCGTTCTTTGCCCAGGACAATCAGCGATTTCAGGCGCGTGCGGCGTGCCTCCACATCCTGCAGTTGTTCTGCCGGAGTCACGACCTGCCTGGCACTGGCCGCTGCCTTGACGTTCGCCGCTGCCTGTTTGGCAGTAACGGGCTTCTTCTTGTCTTGCTGAGTCGCCATATCGTTTGGATTCCCAGATGTAAATAAAGCAGCACGAAAATAGTCGCGCTGAAAAAAGGGGCGAATTATACCCGATTTTTCAAAGCACCCCAACCCAATGAATCAACCTCGTTGTGACAGTTGGCGATATAGCGCCAACTCTTGCTCATTCATCCCCTTCAACCCCTTGGCATGTAGCGCCTGTAATTGCTGCTTGCGCTGCTCATCGCGCAGCCTGGACAACAAACCCAGAAATTCTGCCGCCACATCAAACTCCTCGCCCCATTGCAAGATATCGGCCTCAGCCGAAGCCAGCACCGTTTCATGCGGCGTGCCCTGGAACTGCTGGATGATAGCTGCTGTGCTGACGACATGATCCTGCTCGCGCAGGTATTCGACCAATGCTTCAACGGCTGCGGCATCATTTCCTTCCACGTGCCATTCGACCGGCAGCTCGCCTGCCAGTTCCGGCTTGGCCAGCAGGCAACGCAACAACGAGCGCACGCCGGTGATCGCGCTGCGTTCCGCTTTTTGCGGCACACGGCGCGCAGGTGCGCCGACAGGCTTGATGGCATACAAGCCCTCCAGTTCGGCTTGGGTAATGCCCGCCAGCGCTGCCACTTCCTTGCGCAGCAACAGCGCGGCGGCAGGTGCTGCGATAGCTATCAGCAAGGGCTTGGCGCGCTCCAGCAGGGCGCTGCGTCCTTCCGGCGTATTCAGATCCACCTGCGCAGTAAGTTCGCGCAGCAAATATCCGGATAGAGGCAAGGAATCGTGCAACAACTGTTCGAATTCTTCTTTCCCGTGTTCGCGTATAAAGCTGTCCGGATCGTGCTCCACCGGCAAAAACAAAAAGCCGATGCGCTTGCCGTCTACCAGTTGCGGCAAGGCATTTTCCAGCGCACGCCACGCGGCTTTCTGGCCCGCCTTGTCGCCGTCAAAACAGAACACCACCTGTTCGGCCAGACGCAGGAGCTTCTGCACATGGTAAGGCGTGGTCGCCGTGCCCAAGGTGGCAACGGCATATTCGACACCATGCTGCGCCAGCGCCACCACGTCCATATAGCCCTCGACTACCAGCACCGTCTGGTGGGCGCGTATCGCTTTCTGTGCCTGAAACAGGCCGTACAGCTCGCGTCCTTTTTCGAACAGCGGCGTCTCCGGCGAATTCAGATATTTCGGCTCCCCCTTGTCCAGCACGCGCCCACCGAAACCGATCACTTGTCCGCGCGTATTCACGATAGGGAACATGATGCGATCACGGAAGCGGTCGTAGCGTTTTCCGTCTTCGTTCACTATCACCATGCCTGTTTCCAGCAGGCTGCTGTCCTGATAATTCGGAACGATGCTTTCCAGATTCTGCCAGCCGTCCGGCGCATAACCGATACCGAAGCGCGCCGCGATCTCGCCGCTCAAACCACGTTTCTTGAGGTATTCAATCGCGCGCGGCGATTGCTTGAGTTGCTCGCGGTAATAACGCGTAACGGATTGCATCAACTCGTACAGATCGGGCGCAACCTTGTGCTGAGTCTGGCCTGGCGCGGGCGCCTCGTGTGGCACGATCATGCCGACGCTGTTCGCAAGCTCTTCTATGGCATCAACGAAGCCCAGCCCGCCATGTTCCATGACAAAGCCGATGGCCGTGCCATGCGCACCGCAGCCGAAACAGTGATAGAACTGCTTGCTCTGGCTGACGGTGAACGAGGGGGATTTTTCGTTGTGGAAGGGACAGCAGGCTGCGTAGTTGGCGCCGGCTTTTTTCAGCGGGACGTAACGCTCGATCACGTCCACGATGTCAAGGCGGTTGAGCAGATCCTGAATGAAGCTTTTTGGAATCACTCCGGCTCCGCTCCCACGTGTAGGCTGGGGTAAGGCACGAGCCCCAGCATGTTCGAGGTCTTCAAGCGCTGGGGTTCGCGTTGCTCACCACCAGCCTACGTAAAATTTATCGGGATAAACGTGTCTTTACCTGCGCCGAAACCTTGCCCATGTCGGCGCGTCCGGCCAGTTTGGGTTTGAGCAGCGCGATAACCTTGCCCATTTCCTGCGGCGACTTGGCGCCGCTGGCAGCGACCGCTTCTTCCACGGCAGCGGCGACTTCTTCATCGCTCATCGCCTGCGGCATATAGGTCTGCAACACGGAGATTTCGAACTTCTCCGCATCGGCCAATTCCTGCCGATTGGCGGCCTCGAACTGGCTGATGGAATCGCGGCGCTGCTTGATCATCTTTTCGATGATCGCGATCACGTCGGTATCGGAAAGCTCGATGCGCTCGTCCACCTCGCGCTGCTTCATTGCGGCGAGCAACAGACGGATGGTGCCGAGGCGCGCCGCATCCCTGGCGCGCATCGCCGTCTTCATGTCTTCGCTGATCTGCTGCTTGAGGCTCATGGGAGGAGGTCGCGCAATGATGCGCGACGCAAACCGCTGGAGATTCTTAGTACAGCTTGGGAGGCAGAACCTGGCTGCGCAGGCGCTTGTAATGGCGCTTCACGGCGGCGGCCAGCTTGCGCTTGCGTTCTGCTGTGGGCTTCTCATAGAACTCGCGTGCACGCAATTCGGTCAGCAGACCGGTCTTTTCCACCGAACGCTTGAAACGGCGCATAGCTACTTCAAACGGCTCGTTTTCCTTAACTCGTACTGTTGTCATAAACAAACTACCTTCATCAAAAAATTTGAGGGCGGGATTCTACCAAAGTATCTCCCCGTCCCACAACCTTAATTTACTGCACCGTCACGCGCCCGAATTTACGCTTGCCGACTTGTGCCACCACAACGGCTCCCGCCGGAAGCTGCAAGGCCTTGTCGTCCACGCGCGCACCGTCGAGTTTGACCGCCCCTTGCTGGATCATGCGCAGGGCGTCCGAGGTACTGTCCACCAGCCCGGCCTGCTTGAGCAGGTGGGCAATGCCGATGGCGCCATTCGCGGAAGCAACCACGATCTCAGGCATATCTTCCGGCAGTACGCCTTGTTTGAAACGCGCTTCGAATTCCGCCAGCGCATCTTCCGCCGCACGTCGGGAGTGGAAGCGGGTGACCATTTCCTGCGCGAGTAGCACCTTGATGTCGCGCGGATTGCGTCCATTCGCCACATCTTCGCGCCACTTGGCGATGGTTGCCATGCTTTCAAATGACAGTAGCTCCAGATAGCGCCACATCAGGACATCGGAAACTGACATCAGCTTGCCGAACATATCCTGCGGTGTATCGGTGATGCCCACGTAGTTGCCGAGCGACTTGGACATCTTGTTCACGCCGTCCAGTCCTTCCAGCAAAGGCATGGTGAGCACGCACTGCGCAGGCTGGCCGTAATGCTTTTGCAGTTCGCGCCCCATCAACAGGTTGAATTTCTGGTCGGTACCGCCGAGCTCCATGTCGGCTTTGAGCGCGACCGAGTCGTAACCCTGTACCAGTGGATAGATGAATTCATGGATGGCGATGGGCTGGTTGTTCTTATAGCGCTTGCCGAAATCGTCGCGCTCCAGCATGCGCGCTACGGTATGCGTGGCCGCAAGCTTGATCATATCCGCCGCGCTGAATTTATCCATCCAAGTGGAATTGAACACGATCTCGGTCTTGGCCGGGTCTAGCACCTTGAACACCTGCTCGCTATAACTCCGTGCATTCTCCAGAACCTGCTCGCGCGACAACGGCGGCCGCGTAGCATTCTTGCCGGTAGGATCGCCTATCATGCCGGTAAAATCGCCGATCAGGAACAGCGCGTGGTGCCCCAGTTCCTGCAACTGGCGCATCTTGTTGAGCAACACCGTATGCCCGAGATGCAGATCCGGCGCGGTCGGGTCGAACCCGGCCTTGATGCGCAGGGGGCGCCCCAAGGCCAATTTCTTTTTCAATTCATCTTCCAGCAGCAGTTCGTCGCAACCGCGCTTGATCAGTTCCAATGCTTCTTGTGTCATATCTATTCCCGTTATTGCCATGCCGCTCACACCCGTTTTCTTGCCGCCCATCCCCGGCATTTTTCCTCTCATTCCGGAAACGGGGCCTAACTGGACGGATTTTGAAGGATGGGTACTTTCTGGTACAGTGGCGTCCACTGAACAACCCGGCGCTCCCGTTACACGAGCGCAGCAGCACGAAAGACGCGAATGTTAACCCAAAAATCCTTGCTGCAAGAACGCAAATTGAAGCTGCGCTGGTTCGTCGCCATGTCCAGCCTGCCCTTGCTCGGCGTAATTACCGCCTTCGGCGTCATGCCGCAAACCGAGTTCATCAGCGCTCCGGTCAAGACCGTCACCGAAGCTATTTCCTTGCCGCAAGCGACCCCGGTCGCCGCTAATAGCGCCACTTTCTGGCGCAATGAACGCGTGCAGCGTGGCGATACCGCAGCTGAGCTGTTGCGTCGCCTGAATGTGGAAGATGTTTCTGCCAACAACTATTTGCGCAATGATCGAGCTGCGGAATCTTTCCGCCAGCTCGCCACGGGCAAGACCGTGCAAGCCGAAACAGGCGCAGATGGCGGCTTGTTGGCACTGCGCTACCTCAATAACAACGGCGATCAAGTCATCATCGAAAAAAATGGTGGCAACTTCAAGACCAGCACGCTACCGCCCCAGCTTGAGCAGCGCCTGTTTCTGCGCACTGGAGAGATCAAGACCACCTTGTTCGACGCGACCGACGAAGCCGGGCTGCCCGAGGCCGCCGCCAGTCAACTGGCCGAGGTCTTCGGCGGCGACATAGACTTCCACCGCGATCTGCGCAAGGGCGACAAGTTTTCCGTGACCTATGAAATGACTTACAGCAATGGCGAGCCGGTGCGCGTCGGACGCATCCAGGCTGCCGAGTTCGTCAATCAGGGCAAGGCTTACCGCGTGGTGTTCTTCCAGAGCGACAGCAACCACGGCGACTACTACACCCCGGACGGCAAGAGCGTACGCAAGACTTTCCTGCGCTCTCCCATGGAATTTTCTCGCGTGACTTCCGGTTTCACTTCCGCACGCTTCCACCCGATACTGCAAAAATGGCGCGCGCATAAAGGCGTGGACTATGGAGCACCGATAGGTACCAAGGTCAAAGTCACGGGCGATGGAACCGTAGCCTTTGTCGGCAAGCAAGGCGGTTATGGCAATGTGATCATGGTCGAACACCAGGGCCGCTACACCACCGTGTATGGTCACCTGTCGCGCTTCGCCAAGGGACTGCACAAGGGGCAGCATGTTGCGCAGGGCGATATCATAGGCTACGTCGGCATGACCGGCTGGGCCACCGGTCCGCATCTGCACTATGAATTCAAGATAGACGGTCAGCAGCGTGACCCCTTGCGCGTCGCCCTGCCTAACGCCCTGCCGATCAGCGCAGCGCAAAGAGCCGCTTTTGAAGAAACCACGCGCAGCCTGACCGAACGCCTGGGCTTGCTGAGCAACGTCAGCGTAGCAAAACTTGATTAAGGTGTGAGCGGCGCAGAACTCTATGCAGGCATCATGTCCGGCACCAGCTTGGACGGTATTGATGCCGCGCTGATAGAGTTCGCCGACGGACAAATCAAGCTACTGGGCACGTATTACCTGCCTTACGGGCAAGCCCTCAAGGATACCCTGCTCGCCCTGCATCATCCCGCACACAATGAGCTGCATCAGACGCAACTGACCAGCAACGAGTTGGCGCGCCTGTATGCGACGGCAACGGTAGCCCTGCTGCAAACAAGCAATACCCCTCCCGGACAAGTACGCGCCGTCGGCTGCCACGGCCAGACCATACGTCATCGCCCCGAGTCGGGTTACACCGTGCAACTCGGCAATGCCGCGCTGCTGGCCGAACTCACAGGCATCAGCGTAGTGAGCGACTTCCGCAGCCGCGACATCGCGGCGGGCGGGCAAGGCGCGCCGCTGGTTCCAGCCTTCCACGACCAGATATTGCGCCACCCGAACATACATCGCGTCATCGTCAATATCGGAGGCATCAGCAATCTCACCAATCTTGCGCCCGGCACAGCAACCAGCGGCTTCGACTGCGGCCCCGGCAACCTGCTCATGGATGCATGGATAACCCGGCATCACGGCGAAGCCTACGATCAGGGTGGCGCATGGGCAGCCAGCGGAAAAGTGATTCCGATGCTGCTGCGAGCACTGCTGGCAGAACCTTTTTTCGCCGCCACACCGCCCAAGAGCAGCGGGCGCGACCTGTTTAACATGAGCTGGCTGGAAGATCACTTGCAAGGCAACGAAACGCCCGCCGACGTGCAGGCCACGCTGCTCGCACTCACAGGAGCAAGCATCAGCGACAGCATCCTGCGCTTCTGTGCAGAAGCAGAGGAAATTTATTTATGCGGGGGCGGCGCACATAACCATGTGCTGGTGGATCACTTGAAGCAAGCCCTGCCGCAATGCCGCATCGGCCTGACTGACGACATCGGTATCAGTGCCGACTGGATGGAAGCCATCGCCTTCGCCTGGCTCGCGCGGCAAACCATGCACCGTGAACCAGTCAACCTGCCCGCCGTCACCGGCGCGTGCCATCCTTGCGTGCTCGGCGCGATCTATCCGGCATAGATTTCAGATGGCGCAAAAAAAGCGGGAGGGCTTGCGCCCTCCCGTTTGTCCTCCCATGCGTTCGAGAGTCAGCTTTGCATAACCATTCGACTGATGAAACTACTAGCCACTCACCAAGGCAACAAGCTGCCAGGTGATTGGTTATGGTTAAACCGAGAACGACGAGCCGCAACCGCAGGTGGTCGTCGCATTCGGATTCCTGATCACGAACTGCGAGCCTTCCAGACCCTCGGTATAATCAATTTCCGCGCCCACCAGATACTGGAAGCTCATCGGGTCTATCAGCAATTGGACACCGTTCTTGTGCAACACGGTGTCATCCTCATTAGCCACTTCGTCGAAAGTGAAGCCATACTGGAAACCGGAGCAGCCGCCGCCGCTGACGAATACACGCAGCTTCAGATCAACATTGCCTTCCTCTTCGATCAGTTGCTTCACTTTGTTGGCTGCGCTATCGGTGAACAGCAGGGGGTCTTGCATTTCGGTTACTGTATTCATGTCATCTCCTTAAAAAATACTTCATTCCGCACTGTTCAGTTTGAGCGCCACCACCTTGTTCGATACCGCTTCCACCAAGTGGATAAGCCTGCCTTCGACTATTGCGCCCAACTGAATCTCCAGCGTTTTGTAGTGAACTTCGCCTGTGACCCTGGCTTTCCCATGCAGTTCCAAATATTCCGCCGCATGCACCGCCCCTTCCACCACGCCATTCACCACCAGATGCGTCACGCTGACCTCGCCAGTGATGCGTCCGTGTTCGCTCAACACCAGCGTACTGGGTTTACCCGGCACGGCAATCACGTTGCCGTTGATCTCGCCATCGACGCGCAGGCCGCCGCTGAACCCGATGTTGCCATCTATCTTCGCTTCCGCGCCGATCAACGTATCGATGCGATTCCTGGGCTTGTTTTGTCGCTTGCTAAACATGGTTTCTCCACACTCAAGAGAGGCTGGCATCCTGCTTGATCTTCGGTTCGCTCACACCGCGCTCGAATATCCGCACCTGCACACTCTCCACTGACATGTCCGGCGGCAACTGAAAGCTGCGTTCGATACGCTGATAATACTTGAAATTAAGTTGATACGCTGCATCTTGCGCCGCATTTTCCTGCGGGAAAACCACTACAGTTCTGGTGCCATTCAGCCGCACATTGACCAGCAATTGCAGTCGCCCCTGAAATTCCTTTGCGCGTTGCGAGCCGCCCTGCACCAGCAACAAACGGCAACGATATTCGCCCGGCAGCGTGTCGCGTTCGACTTTAAAACGCTGCATGGACAGCTCCTCTGCGCGCTTGCCGGATACCGTCAAGTTCTGCACGAACGCCAGATCCTCCTGCAGGCTGGCATTTTCCTCGTTCAGCGCTTTCAGTTGTTTCGCCGTCTCCAGATTCGCCGCATGCTCGATCTGCGCCTGCCGCTCAAACGAGGCAGCATGGCCGGATAGTTTGGCATTCTCGTCTTTCAGTGCGGCGATCTGGTCGCGCAATTGCGTCAATTCCTGCTCCGCCTGCCCACGATGAAAACCTGCGAATGCCAGGCCAACATCATATGCCCACCATACCAGCCACCCCACAAGCAGCAGGAACGGCAGAATGACCGCCCAGCGCACATACCACGGTACATGCGGACGCACTGCAAGGCGCGGCGCGGAGATGCCAAATTTCCGCCGGAACTGGCGTAGCGAGTATCCGCGCGGCATCTCAGGGCAGCAAGGGCACGATGTCCAGCGCCATGGTTTCGGGCAACCCAAACATGATGTTCATGTTGTGTACCGCCTGCCCCGCCGCGCCCTTGACCAGATTGTCTATCACCGACAGTACCACCACGGTGTCGCCGCCCTGCGGCCTGTGCACCGCAATACGGCAACGGTTCGCGCCGCGCACCGAGCGCGTTTCGGGATGGCTGCCCGCAGGCATCACATCCACGAACGGTTCGTTCGCATAACGCTGCTCGAACAGCGCCTGCAAATCGGCATCGCCCTTGAGGCGTCCATACAACGTGGCATGAATGCCGCGTATCATCGGCGTCAGGTGCGGCACGAAGGTCAGGCCGACTTCGTGCTGCGCAACCCGCGCCAGCCCCTGCCGTATCTCTGGCAGATGGCGATGCCCCGCCACAGCGTAGGCCTTGAAGTTGTCCGCCGCCTCTGGCAGCAGAAAACCGATCTCCGCCTTGCGCCCCGCGCCGGATACGCCGGATTTCGCATCGGCTATGAGTCCGCCCGCATCCACGAGACCCGCTTCCAGCAAGGGAATGAAGCCGAGCTGCACCGCCGTCGGATAGCACCCCGGATTGGCTACCAGCCGCGCCGTCTTGATCTGCTCGCGATTAACTTCCGGCAGGCCATACACCGCCTCGGCGATCAGGTCGGGACAGGCGTGGCTCATTCCATACCATTTCTCCCACACTGCCACATCCTTGATGCGGAAATCCGCCGCGAGGTCTATCACCTTCACGCCCGCATCCAGCAAGGCGCGCGTCTGCTGCATGGCGATGCCGTTGGGCGTGGCGAAAAACACCAGGTCGCACTGCTCCAGATGCGCTCCGTCCGGATGAGAGAAGCTCAGGTCCACATAACCGCGCAAACTGGGAAACATCTGGCTGACCGGCATGCCCGCGTCAGCGCGCGAAGTGATGGCGTGCAACTTCGCCTGCGGATGCAGCGCCAGCAGGCGCAGCAATTCCACTCCCGTGTAACCCGTGCCGCCTACGATGCCTACCTTGATCATGTCTTGCTCCTAGCCGCTTGCCTTAGATATAACCAGATTTCCCATTCGCCAGCCCCTTCCCCTGCAAGGGGGAGGGAATCATACAACGGAAATAACAAAGCCGCCCGAAGGCGGCCTTGTCGAACACTCCTACAAGCTTAACGCTTGGAGAATTGTTTGCGGCGGCGCGCCTTGCGCAGACCGACTTTTTTACGTTCCACTTCACGCGCATCGCGGGTGACCAGACCGGCCTTGCTCAGCACAGGTTTGAGCGTAGCGTCATAGTCAATCAGCGCACGGGTGATGCCGTGGCGCACTGCACCGGCCTGGCCGGATTCGCCGCCGCCGGAAACGTTTACCATGATGTCGAACTTGTCCAGCATCTCGGTCAGTTCCAGCGGCTGGCGCACAACCATGCGGCCAGTCTCACGGGAAAAGAACACGTCCAGAGGCTTGTCGTTAACGACGATGTTGCCTTTGCCGGGCTTGATGAACACGCGAGCTACCGCGCTCTTGCGGCGGCCTGTGCCATAGTTGTAATTCACGCTCATGGTTATGCTTTCAACAGATCGATAGGTTGGGGTTGCTGTGCAACATGCGGATGATCCGTGCCACTGTAGACCTTCAACTTGCGCAGCATGGCGTAGCCCAGCGGGCCCTTGGGCAGCATGCCCTTTACCGCATTTTGCAGCGCGCGGTCGGGATGACGCTGTTGCAGCTTGGTGAAATTGGTCTCGAAGATACCGCCGGGATAACCCGTATGGCGATAATACTTCTTGTCCTGTGCCTTGTTGCCGGTCACGCGCAACTTGTCGGCATTGACCACAACGATGAAGTCGCCGGTATCTACGTGCGGCGTATAGATGGCTTTATGTTTGCCGCGCAGGCGGGCAGCGATCTGGCTGGCCAAACGGCCCAGCACTGCGTCTTTAGCGTCCACCAGAAACCAGTCGTGCTGGACTTCTTGCGGCTTAGCGGAAAATGTTTTCATGGCATTTCCTAATTACAAAACTTTGGAAGGGCGCGAATTCTAAGTTAGAAGACCACCTGTGTCAAACGGCATTTTGCATTGCCGCTACTTAATTACGGTAAAACGGGGAAATTCAACGGTGCAACAAGACTTCCAGCACGAACTTGCTGCCCAGGTAGGCCAGCAGCAGGAAAATATAGCCGCCCATGGTCCAATGCACGGCCTTGCGCCCGCGCCAACCATAGAAATGGTGGCCTGCAAGCAAGACAGCGAATACGAACCAGGAGATGAAACCGAACAGCATCTTGTGATTGAACTGCCAGGGCTTGCCGAACACCTCCTCGGAAAATACGATGCCGGAGCCCAGCGTCAGAGTGAGCACGATGAAACCCGCGCCGAGTATGCGGAACAACAGCGTCTCCATGGTCAACAGGGGCGGCAGAGCTTGCAGCACGCGCGGCAAGGTGGCGTGATGCAAACGCTTTTCCACGAGCGACATCAGGGTCGCCTGCATGGCTGCGATGGTGAGCAGGCTATATACCAGCATCGCAGCCATGATGTGCGCATCGAGCGCAAACGAAGGATTGCCGGACATGGGATGTTCTGCGGGAAACAGCGCGGGCAGCAACACGCCCACCGCCGCCAGCGGCAACACCAGGGTTTGCAGGCTGGCTATCGGATAGAAGAAGCGCGCCACCCAGTACACCAGCATGGTCAGCCACAGGATCAACGAAACTACATACATAAAGCCCATATTCATGCCGCCGCCGGTGAACAGGTGCATATATAACAAGTACGCTTGCAAAGTCAGCGGCAACAGCACGGCATATCCGACTGCGCTACGGCTCAGCGCCTCCGCGCTCCCCGTCGTCTGCGCGCGCCAGAAATAGGCCGCCAGCACGCCGTAGGCGAGAAAGGTAAACAGCGAGAGAGGAAGGTTCGACATTTTTATGCTGGATGTTTTAGACTTCGCCAATTCTACACCAACTGCCCCGTCCAACGGAAAACAGGAAATACAATCATGCTGGATAACCTTACCCAACGCCTTTCCGGCGTAATCAAAAACCTGCGCGGCCAGGCACGACTGACCGAAAGCAATATCCAGGACGCGCTGCGCGAAGTGCGCATGGCGCTGCTCGAAGCTGACGTAGCGCTGCCCGTAGTCAAGGAATTCACCACCCAGGTAAAGGAAGCCGCGTTAGGCATAGAAGTCGTCGGCAACCTCAATCCGGGACAGGCGCTGATCGGCGTCGTGCATCGCGAACTGACCAAGCTGATGGGCGCAGCCAATGTCGGCATCAACCTCTCCACCGTACCGCCCGCCGTGATCCTGATGGCCGGTTTACAGGGCGCGGGCAAGACCACCACCAGCGGCAAGCTGGCAAAGCTGTTGCGCGAACAGCAAAAAAAGAAAGTGCTGCTGGTCAGTTGCGACGTGTATCGCCCTGCCGCTATAGAGCAGTTACGCGCCGTGGCCGAGCAACTCGGGATCGACTTTTACGCTTCCGATGTCAGCCAGAAACCCGTGGACATCGCGCTGGCCGCGCACGACTACGCCAAGAAGCATCACCACGATATATTGATCGTGGACACCGCCGGTCGCCTTGCCGTAGACGAAGCGATGATGGCCGAGATCAAACAACTGCATGCCGCGCTCAAGCCCATCGAAACCTTATTCGTGGTGGACGCGATGACTGGCCAGGATGCGGTGAACACCGCCAAGGTCTTCGGCGAAGCCCTGCCGCTCACCGGCGTCATCCTCACCAAACTCGACGGCGATGCGCGCGGCGGCGCGGCGCTGTCGGTGCGCCACATCACCGGCAAGCCGATCAAGTTCGTCGGTGTCAGCGAGAAAATGACCGGCCTCGAAGCCTTCCATCCAGAGCGCATGGCCTCGCGCGTGCTGGGCATGGGCGACGTGCTGTCGCTGATCGAGGAAGCGCACCGCGAAGTGGATCAGGCTGAAGCCGAAAAACTCGCGAAGAAAATCAAGAAGGGCGATGGCTTCGACCTCAACGATTTCAAGATGCAGATCGTGCAGATGCGCAAAATGGGCGGCGTCTCCGCGCTCATGGACAAGCTGCCCGCGCAACTGTCCCAGGCCGCCGCAGGCAGCAAGGTGGACGACAAAGCCATCAATCGCATCGAAGGCATCATCAACTCGATGACGCCCGCCGAGCGCGCCAAGCCCGAGATCATCAAAGCCAGCCGCAAGCGCCGCATCGCGGCAGGCGCAGGCGTGCAAGTGATGCACGTCAACCAGTTGCTCAACCAGTTCGAACAGACGCAAAAAATGATGAAGATGTTCAGCAAGGGCGGCATGGCGAAAATGATGCGTGGCATGAAGGGGATGTTGCCGGGAATGGGGCGCTGATTTCAACATGACTATCCAGGCCATCATATTCGACGTGGACGGCACCCTTGCCGATACCGAGGACGCGCACCGCACCGCATTCAACCAGGCCTTCGCGGAAAGCCATCTGGACTGGAACTGGGATGTCGCGCTCTACGACAAACTGCTCAAAGTGACCGGCGGCAAGGAGCGCATCAAATATTTTGTCTCGGATTTCCTGCCCGGCTACAACAAGCCGGAGAATTTCGAGGACTTCGTCAAACACCTGCACAAGGTCAAGACCGCTCACTACACCGCCATGCTGGCGGACGGCCACATCCCCTTGCGCCCCGGCATCAGACAACTCATCAATGAAGCGCATGCTGCCGGCATCACGCTCGCCATCGCCACCACTACCTCGCCGGAAAATGTCGCCGGGCTACTGGCAGTCGGTCTCGGCAAAGACTGGCAGAATTATTTCGCCAGCATCGGCTGCGGCGACATCGTGCCGCAAAAAAAACCCGCCCCCGATATTTACAACTGGGTACTGCAACAGACCGGCCTCGCGCCGCAGGACTGCATCGCACTGGAAGACTCCAGCAACGGCCTGCGCTCCAGCCTCGCTGCCGGCATCAAAACCTACATCACCACCAACCCCTACACGCGCAATCAGGATTTCACTGGCGCGGCCGCCGTGTTCGATGACTTGAGCGACCTCGACCGTTTCTACCGAATAAGCGGGCTTGCTCTTCCCAAATCAGGAATTTCTGTTTAGGATTTCATCCGGCGTGGGGGTGTAGCTCAGTTGGGAGAGCGTCTGGTTCGCAATCAGAAGGTCGTCAGTTCGATCCTGATCACCTCCACCAAGACGCACAGTAGTAACGCCTTTCTTACTTTTTCCTCGTTAGTCTCACGTAAAAATCTGAATGAACCTGATTCCTTGACATAGGGAAATTATTTCCCTTATCATATTCTATGCCTACCCTATATCGTTACCGCAACTGGCGCATTACGATGTACTTTGATGACCACGGATTACCGCATTTTCACATTGTTTGTAACGGGCGCGAGGTCGTTGTGCTTATCGACACCTTGCAAGTATTGGAGGGCGACATTGATAAGCGCGCCCTCGTCGAGGGGTTGGCGTGGGCAGCAAAACACCAACCTCTGTTACGCCAGACATGGGCGGACTTTCATTAAGGAGAGTTGGCATGATGCCCTATACCATCCAAAACGTTACTGTATTACCAAACCTGACCCTGCACTTGTCTTGGGCGGCAGGGGGACACGCCGATGTGCAACTCGCCGATGTCATCGGCCATACCCGTGGGTTGCTCGCCTTGCGTGAACCCGCCGCCTTTGCTTTAGCCAGTGTGGGAGAAGATGGGCTATCGGTCGCTTGGCCGAATGATCTGGAAATTTCTGCACGCCGTCTGTGGCAGCTCGCCGCCGAACAGACAGGAGACAGTCGCGCCGAATTTCGGGATTGGCTGCAACGCAACCATCTCACCCTTGCTTCCGCAGCGGAAGTGCTGGGGCTCACCCGCCGCACGATCAGCCAATACAGCAGCGGAGCGCGCCCTTTGCCTAAAACAGTACATCTTGCCCTCAAAGGCTTTGAGGCTGAGAAACGTGCTGCATGAAAGAAAAAAACGGTGCAGGATCACACGTATCAAGGTAGAGGCGGAAGGCTCCGAACCTGTTGCAAAAATGCAATCTACGCTTGGCAAGACCGTGGTAAGCCGTTTGGGTGGCAACACCCCTGCGCTCTGGTCGTTGACCCAAGAAGAAACACACACTACAACACCTGCATTGGGTGTTTAGTGGTGGGAGACTTCATTTGCACAGCACAAGACATCATCATTCATTTGATGTAGAATAATCTCTCATTTGAGATATGAGGGGATTTTATGACCACAGCCACAACTACCCGCAAGCGTGCAGAGGGCTTCGGTAAATGGAAAACAGTATTGGCCAACGCCAATGCTGGAACTCGAATTCAAATCGTTCGCTCTGGCGCGTCTCCATCCATCCTAGTTACTGCCAGCGAACACTTTGGAATGCCACGCACACTCTTTGCAAAGCTGATCGGGATATCCCCGGCAACCGCAGAGCGAAAGATCAAGTCTGGAAAACTGTTGGGACAAACTGAGACAGAACGATTGAGCCGCATCGCACTAATTGAGAATGAAGCAGAGAAGGTCTTCGGTACATCCGACATGGCTCGTGATTGGTTGACCAAGATGAACCCTGCACTTGGCAGCACCCCCTTGTTCATGCTGGACACCGAGACAGGCGCAAGTGAAGTTCGCAAGATATTGTCCGCCATTGCCTTCGGTGGTGCTGTCTAATGCAGGCATGGAGAATTGCCAAGCGTATCAATGCGCTTGACCGACAAGGGACTGGTGCACGATTGACTGGCGGGCGCTGGAACTCACTAGGCGTTGCCGCCATATACGCCGGCATGACACCAGAGATCTCGGCCATGGAAAAACTGGTCCACACATCAGACATCCTCCCGCAAGATCTGGTACTGTCTGTTATAGAACTGCCAAGCGACGAACGCCTTTACATTCGCCGCACTGCTGCTGATTTGCCTGCTGGCTGGGATGCGCTTCCAAGTTCGACTGCCGCAATTTCCATTGGAGATGAATTTTTGCTGGCATCCAAACATCTTGGGCTTATTGTGCCATCTGCCATCATGCCTGAAGCCTCAAATATCGTTATCAACCCATGCCATCCAGAGTTCAGTAGTGTCACATTCAGCATCGTTCGCCCATTCGAATTCGATTCGCGGTTGAGTAGGTAAGTCCGTAATCCAGATTCACCCCAAACACCTCACTATCAGACTTATTGTTAATGTGACTGTTTTATTATCACGTCACTATTATTGTGTTACAGTAACGCATATTGCGGATCCAGAATTGGATTGATGGATGGCTCCCAGCACTGTGTATAGAGAATCGTACTGTATAAATGTTTGCGGGCTATTTCTCTGGGTCAGTCCAACGTCGGCACATGGGTCAAAAACTGACTGACACAAACAGTCCTAGCCCAATAATGCAGATAGGCGTCGAAGTAGTCCTGCTCGAACACACGATCTTCCGGGACGCCGGTGCAGATGTTGTCGCGCCTTATCCATAGTTCGATGTTGCCGCCCTGGGTCAACTCAGCGTGACCACGTCCGCCACGTGCATCAGATCAAGATAGCGCCGGGTTTGCATCTCGGCCAGGCGGCTGGCTGTGCGCAAGGAATCGTTGCTGTAATGCATGTCCGTGAAAAGCCGATCCGGCATGGCCGCCGCCGATGCCACCAGTTTGATGTGATGATCGTACAGCACGTCGATCAGCCAGATGAAGCGGCGCGCTTCGGCGCCATTATCATGCCCCAGCAGCGGGATGCCGGAAAGGAACACGGTGGAGTAAAGATGCGCGATCTCCAGATACTCCGACTGGTCGTGGTTGCCGCCACATAGCGTCTTGAAGTCGAACCACACCGCCTCCCTCTCACAACCGATGACCGGAATGCCCTGGTGTTTCAGTTGCAACACACCCGTAACCGGATCGTTCTTCGCGAGATGCTGGAACATGGAGCGCATGCGTCGCTCGTTATGCGCATCGGCAGGCACGAAGAACATGCTTTCGCGCGCCATTTGCAGCAGACGATAGTCATGGCCGCTGTCGATGTGCACCTGGTTCAGCTCGCGCTTCAATAGCGCTATCGCGGGCAGAAAACGCTCGCGCTGCAAACCATGCGGATACAGTTCATCCGGCGGGTAGTTGGATGTGGTCAGCAGAATGACGCCGCGCTCGAACAGGGCAGCCAGCAAACGCCCCAGTATCATGGCGTCGGCAATGTCGTCGACATGGAATTCGTCGAGGCATAACACGCGCGTGGATTTTTCGATGGCATCGGCCACGGCAATCAGCGGATCGGGATGATGCGCGTGCAACTTCATCTCGCGATGCACTTCGGCCATGAATTCGTGGAAATGGATACGGCGCTTGCGACGATAAGGCAGGCAATGGAAGAAACTATCCATCAGGAATGTCTTGCCGCGCCCCACTCCGCCCCAGAGATAAAGTCCCTTGGGTACCTCCGGGCTGAGCAGGCTGCGCCCGAGAAAACTATCGCGCCTTGATTTGAATAGCATCAGTTGCTGCCAGATATCGTGCAACCGTCCGATCGCCGCCGCCTGCGCTTCATCCGGAATGATGCCCTGTTCGGCACATGCCTTGCTGCACCAGTCCTTGGGATTGTTTTCTGCTTCGCTGCTGAATGCTTCGGTATGCTTATTCATATGGCTGATTCATCCGGGGCTATGTCTTCCCGGCCTTTCGTTTTTGCCTCGCTTACTTCAATAGCGGATGGTCTTTGGGCAATTGCTTCGAGTACCAAAGCGCGAGTTTGTGCCGCAATGCTTTTTCTGCAACCTGATCTTCCGGCAAGGGTTGCATGACCTTGTCATGCACCAGCAATCTGTAGATATACAGAAGTTTCTCGCTCGCCGAATCGGTGGACTCAAACTCGACCACGCCGCGCCCTTCCGCATACTTGACGCCTGCGAGCAAGGCTTGCTTGAATAATTCTGTTTCATGTTTCAGCTTCTTCATGGCAGCCCTAGTCTTACTGTGTCACAAACGTAGTCTTGCGCTGACCCAATTGCAATGCGGGCAGAAGCCCAGTTCGCCGACGAGCGCCGTGCTCAAGTGCAGGCGCAACGAGGTGATCGAGTCCGGCACGTGGCGCTGCGCGCGTTGG
>JACQFX010000063.1 GCA_016199835.1 Nitrosomonadales bacterium | reverse complement strand
GCAATATCATGTTGCAGAATCTGCAATCAGGATCAGGAATCGGCATGCAAAAACAGACGCTGTGGGATTTGCGCGTATTTTGCGCAGTGGTCGAAAAGAACAGCTTCGTGGCGGCCGCCCGGAGCCTCGGCATCTCGCCCAGCGCGGCCACGCGCGCGATTCAGGCGCTGGAACAGCAACTCGGCAACACGCTGCTGCACCGCTCGCAAAAACTGCTCAGCCTGAGCAGCGCCGGCGAAATCTACTACGGGTTTGCGAAACAAATCGTGCAGATGCAGGACCGGGCCGAAGACGACATCGCGTCGCTGCAAACCGTGCCCAAGGGCTGGGTCCGCTTTTGCGCGCCGGAAATCTGCAGCCGCTTCTTCCTGCCGCAACAGCTCGGCGCGTTGACGGAACGATTCCCGGCAATCCGGCTTGACGTGCTGTATACCGATGCCAACCTCGACCCGATCCAGGAGAACCTGGATTTCGCGATCCGCGGCGCGTTCCCCGCCGACAGCGAACTGATCGGCTACCCGCTCTGGCAATACGAGCGCATCCTGTGCGCCAGCCCGGCCTACGTCGCGCGCAAGGGTGCGCCGCAAGAGCCGGAAGAACTCGGCAAGCATGCGCTGATCGTGCACACCGCGCCCAGAATCCTGAAGGACTGGCACTTCAGCTCGGCGGCACGCACGCTGCGGCTGCACATGCAGCCCACGCACCGGGTCAATACCGGCACCGGGCTGTACGAGCTGATCCGCTGCGGCGCCGGCATCGGGCGGCTGGCCGACTGGGTCGCCGCACCCGCGATCCGGCAAGGCCTGCTGGTGCGCGTCTGCCCCGCCTATCGGATGGTGTCCGCCAGCGGCCAGAGCGCGCAGATGCACGCCGCCTACGGCGCGAAAGGATTGCCGCTGCGCGCGAAGGCCATCCTGGAGTCGATCAGGCAAGCCGCGGCGCAATCCATGCAATCCATATACTGAATGGGGTATAAAAAATGCACCCTTATTTTACGTGCGGGAGAATGCTATTTTTGGCTTATACTCCCAGCTTAAATAAGAATCAGCGTAATTTGTCAGTCCGCCATGAAGGCTCCCTCGCCCGCAAGCGGGAGAGCAACCGTGTCAAGTAATAGATGAATCTTTCCATGGTTTTTGTTCTTTCATTATCACATTAACAATGGTTAATAATTTACGCATGCAAGCTGTCATGGCGACTTTGAATGGTTTTCCCAGAGCGGTTAGCCG
>JACQFX010000051.1 GCA_016199835.1 Nitrosomonadales bacterium | reverse complement strand
TTACTTTACCCAGTAATTTCATGGTGATCATCTCCTTGGTTTCTCCATTCCGAAAATCGGAACGGAGGAGGTTAATCACCTGGGTAATTTTCAGCGCGCAGAACCTAGAATTTCTGGGTAATATTCATCGCGTACCAACAGCTCATGTCAAGGTCGGCAGAAAAGCTTCGCTCTTGTGCAAGGTCTTGTCACGGACTTGCGCTGCAAGACTGTTCTGCGCATTGCACAGCTTACACCAATTCGATTTGCACCTTGCGACCGACCAAGGCAGCGGCGCGCTGCAAGGTTGAGAGTGTCACGTCGCGTGTCGGATCGAGCAGTCGATCAACCTGCGAGCGGCTTGTTTTAAGCATGACGGCCAGGCGCGCTTTGGTCAACGATTGCTTTTCCATCGCCTCGGTAAGCTGCCACACCACGACTTCCTTGATGGCCAGTGCTTGGGTTTCCTCATAGATGCCCTCTTCCTTGAGAAAGTCATCGAGGCTTGATCCAACATGTTTACTCATGATTTCAACTCCTTTTGGCGTTTCCTCGCCAGGCTAAGTTCGTCGTCAGGCGTCTTTTGCGACTTCTTGATGAAGCCGTGCAAGGCCACCAATTTGCCCTTATGCAAACATACCAGCACGCGGGCGATGCGGTTGCTTGGCAGGTCTGTGCGTATTTCCCATAAGCCCTGCCCCATCGGGCGACATAAGGGCATGCCCACCGGCCAGCGCCATTGCGCCCGCATCAAGTCTTGACCAATGGCGTATCGTTCCAACTCATCCAGTGCCTTGAGCCAGTCTCGCACCGGTTCAGTGCCACCGCTGTTTTTGTAAAACTGGAGCGGCGTTTTCTGTGTCTCTTTGATCATCGGTCACCTTGGGTTTATTGTGTACCATATAAAGTACATGCATTGCAAGTGAATTCTGCGGGCATCTCCCGCATTAACCCACTCAAATGCTGCGCACTTGAGAAGGCGTTGTCGCAGACTGGCCTTGCCAGACTGCGGCGATTTTATTGGCACAACAGCTACGCTCTTGCGCAAGGTCTTGTCACAGACTTGCGTTGCAAGACTGTGATTGTTTTTTGGAGGAGGAATCTTTCACGGTCAGCATTATCTCGAAACAAGACAACGTGACCAAAACGTGACGAACTGCTGCACAGCTTGCGTATTTTTTGTCCATTTCAGTCATAATCACGCGGAGCCAGGATGCGTAACATGTTGATTAGACTGAATGCAAAAATAACTTTTCGGATTCACACGGCAGGGGTTACTGGTTCGAACCCAGTATCGCCCACCATTTCCAGGGGTCATTCTACCCCTCTTCTGCAATCCCCGTATTCATTGGCTTGCAGCTTGGCAGCCCACTCCCAAAGCGATTACTTTTTTAGAGCAGTGGTCAGCGATTTCCCCCCCTCAAAACACTCAAAAATGACCGTGGTGACTATTTGGCAGCCTTACCAGCCCGACTCGCGTTCCGGCGTGGCGCTGATCTTGTGTATGCTCAAGTCCGCACCGTTGAACTCTTCTTCCGGGTCGAGGCGGATACCAACTATTTTTTTGATCGCGCCATAGACCAGGAAGCCACCGGCCAAGGCGATGCCTATGCCCATCAGGGTGCCTATGAGTTGCGCCATGAAGCTGACGCCGCCCATGCCGCCGCAGGCCTTGAGACCGAAGATACCCGCCGCGATGCCGCCCCACGCTCCACATAACCCGTGCAGCGGCCATACGCCTAGCACGTCATCTATCTTCCACTTGTTCTGCGTGAGGGTGAACATCCACACGAACAGGGCGCCCGCGATGCCGCCAGTGAACAGTGCGCCTATGGGATGCATGAGGTCGGAACCCGCACACACGGCCACCAGTCCGGCCAGCGGGCCGTTGTGCACGAAGCCGGGGTCGTTCCTGCCCAGCCACAGGGCGACCAGGGTGCCGCCCACCATGGCCATCAGTGAGTTGACGGCAACCAAGCCGCTGATCTTGTCTATGGTTTGCGCGCTCATCACGTTAAAGCCGAACCAGCCCACGGTGAGTATCCACGCGCCGAGCGCGAGGAAGGGGATGCTGGAGGGCGGATGGCCCGACATCTGTCCCTGCTTGCCATAACGGCCGCGTCGTGCGCCCAGCATCAGCACTGCCGCGAGGCCGATCCAGCCGCCCACTGCATGCACTACGACGGAGCCGGCGAAGTCGTGGAACTCCGCGCCGAAAGAAGCATTCAGCCAGTCCTGCACACCGAACCTATGGTTCCATGCGATGCCTTCGAAAAAGGGGTAGACGAAGCCGACCAGTATGAAAGTCGCGCCCAGCATGGGATTGAAGCGCGCGCGTTCGGCCACGCCGCCGGAAACGATGGCGGGGATAGCGGCGGCGAAAGTAAGCAGGAAGAAAAATTTCACGAGTTCATAGCCGTTCTTCTGCGCGAGCTCTTCCGCGCCGTTGAAGAAATTGACGCCATAGGCGATGCTGTAGCCGATGAAGAAATAGGCGAGGGTGGAGATGGCGAAATCGGTGAGTATCTTCACCAAGGCGTTCACCTGGTTCTTCTTGCGCACCGTGCCCAGCTCCAGAAACGCAAACCCCGCGTGCATAGCCAACACCATGATGGCACCGAGCAATATAAACAGTGTATCGCTGCCTTCTTTCAGGTTACCCAGGTTTTCCATGCTTTATCCTCAATATAGAAACTGAAAAGCAGTATGCAAATTCCATTCCATGAAATGGTCGGACTGATTCATAAGGATTTTACGCACCAATACTGGATGCATAGGCACAAATAGAGTGCATTACTTGTGCGCTTGGCACTTAATAAGTGCGCGTGCCGCGCTCATGTCTTCCAATTGTTCAGCAGCTTCTCCAGCCAGAACAAACCGACTATGGTCTTGCTGTCGTTGATCTTGCCCTGCCGAATCCATTCGATGGCATCGCTCAGGGATAGCTCCAGCACTTCGAGGAATTCGCCCTCGTCCAGTTGTCGTCCTTCATGCTTGAGGTCGCGCGCAAGAAAATATTCGATGCGCTCGTCGGAATAGCCGATGCATGGCCAGGCCGTGGTCAGGTGCATCCACTCGCGCGCGATGTAGCCGGTCTCTTCGAGCAACTCGCGTTGCGCACACAACAGGATGTCTTCGCCCGGGTCTATTTTGCCCGCTGGCAGCTCGATGAATTCGCGTTGCGGCGCATAACGGAACTGGCGCTCCATGAGCAGCTTTCCGTTGTCGAGCAGTGCCAGTATGGCTACAGCGCCGGGATGGGCGATATATTCGCGCGTGCTGACACTGCCATCCGGCAACTGTGCTTTATCCTTCCGCACCTTGATAAAGCCGCCGTCATACATCACGGCAGAATCGAGACGGGTTTCTTTCAGATCCATGTTCATGCTCCCACAAATGAATACTCCCGCCGCAGCGGGAGTAGCTGGCAAACGGGCGACAGAGTCTTAATGCAACAGCAGGGATTGCTGTACCGATACCGCGCACACCGCCATCAGGTTGCCCGGCAGTATGCCCAGCAGCAACACGGCCAGGCCGTTGAACGAGATCAGCACGCTGCTGTCCGGCTGCATGGAGATCGGCACGTGGCTTTCCGGTGCGTCGAAGTACATGAGCTTGACGATGCGCAGGTAGTAGAACGCGCCGATCAGCGAGAAGAGCACGGCCATCACGACCAGCGGGATGTGTCCGGCGTTGACTGCGGCTTGCAGCACGGAGAACTTGGCGTAGAAACCCACGGTGGGGGGCACACCGGCCATGGAGAACATCAGCAGCAGCATGATGAAGGCGAGCCATGGGCTGCGCTGGTTGAGTCCCTTGAAGTCATCGAGATTGTCGGCCTCGAAGCCTGCGCGCGACAGCAGCATGATCATGCCGAAGCCGCCCAGGCTCATCAGCACATAGACCACGGCGTAGAACATGGCGGAACTGTAGCCGTCGATATTTCCGCTCAGCACGCCGAGCAGCAGGAAGCCCATGTGCGCGATGGTGGAGTAGGCGAACATGCGTTTGAGGTTGGTCTGGGCGATGGCGGAGATGTTGCCGAGCGCCATGGACAGCACGGCGAGTATTGCCAGCATGCCGGACCAGTGCATCATCAGCGGCTGCATGCTTTCCACCAGCAGGCGCATGACGAAGGCGAAGGCGGCGAGCTTGGGGGCGGAGCCTATGATCAGGGTCATGGCGGTGGGCGCACCGTGGTACACGTCGGGCACCCACATGTGGAACGGCACAGCACCGAGCTTGAACGCCAGCCCGGCCACGATGAACACCAGACCGAAGGTCAGCAGTTGTTTGTTTTCCACGCCGTGGCTGATGGCGGCGGATATCGCGTTCACGTCGAGTGAGCCGGTTGCGCCATACAGCATGGACATGCCGTACAGCAGCAGGCCGGAAGCCAGCGCGCCGAGGATGAAGTATTTCATCGCGGCTTCGGTGGCGACGGCGGAATCGCGTTGCAGCGCGACCATCGCGTACAGCGACAGCGACAGCAACTCCAGGCCGATGTAGAGCGAGATAAAGTGGCTGGCGGAGATCATCACCATCATGCCGAGCAGCGCGAACAAGGCGAGCACCATGAACTCGCCGGTGAACAGGCCGCGCGCCATCAGGTAGTGGCGCGAATACACCAGCGCCATGGACATGGCGAGATAGCTCAACAGCTTGAGCACGTCGGACATCATGTCGTCCACGAAGGTGTTGTGGAACAGGTGCACCACGCCGGGTTGGTAGGTGGACACCGTGATCAGCGCGCAGCCGAGCAGGGTTAGTTGCACCAGCAGATAAGTCACGATGCGATTCGGGTCGGTGACGAACAGATCCACGATCAGGATCGCGCACACCATCACCAGCAGGAAGATTTCCGCGTAGGCAGGAACCAGGGTAGAGAGATAAGTCATGGCGTCCTCGTTATAGCTTGGAGCGTGCGACATGCACCAGCAGGTCGTTCACCGACGCATGCATGATTTCGGAGAAGGGCAGCGGGTATAAACCCATGCCGAGCACGGTCAGCGCCAGGATGCCCAGCACCAGTTTTTCGCGCAGCGTGATGTCTTTCAGTTCGGCGACATGATGGTTGGCCACTGCGCCAAATACCACGCGCTTGTACATCCACAGCGTGTAGGCCGCGCCGAAGATCAGCGTGGATGCTGCGAAGAATGCATACCAGAAATTGGCCTTGATCGCGCCCATGATAACCATGAATTCGCCGACGAATCCGCTGGTGCCGGGCAGGCCGCTGTTGGCCATGGCGAACAGCATGAACAGGGCGGCGAACACCGGCATGGTATTGGCTACGCCGCCGTAATCGGCGATGTTGCGCGAATGCATGCGGTCATACATCACGCCTATGCACAGGAACAGCGCGCCGGATACGAAGCCGTGCGAGATCATTTGCAGCAGCGCGCCTTCCATGCCGTAAGCGTTGAAAATGAAGAAGCCCAGCGTGACGAAGCCCATGTGCGAGATTGAGGAATAGGCCACGAGCTTTTTCATGTCGGTCTGCATCAGCGCCACCAGGCCGATGTACACCACGGCGATCAGCGACAGCGCGATCATCACGCCCGCGAGCTTGTGGCTGGCATCGGGTGCGATCGGCATGGAGAAGCGGATGAAACCGTAGGCGCCGACTTTCAGCATGATCGCTGCCAGTATCACCGAGCCGCCGGTCGGCGCTTCCACGTGCGCGTCCGGCAACCAGGTGTGCACCGGGAACATCGGCACTTTCACCGAGAACGCCATGAAGAAGGCGATGAACACCAGTATCTGCGCGGTCATCGGGATCGCCATCTCGTGGTAATCCAGTATCTCGAAACTGCCGCCGGACTGGTTGTACAGATAGAGCAGCGCAACCAGCATCAGCAGCGAGCCGAGCAGGGTGTAGAGAAAGAACTTGACCGCCGCATACACGCGGTTGGGGCCGCCCCACACGCCGATGATGATGAACATCGGAATCAGCATGGCTTCCCAGAATACGTAGAACAGCATGGCATCCAGCGAGGCGAACACGCCATTGACCAAACCGGACATGATGAGGAAAGCGGCCATGTATTGCGCCACGCGCTTCTCGATCACATTCCATCCGGCGATCACCACCAGCGGTGTGAAGAAGCTGTTGAGCAACACGAACAGCATGGAGATGCCATCCACGCCGAGGTGGTAATGGATGTTGAAGCGCGGTATCCATGAACTCAGTTCGCCAAACTGCATGGCGCTGGTGCCGCTGTCGAACCCGGTGTATAGCGGCAGGGACACCAGGAAGCCGAGCACGGCGCCGACCAGTGCGATGATGCGCGCTGTCTGCGCGTTGCGGTCGTCGCCGGTGGCCAGCACCAGAATGCCGAATACGATCGGCAACCAGATGACCACACTTAACACGGGCATTCCAAGAATCATGCTTGTTCCTTCATCCTAAACTCCGCTGCTGTAGGCAGGGCTTTGCCCGGCATTTCCCCGGCGGGTAGAACCCGCCCTACGTATTTTCCCATGGCGCCTATCCGATCAACTCACGTATCGAAAGCAACACGAACACGCCGATGATCATGGAGAACGCGTAGTGGTAGATGTAACCGGTCTGGAAACGGCGCACTATGCCGGAGCACATGCCGACCAGTCGCGCCGTGCCGTTGACCATCATGCCGTCTATCATTTTCACGTCGCCGAATTGCCACAGGAAACGGCTCACCAGACGCGCGCCGCCTGCGAAAAACCAGTCGTTGAATTCGTCGAAGCCGTATTTGCGTTCCAGTACCGTGTATATCCCATGGAAACGCTGCTTGATCTTTTCGGGAATGTCCGGGCGCTTCAGGTAGAAGAACCAGGCCATGACCACGCCGGATATGGCGAACCAGAGTGTCGAGTCAAAAACGGAAGCCAGTGCCTTGGCTGCCGGCCCATGAAATTCCTCGGCCAGTTCTGCCATCGCAGGATGCGAGCCAATGACGTGGATGGCATCTTTCAGGAAGCTGCCGTACAGGATGGGTTCAATCGTGAAATAGCCTATCGCCAGCGACGGGATTGCCAGCAGCACCAGCGGCAGGGTGACCACCCACGAAGATTCATGCGGTTTCTGGCCGGGAGCCAGGCCGTGATGGTGATCGGCGGCCACCTCTTCATCGGCGTGATCGCCATGATGGTCGTGGTGCGCTTTGCCAAAACGTTCTGTGCCATGGAACACCAGGAAATACAGGCGGAAGGAGTAGAAGGCGGTGACGAACACGCCCATGCGCAACGCGATGTAGACAAAGTCCTTGACCGGCAGACCAGAGGCCTCGACCGCCTCGATGATCGAATCCTTGGAATAGAAGCCGGACAGGAACGGCGTGCCGATCAGGGCCAGCGTGCCGATCAGGAACGTGATCCAGGTGATGGGCATGTACTTGCGCAGCCCGCCCATGTTGCGGATGTCCTGGTCGTGGTGCATGCCGATGATCACCGAACCTGCGGCGAGGAACAGCAGCGCCTTGAAAAAGGCGTGGGTCATCAGGTGGAAGATCGCCACCGAATAGGCCGAGGCGCCGAGTGCGCAGGTCATGTAGCCGAGTTGCGACAATGTGGAATAGGCCACCACGCGCTTGATGTCGTTTTGGATGATGCCGAGGAAACCCATGAACAGCGCGGTGATCGCGCCGATGACCATGACGAAGGACAGTGCGGTGTCGGACAGCTCGAACAGCGGCGACATGCGCGATACCATGAAAATACCGGCGGTCACCATGGTCGCGGCGTGGATCAGCGCGGAGATGGGTGTCGGGCCTTCCATCGAATCGGGCAGCCACACATGCAGCGGGAATTGCGCCGACTTGCCCATCGCGCCGATAAACAGCAGGATGCAGATCGCAGTCATCATGTTCCACGACACGCCGGGGATGGGCGCCATGTCGTTGGCGTGGCTGGCTGCACTGGCGAACACCGTGGCGTAATCCAGGCTGCCGAACACCATGAGGATCAGCCCGATGCCGAGCAGGAAACCGAAGTCGCCCACGCGGTTGACCAGGAAGGCCTTGAGGTTGGCGTAGATCGCGGTTTCGCGTTTGAACCAGAAACCGATCAGCAGGTAGGACACCAGACCCACCGCTTCCCAGCCGAAGAACAGTTGCATGAAGTTGTTGGCCATCACCAGCATCAGCATGGAGAAGGTGAACAGGGAGATGTAGCTGAAGAAGCGCTGGTAGCCGTCATCTTCTTCCATATAGCCTATGGTGTAGATATGCACCATCAGCGATACGAAGGTCACCACCAGCATCATCAGCACGGTCAGGTGGTCGATCAGGAAACCGACTTCGAGGCTGATATCTCCGGAAGTCATCCATTGATACACGGCACCATTGAAAGTATGCCCGTCCAGCACATCCTGGAAGATGCGCAGCGAAGCGAAGAACGACACGGCGACCAGCGCGATGGTGACGCGATGCGACCACGCGCGTCCCAGCACCTTGCCGAACAGCCCGGCCAGGATGGCGCCGAGCAGGGGGGCGAGGGGAACCAGCAAGTACAGGCTAAAGTTGCTCATACGCCATTATCCTTTCAGGCTGCCCAGATCATCGACGTTGATGGTGCGCAGATTGCGGAACAGCACGATCAATATCGCCAGGCCGATCGCCGCTTCCGCCGCCGCAACGGTGAGTATGAAGAATACGAACACCTGTCCGGACGGGTCATTCAGGTAATGCGAGAAGGCGATGAAATTGGTGTTCACCGCGAGCAGCATCAGTTCGATCGCCATCAGCAGCACGATCACATTCTTGCGGTTGAGGAAGATGCCCACCACGCTGATGGCGAACAGCACCGCACCCAGTACCAGATAATGCGACAGACTCAGGTTTAGCATATTTATTCTCCGCGTTTTTCCGCTGGCACTTTCACGATGCGGATACGATCCGCGCGTTTCACCGCGACCTGTTGCGCCACGTTCTGCGTCTTGCTGTCCTTGCGGCGGCGCAGGGTCAGCGCGATGGCCGCAACGATGGCGATCAGCAACAGCACGGCCGCCAGCTCGAACGGGAAGACATAATCGGTGTAGATCAGGCGTCCGAGTTCTTTCACATTGCTGTAGTCGGCGTCATGCTTCACCAGCGCAGTGCCGGTCTCTGCCGTGCGGTTGTTGCCCAGCACCCACACCATCTCGAACACCATCACAGCAGCCAGCGCCACGCCGAACGGGAACCAGCGCCAGAAGCCTTCGCGCAACTGCACCAGATCTATATCCAGCATCATCACCACGAACAGGAACAGCACCATCACCGCGCCGACGTATACCAGGATCAGCGTCATGGCGAGGAACTCCGCTTCGAGCAGCAACCAGATGCCGGCCATGCCGCAGAACGCCAGCACCAGGAACAGCGCGGCATGCACCGGGTTGCGCGCGGTGATTACGCGCACCGCCGCAAACACCGAGAGTGCGGCAAGCAGGTAGAAGACTATTGTCTCGAAACTTATCATTGATAAAGCCCTTTAACCCTTATCTGTACTTCGCATCCAGCGCGCGATCCCTGGCGATCTGCTCTTCATGTTTATCACCGACCGCCAGCAGCATGGTCTTGGTGTAATACAAATCGCCGCGCTTTTCGCCGTGGTATTCGTATACGCGCGTTTCGACGATGGCATCCACCGGGCAGGATTCTTCGCAGAAGCCGCAGAAGATGCACTTGGTCATGTCGATGTCGTAGCGCGTGGTGCGGCGTGTGCCGTCGGCGCGCTCCGCCACTTCGATATTGATGGCCAGCGCCGGGCATACTGCTTCGCACAGCTTGCAGGCGATACAGCGCTCTTCGCCGTTGGCGTAACGGCGTTGCGCGTGCAGTCCACGGAAGCGGAAGCTCTGCGGCGTTTTTTCATCCGGGTATTCGACGGTGATGTGGCGTGCGAAAAAGTAGCGCCCGGTCACCGACATGCCCTTGAGCAGTTCGAGCAGCAGGAAACTCTTGAAGAAATTTATTATCTTTTCCATGGCGCTTACCATAACCAGAGCGGGGTCTGCATCCACGCGGCGACCACCACCAGCCATACCAGCGTGAGCGGGATGAACACTTTCCAGCCCAGGCGCATCAACTGGTCGTAGCGATAACGCGGGAAGGTCGCGCGGAACCACAGGAACAGGAACAACATGAACGACATCTTGCCCAGCATCCAGAACAGTCCCGGGATCATGTTGAACGGGGCGATGTTGATTGGAGGCAGCCAGCCGCCGAGGAACATGACCGAGGACAATGCCGCGATCAATATCATGTTGGCGTATTCGGCCAGGAAGAACAGCGCGAAGCCCATGCCTGAGTACTCAGTGTGAAAGCCGGCAACAATCGTTGCTTCATCTTCCGCCAGGTCGAACGGCGCGCGGTTGGTTTCGGCCACGCCCGCGATGAAATACACCACGAACATCGGGAACAGCGGGATGAAATACCAGCCGAGCAGGCCATAACCGTGACTCTGTCCGCGCACGATGTCGCCGAGGTTCATGCTCTGCGCGGCGAGCAGCACGCACACCAGCGCGAAGCCCATGGCGAGTTCATACGAGATGATCTGCGCAGCGGAACGCAGCGCGCCGAGGAAGGCATATTTGGAGTTGGAGGCCCAGCCCGCGATGATGATGCCGTACACGCCGAGCGAGGTCATGGCCAGGATATACAGCAGTCCGGCATTCACGTTCGCCAGTTCCATGCCATCGCCGAACGGCACCACGGCCCAAGCCGCGAGCGCGGGCATCAATGCCAGTACGGGGGCTGCGACGAACAGGAATTTGTTGGCGCTGCTCGGGATGATGATTTCCTTGAGCAACAGCTTGATGCCGTCGGCGAGCGGCTGCAACAGGCCCCAGTAACCTACGCGGTTGGGGCCGGGACGCACTTGCATGAAGCCCAGTATCTTGCGCTCCGCCAGCGTCAGGTAGGCCACGCTGCCCATGATCGGCGCCACGATGACGACGATCTTGATCAGCGTCCACAGCGGCAGCCACAGCGGGCCGAGCAGGTTCTGCCCCGTTTGTTCCAGGGTTTGCAGCAATTCCATCATGCGCGCTCCACCGTAATCGTTCCGAACATCGCGCCCAAATCTGCTGTTGCGGCATGGCCCGCAGCCACGCGCACCGCACCTTTGGGCAAGCGATCATCTGCGTCTGCGTACAGATAGACGCAGCACTGTCCTTGACTGAGCTTGACCTGTGCGCCGGGTTGTACGCCCAGCTTTTCCAGTTCCGCGCTGTGCATGGCCGCGCGCGGCACTGCGGCGTCGCGGGTCTTCTGCAACGCAGCGGCGCGACGCACCACGGCGTCGGCGGAATAGATGGGCACCTCGGCGATGCGCTGAAATCCCCCGGTTTTCGTAGGATGGGCTTCGCCCACCGCGTCGGGCATAGCCCGACCTACATTTTCGTTAAGGATATTGTTCAACTTTTCTACAATGTTCACACTGGCCAGCGCTGCATCGCGTACCGCTTCGCTGTTGTCCTGGTCGAAACCGGACACGTTGAGCAGGTTGCCGAGTACGCGCAATATCTTCCATGCCGGACGCGCTTCGCCTTGCGGTTTGACCGCGCCCTTGAAGCTTTGCACGCGGCCTTCGGTGCTGACAAAAGTACCGGAGGTTTCGCTGAATGGCGCGCTGGGCAACAGCACGTCGGCATAATCGACGGCATGGTGTTTATATGCGCTGATCGCCACCACCAGATCGGCAGCCTGCATCGCGGCCATGGCTTGCTGCGGGTTGGCACAATCGAGTTCAGGCTCGGCATTCAGCAGGATATAAGCCTTGCGCGGCGAGGACAGCATTGTTGCCGCGTTCATGCCTTGCGTGCCGGGAAGTGCGTGGGCGAGATAAGCGCCGACGCTGTTCGCAGCCTCGCCGAGGAAACCGAACTTGCCGTTGGTCGCGGCAGCGATCTGTTGCGCCAGGCTTTGCAGTTGCGCGGCTTGCGGATGCTGTTGCGCGAAATTGCCGAGCAGCACGACGACGCGTTCGCCGCTCAACAGGCTGCCCGAGATGCCTGCGTTGTTTTTCGCCGCGACATCCTGCGCCACTTGCGCCAGCGCATCGGCCATGGCGTTCGGCGCAACGATGTTCTTGTGCGCCACGTTCATCAGCAAGTCGTCATCGGTGGAATGAATCACGCTGACCTGCGCGCCTTTCTTCACCGCTTGGCGGATGCGTTGCGCCAGCAGCGGATGATCCTTGCGCAGGAAGCTGCCGATGATCAGGAGGCGGTCGGCTTTGCCAAGGTCGGCGACGGACATGCCCAGCCACGGCAGGAATTGTCTTGGCTCTCCTCCATCGGAGGAGACGGTTGCCCCTTCCCCTTCAGGGGGAAGGTTGGGATGGGGGTGGGTTCCGGCCTGCTTGCCGTCGGCGGAGAAATCGGACTGGCGCAGGCGGAAATCCACATTGTGGCTGCCGATGCCGCGCAGCAGTTTTTGCAGCAGGTAGAGTTCTTCGAGTGTGGAGTGCGGCGTGGCCAGAGCGCCGATTTGTTCTGCGCCCGCGCCGTCCTTGATCTGGCGCAAACCATTTGCCACGAATTCGAGTGCGGTTTGCCATTCCACCTCCTGCCACTTGCCATCCTGTTTGAGCATGGGCCGGGTCAGGCGCTCATTGGAGTTCAGGCCTTCATAGCTGAACCTGTCCTTGTCGGACAGCCAGCATTCGTTGATGTCTTCGTTCTCTATAGGCAGGACGCGCATCACGCGATTATTCCTGACCTGCACTGCGAGATTGGAGCCCAGGCTGTCGTGCGGGCTCACCGAGCGGCGGCGCGACAATTCCCACGAGCGCGCGGTGTAGCGGAATGGCTTGCTGGTCAAGGCGCCCACCGGGCATATATCTATCATGTTGCCCGACAGTTCGGAATTCACGCTACCGTTCACGAACGTCATGATCTCGGCGTGTTCGCCACGGAAGGCCTGGCCCAATTCCATCTGTCCGGCAATCTCCTGGCCAAAGCGCACACAGCGCGTGCAGTTGATGCAGCGCGACATTTCTTCAGCGGAAACCAGCGGCCCGATGTCCTTGTGCAGTACGACACGTTTTTCTTCATGGAAGCGCGAGGCGCTGCTGCCGTAGCCCACGGCCTGATCCTGCAATTCGCATTCGCCGCCCTGATCGCAGATTGGACAATCCAGCGGATGGTTGATGAGCAGGAATTCCATCACGCCTTTTTGCGCCTTCACCGCCATCTCGGATGCGGTGTACACCTTCATGCCTTCGGCCACGGTGGTGGCGCAGGCCGGCATGGGCTTGGGCGCCTTCTCGATCTGCACCAGGCACATGCGGCAATTGGCTGCGATGGACAGTTTCTTGTGGTAGCAGAAATGCGGGATGTAAACACCCGCACGGCGCGCCGCCTCGATCACGGTGCAGCCGTTCTCGACTTCTATTTGCTTGCCATCAATTTCGATATTAGCCATACCCGTCCTACACCATGCACTTCTTGTGTTCGATGTGGTACTCGAACTCGTTGCGATAATGTTTCAGCATGCCCTGCACCGGCCACGCGGCGGCATCGCCCAGCGCGCAGATGGTGCGGCCCGCGATGTTGTCGCACAGTTCCAGCAGCAGATCCAGATCCTCGGGCTTGCCATTGCCGTGCTCGATGCGATGCACGATGCGATACAGCCAGCCCGTGCCCTCGCGGCACGGCGTGCATTGCCCGCACGACTCTTCGTAATAGAAATACGACAGGCGCTCCAGTGCCCTGACCATGCACACAGTCTCGTCCATCACGATCACGGCGCCGCTGCCCAGATAGGAGCCGGCCTTCTGGATCGAGTCGTAATCCATATCTACTTCCATCATGATCTCGCCCGGCAATACCGGCATGGACGAGCCGCCGGGAATCACGGCTTTCAGCTTGTGGCCGTTGCGCACGCCGCCCGCGAGTTCCAGCAATTTGCGGAACGGTGTACCCATGGGCAATTCGAAATTGCCCGGATTGTTGACGTGGCCCGACACGGAGAACAGCTTGGTGCCGCCGCTGTTGGGACGGCCCAGTTCGAGGAATTTCTGCCCGCCCTCGCGGATGATGTAAGGGATGCTGGAAAAGGTCTCGGTGTTGTTGATGGTGGTCGGCTTGCCGTACAGGCCGAAGCTGGCAGGGAAGGGCGGCTTGTAGCGCGGCTGGCCTTTCTTGCCTTCGATGGATTCGAGCAGCGCGGTCTCTTCGCCGCACACGTAAGCGCCATAGCCCAGGTGGTTGTGCAGGTCGAACTCGAAATCGGTGCCGAGTATGTCCTTGCCCAGATAGCCCGCTGCGCGCGCTTCTTCGCACGCCGCTTCCATGCGCTCGTAGGCTTCGAAGATTTCGCCGTGCACATAGTTGTAGCCGGTCTTCACCGCCATGGTGTAAGCGGCGATGGCCATGCCTTCGATCAGCGCGTGCGGGTTGTAGCGCAGGATGTCCCAGTCCTTGCAGGTGCCGGGTTCGCCTTCGTCGGTGTTGCAGACGATGTATTTGTCGCCCTGGTAATTGCGTGGCATGAAGCTCCACTTCAGGCCGGTGGGGAAACCCGCGCCACCGCGCCCGCGCAAGGCGGAGGTCTTGACCTCGGCGATGATGTGTTCGGGCGGAATCTTTTCCGTGAGCACCATGCGCAGCGCTTGGTAGCCGCCGACCTTGAGGTAGTTCTCCAGCGTCCACGGCTGGTCGAAATCCAGTGTGGTGTAAATGACCGGTCCACTGCCCAGGCTCATGGCTGTCCTCCCAGTTCCGCGAGTATCTGGTCCACTTTCGCCGGAGTCAGGCGGAAGCACAGGCGCTTGTTGTTTACTGACAGCAGCGGCGCTTCCACGCAGGCGCCCATGCATTCCGCTTCGCGCAGGCCGAACTTGCCGTCCGCCGTGACTTCGCCTATGCCTATGCCCAGCTTGTCCTTGATGTAACCCAGCACTTCTTCCGCGCCGCACAACTGGCAGGACAGGTTGGTGCACACGGTCAGCGTGTGTTTGCCCATGGGCTTGAGGTTGTACATGTGGTAGAAGGTGGCGACCTCGTACACGGCCATCTGCGCCATGCCGAGATAGTTCGCCACGTCTGCCATGTCGGAGCTCTCGATCCAGCCTTTCTCATCCTGCACGAAACGCAATGCGGACATTACGGCAGACTGCCTCTGGTCAGCCGGATATTTGCGCAGCTCGCGCTCGATTTTTTCTTGAACCTGAACCGACAGCATCAGCGATCCACCTCTCCAAATACGATGTCCTGCGTACCGATGATCGCTACCACGTCGGCGAGCATGTGGCCACGTGTCATCTCGTCCAGTGCCGACAAATGGGCGAAGCCCGGTGCGCGTATTTTCATGCGATAAGGCTTGTTGGCGCCGTCGGAAACCAGGTAGATGCCGAACTCGCCCTTGGGATGCTCGACGGCGGAATACACCTCGCCTTCGGGCACGTGCATGCCTTCGGTGAACAGTTTGAAATGGTGGATCAGCTCCTCCATGTTCTCCTTCATCGCCGCGCGCTTCGGCGGCGCGATCTTGAAGTTTTCCACCATCACCGGGCCGGGATTCTTGCGCAGCCATTCTATGCATTGCTTGATGATGCGGTTGCTTTGCCGCATTTCTTCGATGCGTACCAGGTAACGGTCGTAGCAATCGCCCTCGACGCCGACCGGGATGTCAAAATCCATGCGGTCATACACTTCATACGGCTGTTTTTTGCGCAAGTCCCAAACCACACCCGAACCGCGCAGCATGGGGCCGGTGAAACCCAGTGCCAGCGCACGTTCCGGCGACACCACGCCGATGCCGACGGTGCGCTGTTTCCAGATGCGGTTGTCGGTCAACAGGGTCTCGTATTCGTCCACATAGGTGGGAAAACGGTTGGTGAAGTCTTCGAGGAAATCCAGCAGTGACCCTTGGCGATTCGCGTTCATGCGCTTGATATCCGCCGCGCTGTGCACCTTGCTTTCCTTGTAATGCGCCATGGATTCCGGCAGGTCGCGATACACGCCGCCCGGGCGATAGTAGGCCGCATGCATGCGCGCGCCGGACACCGCCTCGTAGGCATCCAGCAAATCTTCGCGTTCGCGGAAAGTGTAGAAGAACATGGTCATCGCGCCGAGGTCGATGCCGGAAGCGCCCAGCCACAGCAGGTGGTTCAGGATGCGCGTGATCTCGTCGAACATGACGCGGATATATTGCGCGCGGATCGGCACCTCGATGCCCAGCATGCGCTCGATCGCCATCACATAAGCATGTTCGTTGACCATCATGGACACGTAATCCAGACGATCCATGTAAGGCACGTTCTGCAAAAATGTCTTGTGCTCGGCCAGCTTCTCGGTGGCGCGATGCAGCAGGCCGATGTGCGGATCGGCGCGCTCGACCACTTCGCCGTCCAGCTCCAGCACGAGACGCAGCACGCCGTGCGCAGCGGGGTGCTGCGGCCCAAAATTTATTGTGTAATTCTTAATTTCTGCCATAGCTCTTTGCTCGTCTCACGCTTTCCACAACGTGCGTTCACAATAAATTTCAGTGAAGGCTAACTTGCACAAGCAAGTTAAGCCCGCAGGGCGGCCGTAACTAAAGTTGATGGTGTAGTTTTTTATCTCAGCCATGCTAATTCCTGCCGTACTGTTCTTCGCGCACGATGCGCGGTGTAACTTCGCGCGGCTCGACGGTCACCGGCTGGTAGATGACGCGCTGCTGCTCGGAGTCGTAGCGCATCTCGACGGTGCCGGACAGCGGGAAATCCTTGCGGAACGGGTTGCCGACGAAACCGTAGTCGGTGAGCAGGCGGCGCAGGTCGGGATGCTCGGTGAATACGATGCCGTAAAGATCGAAAGCCTCGCGCTCGTACCAGTTGGCGGAGGGCCAGATGCCCGTCACCGAGTCGAGCATGGGGAAGCCATCGTCATCGGCGAACGCGCGCACACGCAGCCGCACGTTGTGTGTCACCGATAACAGGTGATACACGGCAGCGTAGCGTGCGGGGAATTTTTTGTCGGCGGCTTCGTTTGCCGGGTAAGTCCCGCCTTCGGAGACATCGCTGCCATATGCGGAATAATCCATGCCGCACAGATCGACCAGTTGCTCGAAACGGAAGTCGGCGTCGTCGCGCAAATGTGTCAGCACTTCCAGCAGGTCGGCGGCGCGCACCGTCACGGTCAATTCGCACAGGATAACGCCCGTGCTTGCTATGCGGTCACCAAAGCGCCTGGCCAGCTTGTCTTGCAGCTCGAAGCGTTTCCTGTCCTGTAATTTGCACAATTCAGCAGTCATGTTCACCCGCGCGCAATCGTGTTGGTACGTTTGATCTTGTTCTGCAACTGGATCACGCCATACAGCAGCGCTTCCGCAGTCGGCGGGCAGCCCGGCACGTAGACGTCCACCGGCACGATGCGATCGCAGCCGCGCACCACAGAATAGGAATAATGGTAGTAGCCGCCGCCGTTGGCGCAGGAACCCATGGAAATCACCCAGCGTGGCTCGGCCATCTGGTCATACACCTTGCGCAGGGCGGGCGCCATCTTGTTGCACAGCGTGCCGGCCACGATCATCACGTCGGACTGGCGCGGGCTGGGACGGAAAGCGCCGGCGCCGAAACGATCCAGGTCGTAACGCGGCAGCGCCGCATGCATCATCTCCACCGCGCAGCAGGCCAGGCCAAACGTCATAGGCCACAGCGAGCCGGTGCGCGCATAGTTGATGATGGTATCGGCGGAGGTGACGACGAAGCCTTTCTCCAGAATGCCTTCTATTCCCATTCCAGGGCTCCTTTCATCCACTCGTAGATAAAACCAACTGTCAGGAGGGCGAGGAAGACCAGCATGGAGACGAAACCGAAGGTGCCGATTTCCTTGAGCACCACGGCCCAGGGAAACAGGAACGCTATTTCCAGATCGAACAGGATGAACAGGATGGCGACGAGGTAATAACGCACGTCGAATTGCATGCGCGCGTCCTCAAATGCCTCGAAGCCGCACTCGTAGGGCGAAAGTTTCGCGCTATCCGGGCGGTGCGGCCCCAGCAGGCGCCCCAGCACCATGGGCGCCACGCCTACTGCCAGACCTACAATAATGAACAACAGCACCGGAAAATAATTTTCCAACATCTGGGTTCCCCTTCGGTATTGCGCCCGCCTGGCGAGGCGCATATAAACGAAATCTTATTATTATTCTGATTAGCGCCGGGTTCTTGCGAACTTCGGCTTGTGTCTGGTGCGGGGCAAGGGACTCGAACCCTCACGTCCTTTCGGACACAGCCACCTCAAGGCTGCGCGTCTACCAATTCCGCCAACTCCGCATGCTTCTTGTTACTTCGGTATTTCTCCCGACTTCGAGCCGCCCGCATCACTTCCTGCCGGAGCAGGGACGGGAACGGCCGGTGCCGGTTGAATTACGTTCTGCCTGTCCATCACGCCTTGCGGGCTGGACGGGTTGGAATACATATAAGTCAGCGTCATGCTGGTAATGAAAAACACGGTCGCGGCGATTGCCGTGCTGCGGCTCAGGAAGTTGGCGGAACCGGCCGAGCCGAACAGGCTGCCGGCGGAACCGGTGCCGAACGAGGCGCCCATGTCCGCTCCCTTGCCATGCTGCATCAGCACCAGGCCGACCAGCACTATAGCTGTTATTACATGTATGACCCAGACTATCGTTTCCACACGCTACTCCAAAGTTAATTTTGCCCGGCGTTACATATCGCCAGGAATTCATCGGCCACCAACGAGGCGCCGCCTATCAATCCGCCGTCTATGTCCGGCACGGCAAACAATTCAGCCGCATTCGCTGCCTTGACGCTGCCGCCATATAGTATGCGCAAGCCTTGCGCCACATCGGCATCGAGTCCCGCAACGCGTTGCCGGATGAACGCATGCACAGCCTGTGCCTGTGCCGGCGATGCCGTCTTGCCGGTGCCTATGGCCCATACCGGCTCGTAAGCCAGCACCGCATCGCGCAGGGACCGGGCGCCCAGCAACTTGATTACTGCGTCAAGTTGTTCAGCGACCACGACCTCTGTCGCGCCGCTCTCTCGCTGCGACAGAGTTTCGCCTATACACAGGATGGGCAACAGGCCAGCTTTCTGCGCAGCGGCGAATTTTTCCGCCACCAACTGGCTGCTTTCGCCATACAGGCTGCGTCGTTCCGAATGTCCGACGAGCACATAACGGCAACCGAAATCGCACAACATGGAAGCTGCTACTTCGCCAGTGTAAGCGCCCTCAGCCTGCTGGTGTACATCCTGTGCGCCCCATTGCACCGCACTGTCACGCAACAGATGCTGAGTCTGCGCCAGATAGGGGAAGGGTACGCACACTGCGCAATCCACCCCCGGCATCTGCGCCATACGGCCTGCCACCACGCTCAATAGTGCTTGGTTTCGAGCCAGTGCCCCATGCATCTTCCAATTACCGGCAACCAGCTTACGTCGCATCCGACAGCACTCTCAAGACAACGAAAGGCGGCAATCCTACCTGCGAAAACCAAAACGGTCAATCTTGAACGCGGTATGGATTTACCTGGGCCGTGCGCGGACACGCAATCGAAGGTTGAGTGCGCAGTGCGCTGGTGATACAATGCGCGCCCTGTCGGAATAGCCCGGCAGGAAATTTACACATCCGTTCATGTTGGGGTGCTCGCAAGGGTCAGGCTGACGGGTGGTAGAACTAACCCTTAACGATCAGGAGTAATCATGGCTGTAACCATGCGTCAAATGCTGGAAGCTGGCGTCCATTTCGGACACCAGACCCGTTTCTGGAATCCCAAGATGGCCCCGTTCATTTTCGGCCATCGCAACAAAATACACATCATCAACCTGGAAAAAACCGTCGCCATGTACAGCGATGCGGTCAAGTTTGTGAGCAAACTGGCCGGCAAGAAGGGCACCATTCTGTTCGTGGCGACCAAGCGTCAGGCACGTGACATCATCCGCGAAGAGGCTATCCGCGCAGGTTGCCCTTATGTGGATCACCGCTGGTTGGGCGGCATGCTGACCAACTTCAAGACAGTGCAACTGTCCATCAAGCGTCTGCGCGATCTGGAAGCATTGGTTGCTGACAGCGCCGCAATGGAAAAGGTCTCCAAGAAGGAAGGCCTGATGATGCAGCGCGAACTGGACAAGCTCGAACGCAGTCTGGGCGGCATCAAGGATATGCAAGGTTTGCCTTCCGCGATTTTTGTGATCGACGTCGGTTACCAGAAGGGCACCATCGTTGAAGCGCAGAAGCTGGGCATTCCCGTGGTCGGTGTGGTGGATACCAACCACAGCCCGCTGGGCGTGGATTATCCCATCCCCGGCAACGACGACTCCAGCCAGGCGATCCGCCTGTATGCGCGCGGCATGGCCGATGCGGTACTGGAAGGGCGCGAGCAGGCGCTCAACGAGGTGGTAGAGCAAGTCGCGGAACAAGCGGCTTAAGCTGGCACCGTTAGTCCGAAAGGGGCGCGAGCCCCTTTTTTTATAGCTTATGTTTTCAAGGGGTATGGCAATGGCGGAAATCACCGCAAGTATGGTTATGGAATTGCGCGGGGCGACCGGCCTCGGCATGATGGATTGCAAAAAGGCGCTGACGGAGACCAATGGCGACTTCAAGGCAGCAGAAGAACTGTTGCGCATCAAGAGCGGTGCCAAGGCGAGCAAGGCCGCATCGCGCGTGGCCGCCGAAGGTGTGGTCAGCGCCTATGTCGTAGCTGACGGCAAGACCGGCGCGGTAGCGGAAGTGAATTGCGAAACCGACTTCGTCGCCAAGAATGACGACTTCGTGGCATTTGCCAAAAATGTGGCGCAAACCGTGGCAGAAAAAAATCCGGCAGATGTCGCCGCCCTGGGCGCATTGCCCATAGCCAACGGTTCCGGCAGCGTGGAAGAAACACGCATGGCGCTGGTGATGAAGCTGGGCGAAAACGTGAGTGTGCGCCGCTTCGCGCGTTACGCTTCGACTTCCGGCAAGCTGGCTACTTATCTGCACGGCAGCAAGATCGGCGTGATGGTGGACTTCGTCGGCGACGAAGCGCTGGGCAAGGATCTGGCGATGCATATCGCCGCTAGCAAGCCGAAGTCGGTGGATGCCTCCGGCGTGAATCCGGAAGACATCGCCACCGAGCGCCGCATCGCCATCGAGAAGGCCAAGGAATCCGGCAAGCCCGAAGCCATGCTGGAGAAGATCGCCGAAGGCACGGTGCAGAAATTCCTCAAGGAAGTCACGCTGCTGGGCCAGGTGTTCGTCAAGGCCGCAGACGGCAAGCAGACCATAGAGCAATTGCTGAAGAGCAAGGGCGCTTCCGTAACGGCATTCCAGTTGTTTGTGGTGGGCGAGGGCATCGAGAAGAAAGTCGAAGACTATGCTGCCGAAGTGGCCGCCGCTGCGGCTGCCGCACAGAAAGGGTAAGCACACATGGCCCAGCCATACAAGCGCATCCTGCTCAAGCTTTCCGGCGAAGCCCTGATGGGCGATGACAGCTACGGTATCAACCGTGCCGTGATCGAGCGCATCGTCGGCGAGATCGGCGAAGTGGTGGCGCTGGGTGTGCAGGTGGCTATCGTGATCGGCGGCGGCAATATTTTTCGCGGCGTGGCGCCTGCCGCTGCCGGGATGGATCGCGCCACCGCCGATTACATGGGCATGCTGGCCACGGTGATGAATGCCATGGCCTTGTCGGACGCCATGAAGCGCCAAGGGCTGGAATGCCGCGTGCAGTCCGCGCTTAATCTGGAACAGGTGGCCGAGCCGTTCATACGCGGCAAAGCCTTGCGTTATCTGGAAGAGAACAAGGTGGTGATTTTCGGCGCCGGCACCGGCAACCCGTTTTTTACTACCGATACTGCGGCTGCATTGCGTGGTGTGGAAATGGATGCGCAGGTTGTGATCAAGGCGACCAAGGTGGATGGCGTGTATACCGCAGATCCGAAAAAGGATGCAACGGCAACACGCTACAAGAACCTGAGTTTCGATGAGGCGATAAGCAGGAACCTGGGCGTGATGGATGCCACCGCACTGACGCTGTGCCGCGACCAGAAACTGCCCATCATCGTGTTCAGCATCTTCAAGGCTGGTGCGCTGAAACGCGTGGTGATGGGCGAGGATGAGGGAACGCTGGTGCATTGTGATTGAGTTTGCCGTAGGGCGGGCTTTGCCCGTTGCGTCGGGCGTAGCCCGACCTACGTCCGATTCCTGATTTTTAGGAGTTTGATAATGATTGCTGACGTCAAGAAAACTGCCGAACAGAAAATGAACAAATCGCTGGAAACGCTCAAGGCGGATTTCGGCAAGGTGCGCACCGGGCGTGCGCATACCGGCATTCTGGATCATGTGATGGTGGACTATTACGGCAACCCCACACTGGTCAACCAGGTGGCCAGCATCACCCTGGTCGATGCGCGCACCATAGGCGTACAGCCTTTCGAGAAGAACATGATCTCCCCCGTGGAGAAGGCGATACGCGACGCCGATTTGGGACTGAACCCGTCTACCAACGGCAACCTGATACGCGTGCCGATGCCGATGCTGACCGAAGAACGCCGCCGTGATCTGATCAAGGTGGTGAGGGGCGAAGCGGAGAATGCCAAGGTGGCGGTGCGCAACATACGTCGCGATGCCAATGAGCACCTGAAGAAACTGCTCAAGGACAAGGAGGTCAGCGAGGATGAGGAGCGCCGTGCCCAGGACGACGTGCAGAAGCTGACCGACCGCTTTGTCGCCGAAATAGACAAGGCGCTGCAAGCCAAAGAATCCGACCTGATGGCGGTGTAGTGAAGCTGGTAGCCCGTGGCTGGTAGCGGGTAACCAACCCGGTTCTGCTCACGCTACTGGCTACACGCTACCAGCTAAGGACATCCCATGGCTTTATTTCAAAGCTCCACGCGCACCATCCCCGACGCTCCCGCCGTTCCGCGCCATGTCGCCGTCATCATGGATGGCAATGGACGCTGGGCGAAACAGCGTTTCCTGCCGCGCGTGGCGGGGCATCAGCGCGGTGTGGAAACGGTGCGCGAAGTGGTGAAAGCCTGCCGCGAACTTGGCGTGGAATATCTGACGCTGTTCGCTTTCAGCAGCGAGAACTGGCGCCGCCCGGCGGACGAGGTCTCGTTCCTGATGCAGTTATTCCTGAAGATGCTGGAACGAGAGGTCGCCAGGCTGCATGAAAACAATATTCGCCTCAAGATCATCGGCGACCGCAGCCGTTTCGATGCGCAGCTCGGTCGCCATATCGTCGAGGCGGAGCAGCTCACCGCAAACAACGACGGTCTGACGCTGACCATCGCCGCCAACTACGGCGGGCGCTGGGACATCATGCAGGCGGCACAGGCGATGCTGCGCGACAAACCCGAGCTATGCGGCAGCTTCAGCGAAACCGAGCTGGAACCCTATCTCTCCATGCATTACGCGCCCGAGCCGGACCTGTTCATCCGCACGGGCGGCGAGCAGCGCATCAGTAATTTCCTGTTGTGGCAACTGGCGTATACCGAATTGTATTTCACCGATACGCTGTGGCCGGCCTTCGACCGCGCCGCACTGGAAGCCGCCATCCACTCCTATCAGGCGCGCGAGCGCCGCTTTGGACGAACCAGTGAACAATTGAAAGAACAAAGTGCTTAAACAACGCGTCATCACAGCGATCATCCTGCTGGCGCTATTCCTCGCCGCGCTGTTCATGCTGCCCGCCATGGGCTGGGCGGCGCTGGCTGTGCTCCTGGTGATGCAAGGGACATCGGAGTGGTCGCGTCTGGCGCAGTTGTCCGGCAAGGCCGCGAACCTATACTGGTGGCTGACCCTGGTGATGATGGGCGGCTTGCTGTGGCTGGACATGGGATCTGTCGATGCGCAATTCGCGTTGCAGTCACATATGGCGATCTATGTGTTGTCCGGATTGTTATGGCTGCTTGTGGTGCCGTTCTGGATGGCGATGCGCTGGCAGGTGCGCAATCCTTTGCTGATGGCGCTCGTCGGCTGGGCAGTATTGATTCCGACCGGGCAGGCGATGATGGATCTGCGCGCATACAGCCCGTGGCTGCTGCTCGGCATCATGGCGCTGGTATGGATAGCAGACAGCGCCGCTTATTTCACCGGGCGCAAATTCGGCAAAAACAAGCTCGCGCCCAACATCAGTCCCGGCAAGACCTGGGAAGGCGTGATCGGCGCCTTGTTCGGCGTGACGGTATACGTAGTGCTGGCGTGGAGTTTCAGCGATTACTCGAAAATGTATATGTTCATACCGAACATTCTCATCGCGTCCTGGTGCTGGGTCGGGCTGGCCGTGATGGGCGATTTGTTTGAATCCCTGGTCAAGCGTCAGGCCGGAGTGAAAGACAGCGGCGCGCTGCTGCCCGGCCACGGCGGCCTGCTGGATCGCATAGACGCGCTGACTTCCACCTTGCCGTTGGCCGCGCTGGCCATGCTGCTACAGCAGATGCCATGAATTTGATGAAAAAACCTTTAACCACGGAATACACGGATAACACGGAGCCAGACCTGTCTTGTTGTTTCCGTGTTATCCGGGGTTTCAATTTGCAGTTGCAGAAATGAACCTTACCATACTTGGCTCCACCGGCAGCATAGGCGCCAGCACGCTGGACGTGGTGGCGCGCCATCCCGATAGATATCGGGTGACCGCACTCACCGCACAATGCCGCGACGAGATACTGTTCGAGCAATGCCTGCGTTTCAAGCCGCGCTACGCTGTATTGCTGGATGAGGCGGCTGCGGCACGCCTGAAGCAAAAACTCTCAGTTGCGGCGCTGGATACAGAAGTGCTGCACGGCATGGAAGCGCTGGAACGGGTCTCATCGCTGCCCGAAGTGGATGCGGTGATGGCGGCCATCGTCGGTGCGGCAGGTCTGCGCCCCACGCTGGCGGCGGCGCGTGCAGGGAAGAAAATATTGCTGGCGAACAAGGAAACGCTGGTGATGGCGGGTGCTGTGTTCATGGATGCCGTGCGCGCGAGCGGCTCGGTGTTGCTGCCGATAGACAGCGAGCACAACGCCATTTTCCAGTCGCTGCCGCGCGATTATGCGGGCGACATGGCTGCCAGCGGGGTGAGCAAGATACTGCTTACTGCGTCCGGCGGCCCGTTCCGCAATACGCCGCTGTCCGAATTGCAAAGCGTCACGCCGGAGCAGGCGTGCGCGCATCCGAACTGGAGCATGGGCAAGAAAATCTCGGTGGACTCCGCCAGCATGATGAACAAGGGGCTGGAGGTGATAGAGGCACACTGGCTGTTCAATGTGCCCGCCGATGTGATCGAAGTGGTGGTGCATCCGCAGAGCGTGATTCATTCGCTGGTGCAATATGTGGATGGGTCGGTGCTGGCGCAACTCGGCAATCCCGACATGCGCACGCCGATAGCCTATGCGCTGGCCTGGCCGGAGCGCATCGCGGCGGGCGTTGCTCCGCTCGACCTGTACAAGGTGGCGCAACTCGATTTCACGGCACCGGATTTTGCACGCTTCCCCTGCCTGGGTCTGGCTTATCAGGCCTTGCGCGCGGGCGGTACCGCGCCTGCGGTGATGAATGCCGCAAATGAAGTTGCGGTAGCCGCTTTCCTCGAGCGCAGGATTTCTTTCACCGCTATCCCGCGCCTGATCGAAGACGTGCTGGCAAGCCTGCCGGTGTCTGCGGTCAATACGCTGGACGATGTGCTGGGCGCCGATGTGGCAGCGCGTGCGGCGGCCCGGACATGGGGGCGGCAATGAATCGAACAACCCATGCTACAGAGCACACGGAGTGGACACAGGTTTGCTCTGTGATCTCCGTGTCCTCTGAGGCTGGATTGGATTTGTGATGACCACGCTATTAGCCTTCGTCGTTGCCATCGGGGTGCTGGTGATGTTCCATGAGTTGGGACATTACTGGGTGGCGCGGTTGTGCGACGTGAAAGTGCTGCGTTTTTCCATCGGTTTCGGCAAGGTGATTTATGTCAAGAAATTCGCGGGTGGCGAGACCGAGTGGGCTATCTCCGCCGTGCCTTTGGGCGGCTACGTCAAGATGCTGGACGAGCGCGAAGGCGAGGTGGCGGAGCACGAGGTGCAGCGCGCTTTCAACCGCAAGCCGATAGCGCAGCGCATGGCTATTGTGGTGGCGGGGCCGGTGGCCAATCTGCTGCTGGCCATCGTACTGTACTGGGTGTTGTTCATGCATGGGGTGCCGGGGATCAAGCCCGTGCTTGGTGAAGTCCCGCCGCAGACGCCTGCTGCCGTAGCACGCTTGCAGGCGCAGGAAACCATACTCAGCATAGCCGGCAAGCCGGTGCCGAGCTGGCAGGATTTGAACTGGATATTGCTGGACGCAGCCATGCGCGGCGAGACCGTGCATATCGAGGGACGTACGGTGCAAGGCGTAGGGTTGCAGCACGAACTTGATCTGGGCAGCGTCGAGCCCGCCGATCTGGACGGCGACTTTCTGCAAAAGCTCGGCGTGCAACTGTATCAACCATTGGTGCAGCCCATTATCGGCAAGCTGACCGAAGGCGGCGTGGCGCAACGCGCCGGGCTGCGCGCCGATGATCGCATCGTGCGCGCGGATGGTCATGACATCGCGCAATGGAAAGAACTCGTGGAGATCGTGCGCAGCCATCCGGGCAGCGCCTTGCATCTGGAGGTCGAGCGTGCCGGCAGCCAGTTGCTTATGGAGGTCACGCCGGATGCGGCCAGCGAAGCGGGCAAGCCGGTAGGCAAGATAGGCGCGGCACCTTTCGTGGAGCCGCACGCATTCGATGCCATGCTGACCGAAATAAGCTATGCGCCATACGCTGCATTCGCCCAGGCTGTACGCAAGACCTGGGAAACGGCTTCGGTGAGTTTGAGGATGATGGGTAAAATGGTGCTCGGCGAAGTGTCGATGAAGAATCTGAGCGGCCCGCTCACCATCGCCGACTATGCCGGGCAATCGGCGCAGATGGGCGCCGTCGCATACCTGGGTTTCCTGGCATTGATCAGCATCAGCCTGGGCGTGTTGAATTTGCTGCCCATCCCCTTATTGGACGGGGGACATTTGTTGTATCATACGATAGAGTTGATCAAGGGTAGCCCCGTGTCCGATAAGGCTTGGGAGGTCGGACAGAATGTGGGGATCGTGCTGCTCTTTACCATGATGGCTTTTGCACTGTACAACGACATCAGTCGCCTGATTTTGGGTTGAACAATACATGAAATTAATAAAATTGGCGGTGTTGCTGCCGTTGTTGCATGCGGCTTCTGCGGCTGCCATCGAGCCGTTCACCGTCAAGGACATCCGGGTAGAAGGCATACAACGCACCGAGGCGGGTACGGTGTTCAGCTATCTGCCGGTCAAGGTGGGCGATACGCTGGACGATGAGCATGCGGCTGCCGCGATCCATGCACTGTTCGCCACGGGTTTTTTCAAGGATGTGCAACTGGAGGCGGATCGCGGTGTGCTGGTGGTGCTGGTGCATGAGCGCCCGTCCATCGCCAGCATCGAGATAGACGGCGTGAAGGAATTCCCCAAGGATCAGTTGAACGAAAACCTCAAGGCAGTCGGACTGGCAGAGGGGCGCATCTTCGACCACTCCATTCTGGACAAGGCCGAGCAGGAGCTTAAGCGCCAGTATGTGGCACGCGGCAATTACGGTGTGACCGTGAATGCCACCGTTACCGAGATGGAGCGCAATCGCGTCGGCATTTCGCTCAAAGTGGAAGAGGGCGAGGCTTCCCGTATCAAGCAGATCAATATCATCGGCAACCATGCCTACAGCGAGGCCGAGTTGCGCGATATGATGAAGCTCGAAACGCCCAACTCCTTTAGCTGGTTCAGCAAGAACGACCAGTATTCCAAGGTCAAGCTGTCTGCCGATCTGGAGACGCTGCGCTCGTTCTATCTCGATTCGGGTTATCTGGAATTCACGCTGGATTCCACGCAGGTTTCCATCACGCCGGACAAGAAAGACATCTACATCACCATCAATCTCACCGAGGGGCCGAAGTATTCTGTTTCCGAGGTCAAGTTTGCCGGGCCGGAAAATATCCTGCCGCATGAGGAGATGCGCAAGCTGGTCAGCATCAAGCCGGGCGATTCGTTCTCGCGCAAGGAACTGACGGCATCCACCACCAAAATAGGTGACCGTCTGGGTGACGACGGCTATGCGTTCGCCAACATCAATGCTGTGCCGGAACTCGACAAGGATAAACATCTGGCGTCGTTCACTTTCATGGTCGATCCGGGCCATCGCGTATATGTGCGGCGGGTGAATCTCTCGGGCAATATCAAGACTGGCGACGCGGTGATCCGCCGCGAACTGCGCCAGATGGAGGATGCGTGGTTTTCCGCATCGAAGATCAAGAAATCCAAGCAGCGGGTGGACAGACTGGATTTCTTCAGCGAAGTGAATATCGAGACGCCGCCCGTGCCAGGCAGCAACGATCAGCTCGATGTCAATCTGGCGGTAAAGGAAAAATCAACGGGCGACTTTTCCATAGGTGCCGGTATCGCCAGCGGCGAAGGGCTGGTTTTGAACGCTTCGGTGACCGAGCGCAACCTGTTCGGCTCCGGCAACTTCCTGTCTACGCAGATCAATACCAGCAAGGTCAACCAGGTGTACTCGGTGTCCTATACCAATCCCTATTACACGGACGACGGTGTGAGCCGGGGCTTCGATGCATACAAGCGCGACACCAATTCGAGCAGCACGGCGGTCAGCCAATACACGTCATCTACGCTGGGACTGGGGCTGCGCTACGGCGTGCCGATCAGCGACGATGAGGCTATCCACTATGGTCTAGCGGTGGAGCAGACCAAGCTGGGGCTTACGGCCAGCAGCCCATTGCGCTACCAGACTTACGTCGATACTTTCGGCTCCACTACCACGAGCTTGCTGGGCACGGTGGGCTGGAGCCACGATAGTCGCGACAGCGCGATCTATACACGGGAAGGTATGGTGCAAAATGCCTACGCGGAAGTTTCCCTGCCGGTGACCAAGATGCGCTATTACAAGCTGACTTATCAGCGCCAGTGGTTCCACCCCGTGAGCCATGATGTGACGCTGATGTTGAACGGCGAAGCCGGGCTGGCAAATGGTTACGGCGGCAAGCCCTTGCCATTCTTCAAGAACTTCTATGCGGGCGGTCCCGGTTCGGTGCGCGGTTTCGAGCCGATGTCGCTGGGGCCGCGCGATGCTTCCAATAATGCGTTGGGTGGCACCAAGCGTGCCATCGGCAATGCCGAGTTGCTGGTGCCCATGCCCGGCATGTCCAAGGAACAGTCGGTGCGCCTGAGCGCCTTTGTTGACGCAGGGGCGGTATATGGGCCGGCCGATCCGACCGGGACGGCAGGGACGGCAGGTTTGCGTTATTCTAGCGGCGTGGCGCTGACCTGGATTTCGCCGATAGGGCCGCTCAAGATCAGTTTTGCCAAGCCGCTGAATGCCAAGACCGGCGACAAGTTGCAGAAATTCCAGTTCACGCTGGGGAACATATTTTAATTTTGCCCGTTTAAATTCGGTAGGGAGTCGAACATGAAAAGCTGGATCATGAAATGCCTGTCAGTCTTGCTGGTGCTCTCCATCAGCCATGCAGTCGCGGCAGAATTCCGCATCGGTGTGGTGGATACTGAGCGCATCCTGCGCGAATCGGTGCCCGCGCTCAAGGCGGAGAAGAAGATCGAGAAAGAATTCGCCGCGCGCGACCAGGAGATCAAGAAGGTCACTGACCAGATCAAGGATATCCAGGCGCTGCTGGACAAGGAAGGTATGACCATGCCGGATGCCGACCGCCGCAACAAGGAACGCGAACTGGACAACCTGAATACCAATCTGCAACGCCTGCAACGCGAGTTCCGCGAAGACCTGAACCTGCGCAAGAACGAAGAGCTGGTGGCAGTGCTGGCGCTGGCCAACAAGGCGATACAGCAGATTGCGGAATCAGAAAAATACGATCTGGTGCTGCAGGAAGCCGTGTACCGCAATCCCAAGATAGACATCACCGACAAGGTGCTGAAGTACCTGGAAACCGAAAAATAATTCTGTTGCGCTGAAGTTATAGAAACAATGGAGCAGACAGCGTACCGGTTAACAGATATCGCCGCACGTTTCGGCGGCCGCGTACTGGGTGACGCCGAGGTCAGCCAGGTTGCGACGCTGGACAGCGCGCAAGCCGGGCACATCACCTTCCTGGCGAGCGCGAAATATCGTGCGCAGCTTGCAGCCACGCGCGCCGGAGCCGTGATACTGGGCGAGTCGGATGCCGACGCCACATCGCTGCCGCGCATTGTCTGCGCCCAGCCCTATCTGTATTTCGCCAGGGTTTCCGCGTTCCTCAATCCGCCAGCGCAGGCTGTGGCCGGCATCCATCCCAGCGCCGTGATCGCGGCAGACGCGCAGATCGATCCCACTGCGCACATCGGCCCGCACGTGACGATAGCGGCGGGTGCGCAGATCGGCGCGCGCAGTATCATCATGGCGGGTTGCAGCATAGGCGAGCACACCGTCATCGGCGAAGATGCGCTGCTGTATCCGCGCGTGGTGGTGTATCACGGTTGCCTGCTGGGCAAACGGTTGATCGCGCATTCCGGTGTGGTGATAGGCGCAGACGGTTTCGGCATGGCGCCGGACGCAGGGCGCTGGTTGAAGATACCGCAGATCGGTCGCGTGCAGATCGGCGACGATGTGGAGATAGGCGCGAACACCACCATAGATCGCGGGGCGCTGGACGACACGGTGATCGAAGACGGCGTCAAACTCGACAACCAGATACAGGTGGCGCACAACGTGCGCATCGGCGCGCATACCGCAATAGCGGGGTGCGTCGGTATCGCGGGCAGCACCAGCATCGGCAAGCATTGCCGCATCGGCGGCAGCGCGGGCATATTGGGGCATTTGCACATTGCGGACAACGTGGAAATCTCGTCATTCACGCTGATCGGGAAATCCATCAACGAGCCGGGCAGTTACACCGGCATCTACCCGTTCAGCAAAAGCGAAGAGTGGCGCAGGAATGCGGTCCACCTGCGACGCCTGGATGGCTTGGCGCAAAAAGTGAAAATGCTGCAACAGGAGATCGAAGTTTTAAGGGGAGAAAATAAATGAGCGCCATCATGGATATCAATGAGATTCTGCAACGCCTGCCGCACCGCTACCCTTTCCTGCTGATAGACCGTGTGTTGTCCAGCGATCCGGGAAAGAGTCTCGTGGCGTTGAAGAACGTCACGATCAACGAGCCATTTTTTCCAGGCCATTATCCGCACCATCCGGTGATGCCGGGCGTGCTGATCATCGAGGCGATGGCGCAGGCAGCGGCGCTGCTGTCCTTCAGCAGCGGTGGCGACAAGGCGGATGACAGCAAGGTCTATTATTTCGTGGGCATAGATGGCGCGCGCTTCAAGCGTCCGGTGGTACCTGGAGATCAACTGATCCTCAAGGTGGAGGTGCTGGCCAACAAGCGCGGACTGTGGAAGTTCGGCGCGGTGGCGGAAGTGGACGGACAGGTCGCCGCCGAAGCAGAAATCATGTGCACCATGCGAGACAAATAATGCGCCATCCGACTGCCATCATACATTCCCGGGCGCAGCTGGCTGACGATGTCGACGTCGGCGCGTATTCCATCATAGGCGAGCATGTAGAGATCGGTGCCGGTACGGTGATCGGCCCGCATGTGGTAATAGACGGCCACACGCGCATCGGCGCGCACAACCACATTTTCCAGTTCTGCTCCATAGGCGAGATCCCGCAGGATAAGAAATATGCGGGCGAGCCGACGCGGCTCGAGATCGGCGACCACAACACCATACGCGAGTCTTGCACCATCAACATCGGCACCGCACAGGACGCCGGTGTGACGCGCATCGGCAACAACAACTGGATCATGGCTTATGTGCATGTGGCGCACGATTGCCAGGTCGGCAACCACATCATCTTTGCCAACAGCACACAACTTGCGGGGCATGTGCGCGTGGACGATCATGCCATCCTCGGCGGTTTCACCGGCGTGCACCAGTTCTGCCAGGTCGGTGCGCATGTGATGACCGGCGTGGGCACCGTGGTGTTGCAGGACATTCCACCTTATGTCATGGCCGCAGGCAATCCCATCGCGCCGCATGGCATCAATTCGGAAGGCCTCAAGCGGCGCGGGTTCTCCGGCAATGCGATCATGGCGATCAAGCGCGCCTACAAGACGCTGTACAAATCAGGCTTGTCGCTCGAGGAAGCCAAGGATGCCATCCTCGCGCAGGCGGATGCGCACCCCGAGCTCCATGCACTGGCGGATTTCCTGAGCCGGTCCGAGCGCGGCATCGTCCGCTGATTTAAAACATCGCAACCACGGATGACACGGAATTACACGGAAGAAACGTATATTTAATGGATTCTGTCTGTGTATCCGATTTTTCCGTGTAATTCCGTGTCGTCCGTGGTTAATGGTTTTTTCCAATGACACAACAAACTAGAACCATCGCCATGGTGGCGGGCGAAGCATCGGGCGACCTGCTGGGGAGCCACCTGATGGAAGCGCTCCAACAAGTGCTGCCCGAGGTGCGCTTCATCGGTATCGGCGGGCCCAAGATGCAGGCCGCCGGTATGCAGGTGCGATTCCCTATGGAGAAGCTTGCGGTGAACGGCTACGTCGAAGTGCTGAAGCACTACCGCGAGATCGTCGGCATCCGCAACAAGCTGCGCGCACAGTTCATCGCCAATCCGCCGGATCTGTTCATCGGCGTGGATGCGCCGGACTTCAATCTCGGCCTCGAACTGGCGTTGAAAAATCATGGCATCCCTACCGTGCATTATGTCAGCCCGTCGATCTGGGCCTGGCGCGGTGAGCGCATCCACAAGATCAAGCGCGCCGTGTCACGCATACTCGCGCTGTTCCCGTTCGAGGCGCCGCTGTACGAGAAGGCCGGAGTGCCGGTGAGCTACGTCGGCCACCCGCTGGCCGACATGCTGCCCGATGCGCCCAACCGCGCCGCGATGCGCGAGCAGATGCGCATCCCGCAGCAGGTCAAGGTGTTCGCGCTGCTGCCCGGCAGCCGCCAGAGTGAAGTGGCGCGAATGGCGCAGACTTTCATTGAGACCGCAAAGCTTATCCTGCAAATATTTCCCGATGCGCGCTTCCTGGTGCCGCTCGCCAGCCGCGAGACGCGCATCATCTTCGAGAACATGCAATGGAAACTCGAGGCGCAGGAACTGCCCATCACGCTGCTGTTCGGCCATGCGCACGATGCCATGATCGCCGCCGACGGCGTGCTGGTCGCATCCGGCACCGCCACGCTGGAAGCCGCGCTACTCAAGCGTCCCATGGTCATTACTTACCGGATGTCGGGCCTCACCTACTGGCTGGCCAAACGCAGGCAATACCTGCCTTATGTCGGCCTGCCCAACATCCTCGCCGGAAGATTCGTCGTGCCTGAGCTGTTGCAGGACGACGCCACGCCGGAAAATCTCGCGCAGGCATTATGCAATCTGGTGGCTGACAAGGATGCAGTGGCGGAACTGGAGCAGATATTTTCAGACATGCATGCCATGCTCAAGCAGGACACCGCACACAAGGCGGCGCAGGCCATCCTGCCTTTGCTGGGCGTAGCACGATGAGCCTGATTATCTGCGGTGTGGACGAGGCCGGGCGCGGTCCTTTGGCCGGGCCGGTGTATGCTGCCGCCGTGATACTGGATGAACGCCATCCGATAAGCGGCCTCAACGACTCCAAGAAACTCAGCGAAAAACGCCGCGACCGGCTCGCGCTGGAAATCAAACAACATGCGACGGCCTGGGCGATAGCCGAAGCCAGCGTGGAAGAAATAGACGAGATCAACATTCTGCGCGCCAGCCTGCTCGCCATGCGCCGCGCGGTCGAGGCGCTGCAAGTGCGCCCGCACGAAGTGTGGGTGGACGGCCTGCATTGCCCTGATACCGGCCTGCCCAGCCGCGCCATCGTGCAGGGCGACAGCAGCGTGGCTGCCATTTCCGCCGCCTCCATCCTCGCCAAGACCGCGCGCGATACATTCATGTTGTCATTGCATGAGCGTTATCCGCAATACGGTTTCGATGGACACAAAGGCTATCCGACGGCGGCGCATGTCGCCGCGCTGAAAATGCACGGTGTGTCGGACGTGCACAGAAAAAGTTTTCGTCCGGTGCGTGAGTTGTTGCAGGAGAATTAAACCGTGACTCAATCCGCGGAGCTATTTCATCTGCGGTGATCGGTATAATTTGCGGATAACGCTTTCCCTATAATGTGACGGAATAACCATGGACATCTCCAAACTGCTGCACCTCTTTGCCGTGATCATCTGGGTCGGCGGCATGTTCTTCGCCTATGTGGTGCTGCGCCCCAGCGCGGTCGAAGTGCTACAGCCGCCCGAGCGCCTGCGCCTGTGGGACAAGGTGTTCAGCCGTTTCTTCAAATGGGTGTGGCTGGCGGTATTCCTGCTGCTGGCGAGTGGCCTTTACATGATCCATTTGTTCGGCGGCATGGCTGGCGCTCCATCTTACGTGCATGCGATGCTCACGCTGGGCACGGTCATGATGCTGATCTACGCCTATGTGTACTTCGTCGCCTACGCGCGACTGAGTAAACTGGTCGCAGCACAGGATTGGCCCAGCGCCGGAGCAGTGTTGGCGAGCATACGCAAACTGGTGGCGGTGAATCTTGCGCTGGGTTTGCTGACGGTTGCGGTGGTGATGCTGGGGCGAGGGATGTAGCGATGGTGTCGCCAATTCAAAATGAATTCAACTTGGCGCTTTAATTGGTGAATCAGGTTGACCGCATTTTCTTCTTCTGGAAAAAGTTCAACATCTCACTGGGAGGAACTCCAAGTGTTTCCGCCAGAATGCATATGTTAATGAGAGCCAGGTTCCGTTGTCCTCGCTCGATTCCGCCAACGTACGATCTGGCAAGCCCGCTTTCCAGGGCCAATCGTTCCTGTGACCAACCATGTGCTTTACGCAACTGAACCAGGTGCAGTCCGAATAGTTGAAGAGGGTCGTAGTCCATGGCGACTTACTGGAAATAAGAAACGCCATGAGGATATTGATTTGACCTATATATGGCGACGCCTCATAATTACACGCACTATAAGTGACATCCGTTTTGTCACACATAAAAGCAGTCGGGAGGATTGGATGATTTCTAGAATGGTGACTGTTATTTTAAGGGGATTGTGATGCGGAAAGTTAAGATAGGGATGCTGGCAGCAACGGTATTGGCAAGTTTTTCCGGTGCAACATGGGCGGATGAAAACGTGGGTATGTATATCTATGGAGCCGTTGGACAGGCACGAGTTACTGCTGACAAGGGGGCGATGGATGCCATATTGACTGCGGCGGGAGTGACTGGTCTTTCTTCGTCAGTGAAAGACACCCCGACTACTTATGGTATGCAACTGGGCTATCAATTCAATCAGAACTGGGCTGTTCAGGCTGGTTACATGGCCTCTGGCAATGTGGAATACAGGGCTACAGGTACCAACCCCGCAATTATTGCAGCCGATGCAAAAGCAACAGCGTGGAATGCCTCGGCGGCGGGCACGATGCCGTTTGGCAGCGGATTTTCCGGGATGGGCAGGCTGGGTGTCGCTAGCGTTAGCGTAGATGAATCGATTACTGCAACAGGGCCAGGTGGGGTGGGTACGGCAATTGCGTCAAGCAAGAAAACGGATATTACTTATGGCCTGGGGGTGAAATACGACATCGCAAAGAATGTAACCTTGCGTGTCGATCTTGATAACTACAATGCGGGAACCAATGATAATGGGTTAAATCGTTTTAGTGTTTGGTCGCTCGGCGTGGGTTACAAGTTTTAATCTGAGTGCGACGAGAGTCGAAGATGAAGAAGCCCGCTACTGCGGGCTTTTTCATCTTCTTCGGGGCGCAAGATTTTGGTTCTTGAATAGGCCCTAGTCTTTTTCATATAAGGGGGAGCGCGGTCCATGGAGTAGTCCATTTGGTGGCCTGGCTGCCACTAGTCTATAGCTCGCGACGCGAGCAATTGGCCTTCCATGATCACCTATATTGCTGGCGATTTGTTTTATCAGGGCATTGACAAGCATACCTACCAATCCGCCATTGTTTCTTTCTCCTTCGGAATCTGAAGCCGTTGCATCTCCTTGCCAAAGCAATTGCCCATTTCGATTGTCTACTAATTTCGCATTAGCCGTAACCCTTGTTTCGCTCATGACCACCCGATACGCAGATCCATATTGAGTCACGGTGATGTAGAGGGTTGCATCCGCGCCAAAAATCTCCCTGAGTTTTTCTGGCGGTGCTTGATGCATTTCTTCTGGATTACTCAATCCATTTTCTTTGAATGTTTGGTCGACCAGGGCAACGGGGAAAACATAATAGCCAGATTCCGCCAAGGGTTGTGTGACAACAGACAAGAGGCTGTATGTTGCTCGTATGTCCGGGCTGTTGTTCAAGGGAGGCAAAACAAGAATAGAGCGGGGCTTGCTTTGCCTAAAGGCAGTATAGTCGTAATTTTTTGGCGGGGTGGCGCAAGCCGTAAGCAATGCGGGTAAAAGGAAAAGACTAATCCACTTATAAATATGGCACATTATTGAAGACCCCTTTAATGTTTGATCCGCGCAATCAAATGATCCATATAAAGTGTCGATTCCGGGAAAAGTATTTTTTCCGTCTCGAATGATTGTAATGCCTGATCAGTTTTTCCCAGTTGAAAATACAGGTAACCTAAATGAGCCTGATAGCCTGGAGGAACAGATTTGTTTTCAGCTCTGGCCTGTTGGTAGTCTCTTTCCAGGTTTTGGATTTGTTCTTCAACAGGCACCTTTCCAGGGTCACTATACATTGCATAAATCTGATCCTCGTAGCTCCCCCACTGGTAAAGGGTAGTAGGTTTGTTGACGCAGCCCGTGAGAATCAGGGGGGCCAACAAAATCAGGAATGAAATTTTTTTGTTCATGTCGAATTCACCGATTTATTATGGCTTCCAACTACCCCTGTCTATCCCTTCAACCAGCCGATTAACCGCCTCGCGGATGGCAAGGTCAAGCACTTTGCCATTCAGCGTCGAGTCATAACTTGCAGTACCGCCGAAGCCAATAATTTCGCGGTTGGAAAGTGCATATTCTCCAGCTCCCTGTACCGAGAAAATAACTTCGGAAGTTTCTGCATTAACTACATTGAGGCTGACTTTAGAGTAAGCAATTTGCGTCTTGCCTCGACCGAGGAGGCCAAACAGTTGTTGGTCACCGATTTCCTTGCGCCCGAATTCTGTAACGTCGCCAGTAATGACAAAATCGGCACCCTTAAGTTTTTGTGCTTTCCCGGCCAAGTTGGATTCAAACTCGATTTCTTTCATGTTGTCGCGATCCATTACTTTGAATCGATTAGCCTGTTGAAGATGCGTGATGAGAATTGTTTTGGCCTGCCCTCCGAGTCGATCGATTCCGTCTGAGAAGAGCCCACGCATAAAGCTTGATCGATTATCAAACTTCCCTATGGCAAGATTTGTTTTGGGGCCATTGTATTCAATGCTGGCGGAATTCACTTGGGGTGTATCGAGTGTTTTTGAACTTTCAGTAGCGCAACCAACAAGAATGGCGGGTAAGAATCCGATTAACATCAGCGTAATTATGCGATACATGATAGTGCACCCCTTGTGATTGATTTCTAAAATCGTTTCAAATGTATAGACATTCAAATGCATCGTTGCGAAATCTAGCAGCAATAACTTTTTTTGTCTCAGCGATTTTAAAAAGTATATAGACCTTTTGGATCAGGCCTGGGTATGCGGCAGGCTCAGGTTCCATGTCCGTGCATTGCTCCGCATCTCGCCGCCCTCTCTATCCACGGTACAGAGCTACAAGACACTCATTGTGAAATTATGGGGTGTTCCCCTATATAAAAACCTGTCGGCATGAACGAAAATTTATGGCAGACCGATGGCGTGCGTTTACTCGATGAGGCGGCGGTTTTTGATGAGAGGTCTGATTCAGATTTAAATGGGTTCCGAGATGAAGGGGGGAGTGATGCGGTTTTTGGCAGTGTTGGGTTTTCTTTGGGTATTTTTTGTGCCGCCTGCTATGGCAGACGATTATGAGGATGCCGTCAGATTTATTGAGGGCAGGAATTATGCGCTGGCAGTTGCTCCGTTATCCAGAGCCGCCCGATCCGGGAATGCAACTGCTCAGCACTATCTGGGCGGGCTGTACATGGAAGGAAAAGGGGTGGAACAGGATAAGGCGCAAGCTGCATATTGGTATGAGAAGGCTGCGGCGCAGGGGTACGCTAAAGCGCAGTTTGTGCTGGGAGCCATGTACCGGAATGGTGATGGTGTAGAGCAGGATGATGTACAGGCTGCTTACTGGTTCGAGAAGGTGGCGGCGCAGGGGAATGCAGACGCGCAACTCGTGACGGGTAATCTGTACAGCAATGGCGAGGGTGTGCCGCAGGACTACAAGCAAGCTGCTTATTGGTTTGAAAAGGCTGCGGCGCAGGGCGATGTGTATGCACAATTTGGTTTGGCTGATATTTATGCCAATGCCCAGGAGGGCGTGTGGCAGGACTACAAGAAAGCCGCTTATTGGTTTGAGAAGGCGGCAGCGCAAGGCAATATATTGGCGCAATTCAACTTGGGCGATCTTTACGCCAACGGCCTGGGCGTGTCGCAGGACTACAAGCAGGCTGCCTACTGGTTTGAGAAGGCGGCCACGCAGGGCAATGCCGATGCGCAATTTAATATGGCCGTGCTTTATGAAAAAGGCGAGGGCGTCGAGCGTGACGATACGCGAGTCGCTTACTGGTTCGGGCAGGCCGCGACGCAGGGCGATGTCGAGGCGCAATTAGGCCTGGATAAGTCGTATGCCAACGGTCAGGCCGTATTACAACAGGATTAGCCAAGCGGAGCGCAATGCTGTCGGCAATGCGGTGTGATTCGTCAGGCAGCGATTGCGTCCATCAGCGCGGCTTTCCGCGTCTTGCCGGCGCGCGAGGGTGGACGGCAGATGCCGCATACATAGTTTTTGCACAACTCATTGGCATGCACCACGAAATGTCCGCCGCATTCCCTGCATTCCGTCAGTTGCAGCATTTTCGCGTCAAAGAAACGCACCAGGAACCATGCGCGGGTGATGCTCAGCGCGGGTTCGCCCTGCGAGACCTCGACTTGTTCCAGATACAGGCGATAACTCTTGATCAGCGCTTCGATACCGCTGGCGGCGGTGTGCACAATCAGGAAGCGGTAGATGTCCATGAACATGGAAGAATGGATGTTCGGCAACCAACTCATGAACCAGTCGGTGGAATAAGGCAGCATGCCCTTGGCCGGCGATTCGCCTTTCACTTCCTTGTACAGCTTGATCAGGCGCTCGCGGCTTACGGAGGTTTCTTCCTGCAACACTTGCAGGCGCGCGCCCAGATTGATCAGTTCCACTGCGATCTGAATTTCACGGGCTTCGGTCACTACACTCTTATTGCGCATGATCTGTCTCCCCAACGATTATTTTATTAAGCTGCCAGCGCGACGGCAGGCTGTTTGGTTGTGCGTGCGGATTTCATCTTGCTTATCTTGTGGTCGGTGATCATGTCGAACAGCAGGTTTTCATCGAAGTGGAAGCTGCACAGCATCAGGTTGGTGCTGGACATCTTGAGCAGTTGTACCGGAGTCAGTCCGGCAACCAGGTCGGCCATTTCGTCGCTCACGCCCAGATTGGCCATCGCTGACGTTTTGTCGGTGCGTATCATTTTCTGCACCAGTCCCATGTAGGAGAGATTGGTTTCCTTGATTTCTTCATGCAGTTGTTTGGCATTCATCGCGATCCCCTTTGCTGACAGTTGAAGTTTGATTCGACAGTTGCATTTTGCGGCGGGAGACGCCACAAGGAAATTAGATGATGGCTAATTCTTCTGTAGCGAGAATGGCGGGTGTGTTTGTAGGTAAGAGTCTTACAAAGCTGGTGGGTAGGGTGTGGCTATTATATGAATCCGGCAGGCAAGCGATGAGTGGAATAACGGGGAGATTGTGTTGCTGTTTATCGGCAAAATTAGACCATTCGTTCCTGATTTCCCTCATCCGGTCATTATTGATACGGGCAGATGAACGGGCTTAAGTCTTGGTGATGATTATTGGTATTGTTCGTCCCGGATTAAAACGTGTCGAATAATTAGGGGGCGAGTGTTGAGCGAGAAATTACCATTGTCCGGGATGAAGGCCGTGCTGATCGATGACAGCATTACTGTCAGGCGCAGCGGTGAGATATTTCTGTCCCAGGCCGGCTGCCAGGTTGTGCTTGCCGAAGATGGTTTTGATGGCCTGTCCAAAGTGGCCGATACCCGCCCCGATATTATTTTTGTGGATGTGATGATGCCGCGTCTGGATGGTTTCCAGACCTGCGCCCTGATAAAGAACCATCCGGATTTCAGGAATATTCCGGTGATCATGCTGACCAGCAAGGATGCGTTGTTTGACCGCGCACGCGGGAAGCTGATGGGTTCCAACCAGTATCTGATCAAGCCATTCAACAAAAAAAATCTCATAGAAACCGTAATTACACATACTCAACAACAATGAGGAGCATGAACATGGCTATTAAAAAAATACTGGTTGTGGACGATTCGGCAACCGAACGCCATATCATCGGCGAGGCTTTGGGCAAGCAGGGCTATGAGATTGCTTATGCCGAGAACGGAGAAGCCGGAGTGACTCAAGCCAAGCAGACCAGGCCGGATCTGGTCATCATGGATGTGGTGATGCCCGGGATGAATGGTTTCCAGGCTACACGGGTGATCTGCAAAGACCCGGAAACACAGCATATCCCGGTGCTGATCTGCACTACCAAAGACCAGGAGACCGACAAGATCTGGGGGCTGCGCCAGGGCGCCAGGGATTACGTGGTCAAGCCGATAGTCGCTGCGGAATTGTTGAGCAAGATAGCCGCTCTCGGATAAGGCGCACGTATAGCCATGGCGAGTCGTCTCAATCTGCGCGAGTTCCAGCAGGACTTAAGTAATCGCATCCACGCCCAGGGGCGCACCGGCGATCAGATTTCCACCCTGGGCGTGCAAATCGCGGATCAATATTGGCTCGTGGATATGGTGAATATCAGCGAGGTCTTGTCCTTGCCGCCGCTGACTCCGGTTCCGCTGAGCAAGCCGTGGTTTCGCGGCGTGGCCAACATTCGCGGGAATCTGTATTGCGTTGCCGACATGGCTGCGTTCCAGCATAAGGGCGAGACCGTCGCCGCTATCGCCAACCGCGTGCTGCTGGTCGCCGAGCGGCACGCCTTCAATGCCGCATTGCTGGTGGATCGCGTGCTTGGATTGCGCGACGTGCGGGCGTGGCAGCAAAGCGATGTCGACGGGCAAATCGAGTATCGCGATGGACAAGGTGCCTTATGGCGTAAGTTGGATGTGGTCGGCTTGCTGGATCGGACTGAGTTTTTACAAGTGGGTATTTAATAATCCACCCATGTGGAGAGGGAAAATAACATGGCATTTACACTTAAACTGCCCGTAGCTTCAAACACCAATCAGCCCGATGGGGTTGGAATCGGCGCTGGCACCGTGCCGTTCATAGGTGGCTTGTCGTTCAACCAGCAACTGCGATTGCTGGGCTTGGGGATACTGATCAGCTTGTTGGCCGCCATCGGCTCGGCCGTGCGGGATTTCCAGACTACATCGAATGGCGAACACTATACCGAATTGTCGAGCACGCTTGTGATGTTGACCCAGCGTGTGGCCAAGGATGCCGATTTCTCGCTGCAAGGAAAACAAACCGCTCTCGATGGCTTGCCCAAAGCGCGGGGCGAAGTCGACCAGATTTTGCTGGCACTGGACAAAGGCGATGGCACGGCCCCGCCCGTGGGCGGTGAAGCGCGCCTTGCCCTGGAAAAACTGAAGCCGGTATCGGCCCAGTCCCTGGGCTACATCAAGGACGTCGAGTCGGCCCGCGCCGGCGTGCTGGCGATCAAGCAAGCCGTAGAGGCAGGGAAAGATCTGCTGCCGCAGTTGCGCAATGAAGCCGGGCAACTGTCGCTGCCCGGCTGGAATGGCGATAAGGCAAACAGGTTGGGGCAATTGCTGGCTGACCTTAATGTGGACGTCAATGCTTTGTCGGGTGCTTTCGTGACGGGTACGGCAGCCCCTGAGCAGTTCAGCAAGCTGGCTATGCAAGTGCAAAGCGCGGAAGCCTTGCTGACGGGGCTGGATCAGTCTAATCCCACAGCGTCAAAACTGACCGGCCAATTCAACGGCTATCGAGACACCATCAAGACGATCATTGCTGCGCAGCAAAGCCTGTTCGCCGCGAAACAGGGCGCAGGCAAATATTTCGACAGCGTGAGTGGTACCAAACACGGGCCGTTCCTGGTCGGTTCGCAAGAGCTGAACAAGGCGGTACAAGACTCGCTGAAGGGACGCTGGACGGTTTATGCGCTGCTGGTTTCCGGGGCGTTGCTGCTGGCATTCATGGCGCTGCTGGCGCAGGCCTATCTGGTGGATGCGCGCAAGCGTGCGGAACAATCCGAGCGTGCCAACAAGAAAACCCAGGACGCGATCTTGCGTTTGATGAACGAGTTGGGCGATCTGGCCGATGGCGATTTGAGGGTGCGTGCGACGGTGACGGAAGACATCACCGGCGCGATCGCCGATTCGGTGAATAGCACCACCGAGGAGCTGCAAAAACTGGTGAGCCGCATCGTGGCAGCAGCGGAGCAGATGCGGGACGCGACTGGCAAGGCCGAAAATATTTCCAACAATTTGCTGGAGGCGGCGCAAAAGCAGGCGCGCGAAATCAATGAGGCTGGAGAGTCGGTGCACTTGATGTCCAGGTCGATACGCGAAGTCGATGCTGCCGCGAGCAAGGCTGCCGCAGTGGGCAGGCATACATTGGAAACGACCCATCAGGGTGCGCAGGCGGTGCGCAATACCATCAGCGGCATGGACGGCATACGCGAGCAGATCCAGGAAACATCAAAGCGCATCAAGCGGCTCGGTGAAAGTTCGCAGGAGATCGGCGAGATCGTGGACCTGATTTCCGATATTACCGAACAGACCAACGTGCTGGCGCTGAACGCGGCGATCCAAGCCGTATCGGCCGGTGAAGCGGGGCGCGGCTTTTCGGTGGTTGCGGAAGAAGTGCAACGTCTGGCGGAGCGTTCCGGCGAAGCGACCAAGAAGATCAGTGCGCTGGTCAAAACCATTCAAAGCGATACGCATGACGCGGTGGCGGCGATGGAAAAGAGCACATTGGGTGTGGTGGAAGGTGCCAAGCTGTCTGATACGGCGGGACAGTCGCTCAAGGAAATCGGTGAAGTGTCAAATGAACTGGCGGCCCTGATCAACAGTATTTCCGTGTCCACCCAAATGCAAACCGACATGTCGGACGAGGTGGCGACTGCGATGCAAGGCATACTGAAGATCACCGAGCAGACCACGGAGGGCTCGCGCCAGGCGGTGGGTTCTGTGGCACAGTTGACCGATATTGTCTCTGGCCTGAAGGGGTCGGTGGCGGGCTTCAAGCTGTAGACGACTGAGACGGCAAGAACATGGTTGATCACGCACAATTCGATCTCGCGGGACTTTCGGTGGAGAAATCCCGCATGGATGCTGCGCTGGGCGATGTGGGCATGCGCCTGGAGCAATACCTGGCCGCACCGTCCCTCAATGCCCACGCATTTGAAGCGATATGCAGCGAGTTTCCGCGTTTGTGCGGCGTGTTAAAGAAGGTGCGACTGGATGGCGTTGCGGTATTTTGCGCCGAGCTGGAAACTGTCATGAACGCATTGCTTGCGAATCCGGCCATGATTTCAGCATTGCACGGAGACATATTGCGTCGCGCCTTGTCCCGATTGGCACAATATCTCGATGGGCTGACGCGTGGCGCGAATAATGTCACATTGCATTTGTTCCCGCAGTATCAGGAGTTGCAGCAACTGCGCGGATTGGCGATGTCATCCAGGCTGGATCTGTTTTTCCCCAACCTTGCCGTATACCTGCCAGATAGCGTGTTGAGTGTTGCCCGGCAAGACAATGCGGCTGTCCGCATCAAGTCTGCGCGTAGCCAGTATCAGCAGGGCTTGATGCGCTATTTGCGCCAGAACGAGGTTCATGATGCATTGCAAGCGATGCAACATGCCATCGACAAGGTGCTGACGGGCATGCCGCAAGACAATAGCCGGGCGTTCTGGTGGGTGGCCAGCGGTTTGCTCGATTGCGTTAGGCTGGATGGGTTGCCTGCGGAAGCGGACGTGCGCAAATTATTCGTACGTATTGATAGACAGATGCATGCGGCTACCGAGGGTAATGCGGCGGATGTCCAGCCGCTCATGAACGAGATGCTGTTCCTGATCGGGAGCAGCCGTAGCGTGAGCGACCGTGTGGACCAGATCAAACAGCTTTATGCGCTGGAAAAATATTTACCCGAGCTTTCCAGATTGCCGACGGCCGAGGTGGCGCGCTTATTGGGCGTCATGCATGACCCATTCCGCATAGCCGAAGAAAATTGGGAAGAATGCGCACATGGCGATGCAGCGGCGCGCGCGAGATTTGCTGAGGCCGTCCAGAACCTGGTGCTGCAAAGCGAGAAACTCGACCGCAATACCCTGCAGCCATTGACCAGACGGATCCAGGCTGTTGCATTGCAGGCAAGCACGCCGGAGCAGATGCGCCTGATCGCCATGGATATGGCCATGGCGTTGTTGCTGCTGGGCAACGGCATAGAGCATTACAGCAAATTGAATGACGGCTTTCAGGAGCAAGTGCTCATCCTGTCCGAACGCATGCTGGCAGCACTAGGGCAACGCCCGGAGGATCAGGCGCAATTGGCGCGGCTGGTCGGTTTGCATTGCCAGTTGCAGCAAGAGGCGGTGACGATCCCGCTGGTCAAGGCGATATTGGTTAACCTGCGGCAGATCAAGCAGGAGCTGAGCGTTTCCTTTAACGATGCGTCGAAGCGCGATGAATTCAACAATCTGCAACGGAACCTGGTGCAGATACGCGGAGGCTTGCGCTTCCTGTCATTGGAGCAGGCGGAGCAATTGCTGGTCTCCATTCAGGACAGCGTGAATTATTTCGAACAGTCGAAAATCCAGCCTGAGCCGGGTGAACAACTGACTCTGGCTGAGGCGGTGGGCGCACTTGAAAATTATCTGAATCATCTGGTGCCCGCACAAAAAGGCGACGTGACGGCATTGCTGGCATCGCTGGAAGAACTGGCGAAATTGCGGCAAGCCGTTGCGGCACCTTCCCTGGTGCCCGTCGAGCAGCCCGTTGCTGCGGTCGTGCCACAGCGTCTGCCGAGCGACGATCAGGAACTGCTCGAAGTGTTTCTGGAAGAAGCGCAGGAAGCACTTGGAGTCATGCGTGACAATCTGGATTCTTGCCTGCTGCAACACGACACCCAGGAATCCTTGTCGACCATCAGGCGCGGGTTTCATACGCTCAAGGGCAGCGGGCGTATGGTCGGCTTGGGCGACCTCGGCGAAGTGGCCTGGGCAATCGAGCGCGCCTTGAATAAATGGCTGCGTGACAACAAACCGGCCACGCAGGAGCTATTGCAATTTATACACCAGGCCACGCAAACTTTCGCAGGCTGGGTCGAGACGCTCAAGAACCGGAGTAATCTGCATATCGAAGCCGACGATCTGGTGGCGATGGCGCAGCAAGTCGAGCAAGGCATCAACCCTGTGATGAATGTGCAAGCGGCAGAAATGCCGGAGCCGCAAGCGGTCGAGTCGCCGCTGGTTGTCGAGCCGGAACAAGTGGTGATCGGGGAAATTACGCTTAATCCGGTCTTGTTCAAGATATCCAGCGAAGAGGCCAGGCAGAACGCGCAGGCTTTGTATGAACAGTTCGTGGTGATGAGCCTGGCTCAACCGCCGGCAATCCAATACGATTTCATGCGTGCCGCGCACACTCTGGCGGGCGTGTCCCGAAACATGGGATTTACCGCTGTGGCTAGCCTGGCCCATGCTCTGGAAAACTGGTTGCAGGCGCGCATGGAACAAGCTTTCACGCTGAGCGACCAACAGTCGCAGATACTGTTGCAGACCATCGCCGCCCTGCAAAATATGGTCCGGGATGTTTGTGAACGCAGGATGCCATCGCCGCATGGCGAACTTGTCGATCAGCTATTCGCAGACAAGGATAAGTTGTGCGAGGAGCTTGCGCCGTCTCAAGTGCCGGATGAACTGGTGCCACGCGATCAGCCGCTCGCGTCAGTCGAAAGCATGGAGCCCGAGGCACCCGACACTGCGGTGCAGTTGCAGGCTCGCGATGAGGTAGTGGAGCCGTTGCTTGCCGGGCAGGCCGAGCCACAAGAGGAGATTGTGCCAGCTCAGGAGGCCGAGGTGCAGCCGTCGCTGTCGCGGCAGTCCGCGCCGGACGAAACAATCAAATCCGGGGTGCCGGCCAGGACAGTGAAGCTGCAAGTTCACGATGATGTGGATGAACAGTTGCTGCCGATCTTCCTGGTGGAAGCCGAGGAGCTGGGGCCGAAGATCGGCGCCGGATTGCGTGCCTGGCGTGAAAGCCCGCAGGACGCAGAGCAGCCCGATTTGCTGAAACGCTGGCTGCATACCTTCAAGGGTAGCGCGCGCATGGCGGGTGCGATGCGTATCGGTGAGATCGCGCATGAGATGGAAGACCGCGTGATCGCCGCCGCGAAGATGCGTGATCAGGCCGGATATTGGGATGGACTGGAAAGCGATTTCGATCGCATCAGCATTTTGCTTGAAGAATTCCGCAGCGGAAAATTCAAAGAGGAAAAAGCCGCCGGCTCCGGATTCGGCAGACGCGCAGAAGATCATATCGCTATTGAGCCCAAGGCCGAGCGCGGCACATTGGAGGCCGGCGTGGAACGTGCGCTGCTCGCCAATATGCTGCGCGTGCGTTCTGACGTGGTGGACAGGCTGGTGAACGAGGCCGGCGAAATCAGTGTGGCGCGCTCGCGCATGGAAACGGAAATTAGCGCCTTCAAGGACGGCCTGCTGGAACTGACAGGCAGCGTGGCGCGCTTGCGCAGTCAGTTGCGCGAGGTGGAGATTCAGGCCGAGAGCCAGATGCAGGCGCGCGTCCTGTTGCTGAAAGACGATGCCGAACATTTTGATCCGCTCGAGTTCGACCGCTTTACACGTTTGCAGGAATTGACGCGCTTCATGAATGAGAGCGTGCATGACGTGCAGACCGTACAGCAGTCGCTATTGCGGAATATCGACGAAACCGTCGCGGCAATGTCGGCACAAGCCCGGCTTAATCGCGAGTTGCAGCAAGGCTTGATGAATGTACGCATGGTGCCGTTTGCCAGCATCAGTGAACGCCTGTATCGAGTCGTGCGGCAAACCGGCAAGGAGCTGGATAAGCGCACCAACCTTGAGTTGTCTGGCACCGGGATTGAACTGGATCGTAGCGTGTTGGAAAGAATGGCTGCGCCATTCGAGCATTTGCTGCGCAATGCCATTGCGCACGGCTTGGAAAGCGAGCTGTTGCGTATACAGGGCGGCAAGGATCCTGTCGGCGAAATTCGCCTGAGCTTGCGGCAGGAGAGCAACGAAGTCGTGTTCGAATGCAGCGATGATGGTGCTGGTTTGAATTTCGCAAAGCTGCGCGAGAAAGCGATTGCGCAAGGGTTGTTTGCACCCGACGAAGCGGCCAGCGACGAACAATTGGCACAACTTATTTTCACCTCCGGTATTTCCACTGCGACCGAGATAACGGAGATCGCGGGACGCGGCATCGGCATGGACGTGGTGCGTAGCGAGATCGCTGCATTGGGCGGGCGTATCGATGTCAGCTCGAAGAGCGGGCAGGGTACGACTTTCATTATCCACTTGCCGCTCACGCTGGCGGTCACGCAAGTCCTGATGGTGCGTGCGGGCGATTCGATTTACGCCCTCCCATCGACCATGGTCGAACAGGTGCAGCAGGTCAAACCATCGGAATTGGCCGCAATATATGGCGAGCGGAAGACCGTATGGCAGGGCAATGCTTATCCGCTGCACTACCTGCCGCATCTGCTGGGCGATATGGGGCGTGTCGCCGAGAATCAATTACGCAATCCAGTGTTGTTATTGCGTAGCGGCGAGCAGCGCGTTGCCTTGCATGTCGATGAGCTGCTCGGCAACAAGGAGGCCGTGGTAAAGAACATAGGCCCGCAACTGGCGCGCATGCCCGGCATAGCCGGTGCAACTGTGCTGGGTAACGGCGCGGTGGTGCTGATCCTGAATCCGGCGCAATTGGCGCAGCGTATCGCGGCTGCGCCGTCAGCGGTCAGAAAAGCCGTGCCGGAAAAGTTGCGCAGGCAACCCTTGGTAATGGTGGTAGACGATTCGCTGACCGTGCGCAAGATCACCAGCCGTTTGCTGGCGCGCTCCGGATACCAGGTCGCAACGGCCAGTGATGGTGTGGATGCACTGGAGCAACTCGACGAGATCAGTCCGGACGTGATGCTGCTGGATATCGAGATGCCGCGCATGGATGGTTTTGAATTGACCAAGCATCTGCGCCAGAATCCCAGGAGCAGTGAGCTTCCCATCATCATCATTACCTCGCGCACGGCTGAGAAGCACCGCAACTACGCACGTGAGCTTGGCGTCAGCGCTTATCTGGGCAAGCCTTATCAGGAAGAAGAATTGCTGCAACACATCGCCGCGATTATTGCCGCACGCCAGGAGAAATCCAGCAGCTAATCGGCCAGGCAGGCGCTGTCAGAAAGTGGATGTCCCAGTACGACCCACAGCGGTCATAGTAGATTTGCTCTATTTGTGAGCTTTCAGATGGTCGTAAATTCAATGCGGTTTCCGATTGTCAGGGTCTGGAATGAATTTAAAAATCGCATCAAGAAACTTCCCTGAACGTTCATGCAAGGAACAAGCCAACGTTAAGCGGGCGTTCCTGAATCAGCTTGGCAGCAGCTTCCGCCTCGCGCTTGAAAGACTCGCCCAATCCCTGTTGCTGCCGATTGTAAAAACGCTTTGCCTCTGCCATCTCGTCGCGGGCAAGGGTTAAGAAAATCAGTTGCACTATAAATCCCTGAACGCTTCTTCCATCGAAACTGTTTCCAGCCGTCCCTCATCGTAGGCTTTTACTCTGCGCAAAGCTTCTTCCTGCCATACACGATCAATTTCAGGATCGGGCTTATCCAGACTGGTATGCAACAGCTCCAGCAGCAAATAACGATCTGAAGCCTTCAGGCTTAATGCCTGCTCTATCACTTCGGCGGTACTCATGCCATTTCTCCTCTCTTGCCTATATCCACTCAACAACCCCGCATTGCTAGTTTATACCACCAGCGTTCTCCTGGTCATTCAGGAGATAAGAGATTCGGGTGTTTGAAACAGTGAGACGTTTTGCCAGCATGCGCAAGAAGGAACGGTCGAATTGGTAGCGGCATCCTGTCGAAGATTTTTCCAGCACATCCGGGCAGATTTCGATCAGGGTCGTTTCTGTTTTTGCCACCACGTCCGTGGAACGCGTGGACTCATGTTCGGAAAGATGCGCCATCTCGCCAAAGCAATCGCCTTTGTGCAGCACACTCAACAGGCGTCCCTGCTTGAGCACCTTGACCGTGCCGCTGGCCAAAATAAAGAATGAATGACCTTCCTCGCCCTCGCTGATGATGCGCTCATCCTGCTGCGCCTTGCGCCACTGGCTTAAGCGCAGCACTTCCCATAATTCGACATCGCTGAAATTTCTGAAGAACCCCAATGAGCTCAGGGCTTCGAATTTCTCCGTGTCGAATATTTTTTCCGCATGGTCCGCCACGTTGCGGCTGAAGAAATTCACCAGGTCTTGCGCGAACTCGTCCCACGTCTGGTAGCGCTGCGACAGATCCTTCTGCATGGCGCGCTGCACGATGGCATCCAGCTCGGGCGGCGTTTCCGGGCGATAGGCGCTGACAGGGGGCGGCTCTATATTCATGATCTGGTAAATCAAACTATAGTTGTTGCCGGCATCAAAAGGCAGCTTGCCGGCAAGCATCTTGTACATTGTTACACCCAGCGAATAGATGTCAGTCTGGCAAGTCAACGCTTTCTCCTGAATCTGCTCGGGCGACATATAGGCGGGCGAACCCACGCCGCTGATCTGGGTTGTCTGGCGGCTGGTGAGGAGCGCTGAGCCGAAATCCGATATTTTGATGTCGTACTGCCCGCACAGCAGGATATTGGCAGGCTTGATGTCGCGATGAATTACCCCCTGATGTTGCGCATACTCCAGGGCCTTGCAGCATTTGTAAATAATTTCTGCCACCGTGTTCAACGGTAGCAGGTGATCGATTTCAGCGTGGCGTTCGAGAGTCTCTCCCTCCACATATTCCATCACCAGGTAATCCTCAGCTCCGTCCAGCACGGCATCAAATATTTTAACGATATGCGGATGGGACAGCGTCCCGGCCAGCGATGCCTCAGTCATCATCAGCCTGCGCTGGGCCTTTGCAAGGTTTGCATCCTGCTGGGCATTCACGTTGAACCGCTTGATCGCAACCTGCTGGTTGCTGAAAGGATCAAGCGCCAGATACACGGTGCTGGTCGCGCCGCTACCGAGTTCCTTGATGATTTCGTACTTGCCTATTTTATCCATCGCAGAGAAATTCCAGGAGACGTTTAGTGAGTATCCCGTAGAGCGGAAATTTTGCGCTCCCGTCATGTGACAGTCTTGCCTTTGTTGCGCGGGGCCGATTCTCGATTATCCTTACCGCGCAAGTAAATGGCGAACCGTCAGTCGGCAACTATTTTGAGATGGCCGGTCAGCCCAATCGAATTTTCATTACCAGCACCGTTCCCGCGAGCAGCAAGGTGATGCCGTTGGCGATGATGATGGGCCACGAGATCAGCAATATTCCATACGCCAGCCACATTGCCACACCGCAGGTGAAGGTGGCGTACATGCCTAAAGAGATGTCGTGCGTGTGGCGGGTGCGCAGGACTTGCCATACTTGCGGAACGAAGGCCAGAGTGGTGAGCGCGGCGGCGATGCTGCCTGTCCAGTCGGAGGCTAGCATGCCTTGTTTGCGGGTTGCGTGACCGGCTCGACATCCCTGGCGAAACAGCGTTCGCATTTGCATGCGCCTTCTTCGGGAAGTATGCCGGTTCGTGGTTTGGACATGCACCAGCAGTTTGCGTCCAGTGTGCAGTGGTTGTCTGCGCCGCAATCTGGGCAGGCAGTGGCGGAATGGGGTTCGTTGTGGCGCATGCTCGATCCGGTTTTAGAACAACAGGAACTTGAATCCCATCAGCACCAGCACCACGCCGCCGAATATCTCGGCCTTGCTCTCCAGCCAGGTGCCGCTGCGTCGGCCTATGATGACGCCGCTCCAACTGAATGCGAAAGTCGTGATGCCGATGACCAGGCACGCGACATAGGGATTGGCGTCGAGCAGCGTGAGGCTGAATCCGGCGGCCATCGCGTCCACGCTGGTGGCGATGGCGAGGATCAGCATCATCTTGTTGGTAACGGCGGCGATGTCTTCTTCCACGCCTTCCTGCAAGCTCTCGTAGATCATCTTGACGCCGATGAGCAGCAGCAGGCCGAACGCGATCCAGTGGGAGTAGGCCTCGATCCAGCCCAGTACGCCTTTGCCGCCCGCATAACCGATGAAGGGCATCAGGGCCTGGAAGATGCCGAAGAACAGGCCGGCTTTCAATGCCAGCCCCGGCGAGTTTTCTTTTGCGCCGAGGCCGATGGAGACAGCGAAGGCATCCATGCTGAGGGCGATGGCGAGGATGATGACTTCAATCATGGAGAGTCGTTAGCGGCGTTCTTTCTTCATGGCCTGGGCGGCTTCACGCTTGCTCTCTCGTTCCTTTTCCGTGGCCCGTTTGTGGCTATGGCCGCGCGCGTTGCGCGCTTAACATTCGCCATGCTCATGTTAGCCTTCGCCGCAAACGGGCTGCACATTAGCGCCTTTCCTTTTTCATGGCCTGGGCGGCTTCACGCTTGCTCTCTCGTTCCTTTTCCGTGGCCCGTTTGTCGTGTTCCTTTTTGCCTTTGGCTAGGCCGATGTCCAGTTTGACGCGTCCGCCTTTGTAATGCATATCCAGCGGCATCAAGGTGTATCCGGCGCGTTGCACTTTGCCGATAAGCTTGTTGATTTCCGCCGCGTGCAGCAATAGTTTTCTCGTGCGTACTGGCTCGGGCAGGATGTGCGTGGAGGCGGCGGTGAGCGGGCTGATGTGGGAGCCGAACAGGTAGAGCTCGCCGTCCTTTATCAGGACATAGGCTTCCTTGAGGTTGGCGCGTCCGGCGCGGATGGCCTTGACTTCCCAGCCTTGCAGCACGATGCCGGCCTCATAGCGGTCTTCGATGAAGAAGTCGTGGAATGCTTTTTTGTTTTGGATGATGCTCATATCTCGTATATTCTACCAGTATTAACGTGAAACTCGCGCAGCGAGCCATTGCCCCTCTCCCCCTCAGGGGGAGAGATGGAGAGAGGGGGGCGGGCATGGAGTTTTTTTTTCAGGGAAGGCATTATTGCCATGCCCGTTAGGTTTGGTAGCCGGATTCGAGATGGCGACAGTCGAGAAGACGATGTTGGTTCCTTATAGCGCGGAGCGCATGTTTGCGCTGGTGGATAATGTGCTGGATTATCCGCAGTTCCTGCCGTGGTGCGGCGGCTCCAGTGTTACTGCGGTGGACGGCGATACGGTGCATGCGACGGTGCACATCAATTATCACCACATCAAACAGAGTTTCACCACGGAGAACGTACGCCATGCGCCGCAGCGTATAGACATTATGCTGAAGGATGGGCCGTTCCAGCATCTGGATGGGGCCTGGCATTTCATGCCCCTTTCCGATTCTGCCTGTAAAATAGAATTCCGCTTGCATTACGAGTTCTCCAGCAAGTTGCTGGAGAAAGTATTCGGCCCGGTGTTTCATTACATCGCCAACAGTTTTGTGGATGCATTCGTCCACCGCGCCGAGAAAATTTATGGGTGACAAGATCAACATTGAAGTGGTGTATGCGCTGCCGCAGGAGCAGATGCTGTTCCCGGTGCTGGTGGCACAAGGCTGCACATTGGCCGAGGCGATCAATCTTTCCGGGGTGCTGAAAATACATCCGGAGATAGATCTGCCCACAAGCAGGTTTGGCATCTACGGCAAGCTGAGCCGCGCCGACGCGGTGTTGCGCGACAAGGACCGCATCGAGTTATACCGTCCGCTCATCGCCGATCCCAAGGAGGTGCGCCGCCAGCGGGCGATGGAGGGCAAGGCAATGAAGAAGGGCGGCGGCGAAACCTGATGCTGGATTACGACCTGCATTGCCATTCCACCGTGTCGGATGGTTTGCTGCCGCCCACCGAGCTGGTGGCGCGCGCGGCGGAACGCGGCGTGAAGATGCTTGCGCTGACCGATCACGATGGCGTCAGCGGCCTGGCCGAGGCGGCGGCGGCCGCTGCGCAACATGGCATGCGCTTCATCAATGGTGTGGAAATATCGGTGAGCTGGCGCAGCCACACGCTGCATATCGTCGGTTTGCATATCGATCCCGCCTACCCGCCGCTGGTTACCGGCTTGCAGGGTATACGCGACGGACGCGGCGCGCGCGCGCAACTGATGGCGGATGCACTGGCGCGGATCGGCATCGGCGGTGCATTGGCTGGCGCTTATCATTTTGCAGGCAATCGCGAGATGATAGGGCGCACGCACTTTGCGCGTTTTCTGGTGGAGAGCGGCCACTGCAAGGATGTGCGCAGCGTGTTCAAGAATTACCTGGTCAAAGGCAAGCCGGGTTATGTGCCGCATCAATGGGCGAACCTGGCGGACGCGGTGAGCTGGATAAACGGCAGCGGCGGGGTTGCCGTGCTGGCGCATCCGGGGCGTTATATGGCGGGACGCAAGAAGATGGGCAGCACGACATTGCGCGAATTGCTGCGCGAATTTGTCGAGCTGGGCGGGCGCGGCATAGAAGTGGTGAGCGGCAGCCACACGCCGGAGCAATACGCCGAGTTCGCGCGCTACGCAAAGGAATTCGGTTTACTCGCTTCATGCGGTTCGGATTTTCACGGGCCGGGCGAAAGTTACCGCGACCTCGGGCGTTTGCCCGACCTTCCGCTGGATTGCCAGCCGGTATGGTCAGCGTGGGAAACAAAAACATAAAATGTAGGTCGGGCTACGCCCGACATGGTGGGCGTAGTCCACCCTGCGGTTACGGATTTGCCGCATTCAAAATTTACAAAGAGTGAAGTTATACAGAAACTAAATGGCACAATTTTTCACAATCTATTCAGACAACCCGCAGGCGCGCCTGATCAAGCAGGCCGCCGCGCTGGTGCGCGCTGGTGCGGTGATCGCCTACCCCACCGATTCCTGCTACGCGCTGGGCTGTCATCTCGGCGACAAGGATGCGGTGGCGCGCATACGGCGCATACGCGGCGTGGATGACGATCACTACATGACGCTGATGTGCCGCGACCTGTCCGAGCTGGCGCACTATGCGCGCGTGGACAACGTGCAGTTCCGTTTGCTCAAGAACAACACGCCGGGCAGTTATACTTTCATCCTTGATGCCACACGCGAAGTACCGAGGCGCTTGCAGCATCCCAAGCGCAACACCGTCGGCATCCGTATCCCGGATCATTCGGTGGCGCTGGCATTGCTGGAAGAATTGGGCGAGCCTTTGCTGAGTTCCACGCTGGTCCTGCCGGGCGAAGAGCATGCGCTGAACGATGCGGAAGAGATACGCGAACGCCTCGATACGCAACTCGACCTGATACTGGATAGCGGCGCGGTCGGATTGGACTCGACCACGGTACTGGATCTGACCGGTGACACCCCGGTGTTGTTGCGGCGCGGCAAGGGGGCGGTGGCGCATTTCGGAATAGAAGAATGAATTTTGACCAACTGATACAAACTATCGCCATCGCGGCGCTCCCTATCCTGTTTGCGATCACCGTGCATGAGGCGGCGCACGGCTATGTGGCGCGCTACTTCGGCGACATGACGGCGCAGCGCGCGGGGCGCATCAGCCTCAATCCCATCCATCACATAGACATGGTCGGCACCATCCTGCTGCCCATGCTGACTCTGTGGCTGGGCGGCATTCTGTTCGGCTGGGCCAAGCCGGTGCCGGTGAATTTCGGCATGTTGCGCCATCCCAAGAAAGACATGTTGTGGGTGGCGCTGGCCGGGCCGGCCTCCAATCTATTCATGGCATTTTGCTGGGCCGGGGTGGCGAAGCTGGCGTGGCTGCTGCCGGGCAATTATTTTGCCGAACCCTTGCTGGGCATGGCGCAGATCGGGATCAGGATCAACGTCATCCTGATCGCGCTGAACATGCTGCCTTTGCCGCCGCTGGATGGCGGGCGCGTCGCAGTCAGCCTGTTGCCGCACCGGCAGGCGTTCACGCTGTCGCGGATAGAACCTTACGGCATGTTCATCCTGATTTTTCTGGCGATGACGCCGTTGCTGGGCTGGGTGTTGATGCCCATGGTGTCGGGGCTGACGCAACTGATAAACTTCATCTTTTAAATCCGGGTCTGGAATTATGTTTGCTGAACGAGTGTTATCCGGTATGCGCCCCACGGGCGATTTGCATTTGGGTCATTACCACGGTGTGCTGAAGAACTGGGTGCGGATGCAGCACGAGTTCGAGTGCTTCTTTTTTGTGGCCGACTGGCACGCGCTGACCACGCATTACGACACGCCGCAGGTGATCGAGCAGAGCGTGTGGGACATGGTGATAGATTGGCTGGCCGCAGGCGTTGATCCCGCGCATGCCACGCTGTTCATCCAGAGCCGGGTGCCGGAGCATGCCGAGTTGCATTTGCTGCTTTCGATGATCACGCCGCTGGGCTGGCTGGAGCGCGTGCCGACCTACAAGGATCAGCAGGAAAAACTCTCCGAGAAAGATCTGAGCACCTACGGTTTCCTCGGTTATCCGCTGCTGCAAAGCGCGGACATCCTGATCTACCGCGCGACGCAAGTGCCGGTAGGCGAAGACCAGGTGCCGCACATCGAATTCACGCGCGAGATTGCGCGCCGCTTCAACCACATCTACGGGCGCGAGATCGGCTTCGAGGAAAAGGCCGAGGCGGCGGTGAAAAAGCTGGGCAGCAAGAAGGCCAAGCTGTATGCCGATTTGCGCACACGCTTCCAGGAACAGGGCGACGGCGAGGCGCTGGAATCCGCCAAGGCCTTGCTCGACGAGCAGCAGAATCTCAACATGGGCGACCGCGAGCGTCTGTTCGGCTATCTCGAAGGCAGCGGCAAGATGATATTGTCCGAGCCGCAGGCCATGCTGACTGCGGCTTCCAGAATGCCGGGACTCGACGGGCAGAAGATGTCCAAATCCTACGGCAACACCATCACGCTGCGCGAGAGCGAGGAAAGCGTGAGCAAGAAGATACGCACCATGCCCACCGATCCCGCGCGCGTGCGCCGCACCGACTGTGGTACTCCGGAAAAATGTCCGGTATGGGCACTGCATCAGGTGTATTCCAATGAAGACACCAAACGCTGGGTGCAGCAGGGGTGCACCACGGCAGGCATAGGTTGCATCGAATGCAAACAGCCGGTGATCGCCGCCGTGCTGGAAGAACAGAAGCCGATGCGCGAACGCGCCCAGCAATATCTCGACGACCCGACGCTGGTGCGCAATATCATCGCCGACGGCTGCGAAAAGGCGCGTAAGCTCGCGCAGGACACCATGCGCGACGTGCGCGAAGCGATGGGGCTGAGTTACAGCTAGAGCGCAGATGATTTCCGAAAACACCATACAGCAAGCCGTCGCCAGACTGGTTGCGGCAGCCAGCCCGAGCAAGGTGATCTTGTTCGGTTCTTATGCGCGTGGCGATGCGACCGAGGATTCCGATCTGGATTTGATGGTGATCGAACCGGAGGTGGACAATAAATTTGAGGAAATGATCCGGCTGCACCGGGTGGTAGGCGATGTAGGCACGGGCGTGGACGTGCTGGTCTATTCGGATTACGAAGCTTCCCGCCGCAGCCAGGTGCCTGGAACCGTGTTGTATTGGGCGTTCAAGGAAGGGAAGGTGCTGTATGACACCCGGTCATGAGGAAGCATTGCGCGCGTTGCGGGTGGCGGATCGCGACATTGTCGCATTCGTGGCGCTGAAAAACTCTCCTGAAGTGTCGCTGGCTTCGACCTGTTTTTTTGCGCAGCAGGCCATTGAGAAATGTCTGAAGGCAGTCTCGTTTGAACGCGGCATAGCAGTTACGCCCATACACGACTTGGCCAGGCTGGCGCTGAGCTTGCAGGAGCAGGGTGTTGCCGCACCATGTTCTGCGGATGAGTTGAGAAGATTGAATCCTTTTGCGGTGACGTTTCGCTATGACGATACGGATATTCCGCTCATTTCTGTGACAGAGGTGGAGCAGATGGTAAATGCCATGCGCCGTTGGGCTGGCGAGGTGGTGAAATGACCCAAGCCAATCTGCAACTTGTTCCGCTCGCGCGCATCCACGGCGAGCCGATGCTGGAGATGCCGCACGATCTCTACATTCCGCCCGATGCGCTGGAGCTGGTGCTGGAGACATTTCAGGGGCCGCTCGACCTGTTGCTGTACCTGATCCGCCGGCACAACCTCGATGTGCTCGACATTCCGATGGCGCAGCTTACGCAGCAATACATGAGCTATATCGATCTCATGCAGCGTAACCGCCTGGAGCTGGCTGCCGAGTATCTGCTGATGGCGGCGGTGCTGATCGAGATCAAGTCGCGCATGTTGTTGCCGCGTCCGCCCAAGGTAAACGCAGGGGAGGGCGCCGAAGATCCGCGCGCCGAATTGATGCGTCGCCTGCTCGAATACGAGCAGATGAAACTGGCCGCGCGCAAGCTCAACGAAATGCCGCAGGCCGGGCGCGATTTCGAGCTGGTGCAGGTGCTGATCGAGCAAACGGTGGTGCAGCGCTTGCCCAACGTCGCCGTGGAAGATTTGCGCCAGGCCTGGCTGGCGCTGCTGGCGCGCGCGAAACAGAATGCACACCACAAGGTGCGGCGCGACGAATTGTCGGTGCGCGAACAGATGACGCGCATCCTGCGCCAACTGCGCCATGGCGAATTCGAGGCGTTCGAAAACCTGTTCGATCTGCACAGCGGCATCCCGCATCTGGTGGTGAGCTTCATCGCTATACTGGAACTGGCCAAGGAGACCTTGGTCGAGATCACTCAAACCGAAACACTGGGGAACATCTATGTCCGAGCAAGCCGCAGCCTCACCGCAGCCGAATGAGGAAGCCGTAGCGTTGAATGAGGCCGGGATACTGGCGCCCGCGCAATCGACAGCCGTGTCCATCGAAGCGTCTGACGCAGGCGTTACGATCCAGCCCGACGCAACACAACTCAAGAAGATACTTGAGGCCGCGCTGCTGACCACGCAAGAGCCTTTGTCGCTGTCCGAGCTGAAAAAACTCGCTGATGTGCCGGTAGAAAACAAGTTTCTCGAAGAGCTGCTGGGACAACTGGTGCAGGATTATGCAGACAGCGGCGTAGAGCTCAATCGCGTGGCGAACGGCTGGCGTTTCCGCGCGCGTCCCGAACTCCAGGCCTGGTTGAACCGCCTCAGCCCGGAGAAGCCGCCGCGCTACTCGCGTGCCGTGATGGAGACGCTGGCCATTATTGCCTACCGCCAGCCGGTGACGCGCGGCGACATCGAAGAAATACGCGGCGTCGCGGTGTCCGCGCAAATCCTCAAGACGCTGGAGACGCGCGGCTGGATCGAAGTCATCGGCCATCGCGACGTACCGGGCAAGCCCGAACTGTTCGCCAGCACCAAACAGATGCTGGATGACCTCAATCTGCGGTCGTTGCAGGAGCTGCCTTCGCTAGAAGAAATTGGCAGCCTGCTGGAGCAGGAAGCGCAAGCCTCGGCCTGATGTTGTTGTGAAGCAGATCACTTCGCGCGATAACCCGTTTTTGAAGGAACTGCTCAAGCTCGCCGGCTCGGCGCGCCAGCGCAGCAAATCCGGACAAACCTTGCTTGATGGCGCGCATCTGCTGGCGGCATATCTGGATGCGGGATTCAAGCCGCTGCATGTATTGCTGAATGCGGCTGCGTTGCAGGACGGCGAGGTCGCCGCTTTGCTGCAACGCATGCAGGACGTGCCCGTCACGCAACTGGACGACAAGCTGTATGCGGAACTCAGCGAGTTGAAAACACCCACCGGCCTGCTCGCGCTGATCGCGGTTCCCGCCGCAGATGTAACGGCGGCACGCAGCCGTTTCGCGCTGCTGCTGGAAGACATACAAGATCCCGGCAACCTTGGCTCAATGCTGCGTTCCGCTGCCGCTGCGGGATGCGATGCGGTATTTCTCTCGCAAGGCTGTGCCGATGCCTGGTCGCCCAGAGTGTTGCGCGCGGGCATGGGCGGGCATTTTGTTTTGAGCATCCATGAGGCGGCAGATCTGCTCGCGGTGGCACAGGATTTTCAGGGCAAGGTGTATGCGGCGGCGTTGGCCGCCAAAGACCGCCTGTACGCTTGCGATCTGCGCGGCAGCGTCGCATTCGCCATCGGCAACGAAGGCGCAGGCCTTTCTGCTGAGCTGTTGCAGCGCAGCCATGCCATCACCATCCCCATGCCGGGCAAGGTCGAGTCGCTGAATGCGGCTGCGGCAGCGGTAGTCTGTCTGTTCGAGGCCGCACGGCAGCGCGCTTCCTGATGCGATAGTGCCGCAAGAAATAATCTTCCCGGTCCGGATGCTGGATTGCTTGAATTCGATGCCTTAATACGGTTTGAATTCGTCGAGGCGGGTAAGGCATCATCCCGCCAATAAAGCCCTTTCCATCCAGCCTGCTCTATAGCAGGGCGCTTAGCCCCTGCCATCCCACATACAGCCCCACCAGCGTAATCAAGCCACCGGAAAAATACGGTGCCTTATGCGCGATGTCGCCGAAGCCGCTCCAGTTCCGGGCTACATGCTTTACGCTCAGAGCGGCCAGCACGCCGGAGAGCACCATGGTCAGCGCCAGTCCGATGCTGAAGCACAGCACCAGTGTCGCGCCCAGCGTGAACTGTTTGAGTTGCAGACATAGCAGCAGCACGGTGATGGAAGCGGGGCAGGGGATCAGCCCGCCGGTCAATCCGAATAGCAGTATCTGGCCGTTGGTCACCTTGCGGTTGGCGAAGCGCCGGCGGATGTCGTTGGCGTGCGCCAGTTCGTGCGGATCCTGGCTTTCCTGCGTGGCCAGTTCCAGTTCGCCCAGTTCGGGAATGGTGTGGTGGTGGCCGTGTTCGGTAAATTCCACATCGAAGTCGTGGACGTGGGTACCGTGCCCCAGATGCAGCCGGGCAATGAATTCATGCGGCTCCGGTATTGCTTCGACGGATTCGGAATACCCGTCGCGCGCGATGAAGGCGAACGTCTGCCGCTGTCCGTTCGGGCGTTCGATTTCGACGCTGGCGGAGGCGGAGGTGAGATCGTGTCCGTGCTCGCCCTCCTGGGCCAGAAGAAAGCGCGGCGGGACACCGTCTTCGAATATAGTCAGATGGAATATGCCGTGTCCGGTGTCTATGATTTTTACTTCATCGTGATCGTGATCGTGATCGTGGTCATGCTCATGCTCGTGCCCATGCAGGTGTCGGTGCGTCCTGAGCATCATCCACACCGCGATGCCGATGATCATGGCGGCAGAGATGAGTTGCAGCCAGGGCTCGGTGGTTTCGGAGTTCCACTGCGCACCGAAATGCAGGCCGAGCAAGGCGACGGCCCACACCACGGCCGTGTGCGACAGGGTGGCGGCGAGCCCCAGCATCACCGCCTGTGCGACTGTGCCGCGTATGGCGATGATGAATGCCGCCATCATGGTCTTGGAATGTCCCGGCTCCAGGCCGTGCAACGCGCCAAGCAGGATAGCGCTGGGGATGAACAGCCAGGCGTTGGTTGTTCCTTGTTGCAACAGGGCTGCGAAATCGGTCATGTAGTGTTTTCCGAATGGTCGCTATAAATGGAATGCCCGTATAATAGCGCTTCGCATGAGTTAGTTCACCCACGGCGCCTGTGCCGGTATTGCTTACAAAGTATCGCAGGGAAAAAATGCTGAAAAAGATAAATGTCCGCGACGTCAGGATGGATATGTATATCCACGAGATATGCGCGGGCTGGATGGATCACCCGTTCTGGAAGAAGTCTTTCATGCTCGAAGACCCGAAAGAGCTGAAGATACTGAACGAGTGCGGCATCAAGGATGTCTGGATAGACACCGACAAGGGACGTGACGTCGATCTCGGCGCCGTCGTGGCGGAGCAGGGGGAACGCGGGCGGGTGGATGTTTCCTTGCAGGCCGCGCTGGAAAAGGAAATGGTGCGGCCTTCCACGCTGGGCGATGAAGTGCAGCGCGCGCAGAAGATACAGACCAAGGCCAGGAAGGCCGTCACATCCATGTTCGAGGATGCGCGCGAAGGTCGGGTGCTGGAGCTCGGCAATGCCGGCATGCTGGTGGACGAGATCAGCCATTCCGTCGCACGCAACCCCGGCGCGTTGCTGAGCATGGCGCGGCTGAAGAACAAGAATGATTATGCCTACCAGCATTCCGTATCTGTATGCGCACTGCTGATGGCGCTGGGTAAACAGTTGGGGTTAAAACAGGATGAGATGAGAAGCCTGGGCGTGGCCGGACTCATGTTCGATATCGGAACCATGATGCTTCCCGATGCGGTGCTCAACAAACCCGGCAAGTTGACAGGGGAGGAACTCGAACTCGTCAGGGATCATCCCTTGCGTGGCTGGGACATCCTGGCGCGGGAAGGGGGCGAAAGGAATGTGGACGACATCGTGCTCGACGTCTGCCTGCACCATCACGAACGCATGGACGGCACGGGCTATCCGGAACGGCAGTCCGGGGATTGCATCTCGATATATGCGCGCATGACTGCGGTATGCGACGTGTATGATGCGATTACTTCCGACCGTCCCTACAGAAAAGCCATGACGTCTGCGGAAGCGATACGCAAAATGGCCGAGTGGCAACAGGATGGCCAGTTCGACCAGACCGTATTCCACGCGTTCGTAAAAACGGTGGGCATCTATCCGGTTGGCACCCTGGTCAAACTGAAGTCGGGACGTCTGGCGGTGGTGGTGGAACAGAGTGCAAAGAGTTTGCTTACCCCGATTGTGAAAGTGTTCTTTTCGACCAAAGTCAACGAGCCGCTGCCCCCCGAGGTGGTTGATCTATCCAAGGTGCCCGACCCCGTCGCCAGCATCGAAGACCCGGCCAGGTGGAAGCTGGATCTGAAGACGATGGCCGGGATTTAACCGGCTCAGTATTCCCGCAGCATCGTCATTTCCTTGTCGGCGTGCCGCAGGCGGATGGCGAGTGTGCGGGCGATGGCATTGATCAGGTTGAAGGCGAGTTTCTTGTGCTCCTCGGAAAGCTGGTCGAAGGTCTCGCGCGTGAGGACATACACCTCGGTATCCGTTGCAGCGACGGCATCGTCGCTGCGGGCGCCGCCGTCGAGGAACGCCAGGCCGCCGAAGAAGTCGCCGCGCCCATAAGTTGCGATGTGCCGCGAACGTCCTGCGCCAAGCGGCGCGAATATGCGTATCGCGCCACGGCGCACCCAATATATTGCCTTGCCCTCTTCGCCGCGTGCGTAGATTGTTTCGCCGGTCTTGTAGAAACGCTGCTCCATGCGCGCCTCCAGTTCTTTCAGCGTTTCGTCCTTGTGGTGGCTGAATAGATCCATCTCCTGCAATTGTATGGGCGTCTGCTCCTTCGGGGCGGATTCGAGTTCGCCGAGGATGCGGTCCTCCACCCATTCGATGGCATTGTCCAGCTCAGGGAAAACACGCACGGTTTCATCTTCCTCCTGCACGATCTCCATCTGTTCGAGGAATTCGCGCAGGTTGCGGCCATTGGGCAACCGTTCCCGCACACTGCTCAACAACAATGTCGCACCGCGCTCCTGCAGGACATTGCGCACATTGAGCAGCAGATGCGCCGCTGTGACGTCGACGGATTGCACGCGCTTCAAATCCAGGATGATGTAGCTGCGTGTCGCGAGTTCATGTTCGAGATCGGTGTAGAGCTGTTGCGTGGTGCCGAAAAACAGGCTGCCTTGCAGTTCGAAAATGACGGCTTGATCGCCCTTCTGTTCGATGATGCGCATCTCTGCTTCGGGGCGATAGCTGGTTGATGACATCTGGTTGACGTAGATCTTGTGGCGCACCACCGAGCCGCCGATCTGTTCGCGCAGGAACAGGAAAATGGCCATGGCAACGCCGGCTGCCGATGCGGCGATGAGTCCCACCGTCAGCGCCACCACCACGACGGTGGCTACCACGGCGAAGTCGAATACCGTCGCGCGCGATTCGATGAAATGCAGGGGCTCGCGGTCTATCATGCGAAAACCGATGACGATCAGGATGCCGGCGAGGGCGGAAACCGGGATCCAGGCGACGAATGCGCTAAGTATCAGGGCGGCGAGCAGGGAGAACAGCCCTTCCATCACACCGGAGGCGCGCGTCATGGCACCGCTGTTGATATTGATCATGGTCGCGCCCATCGTGCCCGCGCCGGGGATGCCGCCGACCACGGCGGATGCCACATTGGCAGCGCCCTGCGCGACCAGTTCACGATTGGATTCGTGCCGGCTGCGTGTCAGTTGGTCCACGATGACACAGGTTTTCAGCGTGTCGATTGAGAGCAGGGCGGCGAGCGTCAGTGCGCTGCCGAACAGGCTGGCAACCTGGGCAAGTTGCAGCCCCCCGATCTCGTGCCAGCGATTGGAGATCGAAGCAAGATAACCTGTGGGTGCGACGCCGAGTTCACCGACCACCAGCGGGTTGGCCGTCACCGACAGGAGCGTGGCATCCTGCGACGCGATGGCAAAGTAGGTGGTGATCCCCGCCAGGATGCCGAGTATGGTGCCGGGTATTTTCTGCGTCAGCCTGGGCGCAGCGATGGCGACGAGCACCGTGGCGCACCCGACAGTCAGCGCGCGCCAATCCCACAACCAGGGCGAGAGCAGCGCATCAAACAAGCCCGTGTTGTTGGGCGCTGCCACGAACTTGGGTATCTGGCTGCCGATGATGATGAGCCCGACGCCGGAGAGATAGCCGCTGACCACCGGATAGGGGACATATTTGATCAGCCTGCCGACGCCGACGAAGCCGAGCAGCATCTGCACGATACCCGTAAGCACACCGAGCATGACCAGCAGCAGCACGATGGTGTCCGGTGCGATACCCTGTTTTACCAACTCGATGGCAAATGCCGACAGAACGGCTGCGGCCGGTGCGCACGGCGCGCTGATCAGGCGGTCGGTGCCGCCCAGTGTGGATGCGACGAGGCCGATGATGGCGGCGCCGATGATGCCCGCCAGCGCGCCGGCGGCGGCATAGTTCGGGCTGATGGACGAATATACCGTGACGCCGAAAGCGATCGCCGCAGGCAGGGCTACCAGCATGCCTGCCAACCCGCCCCAGAAATCGCCGGGCGCCTGGTTATTGCCGAGCAGGATCTTGAAATCCCTTTTATACGTCTTCTGCGCCATGATTTCTTCTTTCGTTTGCCATGCCGCCATGTCGATAGTCTACCAGCCTGGTGCCGGGCTGCCAGCGTTTGAGCAGCAAGGCGTTGCTGACCACCGATACCGAACTCATCGCCATCGCCGCGCCCGCGACCACCGGATTCAACATGCCTGCGGCGGCGAGGGGGATGCCGAGCACATTATAGGCAAAGGCGAAGAACAGATTCTGGCGTATTTTCCCCAGCGTGGTGCGCGACAGGTCTATGGCATCTGCCACGCCCATGAGATCGTTGCGCATTAAAGTAATGTCTGCGGCTGCTATGGCGATGTCGCTGCCGCTTCTCATGGCGAAGCTCACGTCGGCCGCTGCCAGCGCGGGCGCATCGTTGATGCCGTCGCCGACCATGCCGACCAGTTTCCCTCCCGATTTAAGCGACTGCACTTGCGCGGCCTTGTCCTGCGGCAATACTTCGGCATGGAATTCGGTTATACCTGCCCGCTGCGCAATGGCTTGTGCGGTGGCGGTATTGTCGCCGCTCAGCATCACCACGCGTATGCCCATGGCGCCGAGACGCGCCACGGCAGCGGTGCTGGTCGGACGCAGCGTGTCGGCGAAGGCAATGATGCCGAGCAGTGTGTTGGCGCGAGTAACAGCGATCACGGATTTTCCCTGTTGTTGCAAAGCCGTTACCTGCGCCTGATCCAGCGCGATGCCGGATTGCGCGATGAAAGCGGGAGAGCCGAGCAGATGGTTAGCCCCACCGATCTCTGCTTGCAATCCACCGCCCGGATGTTCGCTGGAACTATCGGCTCGTGCCAGTTCGACTTGCTGTGCCCGGGCGTATTCCAGCAAGGCGCGCGACAGCGGATGCGTGGAGTTTTGCGCCAGGCTGGCGGCGGTGTGCAGCAATTGTTTTTCATTGCAATCCGGGGCGGGCAGCAGGTCGGTGACGTTGGGTTTGCCTGCGGTGAGCGTGCCGGTCTTGTCCACCACGAGTACCGCAAGTTTGTGCGCGCGTTCGAGTGCGGCAGCGTCCTTGACCAGTATGCCTGCGTGCGCTGCGCGCCCGGTGGCGACCACCACGGCGGTCGGCGTGGCGAGACCCAATGCGCAGGGGCAGGCGATGACCAGCACCGATACGGCATTGATCAGCGCCATGGCAAAACCTGCGCCCAGCGCCCACCATACGATAAGGGTCGCGACGGCGATGGTCAGCACTACCGGCACGAAGATGCCGGCGATGGTGTCCGCAAGTTTCTGGATCGGAGCTTTTGAACCCTGTGCCTGCTCCACGAGGCGGATGATGGCGGCAAGCTGGGTCTGCGCACCGACGGCCAGCGCGCGGCAGCGCAGCACGCCTTGCTGGTTGAGTGTGGCGGCATAGACTTTGTCGCCGGGCTGTTTGGTTTGCGGCAGGCTCTCGCCCGTGAGCATCGCCTCGTCCATACTGGATGCGCCTTCCAGTATCACGCCATCCACCGGCGCGCTTTCTCCGGGGCGCATCAGGAAAATATCGCCGGGTTTGACTTCGGTTGCCGATATCTCGAGTGCGGCCCCGTCGCGCTCTATATGTGCCAGTTTGGGTTGCAGATTGATCAAGGCTTCGAGCGCGGCGGAAGCGCGGCCCTTGGCGCGAGCTTCCAGCAACTTGCCCAGCAATACCAGCGTGATGATGGTGGCGCCCGCCTCGAAATACACGGGTTGCGTCAGATTGAACAACAGCACCGCGCAACTCAGCAGATAAGCTGCGCCGGTGCCGAGCGCAACCAGCACATCCATGTTCGCGCCGCCGCCGCGCAGGCTGTGCCATGCACCCGTGTAAAAGCGTTTGCCGATCCAGAGTTGTACCGGTGTTGCCAGCAGCCATTGCAACCAAAGAGGGAGTAGCGGTTGCGACACGTTACTGGCGAAGCCAGCCGATTGCGGGAGCAACTGCCATGCCGCATCTCGGACCTCCAATGTTATTGCTGGGCCATGTGGCGGCATGGGATGCGTACCGGCAAACATTGCCAGCATCTCCAGCAGCAACGGCGCGGTGAGCAGCAGCGAGATGGCGAATTGCATGCGCTCGTGGCGGTAGGCTGCCGCGCGTTCGGCTTTCTCCGCCCCGAAGTCGCGCAGCGGGTGGGCGCGGTAGCCGGCTTTCTCGATGGCAGCGATCAGCGCGCGGACATCGTTATGCTGCGCGTCGAAATCGATGAAAACTTTTTCGGTGGCGAAATTCACCGTGGCGCGGACGCCTTCCTTGCGGTTGAGCACCTTCTCGATACGTGCGGCGCAGGCGACACAAGTCATGCCGGAGACTTGCAGTTCCGCATGTTCGGTGGAGTCGTTCATGATGATCCGGTTAGTGCGGAGTTTGGATTTTGCGGGGGCGGTTTAACGGACATCACCCGGCAGCATAAGTCGAAGCGTGCGTGAGCTCAGCCCGGCTGCCCGACCTGGTAGCTGCCGTTTTTCAAGCGGCTCATCAGTTCCGTGCAGTCCAGCGGCGGCAGCGGCTTGCCGAACATATAACCCTGGGCATCGTTGCAGCGCTCGGCCTTGAAGAAGTCGAGTTGTTCAGGTGTTTCCACGCCTTCCGCGAGTCCCTTGATGTTGAGCACACGAGCGACGGCGATGACCGCCTTGGCCACGGCCGCATGGTTGGCGTCGGTGGCGACATCGGATACGATGGAGCGGTCTATCTTGATCGCGTGGATCGGGAAATGCGTGAGGAAGCTCAGCGGAATGTGGCTGTGGCCAAGGTTATCGAGCGCGATGCGTACGCCGAGTGCGGCGATCTCGGAGAGGCGCGCGAGCACGAGATTTTCGTCGCCGCTGATAGATTGTTCGCGTATCTCCAGTTCCAGCCATCTCGGCTCCAGCCCGGTTTCTTCGAGTATCTCCCGCACGGAATTCGTGAAGTCCTTGTGCCGGAGCTCCTGTCCGGAAATATTCACCGCCACGATGACGGGCGGGTGGCCGGCATTCTGCCATGCCTTGTTCTGCTTGCAGGCTTCGCGCAGCATCCATGCCCCGGCATGAACCATGAAGCCGGTTTCCTCGAATGTCTGCATGAAATGGGCAGGTATCAGCAAGCCGCGCTCAGGGTGCTCCCAGCGTATCAGCGCTTCCATTCCGACCAGGTTGCCGTGATGGATGTCCACCTGCGGTTGGTAATACACCGCAAACTCCTGGTTCGCCAAGGCCCGGTGTAATCGTTCCTCGATTTGCACGAGTTCGGCGGTCTTGGCGTTGAATCCGGGAGAATAGAACCGATAGCGGCTGATATCGCTACCCTCTGCCTTTGCCCGGTACATCGCCGTGTCCGAGTTGCGGATCAGGCTCTCCATATCTTCGCCGTCGGCGGGGTAGATGCTGATGCCGATGCTGGCCCGGGTGTGCAACTCGCGTCCATCCACCATGAATGGCTCGGCGAAAACATCCAGCACCTTGTTGGCTGCCGCCGTGGCGTCTTCGGGGCGGCTGATCGTGAAGGCGATGATGAATTCATCACCTCCCATGCGCGCAAGACAATCGGTTTCGCGCACACATGCAAACAATCGCCTGGAGACCGTTTGCAGCAAGAGGTCGCCGCAATGATGTCCCAGCCGGTCGTTGACTTTCTTGAAGTCGCCCAAGTCCAGGAACATGATGGCCAGCAGGCGGTTGTCGCGCCGTGCCATGGCGATAGCTTTCTTGAGTTGGTCGTAGAAATGTTTGCGGTTGGGTAGCCCGGTCAGGCTATCGTGATGTGCCAGGTGATAGAGGTGCTCTTCCACCTGTTTCCGCTCCAGTGCGTACTGCACGGCGCGTACCAGCAGGTGTTCGTTGGTGTGCCACTTCACCAGAAAATCCTGTGCGCCGAGCTGCAGCGCCTTGAGCGCCAGCGATTCATCCTCGATTTCGCTGATGACGACGATAGGTATTCCGGTCGCTACCGTATGTATCTTGGAGAGAGACTCCAGGTCGCGGCAGTCGGGAAGTTGCAGGTCGAGCAGGATTACCGAAATCCTGTTCTGTGCCAGCGCTTGTAGCGCCTCGCTAAGGCGTTCGGCATATATCAACTGGTAATGGTTTTTGCGGTGGTTGCCCAAACGTTCGGCGACCAGGCGGCGATCGGCAGGGTTGTCCTCCACCAGCAGGATATTGATGGCTTCGGGTTCGGCATGGATGGAACCAAGGTCGCCAACAGATGGTACACCCTGCATGGGACTGTTAATTGCGCTGGAATGTACCAGCGCCAGGTGCCCGGGCTTTCCTTCGTTACGGTTCATGGCTACTTTCCTTTTTTCGCCTGCCTTGGATTTCTGTGCAGTCTATTCGATGCTGCTGGGTAGTTTTACGATGGTGAGCCAGAAATCGTTGATAGATTGTACCACCTTGATAAACTGGTCAAGATTCACGGGCTTGGTCACATAACAGTTGGCATTCAGGTTGTACGACCTGATCACATCCTGCTCGGCTTCGGACGAAGTGATGATCACCACCGGTATGGTCTTGAGGAGTATGTCGGACTTGATTTCCGCCAGCACCTCGCGCCCGTCTTTTCTGGGCAAGTTTAGATCGAGCAGGATGATGTCGGGGCGCGGTGCGTTGGCGTATTTTCCCTGTTTGCGCAGGAACAGCATAGCCTCCTCGCCATCGGTTACGACATGCAGATTGTTTTGCACCTTGTGAGTCTTGAGCGCTTCCTGCGTCAGGCGTACATCGCCAGGGTTATCTTCGACCAGCAGGAAATCCGCCGGCCTGCCCAAAGAGTCAATGTCCATGCTGGTGCCCTTCTTGTTGCGATAATGTGGTCGGGATGGCGAAGTAAAATGTCGTGCCCTTGCCGGGTTCGGATTCGATCCAGATGCGCCCGTTGTGGCGTTCGACGATTTTCTTGCAGATGGTCAGGCCGATGCCGGTGCCCGGATATTCGCGCTTGCCGTGCAGGCGCTGGAACATCAGGAAGATGCGCTCGAAATGTTCCTGCGCGATGCCGATGCCGTTGTCGCGCACCTGGAACACCCATTCTTCGCCCCGGTGCTCGGCGCTTATCTCGATGCGGGGCGACATGGCGCCTCGAAACTTGAGTGCGTTGGCGATCAGGTTCTGGAACAACTGGGTGAGCTGTGAGCCGTCTGCATCAAGTGCCGGGAGCGATGTGCAAACGATCTCAGCCCCGGATTCCGTTATCACCAGGCGCAGGTTGGCCAGTGCCTTATCCAGCGCGACTCTGGAATCCACCCTGGAGAATCCTGTATCACGGGTGCTGACGCGGGATAGCGCCAGCAGGTCGTTGATGATGGCCTGCATTCGGGTGGCGCCGTCCACCGCATAGGCGATGAATTCGTCGGCATCCGTATCCAGCTTGCCTTTATAGCGCTGTGCGATGAGCTGGGTGTAGCTTGCCACCATGCGCAGCGGTTCCTGCAAATCGTGCGAAGCCACGTAGGCGAATTGTTCCAGTTCCTGGTTGGAGCGGCTGAGTTCCCGCGTGCGTCGTATCAGCTCCTCGCGCGCCTGGCGGAATTCGGTGATGTCGGAAAATTCCAGCACGTGATGGGTGATCATGTCGGCGTCGCTGCGTACCGCACTCAAGGTGAGTTCTGCAGGAAATTCGCTGCCGTCCTTGCGGCGTATCCAGGTTTCGATTTCATAATGCCGGGTCTCGTTGAGTTTCGGGCACATGGCCTCATACGCGTTCTCGTTGCCAGCGAACAGGATGCTTACATTCTTTTCCAGCACATCCGCTTTGCGGTGTCCGGTAAGCAGGGTGAAAGTATTGTTGCCCCACTCGATGTATCCCTGCGCATCGGTGATGACGATAGCCTCGACATTGCCCTTCAAAACCTTCTCGAATATCTGGAGCTTTGCCAGATCGGTTTGCGTATAGGCTTCCGGCGCCAGCGGGATGTCGAAATTATTCATCTTCCAGCTTTCCTGATCAGAGAAAGTGAATATAAAAAATCGGGATGGCAAAGATACGCCCGCTGGACGGGCTTGTCTAGCGGGCGCATTCCGGGTGTTATTACCGCCCGGATATTATTTGTGTGTCGCGCAAGTGCTTGCGCCGAAGGGTAGATAAGCCGGGCAAAAACCAAACAAACCTGTCACCAGTGGAACGACGCCGATCCAGCCCCACACGCCTATCATGCCAGCCAGTGTCAATCCGATCAGGGCCAGGCCAGCTACGACGCGAAGCATACGATCTATACCGCCTACATTGCATTTCATGGTTTATCTCCTTGCGATTGGGATACGGGGATTGCAGGATAAGGGCGGCGTGACAAGGTGTCTGTGAGGAAAGTCACGCGGAACAGGTGCTTCGTTCCTGCCAATTCCGGATACGACCGTATGGGCCAGGTGGACAGGAGCTTAAAGTTCGGATAATTTTTTCAGTGCCGATGCGTCCACGACTTCGATCTGTTCGCGTCCGAGCTTGACCCATCCTTGCTCGGCAAAGCTCTTCAGCAGGCGGCTGACAATCTCGCGCACGCTGCCGAGTTCGTCGGCCAAAGCCTGATGCGTGACGTGTATCGGGCTGGGTTTGGCGATGAGCAATGCGGCGAGACGCTGATCCAGTTTCTGAAAGGCGACGGCGGAGACCAGTTGCATCAGGTCGGTGAGGCGTTCGGAGAACAGGCTGAAAATGTAGTCGCGGAACGGCTCGTATTTTGAAAGCAGCATCTTGAAAGCCGATGGTGGCAATGCCACCAGTTCTGCGTCCCGTTCCACTACCCCGCGCGCATGGTAGTGCGCATGCCCCAGCAGGCAACTGCTGGTGAGGATGCAGCTCTCGCCGGGGGAGACGCGATACAGTTGCAACTCGCGCCCGTTGGCTGCCGCCTTGATGACGCGGATGCTGCCGGAAAGCAGTAGCGGAAATCCCTGGCACGGCTGGTTCTCGTCGAACATCACCGTGCCTGCAGGCACGCGCATGGCGGTGGCGCTGGACAGCAAATCCGCAAGCTGGGGTGCAGGCAGTTCCCGCAGCATCGGGTAGGCCTGCAACAGGAGAGCTTGAGTCTGGCTATCGAGCATAAGCGGATCAGACTTCCGGACGCATTTGCGGGAACAGGATCACATCGCGGATGCTGGCGCTGTCGGTGAGCAGCATCACCAGCCGGTCTATGCCTATGCCTTCGCCCGCGGTCGGCGGCAGGCCGTATTCCAGCGCGCGAATGTAGTCGTTGTCCTTGAACATGGCTTCCTCGTCGCCCGCTTCCTTGGCCACGACTTGCGCGTCGAAGCGCGCTTCCTGATCTTCCGGATCGTTCAATTCGGAGAAGCCATTGGCAATCTCGCGCCCGACCATGAACAACTCGAAGCGCTCGGTGATCTCCGGACGCGTGTCGCTGCTGCGCGCGAGCGGCGAGACTTCGATAGGATAGTCCACGATGAAAGTCGGCTCGAACAACTGATGCTCGGCCAGTTCCTCGAACAGCGAAAGCTGCAAGCCGCCAATGCCGTCCTCGGGTTTGTATTTGGCTTTCAGGTCTTCCAGTTCGCTAATCAGAAAGGCGCGGTCGTGCAATTGCGCATCGGTGAACTGCGGATGGTATTTCCGGATCGCCTGCACCATGGTCAAACGATGGAAGGGATGCCCCAGATCGAGTTCGCGCCCCTGATAGGTCAGCGCCGTGGTGCCCAGCACCTTGTGCGCCACTTCGCGGAACAGGCTCTCGGTGAAGTCCATCAGGTAACGATAATCGCGGTAGGCCTCGTAGAATTCGATCATGGTGAACTCGGGATTGTGCCGCGTGGACAATCCCTCATTGCGGAAATTGCGGTTGATCTCGAACACCTTCTCCATGCCGCCCACCACCAGCCGCTTGAGATATAGCTCGGGTGCGATGCGCAGATACATCTGCATGTCGAGCGCGTTGTGGTGCGTGACGAAAGGTTTGGCCGAAGCGCCGCCGGGAATGGAGTGCATCATCGGCGTCTCGACTTCGAGATAGTCGTGGCGGATGAAGAACTCGCGTATCGCCTGTATGGTCTTGCTGCGAATGGCGAACACGCGACGCGCGTCTTCGTTGGTGATGAGGTCGAGATAACGCTGGCGGTATTTCTGCTCCTGATCGGACAGACCGTGGAATTTCTCCGGCAGCGGGCGCAGCGCCTTGGTCAGCAAACGCAACGAGGTCACGCGCACGGAAAGCTCGTTTGTCTTGGTCTTGAACAGCACGCCGGTGGCGCCGAGTATGTCGCCCAGATCGTAATGTTTGAAGGCGTTGTGCGCTTCCTCGCCAGTGTTGTCGTTGCTGACGAACAACTGGATGCGCCCGCTCATGTCCTGCACCGTGGCGAAACTGGCCTTGCCCATCACGCGCTTCAGCATCATGCGCCCGGCTACGGCCACGCTGACTTGCGCCGCCTCCAGCTCGTCGTGGCTCATCGCGTCATAAGCGGTATGCAGATCGGCGGCCAGATTCTTGCGCTCGAAGTCGTTGGGGAAGGCCACGCCTTGCTTGCGCAGCGCAGCAAGTTTTGCGCGGCGCTCGGCGATGATCTGGTTGGCGTCTTGTGGAGGTGTAGCTTGTTCAGTGTTCATGGATAAAAGTGTAATAGTTGATCTGAAATGTTTAATTATGCCTTGGGCGTTTCCACGGCAGGTGATAACCCTGCTGCCTGAGCGCGTTTTTTAAGGCGCTGGTCAAAGCTCAGGAAAGTGCTGCAAAACTCGGTACGTGCCAGATGCAGCGCATCGGCGAAATCCAGTCCTTTCTGGTAAGCATTCAAAGCGGCAAGCACGACGCCCCGGTCTTCGATCTGCACGTTCTCCAGGCCGCACAGCGACTCGAATACATGCTGGATATCCTTGCGCGTCAGCTCATAGAAGCCGCGCATCATCCATTCGAATTCCAGGATGACCGACACTGGCACAAACACCGCGCCGGAAAGTGCGGCGATCGCGGCAGGGCGCTGGTGCGCGGCTTCCGCATCGTCCGCGTCGTTGATGAAAAAACGCGCCAGCACGTTGGTGTCAACGGCGTTCATCTGGCGGGTTTGCGCAACAACGATGCGGCATCGAATTCACTCAACTTGCGCGGCTTGCCTTTGGCGGGCGCGGTCACCATGCCGGCGCAGGCGGCGATACTGGTTGCCTTGACCGGGCGCGAAACCACCAGTCGCACGCCGTCCGGCTCCTCGATGATTTCCATCTGCGTGCCCGCCATCAGGCCGAGCCGTCGCCGGATGTCGGCGGGCAGCACGATTTGCCCCTTGGAAGAAACAGTCATGGTTGCCATGACATACCTCGCAATTTGTCATTTGATACCGGCACTATAACACATTGGCTTACTTGGTAAGGTGTGGGGTTCACAGGTAGCCTTCCTGCTCGCCTTTTTCGCCATGCTCCTGCATCCAGCGCGCTAGTTCTGCCAGGCTTGAAGGAAGCCTGGGTTCGGCCAGCAAACCGGCGAGGCGCTGGCGATCCTGTTCGGTGAGGGGTTTGCGCGCGGCCAGTCCGGCAAGATCGTCGGCCCCCATTCCCAGTGGCTGCCAGGCGAGGCCGCGTTGCTGCCAGAGTTCGGCGGCTTGCAATGCAATCGAGATTCCCGCCGGATCAGGGTCGCAGGAGATATGTGCGGGAGCCGGTGCGAGATCGAGCAGGCAGTCCACCGCATCGCGCCACCAACTCGGCGGGAAACCCGGCAGCCAGATGACGCCGCAATCGTGCGCGCGCTTGCGCGCGACGCGCTCGAAGCTGGTGCGATTCTCGATCAGATGCCATCGGCTTGGGATTCCAGATGCTTCAGTGATTTTTGCCACGGTCGCGGGCGTGAGTGCGGCAAAATCAGCGCAGGCGGCGAGGTTGATCTGTCCGTGCGGCAAGGTCAGCTGTAGCGGCGCAGACAACAGCAGCAGCGGTGTGTGGCGCTCGATATTGAACTCGGCCAGATCAACGGTTTCCTCCAGCCAGCGCCATTCGGTTTCAGTGATGTCTTTGGTGCCGCCACGCGCGAACAGCGCGAAGTCGCGGCGTGTGCCCGCTTCCTGCCAGCGCTGCAGGGCCTGGATCAGATCGCAACGCGCCAGTGCGCGCGCCACCGGCATAACATCGAGTGATTCCAGCGCGGAGACCAGCCGCTCGTTGTTGTAAGCGATCAGCTCAGTACGCAGGCTCTCCCAGCGATGCGCCTCTGCCTCCTTATCTGCTATGCCGAGTGCGGCGCGCAGCGTCGGCAGCTCGCGCAACTCCAGCCACAGCGGCCACCACTCGTTATGCCTGCGTTCTTCCTCCACACTCGCCCAGCCGTGGCGCAGCAGCCAGTCGCGCAGGCTGTCGGCCAGTTGCAGATTGGCGGTACCAGCATCCTTGAGCAGCGTTTCCCATTTGCTTCTGCCGCCGCGTTTGACCCAGCGCGCGAGCAGGGCTTTGCGCTCGGCGGGCAGCAGTTCCAGACCAGACGGAGTGACCTCGCAATGACAGCGCCGCCGCTGACTGAGCGCGCGCTGATCCAATGGTTCGATCACGAGTTTGTGGGTCATCTTGTATTCGGGCGAATAGTGTTGATGGAATTGTCTGTGGCTTGTTTGTGCTGGTCGTGCATGAGTCCGAGGTCGGTTTTCGACCTGCATTGCTCAATCGCTGTTGTTGACTGCAATGCAATAATAATTCAGATAGCCAGTTGTAAGTGGCTATCTGAATGGCTGGATATGGGGTGGCTTGTCGGTGCTGGTAGCATGTACGCCACCTCTTGGAGACGAAAAACCGAGGGAAGCTCAGTTTAGACGGTGTGCGTTGGTACTCTCAATGGCTCAGTGCTTTTTCGAGCGAGTGAGAAAATTTCTCTGCGTCATGTTGTATCACGCGATATTTCACCGTTGCGCCGGTCATCAGCTTGGGACATGAATTCACCAACTCCATCTCAATCGGATATTTGCCAGCAGCGATGGCTGCATTTAAAACACTTAACCTATTTGATGCATCTTCCAATGTAAGGCAGAAGTGATGTTCATCATCGGTGATGCTGATACTCTTGAGGCCTTCATGAGTAACAGCCTGGCAGTGAAACCGTTTCTTAGACATGATGTATTCCGGAGTTGCTGCATAGTTGCGATATGTTCGGCAGTCTGCGCGCCACCATCCTGCATGTCAAACTGGGAACAAAAATTGCCAAAGGGGAGTGGTGGCATTTTCGAGACCTGCGTGGAATAAAGGAGAGGAAGCCGCTAGCCTCAGCCGCGACGGTCCGCATGGGCCGAGAACCAGCCAGGTCGCCTACTCGGCCTTATGTAGCGCTCCACATAAGGCCGATTATGTAGACTGCTCGATTATGTGGACTTGATCCTGTGGATGCGCGCCAACCGCTGCTGGGCAAAGGTCGACGCGTATTTTGCTCTCCACATAATCAAAGCGTCTTCAGAAAGTCGATCAGCGAGTCAGGCGC
>JACQFX010000062.1 GCA_016199835.1 Nitrosomonadales bacterium | reverse complement strand
CCGGCAGCGTCATCCTTGGCGCTGTTGATGCGCAGGCCGGAAGACAGGCGTTGCAGGGAGGTGGCCAAAGCGCCTTGCGAACTGCTCAGGTTGCGTTGTGCATTGAGCGACGCAATGTTGGTGTTGATATATTGAGCCATTATTAACTCCCCTTAAATCGTTTGTTTATCACGGGTGCGGCTATTTACTTAGGTTCGCCTGGTGTTGCCGATAGTCTGCGACCTTGTTGGTGAAGCTGCCTGCCGCCCCGGTCGAACGGTTGGTAGTTGCAACAGCACAATCAGCCACGTTGGTTAGGTTATCGGGCTCAGTTCGGAAAACTTTAGATAGTGACCAACTGAACTTTTTATGTGAACCCCTTCAGGCTACGGTAATCTGGATGGATTCATTGATCCATATTCGAACCTCCGCCGAGTGGAGTGGAAACATCAGTTTGATAGTTTACGTATGCCGTATAATCTGGATTCCGCAGATTCCTTAAGAATCTAAATGGGTAGTCAGACTGAGTTCCAGATATGGGAATGCCGAACCGCAATGATCACTGCCCGTGTGGCAGTGGCAAGAAATACAAAAAATGCTGTTTGCCGCGTAATAATGAGCTTGCCGCAAGCAGGCATTCTGAGGCGACTTTGGCGTCCGTGGCTATTCAATCTGCGCTGGAACACCATCAAGCAGGGCGGTTGTCTCAGGCAGCAGCTCTCTATCAGCAAATACTTCAGACAGAGCCGACTCACCCGGATGCTTTGCATTTCTCGGGTGTAATCGCGCATCAAACTGGAAAGAACGAATCTGCCGTTGAGCTGATAGCCAAGGCGATTGCTATAAATTCATCTGTTCCGATGTATCACAATAATCTGGGGCTTGCGCTCCAGGCATTAGACAAGCAGGAAGCGGCGGTCCAAAGCTATCAGAAAGCGCTCTCGATCAAGCCGGATTTTGTAGAGGCTCACAATAATCTGGGGAATGCATATCTGGCGCAGGGGATGCCGGATGATGCGGCGAAATGCTATCGCAAGGCACTCGCACTCAGGCCGGATTTCGCCGATGCGCACTATAATTTGGGCAATGTGCTCAAGGATCAGGGCCAGTTGGATAGTGCGACCGAGAGTTACCGCAGGGCGATTGTACTCAAGCCGGACTATGCAGATGCTCACTTCAATCTGGGGCATGTATTCAGGTTGAAAGGAATGCCTGATGAGGCGGCCGAGAGCTATTGCAGAGCGATTGGGCTCAAGCCGGATTATGCCGATGCCCACTATAATCTGGGGCATGCATTGAGATTGCAAGGCAGGCTGGACGATGCGATAGAGAGCTACTATAAGGTACTCATGCTCAGTCCGGATTACATCGAAGCGTACAGCAGTCTCGGGAATGCGCTTCAGGCACAAGGCAAATTCGCGGCAGCAGTTGAGAGTTATCGTCAGGCGCTCTTGTTAAAGCCGGAATATGCTGAAGCGCACAATAATATGGGGGCTGCGCTTCAGAATCAAGGCAAGTCGGATGCAGCGATTGAGCATTTCTTTAAGGCGTTCTCGCTCAAGCCGGATTATGCCGAGGCATATTACAACGTGGGGGCAGTGCTACAGGGGCAGGGCAATCTCGATGCAGCGGTCGAGTATTATCGTAAGGCGCTCGAGGTCAAGCCGGATTATGCCGAGGCGCACAACAACCTGGGAGCTGCGCTAAGAAGCCAAGGCAAGCCGGATGAGGCGACCGCGTGTTTTCACAGGGCGCTGTCGGTGCGGCCGGATCATGCGGAAACCTATAATAATCTGGGACTGATATTCAAGGGCCAAGGCAAGCTTGAAACTGCGATTGAGTATTACTATAAGGCGCTATCGATCAAACCCGATTTGGTTGAGGCTTATGACAACCTGCTGTTTCTCCATGGCTACAACTCCACGCTCAGCCCGCAGGAATATCTTGCCCTGGCGCGTGGTTGGGAGTTGTCTTGCGTTTCCGGGCAGGACAGGCAAACGGCCCATGGCCGGGTTTTCCGGAATTCATCGCTTGCGGGGCGACGTCTACGGATAGGCTATGTGTCAGGAGATTATCGCCAACATGCAGTGAGCTATTTTGTGGAGCAGTTGTTTGCGCGGCATGATCGGGAACGGATAGAGTTGTTCGCGTACTCGAGCCATGGCAGGCAGGATGCGGTCACCTTGCGCCTGCAAGCTTTGGCGGAACATTGGGTATCCATAGCTGGCATGCCTGATGCTGCTGTACGCGATTGTATCGAGGCGGACGAAATAGATGTACTTATCGACCTGTCTGGACACACCGAGCACAATCGCCTGGGTGTTTTTGCGCGCCGCGCCGCGCCGGTACAGACGCATTATCTCGGTTACTTCGCGAGTACGGGGCTGACGGAGATGGACTACTGGATAGGCGACGAGATACTGACACCGCATGAGACCGACAGCCATTTCAGCGAACAGGTGTGGCGCTTGCCACGGGTATGGATAAGTTATGACGGCAAGGCCGATGCGCCGCCGCCGGATTGGCATCCCGCTCCGGATGGGAGCGTTTGGCTGGGGAGTTTTAATAATCTGGGCAAGCTGACGCCCGCGACACTGGCTCTATGGGCCAGTGTGCTCCACGCCCTGCCCGAGGGGAAGCTGTTGCTGAAGACAAAAGAGCTGGCCGAAGTTGTCAACCGCCGCCGCATCCTGGATGTCATGGCGACTTACGGCATTGCGCCAGATCGCATTGAACTTCAGGATAGTGGTATTACGCCAGATTGGTTGGCTCACATGGCTTATTACAATCGGCTGGACATTGCCCTCGATCCTGTTGCCGGGGTGGGTGGTGGCACCACGAGTTGCGATGCGCTGTGGATGGGGGTGCCGGTCGTGGCGCTGAAAGGCGATCGTATGGCTGCGCGCATGACTGCGACGATGCTGGACTCCATCGGCCACCCTGAGTGGATAGCCTGCTCGGAAGCGGAATATGTGGGCAAGGTTGTGGTGCTTGCCCGGGACGTGGCGCTACGTAAAACTCTTCGCTTAACCCAGCGTGGACGGATGGCGGAAAGCCCGCTGTGCGATGCTCGTGGCCTGGGCCGTTCGCTGGAGAATGCTTATTTTGAAATGTTCGGGCGATGGCTGAAAGAGCGGGCAGGATCAGGATATGAAGGAACACCTATCACAGCCTAGCCAGTGCACATTCCGGACGACTCGTGTGGTACCCATGGAACTTAATAAATTATGACTACAGCCAATAACGGTAAACCAATGACGGACGAAACCCTGCCGGGCGGGGCATCCTGGCGACGGCATGATCCACTGCTCTCGTCGCTCATTGAGATCGCCCGTTTCCATGGCAGGGGAATGACCCCCGAAGGGTTTCTTGCCGGCTTGCCGCTGGAGGAGGGGCGCCTCACGCCAGGTTTAGTGCGGCGTGCGGCGGCGCGTGCAGGTCTGGCATCGCGAATTTCGCGTCGCCCTATAGATGCGATCCGTGAAGAATTATTGCCGGTCATTTTGCTGTTGAAAGGCAACGAGTCATGCATATTGCTTGGTGTAAACAAAGAGCGCACACGAGCTGAAATTGTCTTTTCTGAGGCGGGTCAAGGGACGACCGAGATCGATCTGGAAAAACTGGCGGCTATTTATACCGGCCATTGCATTTTTGTTCGTCCGCGCTTTCGCTTCGATACGCGCGCACCGGAAATTCGCCCGACCATCAATCGTCACTGGTTCTGGGGCGCGCTCTGGAACAACATAATGCTTTATCGTGACGTATTGGCGGCGGCATTTCTTATCAATCTGATCGCTATCGTAGTCCCGTTCTTCACCTTGAATGTCTATGACAAGGTCGTTCCGAACAATGCGTTGGAAACCTTGTGGACTCTGGCTCTGGGGGTGATCCTGATCATTGCGGTTGATTTCGGTTTGCGCATGGCGCGTGGCTATGTGCTCGACATGGCAGGCAAGCGAGTCGATATTGAACTTTCGGCGCTGATCATGGAGCGCGTCCTTGGCATGCAGATGCTTAACCGGCCGGCTTCTGTCGGCTCTTTTGCTGCCAATCTTCGTGCTTTCGAGTCGGTGCGGGAATTTATTACGTCCACTACGGTTACTGCTTTCATAGATTTTCCATTTGCCATCATCTTCCTTGCACTTATTTTCTGGCTGGGCTGGATGATGTCCATACCGCTGATACTCGCCATGGCTGGTCTGGTCATCTATGCCCTCATGTTGCAGCCGAAAATGCAGGCATTGACTGAAACCACTTATCGCGCGACGGCCTCGCGCAACTCCACACTGATTGAAACGCTGGTGGGTATCGAAACCATCAAGACGCAATGCGCCGAAGGCGTCATGCAGCGCAAATGGGAGCATTCGGTAGCTTATCTGGCCAGGGTCGGCGCTGATCTGCGCTATATGTCTTCCTCGGTAGTGAATGGCAGTGGCTCGGTTCAACAGTTGGTCACGGTTGCCATGGTCATCATCGGCGTTTATCTTATTGCGGATCATAAATTGTCCATGGGCGGAATGATCGCCTGCGTAATGCTCTCGTCACGCGCGCTTGCGCCTTTTGCCCAGATCGCATCGCTGCTTACGCAATATCAGAATGCCGCCATGGCGCTGTCTGCGCTAGACAAGGTGGTCGCGCAACCGGTTGAGAGGCCGGAGAATGCTGCATTTATTCGCCGCGAGCGTATCAACGGGGACATCGAGTTCAGTCACGTCAAGTTTTCCTATCCGGGTGAGTCGACCGAAGTACTAAATGATCTGAGCTTCCGCATAAAACAGGGGGAACATGTCGCAATTATCGGCAGGGTGGGATCCGGGAAATCCACTATCAATCGACTCATACTAGGCCTCTATCAACCGAGCGAGGGAAGCGTCAAGATTGATGGTGTCGATATTCGCCAGCTTGATCCGGCCGAGGTGCGCAAGACGGTTGGTTACGTACCACAGGATGTCACGTTGTTTTATGGTTCCTTGCGTGAAAATATCACCATCGGCATGCCGCATGTGGAAGATCATGCCATTTTGCAGGCCGCCGAACTTGCCGGATTGCAGGAGCTGGTCAGCAATAACCCCAAGGGATTCGATATGCCCATCGGTGAGCGGGGCGAGTCGCTCTCGGGTGGTCAGCGTCAATCCGTTGGCATTGCCCGTGCTTTTGCGCACGAGCCGGGAATCCTGTTGCTGGACGAGCCTAGCAGCGCCATGGACAATTCCACCGAAGAAGCGCTCAAGGCGCGGCTGTCAGAATATGCCAAGGGACGTACCATGGTGCTGATCACGCACCGAAATTCACTGCTCGATCTGGTGGATCGCCTGATTGTTATCGACCGGGGCAAAGTCGTGGCAGATGGACCCAAAGCGCAGGTCACGGAAGCACTGCAGTCTGGTAAAGTGGGGCGGGGCTAATCATGGAAGATAATACAGGGAACGTAGCGTCTGTCGAATCCGCGAAGCATCTGGGGTTCTTCGCGAGGCTAGGGATCAAGCAACTTAACCCGTTCGCGCGTAATGCTGATGTGGCCGATCCCTATGCTACCTATCGTGCCGAGGATGACAGGTTGGCGCATGATTTCGTGGTCGATGCAGAATCAGCAATCATCGCGCAGGATCCAGTGCGTGCACGCCGGGGGGTGCGCGCAGTTTTCTTTGCCGTTATCGTGCTTTTGCTGTGGGCTGCTTTCGCCCAGGTCGACGAGATCACCAAGGGAGAAGGTAAAGCGGTTTCTTCGCGTCAGTTGCAGGTGGTGCAGAGCCTGGATGGCGGCATCGTAAACGAGATATTGGCCAAGGAAGGTGATCGCGTGCGTGAGGGGCAGGTGCTGGTCAAGATCGATACCACGCGCTTCCTCTCCAATCTTAACGAAAGTCGCGCCACTTATCTCGCGTTGTTGGCTAAGGCAGCCCGTTTGCGGGCAGTTGCTGATGGCCGAGAGTTTGTGCCGCCACCGGAAGTGCTCAAGGAGAATCCTGCGCTGGCCGATCAGGAGCGGGCTGTATACCTTAATCGTCGGGCTGAGCTGAATGCCCAGGTGGGTATGGCACGCGACCAACTTTCCCAGCGGGAACACGAACTGAGCGAGGCGCAGGCGCGGCACGACCAGGCGCAACAGGGTTATGCGCTAACTTCCAGGGAGTTGGCAATGACCCGGCCGCTGATCAAGTCTGGCGCGGTCTCGGATGTTGAGCTGCTACGCTTGGAGCGCGACGTCAGCCGTCTTGAAGGTGAAATGAAGCAGGCCGATTCGCAGATCACCCGTTTGCAGTCAGCGATGGCCGAAGCGAGGAAGAAGATTGAGGGGGTCGAACTGGAGTTTCGGAATCAGGCACGCAACGAGCTTTCCGAGACCCAAGCCAAAATCAACAGCCTTGGTGAGGGCAATGTTGCGCTTTCCGACAAGGTCAAGCAGGCCGACATCCGGTCGCCAGTCAACGGCACAGTTCAGCGTCTGCTATATAACACTGTGGGGGGCGTGGTGCAGCCCGGTAAAGATATCATCGAGATCGTGCCGCTCGACGACACCATTCTGCTCGAGGCCAAAGTGTTGCCCAAGGACATAGCTTTTTTGCATCCAGGTCAGAAGGCCAATGTCAAATTCACAGCTTATGATTTTGCCATTTATGGTGGCTTGGAAGCTCATGTGGAAAACATCAGTGCGGACTCCGTCATGGACGATAAGGGCAATACTTTTTACGTCGTCCGGGTGCGTACCGTAAAATCCAGCATCGGGGAAAATATGCCGATCATTCCGGGGATGATTGCAGAAGTGGATATACTCACGGGAAAGAAGACGGTGCTCAGCTATCTGCTCAAGCCTGTATTGCGGGCCAAGCAATATGCGCTGACAGAGCGTTAACAGGGAAATTTAATGGGCAAAAATATTTTTGTCTCAGTCAGCCCGGTACCCCCCGCGCGTTGGCAGATGGCTTTTCCACAAGCAGAAGTTCTTTCGTCGAAACCGAGCACAACGCCTGCTGATAGCATCATCTGGCTGCATAACATGTTGCCAGATGACGTGCGTCAGAATGGGGTACGTTTTGTTGTCATGCATGATGAGCCGAACGACGACAAGGGGCTGGAGGCGCTTGCGCATGGGGCATCAGGTTATTGCAACGCACATGCCACACCGGAACTGCTGAAAACCATAGAATCAGTCATACGCAACAACGGGTTGTGGGTCGGCGAGTCATTGCTCAACCGCCTGGTGGGTGGTATCGGTATACGTTCAGCCATGACGGGCCGACATGAGCAGCATCCTGCCTTACAGGTGCTTTCCGAGCGCGAACGCGAAGTGGCATTGTGCGTCGCCCGCGGTGAAAGCAACAAAGAAATCACCCGAAACCTCGATATCGCCGAACGCACCATCAAAGCACATCTCACTTCTATCTTCGAGAAGCTAGGGGTGCGCGATCGGCTGCAACTTGCGATCTTGCTGAACACAGCTGGTTAATTTGGGTTCTTTTCTGCCCTTTGGGGCAATTGACGCGTTCCGTTGTTGATATAGACTGTGCCACATAAGAAACCAAAAAAGTAGTGACATAAGCAGTATCTGGAGCGGAGAGTAGCATGGCAAACTTAAATACATCTGTGGCAGTCGGCGAGGTAAAAGCCACAAAAGGTGAAGTGTTCGCGAAAGACCATGATGGTCAAATGCGTCGCTTGGCTGTGGGCGACCAGATTTTTGAAGGTGATGTCATTGTCACCGCTAATGGAAGCTCTGTCGAAGTTAATGTATTCAATGGCCCCGCACTTAATGTAGCCGAACAGCAAACCGTCGCTATCGATAGCCAGGTTACATCTGCAACGCATGATGTAACAGTAGGTGCCATCTCTGAAATGGGATCAGCCGAAGCATCCAGGGTCATTCAGGCCGTCAATGCCGACGGTCAGCAGGATTTCAACGCGCTGCTCGACGATCAGGCAGCAGCGGCTGGTTTGACAGGTGATGGTGGTGGCGGAGGCAGCACTTTTGTTGATCTCACGCGTATTGTTGAGGAAGTGCCGACAACGGGTTTCAGTTTCCCGATCAACCCCTCTGGTGCCGCGCCTACGATCGTGAGCCAGGATGCGATACCAGGCCAGACAGGCACAGTGACTCTTACTCATATTAGCGGCAATGTTCAGGTTGAGGGGGGGGACGTCATTTTCCGTCTTTCGGTGGATACTCCACCGCAGGGTAGCGATTTAGTCTTGGTCGTTAATTTCAATGGGGTAAATTACGATGCGGTCATTCCTGTTGGATCGACTTATGTCGACTTGACAACCACACGCCCAGACGATGCGTACCGACAAGGTGACCAGATCATTACTGCCACGGTAGTGGGCGCCAGCGGAGGCGGTTACAGCAGCATCGTGATCGATGGCGCATCGGCAAGCGCTACCATAGTGGACAACGGCACGGTGACGAACGTGACGCTGGGTGCGTCGGCATCTGTTGCCGAAGGCGGCAGCATTGTATACACGGCGACGGTGGATCATGCGGTCACGGGCAGCCCGCTGGTGGTCACGCTGAGCAACGGCGCGACGAT
>JACQFX010000061.1 GCA_016199835.1 Nitrosomonadales bacterium | reverse complement strand
CCGTAACCGTTTAGCTCCCCCCAAAAAACGCGCCCATCATCTACACTCTACAGAACATTACCCCCAAGCCATCAGGAGTGGCACGTCCCCGCATGAAACTGAGCGACAACGACCTCCAACAACTGGATGAAGCCCAATTGCAAAAGCTAAAGCCGGAGCAAAAAGAAAGGCTGCTCGTTGTGTTGCTCAACGACCTGAAGGAGGCGCGGGAACGGCTGAAGGCGGACTCACACAACAGCTCCCGCCCACCGCGCAGCAATCCGGTGTGGTTATCGACGGATAGTGGTTCTCCCGAAGCAACCCCAGAAGGTCTCCCACCCGCCGTTACTCCCGAAGCACCGCCTAACGGTACGGCGGGTACACCGGACAGTGACGCATCCGCATCCGCATCCTCACCTGCATCCCCCCAAAAACGTACCGCAGGCCGCCAACGTGGCGCACCCGGTCATGGACGGGAACTGGCGCTGCCTGTGGGCCCCACCCGGATGCACCGCCCCAGCCATTGCATCATCTGTGGCAATGACCTGACGGATGCACCGTTCCACGCCCACAGTGGGCATTACGTCATCGACCTCGACATCACCCCGCACAGCGGACTCGCAGGCATTCGTGTCACCCACGAAAAGCACCTGTACGGTGAAGTCATTTGCCCTTGCGGACACCACCACCGCAGCGAGCCGGGCTACTGTGCGGATGACCCGTTATGGAAAAAGTTATCGCTGAACGAACGCTGCCTGGTTGGCCCCCAGTTAGCCAGCCTCATCGTTTGCCTGGCACAGCGGATGCGCCAATCCCGCCGCCAAACCCAAGAATTTCTGTACGATTGGCTGGGGATCAACCTCAGCACCAGCACCATCAACCACTGCATCCATGAAGCGGGGCGTGCCGTGGAGCCACTGGAAGAAGCCTTGGTTCAAGAACTGATCAGCGCAAGCCTGTTACATGCCGATGAAACCCCGTGGAAAGAATGGGGAAAACTGCTGTGGTTATGGGTCATTATCAGCCCCACCGTCTGCCTCTACCTCATTGGCGACCGCAGCAAGGAATTGTTGGCGAATGTCTTTGGGGAGCAATTCAGCGGCTGGCTCATGAGCGATGGCTACCAAGTTTACCGGAAATTCAAGCACCGCCTACGCTGTTGGGCGCACATCATCCGCAAGGCACGGGGGCTGGAGGAGGCATTCCATAGTGATGCCAATGCCTTTGGCAAACAGGTGAACCGACAACTGGAGCAGTTCATGCAAGCCATTTACCAAGCACGCGGATCGCCGCCAACGGTTTGCCTGACCGTCACTTTCGAGGCCGAATTACTCGCGCTCAAGCAATGGTGCGGGCAATACCGTGACTCCAAACACGACAAAACCAAGGCACTGGCGCGGGAACTTCTCAATGATTGGGAGGCTTTCTGGGTAGTGCTGCAATATCCCCATTTGCCCTTGACCAACAATGAGGCAGAACGTGCCTTGCGGCATTGGGTCATTGCCCGTCTGATCAGCCAAGGGACACGCACCGAACAGGGGACGCGGGCTTTCGGTTTACTCGCCAGTGTGATTGAGACTTGCCGTAAGCGTAAGGTGTTGCCGTGGCCTTACTTGGCTTCGGTCATCGCCGAACGGCGCAAAGGAAATACTGCCCCTTCACTCCCTCCCGCTGGATGCCTTGCATGAGGGGGAAACTAAATGGTTACTTTTTTCCCAGTTCGGGGTGCGCGCGTTTTTTTACACGAAATTATTGCTTTCAGCAGATGGTATATAAGAAGCACTCCACATAGGG
>JACQFX010000060.1 GCA_016199835.1 Nitrosomonadales bacterium | reverse complement strand
GGGGCGTTTTGTCTTGCTGAACGACTGCGGTAATTACTTGGCGGACATCAGCGCCATCGTGGTATCCAACATGCGGTTGGAGAAACCCCACTCGTTGTCGTACCAGGACGATACCTTGACCAGACGGCCGGATACCTTGGTCAGCGTCGCGTCGAAAGTGCTCGATGCCGGGTTGTGGTTGAAATCAACCGATACCAGCGGCGCGGTGTTGTATTGCAGGATGCCTTTCAACGGGCCGTTTTCCGACGCTTCCTTCATGATCGCGTTGACTTCCTCGACCGTGGTGTCGCGCGCAGCGATGAACGACAGATCGACGATCGACACGTTGATGGTCGGCACGCGGATCGAATAACCGTCCAGACGGCCGTTCAGTTCCGGCAATACCAGGCCAACTGCAGCAGCAGCACCGGTCTTGGTCGGGATCATCGACTGGGTCGCGGAACGGGCGCGGCGCAGGTCTTCGTGCATCACGTCGGTCAGCACCTGGTCGTTGGTGTACGAGTGGATGGTGGTCATCAGGCCGGTTTCGAGGCCGATTTTCTCGTGCAAAGGCTTGACCAGCGGCGCCAGGCAGTTGGTGGTGCACGATGCGTTCGAAATCACGGTATCGGTCGATTTCAGCACGTCGTGGTTGACGCCGTACACGATGGTCGCGTCGACGTCCTTGCCGCCCGGTGCCGAGATGATGACTTTTTTCGCGCCGCCGGCCAGATGAGCGGAAGCTTTTTCCTTGGTGGTGAAGAAGCCGGTGCATTCCAGCACGACGTCGACGTTCAGTTCGCCCCAAGGGATGTTGGCCGGATTGCGCTCGGCGAAGACCTTGATCGGGTCGCCGTTGACGATCATGGTGTCGCCTTCGACCGTGACGGTGCCCGGGAACTTGCCGTGGGCAGTGTCGTAGCGGGTCAGGTGCGCGTTCGATTCGGCATTGCCGAGGTCGTTGATCGCGACGATCTTGATGTCTTCCTTGAACTTGCCGCCTTCGTAGTGTGCGCGAAGGATGTTGCGGCCGATGCGGCCGTAGCCATTGATTGCGACGCGAATTGTCATACTGTCTCCAAAACGTAAATAACGCAGTTAATAACGCAGTTAAGTAAGCGAGCTTAAATTAAGCAAAATTGAGCAAAAATTAAGCCAGAACCAATTTCACTTTGGCCACGACATTGTCGACCGTGAAACCGAAATGTTTGAACAACACGCCCGCCGGAGCGGACTCACCGAAGGTGTCGATACCGACTACCGCACCTTCAAGACCAACATATTTGTACCAGAAGTCGGTCACGCCGGCTTCGATCGCGACCCGTGGCAAACCTCTAGTCAGCACGCTGGCCTTGTAAGCCGAATCCTGACGGTCAAAGACGTCGGTACACGGCATCGATACCACCCGTACCGCCACGCCTTCTTTGGCCAGTTCTGCGGCGGCCTTGACCGCCAGTTCGACTTC
>JACQFX010000016.1 GCA_016199835.1 Nitrosomonadales bacterium | reverse complement strand
GCACACAGAGGCACGAACAAGATACTCAAGCACCAAGCTATTTTTCGCATTTGCATATATTCTGTACATTCATTGTTATTGAACAACCATCTGAGCGAAAAATAACAGAAAAGAATGAACTAAAACAAGAAGTTGACAAAAAATAACAAAAAAATAACAACAACGTTTCCTTCAGGAAATTCAGCCTTCATCAAAACAGTTATCTTGCTCAAGAATCTTCGTCAATTCTATTGTTTGCTTACGCAAATGTTGCTGGCATTATCCGCAGCAATATTACTGCCGGCCGCAGCACTTGATATGAGCCGCCTGCAAGCGACCATGCACAGACTGGGTGGCAACCCGCAATCGCTTATCGCTTGGCAAAAACTGTTGCAAGACCATCAAGAATCCCCTGCAGAAGACAAGCTGCGACGCGTTAATGAGTTTTTCAATCGCCGGATTGAGTTTGGTACCGATCAGGATATATGGGGGCAATCCGATTACTGGGCGACACCCATGGAAACGCTTGCCAAGTGTAAGGGGGACTGCGAGGATTATGTCATCGCCAAGTACTTCACCTTGCTCAACATGAACATTCCGGATACTCAGCTACGACTGATTTATGTCAAGGCCCGCATTGGTGGCCCGTCGAGCAGCATTCAACAAGCGCACATGATCCTCGCTTACTATGCCACCCCCGATGCCGAACCACTGGTATTGGACAACCTGATCACAGAAATCCGGCCAGCTGCGCGCCGTCTCGACTTGCAGCCAATATTCAGCTTTAACAGCCAGGGAATTTTCACAGGGCTTGCTGCCAATGCCGCGCCCGGCCTAGGCGGCACCGCCGGTCTAACCCGCTGGCAGGACTTGCTACAACGTGCCCGCCGCGAAGGTTTTGATTGAGTCGTCTATAAATATTACATAAATAATGAAGGAATCGACATGTCGATGTACCGCCAACTTTGGCTTGCTTTAATCCTCAGCACCTTGCTGGCGCTCATCGGTAGCCTATTCGCTTCGACTCTCAATGCTCGCGTTTATTTGCAAGAGCAACTGCGAATGAAAAATACCGATAATGCAACTGTACTTGCACTCTCTCTGAGCCAGAGAAATATCGATGCCGTTGAACTGGAGCTAACGATTGCCGCCCTGTTCGATAGTGGCCACTACGAATCAATACGCATCACGGATCCACTTGGCAAACAGATCGTGCAGCGACTCGCCCCGCCCGAACAAATCGGTGTACCTAGCTGGTTTGTCAAAAAATTTCCGCTTAACTCCCCGCCGGGAGAAGCACAGATTAGCAATAGCTGGAAACAAGTCGGCACGGTTTCAATCGTGAGTAATAGCCGTTTTGCTTATCAGGCACTATGGAAATCAACACTCGAAATGATCTCTGCATTAGCCATCTCCGGTCTGATTGGCTGTTACCTTGGAACGCTGATTCTGCGTCGTCTGAAGCGACCACTCGATGCAGTCATCGAGCAGGCGCGGGCCATTACCGAACGGCGCTTTGTTACCACACCGGAGTCTAAAGTCCCGGAACTACGCCAGCTTTCGTCTGCAATGAATTCCATGGTAACGCTACTGAAAACGATGTTTGCTGACGAAGCAGTGCGGTTGGAAGTCATGCGCAAGGAGGCCAATAGTGATCCGCTGACCGGACTGGCCAACCGCAATCATTTCATGGCGCAACTACACGCAGCAATTGCAACAGAAGATACGGTCGCAGGCAGCCTGATATTCGTGCGCCTGGCGCAGCTGACGGAACTGAACCGAAAACTGGGCCGGGATACGACCGATATGCTATTGAAAACCATTGGAAAAGTAATTGAGGAGTATGCCCAGCGCCTTCCTGATGGGATGGCTGCACGTCTGAACGGTGCGGATTTCGGTCTACTTCTGCATCATTCCGAGCCACGCCCGATTGCTGAGGCCTTGCTGCAATCCATTTTAAAAGAAACGTCACAGCATATTGACAGCTCTGCCATCGCCTTCATCGGCGTAGGGAAATTTCACTTCGGACTGGATTTAAGTGCGCTCCTGACGCAAGTTGATACGGCACTGGCCAGCGCTGAAGCCGAGGGAGTAAGTGCAGTCCGCGAGGCGCCTCCGCTCGATATTGAAGAAGCACCGAGGAGTACAGATCAATGGGCCAAGCTGATCAATCGGGCACTGGAACAACACTGGGCACGCTTGGCCTCGTACCCGGTGGCCGATTTCTCAGGACAAGTCAGCCACCGCGAAGCGCCTCTACGTCTGATGTTCGGTGGCGAATGGTTCCCGGCCGGACGTTTTCTCCCGATTGCAGAACGCCTTGGAATGACAACCAGACTTGATCTTGCGGCAGTGGCACTCGGACTCGAAGAGTTAGCACGCAATAGCGACATCCCCGGCATAGCAGTGAATCTCTCGGCACGCTCCATACAGGATGAAACATTCCGCCAGCAATTGCGGTCACTAATCGGCTCCCGACCAGGCCTCGCTCAACGCTTGTGGCTGGAAATCCCGGAAAATGGCGCTCTTGCACACCTCGACACATTCCGCGTCTTCTGCCAGGAAATGCGTACCAGCGGCTGCAAACTGGGTCTGGAACACTTCGGCCGTCAATTCAGCCAGATTGGTTTGCTTCAAGATCTGAAACTTAACTACATCAAGGTTGATGCCAGTTTTATTCGTGAGATTGAAACTAATGCCGGCAATCAGGCTTTCCTCAAGGGATTGACCAATATTGCGCACAACATCGGACTGCAAGTCTTTGCTGAAGGTGTCACGCATAGCGCAGAGCTGTATACGTTAAGCAGCCTTGGTTTTGATGGCGCTACGGGGCCTGCGGTACCAGACACGGCACCGGCGCGTGATACTGACCTTCTAGACCCTATTGCATGAAGAACGGTCTGAGGGCATTCCGGCTCCTCTGCACTTCAAGGCGAAATAAACAACTACACCGCACTTGACATGACAAACTGAGACGATGCACATTACTGCACGCAGAATCGACTACAGAAGTCTTGTAATGCTGTTCTGGTTTTTAGTACTCAATAGCCAAACGTGATAAAACCGGGCTAGGTTAACCCGGTTTTATCGTCAATCAAGGCAATCTGACAACGTCGATTTAATCAACGATCAATTTACCTTTATTCAGCAGATCCTGAATGATCGCTTGATCGGTTCCGATAGTAGTCAGATCAACGCTAGTCAAAGTGATGCGCTGATCTTCGTTAGTGGCCAGATTACCAGTACTACTGACATGAATTACAGTGTCCGTACCAATTCTCTCGAAGTGCAGATACTGTAACAAGTTTCCGGCACCTGTGATGTGATTCTCTCCTTGCAGCAAGTCGCGCAGATTCAGCTTGTCACTATTGCTCGTGGTGTCGAAGTCCGTGATCCTATCGAGAGCCGGACTTCCAGCCGTACCGTGGTCGCCCAGCACCCACTTGAATGTGTCGGCGCCGATACCACCTGTCATGATGTCGTTGCCCACGCCACCCAAGATCGTATCGTCGCCGCCACCGCCGTTGAGAGTGTCGTTGCCGGCCATGCCGCTGAGCAGATCCGCGCTTGATGTGCCAGTCAGGGTATCGGCACCACTGGTGCCGGTCAATACGACGGGCGTGGTCAGCGTCACGTTGATCAGGCCGCCGGCCGTATCGCCATCGGCATCGGTCATCGTGTAGCTCAGGCCCAGAGGAATGTCCGAGTGATAGTCATTCGCGGTTATTGCCGAGAAGGCCATCCGGAAATTTCCCCCGCCGGTGGGATCGCTGATCTGGAGGTCGGTGAAATACAAGGCACCGTTCTGCAGTGGGATGGTGAAGGGGTGGTCTGTATTACCCGTGCCCGAGACACTCCCCGAATAAGTCACCGTATGGCCGGCGGCATCGATCGCGGCCGTCACGGTCCAGTTCAACGTATAAGCCGCGCTGCCCTGCCCTTCCACCACCATGCTCATGCCGCGCACCTGGCCGGCGCCGCCGCTAGGATCGGCGAACGACATGGAGAGCTTCTCGCCCGGATCGAACCAGTTGCCGCCGATGCCGATCCAGTTATTGTTCGTATTGACCGTCGAAACCGCACCGGCGCTGTCCGTGGCAGTCATATTGTCGATCAGGTAATTGCCGAAGCCTAGATCGAGATTGGCGACGTTGCCGCCGCTGATAACCGTGTAGCTGGTCGCTGCACCTTCGATGCCGAGACTGCCCAGGGCATTGAGCAGTTCGAAGGTGTACTGCGGACTGCCGTTGGCGTCGATGACGTTGGGGTTAATCTGGACACTGAAAATCAGGGTGCCGTCGGCCAGTTGGCCGGTCAGCGTGCCGTCGCCATGATCGACGTAGAGAACGGTTTTGCCGTCGAAGACCAGATTCGGCAGCCCTGCGGTATTCCAGGTGATGTGAGTCACATCGTTGGAAACCGTTGCCTGGGTGAGGAAGCCAGACTCCAGGTAAGTGCCGTCATTTTCTGTGGTGATGGTCCTGTTGCCTGACACGGTCGGCGCATCGTCCCAGACGGTGATGTTGAAGCCGGCAGTCGCGAGCTGCGCGCCGGCTCCATCCTGCGCCACCACAGTCAGAGGAATGTTGAGGCTCTGGTTCTCGCCAGCCAGCACCGGGTGATCAATTCCGGCAACTTGCCGGAAAACATAGCCGTCATTGGTTGCATTCAGGATAACGGTGAAGACCGCGCCGTCCGTCGTGCTCGCGGTCAAGGTATGGGTAGCGGCATCCCAGGCATAAGTGACGGTCTTGCCATTGGAAGTCACGCCCGAGGCGACCGAAGCGTCGATCGACAGCGTCACGTTCGACGCCACATTACTGATGACTCCCGTATGAGTGATGTCGTTGCTGGTGGGAACATCCCGGTTCTCATTGACGTCGTCATCGTCACTGACCGTACTGGTGACCGAGAAGGCGTCGTTGCTGACAATCGTCGCCATGCCGACAGCACTGGCGTTGCTGGTGGTGCCCGCGGTACGGGTGGCTGTTAGCGTGAAGTTCTCTGTCGGTTCGAGCAGCAAATCATCGGTAATCGGGGTGCGGACTAGCACGCTGGTCGTCCCCGCTGCGATGGTGGTGCTGGTGGCGTTGGTCCAGGTAGTGCCGTTATCCGTCGAGACTTGCAGGTTGGTTCCTGTGCCAGAGCCGTAGTCCACACCGCCGCCCGTCGCCGTGCCGTTGGCCAATGCCAGGCTGACCGTCGTCGCCTGAACGCTCGGATTGGACAGGCTGACCGTGAATTGGACGTAGGCATTGGTGCCTTCAGTGACCGTCACGCTTGATACCGCCAAAGTCGGGGTGTCATTGTCGGTGCCGCCCAGACCCGTGCCGTTGTCCATGATTGTGCCCAGACCCAGGTTGTCCGAAATGGTGGCGTTGGTCGGGGTGACCAGGTTGACGTTGAAGGTTTCCGCGCCTTCATAGGTGCCGTCGTTGGCAATGTTGACCACAACGGTCTGCGTGGTCACACCCGGAGCAAAAGTCAGGGTTCCCGCAACAATGGCGGTGTAGTCGCTGCCTGCGCTAGCGGTGACGTTGCTGGTGTTGTAGCCTACGGTCACGGTCTGGCCGGACGCGGCCGAGAGGGTGACGGTGAAGGTGGCGGTACCGGCCGCTTCGTTGACGCTCACGTCATTGATCGACAGCGCCGGGGTGGCATCATCATCGGTGATGGTGCCGGTGGCGGTGACGCCACCGACGGTCAACGGCACGGTCTCATTGGGCTCGTCGATCGTGTCCTGCGTGGTCGCTACGGTGACTGTGAAACTGGTCACGCCAGCGGCGATCGTGATCGTGCCGTTGCCGTTATTGGTGACGCCCGGACCGAAGACCGGAGTGCCGTAGTCAACGCCCGCTGTCGCCGTGCCGCCGCCTAGGCTGAAGGCAAAGGTGGTCGGGGTCGTCGCGGTGCCTGTGACGCTGACGTTGTACACCAGGTCGGTGCCTTCGTTGACATTGTCACCGGCCGGGCCAGCTGCGCCAGGTTCGATGCCGCCAATGATCGGCGTAACGTCGGTGTGGCCAGGTGCCGGCAGTCACCGGGCTGGCGTTGCTGTCGGCGCCGACCGTGTCGTTGCTCAGAACCGTGCCCGAGACCGTGTTCGGGCTGGCGTCTTCGCTGATGGCCGCGCTGTCGCTGACCGCCACCGGCAGGCTGTCGGTGATGCCGATGTCGAGACTGTCGTTGCCACTCACGCCGTTGGCGTCGGTGACCACGAGGGCGATATGGTCAACGATCGGGACGCTGCCGCTGTGCACCAGCACGCTCGGGTCGTAGCTGTAGCTGACCACGCCGCTGGCGGCGTTGTAGCCGGTCAGTACCAGGCTGCCTTCGCCGGTGTTGATGGTGACGGGCGTTGTGCCCAGCGCATTGAGGGCGGCCAGCGTGACGACCGTGCCGCCGACGCTGATGCTGGCGATGCCGGCTTCGGCGGCCACCGTGAAGCTGCCCGCTGTCGCTGCGGCCGTCTCGGGCAGGCTGCTGTCGCTGGCGTTGGCGCCGCCGTCGGTGTCGGGGACCACCACCGTCGGGGTGCCGTCGGTGTGGCCGTTGATCGTGATGGTGAGCGTGGCGCTGGTGCTCGAGCCGTCGCCGTCGGTCAGCGTGTAGCTGTGGCTGTCGCTCAGGCTTTGTCCGTTGTTGAGCGCATTGACCTGCGCATCGGCATTGTTCAGGGTGTAGACGTAGCTGCCGTCGGCGGGTGCCGGCAGTCACCGGGCTGGCGTTGCTGTCGGCGCCGACCGTGTCGTTGCTCAGAACCGTGCCCGAGACCGTGTTCGGGCTGGCGTCTTCGCTGATGGCCGCGCTGTCGCTGACCGCCACCGGCAGGCTGTCGGTGACAGGCGCCGCTGCAGCTTGGCCGTGAAACTCAGGCAGAGTACCTCGATCAATGGAGCCAAACTCAAAGTTTTGCGGCTGAATTGCCTCGACAATTCTCAGCAACTGTACAAAAGAATGGCCATTATCAGTACCGCCGCCACCGGTCAGGCCGGATGCTGTTTCCTCCAGCAACTGGTCAAGACTGTTACCTGAAACAATTGCGTTAGTGATATCGGCAAGATCGCCTACTCCAGGCAACAAAGCTGCATTATGTGTTTCAGACGTTTCAGGGGCAAAAACGGTGGCATCCAGCGTTACCGTTTCATTCGCACGCAACAGGTAAAAATGTCCATCATCAAACGACAGCTCAATTCGTCCGTCCGGGCTCGTCACGATGACATCACCTTCGTAGACAACATCGCCCAGCTTAAGCAGGTGTTGCGAGCCGTCGGCAGAACGGACAGTGGCTTGTCCTTGCAGAACGACGACTTTACCTACGATGCTGTTAACTTGTGCCATGAACTAACTCCGGACGGGAAAAATTGATTGTCCAGACTGTAGCAAAGCCAGTGCAACAAGTTAATTGTACCGAAGTACAAGATGAGTAATTGCCCTATTCAGGCGTATTGTCGATCCCTGATTAACAAAGCCAGTTGCAAGCGATCACGGACCTGCAGTTTATCCAGAATAGCGCCCACATGCGCTTTGACAGTACGCTCGGTAATGCCAAGTTGACGAGCAATTTCCTTATTGCTGGCACCGGCAACAATGGTTCTGGCCACTTCCTGCTCTCTTTCAGTCAGGGCATCAGTCCAGTCCTTTTCCTGAGCCACTGTTGCTACCGGCAGATACTGCGGGGCAGCCAGCAATCGTTGCATTAAAGGTTCGCCTATCCAGATCCCCCCCTGCACTACTACTGCAGCAACTTTTTGTAACACTTCCGCCCCAGCATGCGTATTGCAATAAGCGCGTGCTGCTGTAGAAAATGCTGCCAATGCCTCTTCATCATTCGGGGTGTCGCTGAGAACGACAAAGGCCACATCACCAAACTCCTGGCGCACCGCTGCAATTTGTTGCGCAACCGTGGTGCCGGGACGTAACCGCAGCCAGATCGTCATCGGCTGGTTCGACAATGATCGTTTGCTTCCCAGCCGGGCACATGCCGCGGCAGGAAACGCCTGCCGCCAGTGCGGCAACAAATCACCCGCGGCTGAAAGAAAAAGATGTTCTATGGTTTTCACTTCGGCATCCTGACCTTATCTTGTTAAATACATTATCGTTCAGTCATTGCTGCCTGTTTGGCTCTTAAGACTGGCTTCAACAAGTATGAAAGAATACTTTTCTGGCCAGTAATAATATCGACCTCAGCCACCATGCCAGGGATGATGGGCAAACCGCCAGCCAGAGTGGCTTTCGCAGTTCCGACGCGCACGGTATAAAAGGTATTGCCGCGCTCGTCTGTCACTGAATCTGCTCCGATATGCTCCAGCTTGGCCTCCAGTCCACCATAAATGGAAAAATCATAGGCGGTAAATTTGACGACCGCCTTCTGCCCCGGCGTCAAAAAGGCAATATCCTTCGGTGCCACTTTAGCCTCCAGCAACAGCTTGCCTTCCAGCGGCACAATCTCCACCACATCGCGCCCAGGTTGCACCACGCCACCGACTGTATTGACCAGCAAACGCTTGACGGTGCCCCTGACTGGCGAACGGATGGCGGATTGCTTGACTTTATCGGTAAGGCCCGCGCTGCTTTGTGTCAAGGCATTGAGCCTGGCCATGGTTTCCGAAAACTCCTTGCTAGCAGTATTGCGAAAGCCCAACTCCACTTCCTGTATTTTGCGGGTCGCTTCTGCAATGGCCGATTGGGTACGTGAAATCTGCGCAGTGGCGACATCACGCTCACCGCGGAAGCGCGACACATCACGTTCCAGTCGCAACAACTCGACTTCAGACACCGCGCCGGAACTGAGCAAGGGTTTGGTGACGCTTAATTCCTTCTGACTCGACTCATACGCCTGGGCAGCCTGCCTTTGCCTTGCATTGGCCTCTGCCAGCTCTTGTCCACGCTGCACCAACTGCTGTCTGGCAATCGAGATTTGCGCCTGCAATTCTGAAGTCGCCGTCTCATACAAGCGACGCTCCTCATCGACAGTTTTCGGATCTTCCTTGAGCACATCAGCAGGAGGCTCGAATGACTTACCATCACCAATCGCCCGTAACCGTGCGGCCTTGGCGGACAGCGACAGATATTGTGAGCGACTCTCACGCACTGAGGATTCAAAACGTGTGGTATCAACTTGCAGCAGTACCTGCCCCTCCGTCACCACCTGCCCTTCCGTCACTAGAATCTCGGTCACGATACCGCCATCCAGACTCTGCAGCACCTGCAACTGCTGCGAAGGAATCACTTTTCCTTCACCTTTGGTGATTTCATCGACATTGACCAGTCCGGCCCAAACAACGAACAACGCAAACACGACAAACAGCGCATGCAGCAGAATTCGCGCCCGTATCGGTTCCTGCTGAATGATGATGCTGTCCGCATCGCGCATGAAATCCGATTCAGGCAAGCTGACATCGTCTTTCCAGCGCGTCAGCCAGTGCGCCGAACCCCGTCCGAGGCGCAACCGAATGGTTTCCAGCGTCGCCAGCGACCAGTGCCCGAGAGTGCGCATTTTCTGCATCATGCCGCCCTCCCGATTTGTCCCGACTGCAGCGCAGCCATCACCTTATCTTTTGGCCCGTCAGCCACGATCACGCCATCATCGAGCACGATGATGCGGTCAGCCAATTCCATTAAGCTGGGACGATGAGTCACGACCACCATGGTCTTGTGCCGGGAATAATGCCGAATGCGTTCCTTGAATTGCGCCTCGGACGGATAATCCATTGAACTGGTTGGCTCATCAAGCAGCAAGATCGGCGGATCGAGCAGTTCTGCGCGCGCAATCGCAATGCCGTGACGCTGACCGCCGGAAAGCGATTCGCCACGCTCGCTGATGACCATATCGAAGCCCTCAGGATGACGGTTGACGAACTCGGTCAAACCGGCCAGTTCCGCCGCCGCCACCACCGCCCGATCATCCGCATAAGGTGCCCTGATCGCTATATTTTCACGCAGGCTGCCATAAAACAAAATCGAATCTTGCTCCACATAGCCCAGACTGCGCCGCAAGTCGGCTGGATCAAGTTGGCGCAAATCCACATCGTCCAGCAACACCGCGCCCTTGGTCGGCGCATACAGGCCCAGCATCAATTTCTGCAACGTCGATTTACCGGAGCCGACACGACCGATCACCACCACCCGCTCGCCTGGCGCGACACGAAAACTCACGCCGCGCAAGGCCTCTTGCTGGCGTCCAGGATAACTGAAATGCACATTGCGAAATTCAATCTGACCACGGATTTCAGGACGATGGATGAAGGCGCTTTCATCGCTACGCTCCGATGGTGTCGCCATGATCTTTTCCAGCGCAGCCAGTGAGTTTTTGGCGCCCTCAAACTGCAGCAGTAAACCGACCATCTGCCCCACCGGCGCCATTGCGCGACCGGCCAGCATGGTGGCCGCGATCAGCCCGCCCATCGACATCATGCGCTCATGAATCAGATACACTCCGGCAATCACGATCGCAATATTGACAAGCTGCTGCAAGCTCGATGCTGCATTCATGCTGGAGGCCGACAGCAAGCGCAACTCGGCATTAACACGGGCAAGAAATGCCGTGGTCTTCTCCCATTTCGCCTGCATCTGGCTCTCGGCACCATGTGCCTTGATCGTTTCCAGCGCCGTCAGGCTCTCCACCAGCGTCGAATTACGCAATGCCGCCGCGCGAAAAGTGGTCTCGGATAATTCGCGCATCTTGTGCTGCACCAGGTAACTGTAAATAATCACAATCACGATGCCCACCAGCGGGATCAATACCAGCGGCCAGCAGATCCACAGCAACGCCAGCAGAAACACCAACGCGAACGGCAGGTCGATCAGTGCGGTGACGGTTGCGGAAGCGATGAAATCACGCACCGTCTCGAAGGAACGCAGATTGGACGCAAATGCCCCGACCGATGCCGGCCGTTGCGACATCCGCATGCCCAGCACCCGCTCCATGATCAGGCTGGATAACTTGAGATCGATGCGATTGCTGGCCAGATTAATGAAATGCCCGCGCAGCAATCGAATCGCATAATCCAGCACCAGCACGATCAACATGCCGCCGGCAAATACCCACAGCGTTTCGACGGCGAAATTCGGCACCACCCGGTCATACACATTCATCGTGAACAAGGGCATCGCCAAGCCGAACAGATTGATCAGTAAAGCGGCTGCCAGCACATCTTTGAAGATCGAACGCTGTTCCAGTATCGCGCCCCAGAACCAGTGCCGCTGCGGCACCTCGACCAGAGGCGGAGTGCGCTGATCAAACCGGAAATGCGGCCGGGAAAAAATCGCCACACCGGCATAACGGGCAGTCAACGCCTCCCGCGACAGAGTCACGGCGCCCTGCGCCGCATCCGGCAACAGCAATTGCGCACTGGCACCGTCTTCCGACCAGCCCAGCAACAGACATGCCTCATTATTTTCCAGCAACAAAATCACCGGCAGCAAAGCGGCATCGATCTTGTCCAGTCCACGACGCACCACTTTGCTGGAAAAGCCGGCATGTGCTGCAGCACGCGCAAACAATGACGGAGTCAAACCATCTTTCGACAATGGCAGGCCGGCCGATAGCGCAGCCCTGGTACTTGGGCGCCCATGAATTCTGGTCAATTCGACCAGACAATCCAATAAGGGGTCACGATGCAACAAATCTTCCCGCAATCCGGTGCCGAAACCACTGGATGTCTTGCGCTCAGAACCAGCCGAAGCTGAAAAATGTATCGGTTGTGTCATTCCTGTTGCACCATGCCTTTAATGACTAGTGAGTACCCACCAACATAAGCGGCTACTCGGACGCTGCCGGCGGATATTATTGCCACTCAGCCATAATTTTTAGTTAATTAAATTGGATTATCACGGATAACTTGCGGCGCGTCAGCATTCCTGCAAAATACTGTGCACGGTGTAAAGATTATTTACAATCTAGCCGTTACCGCGTGTGCTCATCGGGTAACGAGCGCCTGATGTGCCGCTTGTTGTGATACAGACGCGGATGCCTGCAGCGGAGCCGTCTGCACTGGCAGATTGCGCTGCATCCATTTCAACATGTCCTGCCAGATGCGCAGCACTTCCGCGTCAGGCGGCATGGTGCCGGCGTTGGGCAATTCAATGGTGATGACGGGGATATTCTTGTGCAGCCCGCTGTAATTGCCGAGTGATCCGGGATAGACACCGACACGGTTGAAGATCAGGCGGCCGAAGCGTTGCGGTGGCTTTGCCGGTCCGTCAAAATCCAGAACGCCGAACGGCGCATGCACCGAGACAATCAACTGCGGTCGAAAACGCTCGATTTCCTCTTGTACCCAGCGACTCTCCGGCTCAGACAAGGGCGCTGTGCCGGGGAAGCGGCGCGGATCACTGCGCGTTGCCTTAGCCCAGTAACGCGGCGCATCGGTTTGCCAGTTTGGCGTTGGAAAATTGCGATTCAGATCAACCCCGCGCGCATTGACCCGGCTAGGTTTGACTGCCAGCAAACCATCAGGATTGACGACTGGTGCGATTTTCCAATGAAACTCTTGTGCCGGCGGCGTCTGCGCCAACTGCATCCACTGAAACACGATGGCGGCAGCGGTCAATTCATCACCGTGTATGCCGCCGATCAACAGGATGCGCAGCGCTGGCTGCCCGGACTTGCCGGCAGCCGGCCCGATATCGCGCGCAAGAATCGGAAAGCCCTTGCGCGACTTGACCCCGGTCGGCAGCAAACCGCTGTTCAGGCAAGTGGCGGTCGATACGCCCGGCAAACGGCTGGATAATTGCTGGCACCAGTCCGGTACTGCTTTG
>JACQFX010000050.1 GCA_016199835.1 Nitrosomonadales bacterium | reverse complement strand
CGGGAGAGGGGGCTCTGTCATCAGTGATTCACAGAAAAGTCGGATGAATAAAAATTTTCTGATAGCGCAGCGGCATTACTTCTTGCCGGCGCTCTCTTTCCACTGCTTCAGGAAATCCAGGCGTTTTTTCGGCCCGAGGAATTGCAGCAGCATCGGGCTGACCGGCATCGGTTTCAGGTTGGCCGCGCCGATCTGCTTGATCAGGTCGGCCGAGGTGGTTTCACCCTTCACGTCGGCCCGGATCGCGTACAACTTCGAGTCGTTGGCGATGACGGTCTGGCCGCGCTGCGACAACATGTAGTCGAGCCACAGCTTGGCCGCATTGACATGGGTGGAGGTCTTGCTGATGAACAGCACGCGCGACAGGATCAGCGTGTAATCCTTGGGCAGCACGACGCCGATCGACGGATCAGTCTTCGCGCGCACCAGCGCATACGAACCGAGCACGATGTAGCCGATCAGGTTTTCGCCGGAGGAGATGCGCTCGAGCATGGTGCCGGTCGACGACTGGACCCGCACCTTGGCCGCGCCGAACGCGTTTTCCAGCCCGGCAAAATCAGCGTAGTTGCGCGAATCCTGGGTCATGAACATGAAACCGACGCCGGATTTCTCGATGTCGTAGGTGGTCACCTTGTCCTTGAATTTTTCCTGGGTGATCAGCTTGGCGAAGTCGGCATGGGTGGCCGGCACTTCCTTCGGGTCGAGCAGGCGCTTGTTGTAGACGATCGCGGCCGGCTCGAAGGTGGTGCCGTAGGCCATGTCGTTCCAGACCGCCCAGCCCGGCACCTTGCTGGCCTCGACCGATTTGTAGGGCAGCGCATAGCCGTCGGACGCCAGCCGCATCTGCAGATCCATCGCCGACGACCACAGCAGGTCGGCGGTGGTGCCGCCGGCGGCCACTTCGGAGATGTAGCGGTTGTAGACCTCGGTCGAATTCATGTCGTTGTATTCGATCGTGATGCCCGGATACAGCGCGTTGAAATCCTTGATCAGCGGCGCGGTGGCCTTGCTGTCGGTGGCGCCGTAGATGACCAGCTTGCCTTCTTTCTTGGCGGCATCGACGATCTTGCCGTAATCGGCCGGATAAGTGGACGGATAAGCGGCCGGGGCCTGCGCCAGTGCGCCGAGCGCGGTGCTGGCGGCGAGTGCGCCGATGGCGGCTGCAATGCGATTTTTTGAAAACATGGTGTCGTCTCCTTCTAGTTATTGAAATAGTGGTGCTGCGGTACTGCTTGCTGCTTAAAATTGTTACCGGACCAGCCCCAGTTCTTTGGCCTGCTTGCCGTAGTTGTCGACGGTCTTGTTGATATATGTTGTGAGCGCATCGCCTGTCATCGCGAACGGATACAGGCCATGCGCGACCCGCAAGCGATCGAAATCAGGAGCGGCCATTGCCTGCGCAAAACGCGCGACCCATTTGCGGTAATCCGCATCGGACGCATGCGCACCCATGTATACGCCGCGGATAATCGGCCAGCTCACGTCAAACCCTTGTTCGCGCGCGGTCGGCACATTGGCCAGCGCGCCCGGCAGGCGGGCATCCGACAGCACTGCCAGCACCCGGATATCCGCATTTTTCTTGTCCACGCCCGCATGCAGCATGGCTTCCGACACATCGCCCGATACTGCCTGCACATGGCCGGCCAGCAATGCGGTAAACGCTTCGCCGCCGCCTTCAAACGCGACGAAACGCAGATCCCTGGTGTCGACCCCGCCGCGCTTGGCGATCTGCGCAACCTTCAGCCAATCCTGGCTGCCGATGGTGCCGCCGGCACCGATCACGACTTGCGCCGGACTCTTCTTCCATGCGGCGACCAGCTCGCGCAGGGTCTGGTAAGGTGAATCCCTGCGCACCGCGATCATTCCGTAGTCGGTGCCGAGCGCCGCTACCCAGCGCACATCTGCCGCCGAGGCCCGGCCATACTTGCCTTCCGCCAGATTCAGCAGCGAGCCGCCCGAGAACGCCACCAGCGTATCGGCCTCGCCACGCCGCTGCGATACCACCGAATTCCACGCTACTGCGCCGATGCCGCCGGGCAGATAGCTGATGTGCAACGGCGCCTCGCTGTTGCCGCCGGCGGCATGGGCCAGCCCCTGTTGCGCCAGCTTGCAGGTCAGGTCCATGCCGCCGCCCGGTTTGGCAGGCACGATGCACTGCGGCGCAGCCAGCGCATTGAAACATGCGGCCAGCAGACCGGCTGCCAGCAGGCTGCGCATTGGTGTGACGCTATTAGTCATGGCACGGAACATTTTCAGCACAATCGAGAGAGTCAGGGATGATGGAATGTATCTTAGCCGGCTTTAACTTTCAGGAAGCTTTCAGTCATCCCGCCGTTTTATCGCGTACTTCAGACCGCTCGGGCATACTGAATTGCTCACCGAAAATCACTAGCAGCCTGTTGGATTTACGGAATCGAAGCGAAAAATTAGCTGAGCGAGGACAGATTGCGCCGGATTTGCAGCGTCAATAGCGAGCTATTGACCAAAAATCCGGTGAAATATGGACCGCTCAGGTAATTTTGCAGCCGATTCTCCGTAAGTCCGGCAGGCTGCTAGAACAAGCCCCGCCGGCATGGCGAGGCTCATCTGTGTTACAGGCAGAT
>JACQFX010000041.1 GCA_016199835.1 Nitrosomonadales bacterium | reverse complement strand
TTTCGGCGAAGTGATGGTCGCGCGCACCGGCTATACCGGTGAAGACGGTTTCGAACTGGCGTTTCCGGCAGCACAGGCCGAGGCTTTGTGGAATGCGTTGCTGGCCGTTGGCGTCAAGCCTGCCGGTCTGGGCGCGCGCGACACGCTGCGACTGGAAGCCGGCATGAATCTGTACGGTCAGGACATGGACCAGACGGTCAATCCGCTCGATGCCGGTCTGGCCTGGACCATCGATCTGGTCAGCGAACGTGACTTCATCGGCAAGGCAGCGTTGCTGGCCAAGGGGCAGAATGCCCAGTTCATCGGCCTGATCCTGCGCGAAAAAGGCGGTGTGCTGCGTGCGCACCAAGCCGTCATCACCGAACAGGGCGATGGTGAAATCACCAGCGGCACTTTCAGTCCCACCATGCAGCAGGCGATTGCGCTGGCACGGGTGCCGATGGGCGTGGCGCTGGGCGACACCGTCCAGGTGGCAATCCGCGACAAGAAACTGGCGGCCACCGTGGTCAAGCTGCCGTTCGTGCGCAACGGCAAGATTCTGGTTTCCTGATTTTCACTTTAATTCGCCGCCGGAATATTGTGTATTCTGCGGCAACACTTTTATCTCTGGAGCAATGATGAATATTCCTGCTGAACTGAAATACACTGAATCCCACGAATGGGTACGCGTTGAAGCCGATGGCACTGTCACTGTCGGCATCACCGAATTTGCGCAAGATGCGCTGGGCGACATCGTGTTCGTCGAATTGCCGCAGGTAGGCAAGTCGTTTGATGCCGGTACCGACTGCGCAGTGGTGGAATCGGTCAAGGCCGCCAGCGACATCTATGCACCGATCGCAGGCGAAGTGATCGCGGTCAACGAGGCCGTCACTGATGCGCCTGACCAGATCAACCACAATGCCTATGACGCATGGCTGTTCAAGCTGAAGCCGGCGAATGTCAGCGACGTCGATGGCCTGCTGTCAGCCGACGCCTACGGCAAGAACATCGGCTAACACACCGGCAGTTTTTCGCGTTCCGAGAGTGCGGTGCAACTTGCGCCGCATTTTTCATTTCCTCTTTTCGTTCCAGCTCATGACCCGCCCCAGCCTATCCCAACTTGAAG
>JACQFX010000040.1 GCA_016199835.1 Nitrosomonadales bacterium | reverse complement strand
GCTTCCGGCTGGAGCAAAAATTGCCGGGTGGAACTTTCACCCACGGGAAAACGCCGCCTTACCACGGCGCACACCAACTGAGTACCTTCACCCCCATACGCGCCAACTTAAGCCAAAACCCCCGTCCAATTCGTCATCATCCTGGCGACTGACAGCGGTAAAGTCTGCAGCTTGCGCTTGCGGGGCCGCTCTTTCAACACCTCTAGCGCTACTTTGTGCTGTGACGGTTGCCAGTGAGGAATGCTAGTAATCAGCGCGGTGGCTTCATTGTCCAGCATCCGCCAGAGTCGCCATGGCGTTATGTCGCGCCCAGCGCCGAGGTTGTCGGCGCCAAACAGCCGATGCGAGCGTTTGACCAATAAGGTGGCGTATAACAGCTTGCCGTACAGCCACACGGCGTTGAGTACGGAGCCTTCCTTGCTGCGTAACTTATCAATGTCGAGCAAGCTCTTGAGTCGCTTAAACGCCAGTTCGACTTGCCAGCGCAGGCTATACAAGACGCAGATGGTCTGCGCGTCCAACCGCTCCGGCGGCACCGTTGTGAAGATGAGTAACCACTCGGCAAAGAGCAAGGTGGACTGCTTCGGCGCACCGCTCTTGGAGCCTGCCCGGCACTTGCGCCGGGCCTCTTCCCGCCGCTCCGGCGGCAAGTGGCGGCAATGTATCCAGCCCTTGACGGTCGTCTGGCCCTGGGTCAGTTCCACCGGTACCGTGAGCATGTCGCTTGAGTTGTGTTTGAGTAACTCATAGAGATCAAGCTTGTCGTCGCGGCCGGGCCGACACAGCGGCATCGCGTGAGGGCTTAGCCGCAGCACCACCGATACATCTTTCAAGGCGTGCAAGGCAACCACTTTCGGATGATTGTAACCTCGATCCAGAAGGACGATGTCGCCTTGCCCCAAGGGATATAGGCTAAGGCTTTCGCCAACGCGCTGATCGGTGACTTCGACATGAATGAAGGTAAGCGACACCAAGTCCATGGCCAGGTGCAGCCGATAAGACGTCCCCACCGCGCCCGGCACACTGACCGAGCTGCCGTCAACCACGATCAGACGTACGCTGTCCGGCAGCTTGTCCAGGCCCGGCCACATCTTCTGCAGCAACGCTTTTAGCCAGGGAACGCAGGCCAAAAGCCGTTTTTGCACGGCGGTATCCGTGATCCGCTCCCGTAATAAGGTCAGATTTCCCGCAACGTCGCGCAAGGTCTGGTCGATGCCGCTGTACATCAGCACCAGCCACATCAACTCCTGCGGGCTTTTAACCTTGCGCGAGCGGGTAAAGGCTCGGAATTCAATCGCCATGTCCTGAAAGTCCGGCGGCAAGTCGCGTAAAAGGTCTTCAAAAGTCTGCTGCGCTGAGGCGGCTGGTGTCGGCATTTTCTGGTATCCCTGAAAATATTCAGCTATTTACATGACTTTTATCAAATAATCAATAGGTTGTATGCTTAAGTTGGCGCGTATGGCTGCCACCCTCCATGCAAATAATGCTGCCGCTGGCTTGACTCGTTTGAAGTCACTCATTACCCGTAATGAGTCGGCTCCATTTGATATTGAACCGCTGATAGGCGAGGTGGTTC
>JACQFX010000039.1 GCA_016199835.1 Nitrosomonadales bacterium | reverse complement strand
AACGCGCGCAGCGCCACGTGCCGGACTCGATCACCTCGTTGCGCCTGCACTTGAGCACGGCGCTCGTCGGCGAACTGGGCTTCTGCCCGCATTGCAATTGGGTCAGCGCAAGACTACGTTTGTGACACAGTAAGACTAAGGATAGCCTCTACGTCAGTCTGCTTAGAGCCCCATAGCTGACGTTCTCGTGGCAGATTAGATCCGGTCGCTCTGGCTGATCACTAGCCATTCACCGCACCCCCCACCTGCTGCAACCGACACCAAGCATAAATTCAAAGTTACAGCAGTGCCCGCCAGTCCAAGACGTTTTTCATTCACGCTGCTCGCGCACCAGCACGCCTATGCGCGGCGCCCAGGTTTCGCTGGAGCGTTTCTTGGATGTAACCAGCGTCAGCATCGAAGGGTCGTACACGTTCACGTTGTGCGTGACCGGCGTGGTCAGCAGGTATTGCGCGCGCGTGGCTTTGAGGAAGCTGGCGACGCGTTCGATGTTGACGATGTCGAGGTGGGCGAAGGGTTCGTCGATGAACACGAAACCGCCGGGGCGCGATTCTTCCATCATCAAGGCAACCAGCAGGATCAGCGACTTCATCACTTGCTGGCCGCCGGAGGCGTCGCCGTCGTTCATGCCCATGAAGCCCTTGTCGTCGAAATCGAAACGCACGGCCAGCCCGGCCTGAGCCAGCGCCAGATCGTCGTTGCTCAGCAGCACCGCTTCATGCTCCACCTTGATGCCCGCCATCTCGCCCAGCGACTTGAGGTTCTTCACGTAGCGCGTGACGGTGTGGCGCAGGACGGCGATGTATTGCTCGCGCGCCGCAGTGGTCTGGCTCTGCGCCATTTCGTTGTCGCGGCGGCGCGCGGACAGGTCGCTTTCCTGGCGCGTGTAGTCGTCGCGAATTTTGTCACGCAGGGCGATCACGGTGTTGTCGGTCTCCCAGGTTTCGCTGGCGAAACGCGCTTCGATCTCGTGGATGCGCCGTTCGATGTTGGTGCTGTCGCGCCATTCCTCGACGATCTGCTGGCTGGTCGCCGCATCGCGCCAGCTTGCGGGCATCTGGCGTTTATCCTGGCGCAGGCGCTGCAAGCGGCGTATCTGCTCTTCGCGCGCGGGACGGTTTTCCTTGTCGGCGATTTCCTTTTCCAGTCGCTGCAACAGCAGGCGGATTTTTTCCAGCGCCTTGTCGGCGGCGACCGCCGCATCGTCGGCCCGCTCTCTATCCTGTTGCGCCTGATACACGCCGTTGTCGCGGCGTTTGACCACCATTACATCGTAGTGCTGGCGCGCTTCGGCGAACTCGGCGGCGCGTGCGGCCAGTTGCGCGCTGGCGCTCTCGCCCGCGAGTTGCGCTTGCAGGCTGCGGATGCGGCCGGTCAGGTCATCGCGTTGCTGGCGCAGCGGCGTCAGCTTCTTGTCCAGGTCGGCGCGCTGTGATCGCAAGGCTTCCAGACGCGCCTTGCCGAAACGGGCCTGCTCCGGTGCGGCATGGCGTCCGCCACGGCGTTCGCGCAGGAACCCCTGACGGGTGATCCAGTCTTCGCCGCGCGGCAGTTTGGCTCCGGCGCTGGCGTCTTCCACGCGGCGGATGCGTTCGAGTAAACGCAGCAGCCATTCCGGCACCGGCTGCGAGAAGCGCACCACTTCCAGCAGCGAACCTTGCGGCGCGAGGCCGGGTTGCGTGCGCTCGGGCACGATGAAATGGCGGTAGCGCAATTTCTCGCCCAGCGACATGGCGGCTTCCGCATCCTTGTCTTTGGCCAGCAACACGATATGCGCGAAAGGCGCGAGCACGGCTTCCACCGCCGCCTGCCAGCTCGGGTCGGTGATCTCGACCAGATCGGTGAGCAGGTCGTGGGCGATGCCCGCGCCGCTCAAGGCCTGACGGAACGCGGCGACATCGGCGGGCTCGGCGCGGCGACCGGCGGCGAGATTTTCCAGCATCTCGTCGTAGTGTTGCTGCTGCTGTTCCAGTTCGGCGATGCGCAGGCGCAGGCGGTCGCGCTCGTTCTCCAGTTGTTCGAGTTCGCGCGCATCGGCCACTTTGCCGCCTGCGCTTTCGGCCTGCTGCAACAAACGGTCGTGCTGATTGACGATGGTCTTTAGTTCGCCAATCTGTTCGCTCAAATTGTTCAGTGCTTCTGTTTGAATACGCTCGTTTTCGTGCGCCGCCTGCTTGCGCAACTGCGCCGCTGCCAGCGCCTGTTGCTGCACTTGCAGATCGAGTTTCAGGCCTTGGCGTTCGGCGCGTTTGCTGTGCCAGTCGCGGCGCAGGGCTTGCAGTGTGCGTCCGGCGTTCTCGGCTTCCTTCTGCAACAGGCAATGCTCCAGACGTGGCTTGGTCTCGGATACCAGCAGCGTGCGTTCCTGATTCAGCCTGTGCCATTCGAGATAACGGTTGACCTTCAGTTCATGCTTTTCCAGACTGTTGCCTAGCGCGGCCAGTTGCAGTTCCACTTCATTCAGTTCGCGCGCCGTGTGTTCCTGATGGTGGCGCGCTTCCTGATAGCGCTCCAGCACGTCCTTGTCGCCGAACACCTGGAACACCAGCTCCAGCAATTCCTTGGACGACAGCTCGCACAGCTTGTCGGTCTGCCCCTGTTCCAGCGACAGCACGCGCGCGATGGCGGGCGACAGTCCGGCGCTGTGCAGCAGGCGCTGGTATTCGCGCACGCCGAATTCCTGCCCCTGTTGCTCTAGGTCTTCCAGCGCGACTTCGCCTTCGGCCACCCAGTATTTGCGCACCCAGTCGCCGCCTTTTTTGTCTATGCGACAGGCCAGCGTGATCTTGTCCTGCTGGTAGGGCAGGCCGAACGGGCGGCGGCTCGAGCCTATGGGGCGCTGGTTGTCCACCACGCCGCGCAGCCAGCAAAAGTCTTCGCCGTTGCGCCGCACATAGCGTTTGTAGTCGCGTTTCTTCGAGCACTCCAGCGCGAGCAATGTGCGCAGCGCGTCGAGCAGCGTGGTCTTGCCGGAGCCGTTGGGGCCGACGATGGTGATGATGGGAGCATTCAGCGGCAGCTTGAAACGCTGCCAGTAATCCCAGTGTACGGTTTCCAGTTCGAGCAGGCGAAACATCAGTTGGTCTCCTGCACAGTGTCGGCGAGCAGGCCGCGTTGCTTCAGCAGATCGGACAGCGCGCCTTGCAATATGCGCGGTGCCATGTCGGCATAGTCGAAAGCGAGGTCGAGCAGCGGGCCTTCATGGATGACCTTATTTTTAAGATCAATGAAATCCAAGTTTGATAGACGAGACAGATTGATTTCAACACGTCCCTTCTTCCCAAGCAGATTTCCGTAATCTTCGAGTACCACACTCACAGGAATGCCGCGCGAAGCTTCATGCGCGAGCGGCGTGAGTTTGACCGTCTCGAACATTTCGCTCTGCGCTTCTTCCCGCGCGGCTTCGCCCGCCAGTTGGCGTTCGCGCTTGGGCAGGATGATGAGCGCCCACAGGATCACCAGCAGCCCCAGCGCATCCTTGGGCAGGCCGATGTTGCTGGCTTGCCAGGTGTCGTGCTGCTCGAACACCGCGCTCTCGGTTTCGCGCAGCAGGGCGATGCCGACATGCGCGGCGAACGGTTGCGCCAGCAGACGCAGGCCGCAGGCGGCGAGGCGTTGCTCCACGTCTTCGCGGAAGCTGCCGTCCACCAGCAGGCGGCGTATCTCGGCGTCTTCGCGCGGCAAGTAGCGCATGGCCAGCAGGCGCGCGATCAGGCGCGCGGCGGGGTCGTGGTTCATGTTTGCTTCTCCTCATGCGGGACGAGTCTTCCGCTGCTGATGGCGGCGACTTCATCGCGGTTGATTGCTTGCAGCCCTGTATGTTCATGCCATTGCAGCGCCAGCGGCAGATCCGCCAGTGGCGCGAGTTCGGGATCGACGTTCTGTTCGCCGAGGAATGCCAGCAGGGACAAGCGATAGGACGCCGAGCTGAAATTATCGCCCACCACCGCATCGCTGATGGACAGCGCTGCCGGCAAGTCTTGCAGCAAGCGGGTGAGTGCGGCCAGCTGCGGCGGCAGTTCGAGCGGGACGTCGTGGGTGTGTTCGATGGCGGCGGGCGGGGGCAGGGTGGAGACGTGCCGCTTGGGTTGTTCGCGCTCGATGAATTCTTCGGTGTTGTCCAGCATCACATCGGGCAGGATGAAGGTCGCTTCCGGCGTGACCGCGAGCTGGTCTCCGGCCAGCGCAGCCAGCTCATCCAGCGAGCGTTCCTTCAGCCATGCGGCGAGTTCGGAAGAAGTGAGGCCGCCTTGCGACAGATGCACCTGCTGCCGCGCGATCGCCGCCAGTTCGCGCTGGAACACCGAAGACATGCGCATGATGCGCGATTGGCGCGAACCGATCTCCTGCGCCAGCCGCCAACTGGCATCGTCGGCAAAGCCCGTGTCGGACAGGTTACGCAACACCTCGTTGGCTTTCTCCATCCACTTCCACACCGACTCCAGCTTGCCTTGCGCCGCGCGCAAACGGAACTCGGAACCGGAAGCGACCGCCTGCGCGAATTCTTCTTCCAGTTCGGTCAGTCGCGCCAGCAGATGCGCCAGCGACTCGGGTGAGAGTTTGCCCACGGCGGAACCCGCCGCGATCTGCGCCGCGAGGAAGCCGAGTTCACCATCCTGCTCGGTGCTGAACGACAACAGATTGGACAGTGCGGCCAGCACCATGCGCCCGGTGGTGGAGAGTTGATACACGCGGCGCTCGGCATCCCACAGCAGCAACTCGTGCTCGCGCAGGCGCTTCAATACCGTGTCCAGCTTGGCGGGGGAGAAGAAGGCGAAATGCGTTTCCAGATCGCGCGGCGTCCATTCCGGCGCATCGGCGCGCAGCCCGATCTCGCGCAGCACCGCGAGACGCACCATTACCTCTTCATCGCCGCCCCGAAACAGCGCGATCATCGCGCCTATCAGCGGCCTGGCTGCGAACAGCGGGAAGAACAGCGGAACATCCTGCGGGACGACGCCGTCGACGAAAAATTCGGCTAACGAATCCTCGTTGTGTTCGGACATTGCTTACACGCCCTGCTTCAAACTCGCCGAAATAAAATCATCCAGATCGCCGTCCAGCACCGCCTGCGTATTGCCGACTTCGTGATTGGTGCGCAGGTCCTTGATGCGCGACTGATCCAGCACATAAGAGCGTATCTGGTGACCCCAGCCGATGTCGGTCTTGGAATCTTCCAGCGCTTGTTGCTCGGATTGGCGCTTGCGCAGCTCGGCTTCGTATAAACGTGACTTCAGCATGGCCATCGCTTCGGCGCGGTTGCGGTGTTGCGAGCGGTCGCTCTGGCATTGCACCACGATGTTGGTCGGGATGTGAGTGATGCGCACGGCCGAGTCGGTTTTGTTGATGTGCTGTCCGCCCGCGCCCGAGGCGCGGTAGGTGTCCACGCGCAGGTCCGCCGGATTGATGTCCACTTCGATGGAGTCGTCCACTTCGGGATAGACGAATACGCTGGAGAACGAGGTGTGGCGGCGGTTGCCGGAGTCGAACGGCGATTTGCGCACGAGGCGGTGTACGCCGGATTCGGTGCGCAGGTGGCCGTAGGCGTATTCGCCGGTGATTTTGAGCGAGGCACCCTTGATGCCCGCGACTTCGCCGTCGGATTGCTCCAGCACTTCCACGCCGAAGCCTTTCTTTTCGCAGTAGCGCAGGTACATGCGCAATAGCATGGAACCCCAGTCCTGCGCTTCGGTGCCGCCGCTGCCGGCCTGGATGTCGAGAAAGCAGTTGTTGGCGTCGAGTTCGCCGGAGAACATGCGGCGGAACTCCATGTCCGCCACGATTTTTTCGGTGTGCCCGATGTCGTCGGCGATGCTGAGCAGGCTGGCGTCGTCATTCTCCGCCAGCGCCATTTCCATCAGCTCGGCGTTGTCGCTGAGCGATTGTTCGACTTGTTGCAGGCTGAGCACGACGCCTTCGAGCATCTTGCGTTCGCGCCCTAGTTCCTGCGAGCGTTTGCTGTCCTGCCAGACGGCAGGGTCTTCGGCTAATACGACGACTTCGGCGAGGCGATCCTGCTTGCCGTCGAAGTCAAAGATACCTCCGCAGTTCGGTGTTGCGGGTGCGCAGATACTGGATCTTGTTGGTCAGGGCGTTGAGTTGTTCGGCTTCCATGCTATGTGCTTCCGGTTCTTTGAAAGGCGCGCATTATACAGTGTCCTGAGCCTGTCGAAGGGCCTGTCAGGCGGGGGGCAAGTCAGAGTAATACAAGGCCGAGCGTAACGCCCGCAGCCATGGCGCCGAATCCGGTGGCGACATGTTTGGCGAGTTCCTTGCCGCCTATGGAAATGACCAGGCCGAACTTGAACATCATGTTGGCGAGGTAGGCGAGGGCGATGGAGGTGACGGCCTGATCGCTGCTGAGTTTTTGCAGGGTGAACAGACGCAGGCTGGAGAGGGTGATGGCGTCCACATCGGTGAGGCCGGACACCAGCGCGACGATGTACAGGCCTTTGCTGCCCGCGAGATCGGACAGCCAGGCGGAGCACAGCAGCACGATCACGTACAGCAGGCCGAAGCCGAGTGCGGCGTGGAGCTCGGTCGGGTTGGCGGAACTGGGCATGGGCAGATCGGACGATGCGCCCAGCCTGCGCCAATCCATCAGCGTGGCGATCAAGCCGAACATCAGGCCGAAGCCGAACACGGGCAGCAGCTTGGGCAGTACGCCGGCTGATACCGCCGCGCTGACCAGGGACAACCGTATCATCACCACCTGGCTGGCGATCAAGATCACCACGGCGGACAGGCGCGTCAGGTCTGCGTTGGTCTTGCAGTGTTTGGCATACACCAGCGTGGTGGCCGTGCTGGAGGCCAGCCCGCCGAGGAAGCCGAGCAGGGGCGCGCCGTATTTGTGCCCCGCCCAATGCAGCGCGACGTAACCGGTCAGGCTCAGGCCTGAGATCAGCACCACCATCATCCAGGCGTGGTGCGGGTTGAAAGCGTCGTATGGGCCGTAGCTCTGGTTGGGCAGGATGACGAAGGTCAGCACCGAAAATTGCAGGATGGAGACCAGGTCGCGGCGGGTCAGGCGCAGCGTCATGCCGCGCAGTTCGGTCTTGAAATAGAGCAGGATGGTGACGCCGATGGCCAGCATCACGGCCAGTTTGCTCTGCTCGTACCAGACCAGCGCACCCAGTCCGTAACACACCAGCAATGCCGCGACCGTGGTGGTGCCGGGATCGTTGTTTTCGGTGGGCGTGTCGCGATACACGGAAATGATCATCGCACCGATCGCGAGCAGGCCTGCGACCAGCAGCCAGGGCGAACCGCTCTTGGCTGCCAGCATGGCGCTCAGTGTGCCGAACAGGGAGACCAGTGCGAAAGTGCGCAGACCGGCTTTGGCAGAGGGATTGCGTTCACGTTCCAGACCGATCAGCAGGCCGATGGCAAGGCTGGTGAGGAATTGCGGCAAGGCTTCGATTCCGTTGCCGAGGGGCAAGGATGCTTCCATGACTTACTCCTCCCGCCAGTGGCGTACGACGAGTTGCAAACTCACATTTCCATTGTATTCGTTGAGGCCCAGACTGTATACGGCGTGGATGCGTTTGGGCAGGGGATCGGTGGAGAAAAAATGGATTGCATCGAGGCTGCTGCCCGGGCCTGCCAGGCGCAATTTAAGATGCTTCTCACCGACCACGCGCTGGGCCTGTACATCGAACTTGCCCTCGAACAGCGGCTGCGGGAAACCCTGGCCCCATACTTGTTGTTCCAGACTGCGCGCGATGTCGAGCGAGCATTCTTCCGGCGCGAGCGCGCCATCGGTTTCGATGGTTTGCGTGAGGTCGGCAGGGGAGAGCAGGCTTTGCGCAACGCTCTCGAAAGCGCGCTGGAATTCGGCCAGGTGTTCTTCGCGGATGCTGACGCCCGCCGCCATGGCGTGACCGCCGAATTTTTGCAGCAAATGCGGATGGCGTTTGGATAACAGGTCGAGCGCATCGCGCAGGTGCAGGCCGGGGATGCTGCGGCCCGAGCCCTTGAGTTCGCCGCCTTGCGCGCGCGCGAAAGCGATCACGGGGCGATGGAATTTATCCTTGAGGCGCGAGGCGAGGATGCCGATCACGCCCTGGTGCCAGTTCTCGTCGAACATGGCGAGGCTGCAACTGTCGGCCGGATCGATGTGCTCCAGCGCAGCCATCGCGGCTTCCTGCATGTCGGCTTCTATGCTGCGCCGTTCACGGTTGAGCGTGTCCAGCTTTTCCGCTATCTGTGCTGCCTCGGCGGCATCATCGCTGAGCAGGCAGGCGATGCCCAAGCCCATGTCTTCGAGGCGTCCGGCAGCATTCAGGCGCGGCCCCACGACGAACCCCAGTTCATAACTGGAAACTTTTGCATGAGTTTTTTTGGCCACTTGCAGCAGTGCATTGATGCCCGCGCAAGCGCGCCCGGCGCGGATGCGCTGCAAACCCTGCTGCACCATGATGCGGTTGTTGTCGTCCAGCTTCACCACATCGGCCACGGTGCCCAGTGCCACGATGTCGAGCAGGTTGCCGAGATTGGGCTCGGGCTTGTCCGTGTATGCGCCGCGTGCGCGCAACTCGGCGCGCAATGCCATCAGCACATAGAACATCACGCCCACGCCCGCCAGATTCTTGCTGGGAAATTCGCAGCCCGGCTGGTTGGGATTGACGATGCACAGCGCATCCGGCAGCGCATCGCCGGGTAGATGGTGGTCGGTGACCAGCACTTGCATGCCGAGGCGGTTGGCTTCGGCCACGCCTTCCACGCTGGCGATGCCGTTGTCCACAGTGATGATGATGTCCGGCTGCGACCGGGCCGCACCCGCAGGGAGTACGCCGGTGGGTACCCCGCCGCTTTGCGGCGACCCTTCCGCAGCCAAGCGCACGATCTCCGGTGTCAATCCGTAACCGTATTCGAAACGGTTGGGTACGATGAAATCCACGCGCGCGCCGAATGCGCGCAAGCCGCGCAGCGCCACTGCGCAAGCCGTTGCGCCGTCGCAGTCGTAGTCGGCGACGATCAGCAGCTTCTTGTTTTGCGCGATGGCATCGGCCAGCAACGTGGCCATCTGCTGCGCATTTTTAAGCAACGTAAAAGGCAGCAGGCGAGCCAGGCCGGTTTCCAGTTGCTCGGCACCGCTTATGCCGCGCGCCGCATAAATGCGCGCGAGCAACGGGGTGATGCCGGTTTGGGCGAGGCGCCGTGCGGCGTCTGCGGAATAGTTGCGCGGAATGATGTTGGGCATGCGGCAAAGACTATATTGCGTAGATGCGTCAGTTTAACAGACGCTGCCCATCCTCGTTTTTTATGGCGGCTTAAGGTAGAATTCAGCCCCTCTCGTAAGACAAGTACAGGAATATCGTGGCATTGATCGTACAGAAATACGGCGGCACTTCGGTCGGCAATCCGGAGCGCATCAGGAATGTGGCGCGCCGCGTGGCCAAATACAAGGCACAAGGGCATCAGGTAGTGGTGGTGGTTTCCGCGATGAGCGGCGAGACCAATCGCCTGATTGCGCTGGCTAGGGAAATCCAGGCGCAACCCGACCCGCGCGAGCTGGATGTGGTGATCTCCACCGGAGAACAGGTGACCATAGGTTTGCTCGCGATGGCATTGATGCAGGAAGGCCTGCAGGCGAAAAGCTACACTGGCGCGCAAGTGAAAATACTTACCGACAGCGCGTTCACCAAGGCGCGTATCGTCAGCATAGATGAACAGAACATTCGCGCCGACCTGGCCAACGGCTGTGTGGTGGTGGTGGCGGGTTTTCAGGGCGAGGACGAAGCGGGCAATATCACCACGCTGGGGCGCGGCGGCTCCGACACTACGGGTGTGGCGATTGCTGCCGCATTGCGTGCCGATGAATGCCAGATCTACACCGATGTGGATGGCGTATACACCACCGACCCGCGCATGGTGCCGGAAGCGCGTCGTTTGAAGAGCATCACTTTCGAGGAAATGCTGGAAATGGCGAGCCTCGGTTCCAAGGTGTTGCAGATACGTTCGGTCGAGTTCGCCGGAAAATACAAGGTCAAGCTGCGGGTGCTCTCATCCTTCATGGATGATCCGGGCGAGGGCACGCTGATTACTTTTGAGGAAGATAACAAAATGGAACAGGCAATCATTTCAGGCATCGCTTTTAATCGCGACGAAGCCAAGATCACCGTGCGCGGCGTGCCGGACAAGCCCGGCATCGCCTATCAGATACTCGGCCCGGTGGGTGAGGCCAACATTGAAGTGGACATGATTATCCAGAACGTCGGCGTGGACGCTTCCACCGATTTTTCCTTCACCGTGCATCGCAACGACTTTGATCGGGCGATGGACATCCTGAAGAACCAGGTGCAGCCGCACATCGGCGCGCGCGAAGTGATAGGCGATAACCGCATCGCCAAGGTGTCGGCGGTCGGCGTCGGCATGCGTTCGCACGCGGGCATCGCCAGCAAGATGTTCCGCACGCTCGCGGAAGAGGGCATCAACATCCAGATGATCTCCACCTCGGAAATAAAAATCTCCGTAGTGATAGACGAAAAATATCTGGAGCTGGCAGTGCGTGTGCTGCATAAGGCATTCGATCTGGATCAGGAGGCCGCATAACGTTTGACCTTAGTCCTGGTTTGCTGTAATCTGCGCGGCCTTTTGGAGAGATGGCCGAGAGGTCGAAGGCACACCCCTGCTAAGGGTGCATCCGGGCAAAACCTGGATCGAGGGTTCGAATCCCTCTCTCTCCGCCAAGGAACAGTAGTAAAAAGTTATACGCGCCCGTAGCTCAGCTGGATAGAGTACTTGGCTACGAACCAAGGGGTCAGGAGTTCGAATCTCTTCGGGCGCGCCATATTTGGCTATAAATCTGGGCACTTTTTTCAAGTTGCCCATTTTTATTTGGCGTGCGATTTCCCTTCTGTTCATATGGATTTGGAGAGGGGGCTTTAAAATTAGATCGTGCGCATGAATTATTGGTGCCAAGTGCGCAGTCGGGTTTTCCAGACTGTCTGTCTGATTGGCTTTGTATCGTTAGCGGTTGTCAATGTTCGGAAAGGGTATCGTATGAAGAGAATAACGAAGATGGCGCTGTTGGGGGCATTGCTGGCAACAGCCAATGCAGGGGCAAGCGAATTTGCAGGTAGTTATCTGGGTGCCAAGATCGGCACCAATAATTCTGAAATTTCCGGCACGGGTGCAACATCTGACAAGAGTACGACCACCTATGGGCTCGAAGGCGGTCACGGCTGGGATAAGGGTAATTTCCTGCTGGGCGTGGATGGTTTCTACGATACCAATCGCCAGGTGGCGCATACCGCTCCTGCCGATTATGGCAGCAAGGTTTATGGCTTGGGACTGAAACTTGGTTTGCCCATGGAAAAGCTCATGCCTTACGCCAAGCTCGGATATGCCCGCGTAAGCGGCACTGGCACGGCATCCTCTTTCGGTAGCAGCGGCGTGCATGGCGGGCTGGGCCTGGAATATAAATTTGCGCCAAGCTGGAGCGTGGTTGGCGAATGGACGGCAGTCGCGCCGAGCGAAAATGGATCCAAGCTGAAAAATAATAATCTTACACTTGGCCTGAATTATTATTTTGGCGCTCCGAAGGCCGCACCTGTTGCTCCTGCTCCCAAGCCAGAACCCGTTGTGGTTAAGGAAGAACCCAAGGTTGTGGTTGCACCGGCGCCGGCTCCAGTAGTAGTCGAACCCGCACCAGCCCCGGCTCCGGTAGTAGTCGAACCTGCACCAGAACCGAAGCCACAACCCAAGGAAAGCTGGAAGACTATCCTGACCGAGAAGCCTGTGCGTCTGGATGGAGCTAACTTTGCTACCGATTCCGCCAAGTTGCTGAAGACGGCTGATGCGAGACTGAACGAAGTGGTGGAAGCCGCTGCCAAGTACACGGAAGTGAAGCTGGCCGTGAGCGGCCATACCGACAACGTCGGCAAGAAGGCGCATAACCAGACCTTGTCTGAAAATCGCGCGGCTGCCGTGAAAGCATGGCTGGTCAAGCATGGCGTGGCGGCAGATCGTATCGTCACCGCAGGTTATGCCGATGAGCAACCTGTAGCGGATAACAAGACCAAGGAAGGTCGCGCTGCGAACCGTCGTGTTGAAGTGCGCTATGTCATTCGTGAAGAGACGAAAGTCCGCGTGACAGAGTAAGCGGAAGCAGTTCAACAAAAAAGCGGGCGCTGCCCAAGCCACTCCGAAAGCGTGTTGTAAACAAAGTTTAGCAGGCAGTACCTCAAAAGCAGCAGGATTTTCCACAGCCAGCTTCCTCCAATCGCTTGTATTTGCGACGGAGAGGAGGCTGGCTGAATTTTTTGTTGTTCCTCGTACTGGGGAACCGACAACATGTTAAGCGGCAGACTCCGCTTGGATATTCATGCGCGGATAGCAATATTCTTCTTTATTGGCCACGTGCCTGTTTTGGCGATTTTGAATTGGGGGGATTTTGAACCGAAATTACAACATGGCGTTACGTTATTCGTATTCTCTCTCACGGCAATAATTCTTTCAGTCCCTTATGTGTTGCGGTATGCGTTGATCAGAAGGTGGTTTTGCTGGATTGATGCGCTTACAGCAAAAGAGATGGAAGTGTTGATTAGCTTTAGAATTGTCAAAAACCAAGAATTCAGACGCGCACCGGATTATATTAATCGTATTAAGCCGTTTCTATATCGAACTGGAGTAACCAGCATTATTTTCAGCTTAATAGGGAACCCGATGTATATCGATCCTGATTTATCCATCATATGCGGAACATTTTCATGCTACTTGCTGGGAGTGGTTTTAACAATCATTGCCAGCTTAGTAATACTGGCACCCATCATGGATAGTCAAAGTTAACCTCTTCTCCGCGTATCCCAACGATGTATCAGCCAATGTCCAATTACAAGAATAGATATTGCGATTAAAAATTGCCCCCGTCTGGTTGCATACCAAAGAGAGTTGTTGTTGTCACCAATTTGTTTGCCAATCCAATAATCAAATGCTGGTAGCCAACAAATTAAAAAGCCCACAATACTGCCCGGCAAAATGGATAAGAATCGTAAATTACCGGCTTTTACCGAGTACATGGGAATTATCATAACCACCCCATAAATCATGATCTCCTTGGCGACTTCAGAACTGATGTCGTAATCCAGTCCTGTGTTTTGGATAATTCAAGAAACAAATGCCAAATACACGATGAAAAAGAAACCAGCGATTAATAATAAAGTTCTCATTTCACAAGACCTTGTTAGCCATTAAAATGTTTACATACGGTTGAAAGCTGCCTGAAATATATCACATCGCCATAATCCATCGGCGCCTGCGCCAGCCCTAAGCGCATAGCCGGCGTAGTTGATATTCCGCTGGTTTTGCGCGTATCAATGTAGTTGTGTACCACCCTGAATATCTCCAGCATTTTGACTACCTGGCCAGGCTTATAAGCCGAGTAGCCACTCCAGGTGCGCCATTCGTTTGAGGCAGAGTGCATCGGGCGCTCCAGCATGGAGATGCGCCTGCGCACCTTCTCAAAGAACGCATCAACGGCATGCAGGCTGGCCTTGTTGTACAGCATGGCTATATGGTCTTCATCGAATTCCGCATGCTGGGTTAACCAGCACATGGATTTCTCGGCCTCGCCCATATTGGGCAGGGGATGCTGAACCCAGCGGTCTTTCCATTGGCCAATCTCGCGCATGTTGGCAATACGCTGTTTCAGGATATGCAGCTTCGCTTCGTTCTCAGTGAAGCCGGGATGCTGATCCATGAATTGCTTGAATTCCCGATGAGATTGATTCAAGAGAACCCGCTTCTCGTCCACGTTCAGATTCTTGGCGACATGAACATAGAACCCCTCGGCAGCGTGCGCTTTAACCTCGTTGATAAAGGCGCTCAGAAATGCCGACCGGATCCCGCTGTCCTGATCCATGAAGATTCGCCATTTCTCGACTTTGCCCAGCAAATGCTTGAGGAAATGGAAATGGGCGATCAGCGTGTACTCGGCGTGTACCTGCATGCCATAGTCAGGAAGCTTCTGATCCTTGGTCTTGATGTCAAACATCTCAACATCATCGCGGTTTGCAGAATCTGCGTAAGCTTCTTCAATCTGCCGGGTCAGCGTTCCGGCAAACGGCTTCTTCCTGGCGCTTTTACTCGCGGTAACCGCGTAATCGTCAGTAAGCCACAAATGGGCGTACTTCCTGTGCGGAGACGGTAGTGCGATATCGCCATTCGCCAGGGCATCAGCTTCCACCGCGTCCCGGTCTACCGTCGCATCGAAGTTCGGGTGGATGCCGAATACATAGCCGGAGGTATTGTCAGCACTGGCAATGCAGGACAGAATCACATTCCGCTTGTCATGCCGCTCAGTCCAGTTGACCACGTGCTCCTGTCGGTCCAGCGACAAATACAGGCGTTTCATCGGCATGTCTTTCAGCTTCGCTTCCCGGTCGGCAGCAAAAGCAATGCACTGCCGGTGAATAAAATCGATCCGGTTGTATAGCACCTCCCAAGAGATGCCGAGCATTGCCACTATCCGGTTCAGTGGAACCTTGTTCACCAGCATCTTGAAGATCATCTGGTTGTGGTGGGTGTCATGCTGGTATTGGGTCGGCTTGGGGATTGAGAACGTTTTATGGCATTTCGCGCACTGGTAGCGCGGAGCACCGCCCTTCGTTGTACCAAATGACCTGTACGCCTTCTTTGTTCCGAGCGGTACGGTATGGTTATCGCAGGCTTCGTTGGGGCAGGAAACAATCTCCTTTGGCTTCAGGTATGCCGAGATTCGTTCCAGCTCCTGGGTGATTCCCAGATTGCTCTTGAGCGGAGGAGATTCAGCGCAGGCATTGCACTTCAGTAACGGGTACCGCTTCCCGCCAGATACAAAGCTATAGGCACCCATTATTCCGCGCTTATTCGGAACATCCGGTGGAATCAGCCCGAATTGCGAGCACTGAGTGTTCTTGCAGAAGTTGTACTGGATGCCGGATACGGCAGGAGGAACGCGGGGAGCAAAAGAAGAAGGAGCGGGCGGCTGAATGCCTGCCGCCTCACCCGAATTCACAGAAGAATTTGTTTCTGAAGAGGACATACACCCAACCCAATAAGCACTGGGTTATGGTAGCATGTCCTCAATAATTATCAACACACTTTAAGAGCGGCTTGGGCGCTGCCCGCTTTTTTGTTGCCTGTCATGAACGTTGGTATGATGCCTGCCTGAATCAATTCATTTGGATTTAAATGAAACTCGCAGTTGCACAAATAAATTGTACGGTCGGTGATCTGGCGGGTAATTCCGCCAAGATACTCGCTTATGCAGAACGCGCGAAACTCCAGGGCGCGGCGCTGCTGCTTACGCCTGAACTTAGCCTGTGCGGCTACTCGCCGGAAGACCTGCTGCTGCGCGACGGGTTTTACCATGCGTGCAAACGGGCCTTGCATGATCTCGCCAAACAGGTGCAGGACATCGGCGTGATAGTGGGGCACCCGCATGCGGTTGGCGGCAGGCACTGCAACGCGGCTTCGCTTCTGCGTGACGGAAAGATCGCCGCTACCTATCTCAAGCATGAGCTGCCCAATCATAGCGTGTTTGACGAAGAGCGCTATTTCGATCATGGGACGGAACCCTGTGTGTTCGAGATGGAAGGTGTCCGCTTCGGCGTCAACATCTGTGGCGATGTGTGGGAGGAGAATGCAGCACGGCTTGCCGCCATGGCGGGTGCGCAAGTGCTGCTGGTGCCCAATGCTTCGCCCTATCATCTGGACAAGCAGGTGCTGCGTTATCAGACGGTCCGCGATCGTATTGCCGAGAACAGGCTGTCCGTGGTGTATGTCAACATGGTGGGCGGGCAGGACGAGCTGGTATTCGACGGCGCCTCGTTCGCCATGGATGCACAAGGCAGGTTGACCCACCAGTTCGCTACGTTTGAAGAGCGTCTGGGATTGCTGGAGATCCGCGATGGCAGACTGGTGCCGGGAGAGGTTGTGGCTGAACGGACACGGGAGGAAAGTATCTACCGTTCACTGTGCCTGGGCGTACGCGACTACATCGAAAAAAATAATTTCCCCGGTGTGCTGCTGGGGCTGTCCGGCGGCATCGACTCCGCGCTGACGCTGGCGGTGGCAGTGGATGCGCTGGGCGCATCCAGGGTGCATGCGGTGATGATGCCGTCGCCGTATACTGCGCAGATCAGCCTGGACGATGCGCAGGAGATGGCAACCCTGCTCGGCGTGCGCTATGACGTGCTGGACATCAAACCGGCATTCGACGCTTATCTGGACACGCTGCGCGCGCAGTTCGAAGGATTGCCGCCGGACACCACAGAGGAAAACATTCAGGCGCGCATACGCGGCAACCTGCTGATGGCTTTATCCAACAAGACCGGCGCGCTGGTGTTGACCACGGGTAACAAATCAGAAATGACTGTCGGTTACTGTACCCTGTATGGCGACATGGCGGGTGGTTTCGCCGTGCTCAAGGATGTCAGCAAGACCTGGGTATATCGTCTGTCCAATTACCGCAACAGCCTGGGACGGGTGATACCGGAGCGCATCATCACGCGTCCGCCCAGTGCCGAGTTGAGGCCGGATCAGACCGACCAGGACAGCCTGCCGCCCTATGACGTGCTGGATGGCATCATGGCCTGTTATGTGGAAAAGAACCTGCCTGTCGCCGAGATCGTGGCGCGCGGCTATGCCGAGGCGGATGTGCGGCGCGTGGTGAAGCTGATACGCATCGCCGAATACAAGCGCCGCCAGTCGCCGGTCGGCGTGCGTATCACGAGTCGCGGCTTCGGCAAAGACTGGCGCTATCCGATTAGCGTGAGGTATGAGGACGGTTTTTAGATAAGTTATAATCGCACAATTTTTTATCGGGGAAAGATATGAAGAAGATCGAAGCCATCATCAAACCGTTCAAACTCGACGAAGTGCGCGAAGCCCTGTCCGAGTTGGGCGCAAGCGGCTTGACCGTGACCGAGGTCAAAGGTTTCGGACGGCAGAAGGGGCACACCGAACTGTATCGCGGTGCGGAATATGTGGTGGATTTTTTGCCCAAGATCAAGATCGAGGTGGTGATCCCGTCGGCGCTGGTGGAAACGGCTGTGGAAGCCATCGTCAAAGCCGCGCACACCGGCAAGATCGGCGACGGCAAGATATTCGTCACCGCAGTGGAACAGGTCATTCGTATCCGCACGGGCGAGACGGACGAATCCGCGATTTAACCCCGGCCGCCTCCCGCCAGCTACCGAAGGTTGTGCTTGCGCTGCATGGCTTTTAGCAGCATGCCATGGAACGCGGCAAACACTTTGCGCATTTGCGCTGGCTTGTAGGGGAAAACATCCACCGGGTCGAGGGCATGAACGAAACCGAGGTTGTCGGCCTCGAACACCAGCAGGTCGCCACTTGGCGCTTCCGCGCAATCGATAACGAGATAATCCAGTCCCATGCGTTCGCCGATGGCACGAAAGGCCGGCTGGTGCCTGCGGGCGAAGTCGTGGTCGAAACTGGCCATGAAGCTGGCTTCTACGGTTCGTTTTTCGGCACTCTCTGCCATTCCGGCAGTCTTGTAATGGATCATCCAGTTTTCCGATAAGGCCAGATGGCAGGCGAATGGCTGGCCGGCAATCAGAGCAATGCGGCACTTGCGGTACAAGCCATCCGGCCCACGATAATCAACGAAGCGCGCAACGTAAAATTCCTTATCCGGTAGTGAGCCTAAATAATTTGCCATGGACTCCGGCTTGTCTATCCTGGCGAGTTTTTCGCCGCCATGCGAGCCGACCGGCCGCACGATGACAGGGAAATCTCCGTTCTCCAGCAGCTCGCCGATCGATTGTTCCCCGTGCTGGATGCGTTGCAGGCTCTGCCTGTCTACCCGTATCGTCAAGGGTATTTCCACTCCAGGTGCAGACCTTAACCGGGAGCTGACTTCATTGCGCGACAGGCGCGCGATGCGACCCGGCTGGTTGAGCACGGCATGGGGCGAGAGTTTTACCAGGGCATCCAGCTGCTCCAGCAGCGGCTGGTTCTCATCGGTTTGGCCGATGGCGACGAACAGCACATCGTGATCCGGCAGCACTTCCGGGAACGGCATGTGCAGTGACACAAAGAGCATGTCGATCGCGACATCGAAGCCCTCCAGCAGAAAATCCACGGGCGTGTTGTACATCATGTCGCCGGGCCTGACGATAACCAGCAGCCTGATTTCAGGCTGACCATCGGCGGTCGGCTGATGATAGAGCTGGCGTTTTTCCAGGGCTCTGGCCTGCAGCTCCAAACCCATTTCAAGATTCCCTGCCGCCTGGAATATTATCGACATGCTCATGAGCCGGTTTGCCTCGTCCGGATTATTTGCCGCGACGTTTATCAAGCGCGATAGTTCAACGCCGGATATCACTTCGCGCATCAGCGATGCGGCCCCCAGATAGGATGCTTGATCGCGGTAATTCATGATGACGGGCATTGATGTATTTGCATGCCATGAACCGGGGCGGCCTGTTTCAGCCCGGATGGGTGCCTGTTTTCAGGAGCATCCACACCGCGCCGCCACCGCCTGCATTCAGTGGCGCCTCGCAGTACGCCAGCACCTCCGCGCATTGCGCCAGCCAGTGCCGTGTGCGTATCTTCAACAAGCCTTCTCCGCCGGTATGTCGCCCCTTGCCGTGGATCACGCACACGCAGCGCAGATCGCGTTGTGACGCATTGCGCAGGAATTCCAGCAGCAGCTTGCGTGCTGCGTCGCTGCTGAGGCCGTGCAGATCCAGACTGTCCTGCACCGGCCATGTTCCGCGCCGCAGTTTGCGCAGCGTCATGCGCGAGATACCGTTGCGCAGAAATTCGGTAGGCGGCGTATCCCCCGCACCGTGGTCGGACAAGGTGTCGATTACGGGAGACGAAGCAGCGGTGTGGTGCGGGGTGCGGCGTGGCGGCGGGGATGGGGCGCGGCGGTTGGATGGCGCCAGTGGTACGACACCATCCAATGCCTGGCGGAACAACTCGGTATCTTGCGATGCAGGCGGCTTTTTCACGGCACCGGCTCGTTCCGTGTCACGCGTGTGTTCAGTGCTGGTTCGCCTGTAGATACCGGTCCGCATCCAGCGCCGCCATGCAGCCCGTAGCCGCGCTGGTGCAGGCCTGGCGGTAGATCTGATCCTGCACGTCGCCTGCCGCAAACACGCCGGGGATACTGGTTGCCGTGGCGTTGCCAGCCTGGCCGCTATGCGTGATGAGATAGCCGTTGTCCATCTCCAGTTGGCCCGTGAACAGATCGGTGTTGGGCTTGTGGCCGATGGCGATGAACACGCCATCCAGATTGATGTCCTGTGTCGCGCCGCTCTGCACATGCTTGATACGCATGCCGGTCACGCCGCTGTCGTCGCCCAGCACTTGGTCCAGCACCTGATGCAGTTGCAGCGTGATCTTGCCTTCCTTCACCTTGTCCATCAGGTGATCCACCATGATGCGCTCGGCGCGGAAGCTGTCGCGTCTATGCACCAGCGTGACGTGGCTGGCGATATTGGCCAGATACAGCGCTTCCTCGACAGCCGTGTTGCCGCCGCCGATCACGGCGACCGGTTTGTTGCGATAGAAAAATCCGTCGCAGGTGGCGCAGCCGGATACGCCCTTGCCCATGAAAGCTTCTTCCGAAGGCAGGCCGAGATATTGCGCTGAGGCGCCGGTGGCGATGATCAGCGCGTCACAGGTATAGGTACCCGCGTCGCCGATCAGCGTGAACGGTTTTTTCTCCAGCTTTGCGGTGTGGATGTGGTCGAAGATAATCTGCGTGTTGAACCGCTCGGCATGTTTCTGGAAACGCTCCATGAGTTCCGGCCCTTGCACGCCAGCGAAATCGGCAGGCCAGTTATCCACTTCGGTGGTAGTCATCAATTGCCCCCCCTGCGCCATGCCGGTAATCAGCACCGGATTGAGGTTGGCGCGCGCGGCATATACGGCGGCGGTATATCCGGCGGGGCCGGAGCCGAGAATGAGCAGGCGGTGATGCTGAACAGGCTTTTCCATGAAAGGGCTTTCTGTGCGGGTTGCGGAAGAAGGCGGAATTTATCAGTGACGCGCCCGCCTGTCGAGTGCAATGCGCGTGTCGCAGTGGCCAGTCGATGGTGTAATGGGCAAGGGGAATCCGTTTGTTTAAAAATCTGCTTTTTGCTAGGATTCCGCGCCTTGTGCAAAAACACATGAGAGATCAGGGATAAATTGGAAAATAAAATTGCAATGCGGAATGCGCCACGGCGGTCGCTGCAAGCGCTGGTTCGGGCTGGACGATGGATGGTCGCCGCCATGTTGCTGGCCTGTTTCCCCGTCCTTGCGGACGCTGCAGATTGGGAGCTGATCGAGAAGACCAAATTAGGCCAGCTCAAGCTGGATAAGTCCAGCCTGGTTTTCAAGGAAAAGCTCACGCAGGCTACGCTGCTCTATGCATACGATGAGATGCAAAAAGCGGTACCTCCGATTGAGGCGCACGACAGGCGTCAGGACAAGCTGATGTTCGACTGTGCGGAGAAGTCTTTCGGGTTGACTGAAAGGGAATACTTCCTGGGAGACAAAGCCATACAAACCAGCCTGATGCAAAAAATTTATTTTAATCATGCCCCGCCAGATTCACTCGCGGAGAAAATGCTCAAGATGGTTTGCGATGCCGCCAAACAAGCCGGGCATTGATTCCTGGGCCGGTGAGCGATAGCTCTTCGGCAACTGACCTCACTGCTGATAAAGCTCCACCTTGTCTGCTTTCATCCTGTAACTGGCGTCCCCCATGCCGGTAGATGAGGGCACCGTTTCCAGCACGCCGCTGATCCATACCGAGTCCATGCTTTGCATGCCTTTCAACGGCTGCGGCGGGAACACGTGGATGATCTGGTTGGGAGGCGGGGGCGGCACGTGAATGCAGCCGCCAAAAAATGGCACCAGCAGGAATTCGCTGATCTTGTTGTGCGCGCTTTCGAGCGGGACGATGAAGCCGGGAATGCGCACGCGCGCGCCGTCCATGGACGGCTCGATGGGCGCATTGCTCCAGCTCTGGCGCATGTTGAGCAAGGCTTCCTGCGCGCGCGGATCGGAGTCTTTGAGCTTGCTCAGGTCGAGCTTCTTGAAGGCGGCCATGGGATCCCAGTCCTTGGGCATGAGATCATCCCAGGTGATTTGCTTGTAGGCGGATTTGCTTGCGGCGGCATGTTGCGGCAAGCGGTCGCCGACTTTGTAATCGGTTTTCCTGCTGTCGAGAGCGAACGAGTTTGTCGCCAGGAACAGCGTCAGGATTGCGGGCAGGAAAATGCGGTCGAGTTGCATGGGTGTCTCCTTAAATACGTGGGGTCAAACCATCCGCCAAAGAAAGCCGGTAAGCACCGTAGCCGGGTGCCAGGCTCGCCAGCAGGCTCACGCCCATCACGATGCCGAGCAGGCCGAGTTCATCGGCGGATATGAATTTTGGTTCTATCAGCAGACCGTAATGCGACTGGATGAAAGGGGCAAGCATGGCGCTTGATGCAGTAAGCAGGATCATGCCGAGCAGTGTGCCGCACAGGGTGATGAACAAGCCTTCCGCGCTCAGCAACAGGAACACATCGCGGGGGCGCGCGCCGACCGAGCGCAGGATCGCCAGCTCGCGCCGCCGTTCGTTGAGGCTGGCGAGGATGACGGCGATCAATCCGCACAATCCCACCGCCACGACCATGCCGGACACGGCGAGCAAGGCGCGTTCGGCCACGCCGACGACCTGCCATAGTTGGTCGAGCGCCACCCCCGGCAACACCGCGAGCAATGGCTCCATGCTGTAATCGTTGACGTAGCGCTGCATCCTGAATACGGCGGCGCGGCTTTTCAGACCGACTAAAACGGCGGTGACTTCTCTGGGCGTGAGATTGAACTTGCCGGCATATTCTGCGGGGATAGTGATGCCGGGAATTTTTGCGCCGCCCTGCCAATCGAGATGGATGGCCTCAATGGCTTCCAGGCTGACATGCACGGTGCGATCCACCGGCGTGCCCGTGCGCGCGAGTATGCCGACTACGGTGAACGGTTTGTCGGCATGTTCGGCCAGGCCGATGTCGCCCATGCCGTGGGACAGCGTGATCCTGTCGCCCAGCTTGTAGCCCAGATGTTCTGCGGCTTCCGCCCCGAGCACCGCATCGAACAATCCAGCGAACGGTTGGCCTTGCGTGAACGCAAGCGGCTGCGCTTCGCCGTAATGGAAATGTTCGAAATAATCCGGCGTGGTGCCCAGCACCGGGAAGCCGTGATGCGAGTCGCCCAGCGAAATGGGGATGGACCATGCCACGGCCGGTTGCGCGGCGAGGTCCTGATAAGTCTTCCAGTGGATATTGTTGGTGGCTTCACCGATATGGAACACGGCATACAGCATCAGTTGCACGGGGCTGGTGCGCGCGCCCACCACGAGGTCGGTGCCCGATACCGATTGCGCGAAGCTTTCCTGCGCATCCTGGCGCACGCGTTCGACGCCGAGCAGCAGCGCCACGCTCAACGCGATGGACATCAGCGTGAGTCCCAGCGTCAGTTTGCGGTTCCAGGCGCTGCGCGCGGCCAAGGCCAGCAGGTATTTCATGCGGCTTCCTTTTCGGTCAGCGCGCGGTTGATGGCGGGCAGGGCGATTTCGCGGTCGAAGCCTGCGGACAGCCTGCGGTCATGGCTGACGAACAATAAGGTCGCTCCGGCCGTTATGCATTCCCGCGACAACAAATCGAGAAAGGCCGTTTGCCGTTCGGCATCCAGCGCGGAAGTCGGCTCATCCGCAATCACGATTTCGGGGCGTCCGATCAGCGCGCGCGCCGCTGCAACTCGTTGCTGCTGACCTACGCTCAACTGCGTCACGGGACGATGCTGCAATTCGGCAGCGATATCGAGATGGTCGAGCAGGCGCTGCGCTTCTTCGTGCAGTGTGTTGCCGGAAGCGATCGCACGTTCGCGCCGCCGCGACGAGAAGCGGCAAGACAACAGCACGTTGTCCAGCACTGAAAGATAAGGGATGAGATTGAACTGCTGGAACAGGAAGCCGATATGGTCGGCGCGCAGCCTGTCGCGCGCGGCGGAAGACATCGCGGTCAGTTGGTGATCCAGCAATGCGAGTGTGCCTTGCTCCGGCACCAGCACGCCGCCGAGCAGCCCGAGCAAGGTGCTCTTGCCGCTGCCACTGGGGCCGTAAAGAAAAATGTGTTCGCCTGCCCGCACCTCTAAAGCCGGAATGTCGAGACAGGCCCGGCTCTGCGCCGACCAGCGAAACAACAGGTTTTCAATCTTGACGACGCTCATGGATTTACCAGCTTAGATTGCGTTGCGCGGGCGACAGTCTGGCTGCCGTTTGTGTATGCGGACCGGCCACCTGCGCCTCAACTTGATGCAGGTTATGGAAACTGTCGAACAGCTTTAGTTCCAGACCATGCAAATTTTCCGGATGTCCACAGCGGAACACGTATTCGCCGTCGATATCCGCGTGACCGTCATTGCTGGAAGTCAACTTTGCCTCCAGCACGGATGATTCGAGTTTCACGGAAACGGAAGTACAGTTGGCTGCGGGCGAGGGCGCAAACACCCCGTCTGTATGATGCAAGGTCTCGACCATATTTTTCACCGCCGCCTTCTGCTTGTCGTCGCGCGGCGCATGTTCAAAGCCCAGCAGGTTATCCAGCGGACCGGAAAAATCCAGCGTCAGGATGTTGCCATCCACGGCGACCTGCAAGCTCGCCACGCCATGCACGTGGGGGCCGAGCTCGTGGGCGGCAACGGATTTAATGGATAGGCTGGCCAATGCCAGCGGAATGAGAAAGCGCAAACTGGAGCGCATGGTGTGCCGCCTTTCAATTTTGAATTCCATACATGCAGCAAGCTGCCAGTGGATTGTCTGGTGTGCTAAACGAGCGTATCGGGCGGAGCAGGCGGGCCGCGCGCAACGGCGGCAAGGAGGAGGGTAGTGCGGAATGCGATGGTGATATGTGGCAGTGTTTTAGCGGATACCAGCAGCGGCGAAAAATCCTGTGCGGCTGCGACTAGCGCATTGCCCAGTTGCGCGTAGTCTGCGCATTGCTGGCAGGTATCGGAGTGTGATGTCTGCGCGTCATGTTGCGTCAGGTCTTCCAGCGCATGGCGCAGCGTATGCGCGGCCCCGGCTTGCTGTGCGAACAGCAGGGCGCAGGCGAGCAGCAAGGGAAAGAATACCGCGCGGGAAAGTTTCATGGCGGGCGCAACCTTAACAAAGATTGGCGGGGCGAGCAACAGATCGCCTGACACAGATCGCCTGCGCAATAACTGCATCCGGAAGCGTGCAAGCTTGCGCTACACTGTGCAGCCTGCTTAACCATCGGAGCCTTGATGTCCCTAACGCCTGACATCGCCCGCAAGATCCCGCCCGCCATCTGGGCGCTGGGTTTCGTCAGCCTGTTGATGGATGTTTCGTCCGAGCTGATCCACAGTCTGCTGCCGGTGTTCATGTTCACGGCGCTGGGCGCGAGCGCATTCACCATCGGTCTGATCGAGGGCGCGGCGGAAGCGACGGCGCTCATCGTGAAAATATTCTCGGGCGCGCTCAGCGATTACTGGGGCAAGCGCAAACCCTTGGCGGTGCTGGGCTACGGGCTGGGCGCGGTATCCAAGCCGCTGTTCGCGCTGGCCACGAGTTCGGGTTTCGTGCTGGCTGCGCGCCTCATAGATCGCACCGGTAAAGGCATACGCGGCGCACCGCGCGATGCGCTGGTGGCCGACATCGCGCCACCTGAATTGCGCGGCGCGTCTTTCGGTTTGCGCCAGTCGCTTGATACCGTCGGCGCCTTCCTCGGCCCCTTGCTCGGCATGGGGTTGATGCTGCTATGGGCGAACGATTTTCACGCGGTGTTCTGGGTGGCGATCATTCCTGCTTTCCTTGCCGTCGGATTGTTGTTTTTCGGCGTGCAGGAGCCCGAGCGCAAGAGCGACGGCAAACGCAGCAACCCGATACGCATGGAAAACCTGCGGCGGCTGGGCGGCGCTTATTGGTGGGTGGTATGGATAGGCGCAACATTCACGCTGGCGCGTTTCTCCGAAGCCTTCCTCGTGCTGCGCGCGCAGCAAGGCGGTTTGCCCATCGCCTTTACGCCGCTCGTGCTGATCGCCATGAACGTGATCTATGCCGCCTGCGCTTATCCGTTCGGCAAATTGTCGGACACTATGAGCCATGCCAAATTGCTGGCATGGGGGCTGGCCGTATTGATTGCCGCCGATGCGGTGCTGGCTTACAGCAACCAGTGGAACTGGGTGTGGGCGGGCATCTCGTTGTGGGGCTTGCACATGGGCATGACGCAGGGCTTGTTGGCGACCATGGTGGCCGATACGGCACCGGCCGATTTGCGCGGCACGGCTTATGGCTTCTTCAATCTGGTGAGCGGGTTCGCCATGCTCATCGCGAGCGCCATGGCAGGCTTGTTATGGGATCAGTTGGGTGCCGCATACACCTTTGTTGCAGGTGCCGCCTTCAGTGTCGTGGCGCTGGCGGCGATCCTGTTGCGTGGTGCGAGAGTGTGATGGTTGCGGAGCGCAGGCAGTGTAAAATGCGTGCGCCATGATCATCCGCCGGTTTTTCTTCCTGCCACTGTTATTCATTCCACTGCATGCACTGGCAGTGGAGCTGCCCGGCATCCCGCAGTTTATAGACGAGATGGTGAGCAAACACCAGTTCAAGCGCGAGGAGCTGGTGCAGGTGTTTCAGCACGCGCAGCGCCACCAGGCAGTCATAGACGCCATTTCAAAATCTGCCACTCTCAAGCCCTGGACGGAATATCGCGATGCTTTCGTCAATCCGCAACGCATCACCGTCGGACTGCAATTCTGGCAACTATACGCGGAGCCTTTGCAGCGCGCGGAACAGCAATATGGCGTGCCGCAGGAAATTATCGTCGCGCTGATCGGCGTGGAGACACGTTACGGACTCAACGCGGGCAGATACATCACGCTCGATGCGCTGACCACGCTGGCCTTCGATTATCCGCGCCGCGCAGATTTCTTCCGCAGCGAACTCGAACAATATCTGCTGCTGGCACGAGAACAAAAATTCGACCTGCTGAGCGTGCAAAGCTCTTATGCGGGCGCGCTGGGCATTCCGCAATTCATGCCTGGCAGCTATCGCAAATACGCAGTGGACTTCGATGGCGACGGCAAGATCGACCTGCTGCACGACCCGGTGGACGCCATCGGCAGCGTGGCGAACTACCTCAAGCAATATGGCTGGCTGAACGGGGAACCCGTGTCGGTGCGCGCCGGCGTGAGCGAGGACAATTGCGTGGGCAGCCTGGCGCAAGCGCATAGCGTGGCGGAATGGAAGGAGGCAGGCGTGAAGCCGGGCAAGGAGGTCGCAGCAGACCAGACTGCGCGCCTGGTGGATTTCACCGTGGCGGACGGCAAGGAATTCTGGCTCGCCTTCAACAACTTCGACGTCATCACGCGCTACAACAACAGCGACTTCTACGCCATGTCGGTGTACCAGTTGGGGGAAGCGTTGCGCGACGCGCGACAGGTGATGTCAGGTATGCATCCATAAGTCAGGCGCTCAGGCCTGATGCCCTATAGACCTCGCGGAGCGAGAACGCCGGGCAGAGGGCCCCTGCAAGGGGTCGTCTGTCCCGGCGTTGTAGCTCCCTCTCTCACCCCGGATGAGCTACCATCGCGCTGTTGATCACGCCACCCGCCATTTCGTTGTAGCTCCCTCTCTCACCCCGGATGAGCTACCATTCAGCGCTTTGGATAGCAACTGTTTGAATTGTTGTAGCTCCCTCTCTCACCCCGGATGAGCTACCATCCGACCCGCCAGTGGTTTTCAGTTCATTCGGTTGTAGCTCCCTCTCTCACCCCGGATGAGCTACCATCCCGGTAATCAGGGCGACGGCTGCTGCCGGGTTGTAGCTCCCTCTCTCACCCCGGATGAGCTACCATTGGAACTTTGCCAGCATATTGATGATGTAGGTTGTAGCTCCCTCTCTCACCCCGGATGAGCTACCATCGAATACCAAGCTTGTCACGCATAGATTTAGGTTGTAGCTCCCTCTCGTAGCTCCCTCTCTCACCCCGGATGAGCTACCATTCTGCTCTCGATCAACCGGCGTTTCCGTGGGTTGTAGCTCCCTCTCTCACCCCGGATGAGCTACCATTTCTTTCATTTGCGCTTCAATCCGCGAGAGGTTGTAGCTCCCTCTCTCACCCCGGATGAGCTACCATATATATTTGAGCGGGATTACATCTCGCCAAGTTGTAGCTCCCTCTCTCACCCCGGATGAGCTACCATAGTGCTGCAACATCTACGGCGGCAAATGCTGTTGTAGCTCCCTCTCTCACCCCGGATGAGCTACCATCAACTACCGCTAATCAGCAATCGAACGCGAGTTGTAGCTCCCTCTCTCACCCCGGATGAGCTACCATTCTGCTCTCGATCAACCGGCGTTTCCGTGGGTTGTAGCTCCCTCTCTCACCCCGGATGAGCTACCATAGGCCTCACGCGGATGCCCGCCCAGCTTAGGCTGGGCGGGCGTTCTGCTTTTAAAAATAGGCTCAGAACAGCAGCATTTGATTGGCCTTGATAGCTTTTTCCTGAAAAAGCGGCAGGCCGACGAGCAGTTTCATGCTGGCAAATTGCTTTTCCGTCACGCTGAGGCAACGCACCGAGCCTTCGGGCGGAAGGTTGTCCACCAAACGCTTGTAGTGCTTCTCCAGCGCGTCGTTGCCGTTCAGGATGCGGCCATACACCGAGAACTGGATCATGTCGTAGCCGTCGTTGACGAGAAAACGGCGAAATACCGTGTAGGCGCGGCGTTCCGCTTTGGTGACGACAGGGAGATCAAAAAATACGAGCATGCGCATGAATCGTCTGGTCTCCGTACTCATGGTTACTCCGTCATTCCAGGCTTGACCCGTAATCCAGTAGGTCGGGCTTTGCCCGACAACTAAATTCGGCGGGTGGAACCCCCCTACAAACCTCTGTTCAATCTGGAATTAACACTCCAGCCGATGTTGCTCCAGCCCAATGATGCTCGGCATTTCGAGCAACGATTCATTGCCGCCATCGTAGATGCGGGCGAGACTTTCTATCATGTGTTCGATGGCGGAAAGCACGGACATCTTGCCGCGCGGCATACCCACGTCCACGTTGAGCAGGCCCACCAGCGCCACCTTGTCTTCGGGATGCAGCTCATCGTCGGGTTGCGGCATCATCCTGTACACGAACAAATCCACCAGCGGGCGAAACGGCTCGATCACATCATCCGCGAGGTTGAAGGCATTCTGCTCGCTGGCATGGAACAGTCCGATGGATGGCATCAGCCCGTGCGCCACTAGGCCGCGCGCAATCGTGCCGCGTAGTACCGCGTAGCCATAATCCAGCGCGGCGTTGGTGTAGCGTTCATGGTCGCGGCGAAAATCCTTGCCAAATAATTGCGTGAAATGGAAGAAGGCGGCTTGGCCTTCAAGATTATCCGAGTCGCCGGAGCGTACCCGCCGCGCATAGGAGTCCAGCCTGTCGGCGCTGTCACGTCCCGCCATGCGCAGGCAGGCGGCTTGGTTGGAGATTTTCTTACGCACGATGGCGGCCCAGGTTTGCTTGGCGACGGGACGCGGCAAGTCGAGTTGCAAGCGCAGCCAACGTGTGGCGCGCGAATGCGGCAGGAAGGGGATGAACACGCCGCTGGGATGATGCGTGTCGCCCGTGGCAAACAGGCTGATGCCATATTCGCCGCAGGCCGAAAGCACCGGATGAGTGAGCGTGATCTCGCGGTGGTTGAGCACGATCACCGCGATGTCCTCGAACGGCACGCAGGCGGTTTGCCCTTGCTCGATGGCAAGCGAATAATGATCCCGCTTGAGCTTGGCGGGACGGGAGATGACGATGCTACGCCAAGTCACGGCGGGTCTCCGCTGGGGCGGGGTAGACGTTGCCGAGAACATCCACGTTAAACTTTTCGACGTTCAAAGCTGTCTTGATGCCGATACTCGGAATTTCTCCCTTGTCATTCGCCCTTTCGTGGCCGTTCTTGTTGCGATCATGTATCGATAGAGTAATGTTGTAAGGGTTGGGTGGGCCACCGTAGCCTCTGAAATAACCAAGAATTGAACCTTTCCCTTTGAGTGTTACTTTCGCCAGGTCATTTGGATGGAGTGCGAAGCGAAAATCGAAGCTGTTATCAATCTTTGTTTCTCCATCGGCTGTTTGATCTGGCAGCATTCCCTTTACAATGCCTGCCACATATAGAGGGGCAAGATAGAATTTCCCATCCTTGGTGAAGACATCCACACGGATAAGTGATTCTTGTGCAGCCAGCCCATTGCGGATTTGAATACCGCTCATCTTCCCCGCATTGATTTTGACAGCGCGAATGATTGGGCCGGTGAATGGGCCGCTATCAGGATCGCTTTGTAGAGGCTTGCGTGGCAATGCACGCAAGCGTTCGAGTTCTGCATTCTCGGCATCAGTTGGTTTTCGTTTTTCTTTACCACGCCCCCAATTTGCCTCAATTACTTTTGCCGCTTTTTCGCGTTCGTCGCGGCCAACTATCCATTGGCGTAAAGCTTCAATCATTCGTTCGTTGCGGCGTGGATCAACAATGTCATCCAGTTTTTCCAAGGTGAGCTTGTAGTTACCTTTGCTATCTTTGTCCGTTACGCCGATACGAGCAATAGCCATGCTGTCCTTTTCATCGGTAGAAGCAGGGCGCAATACTTTTTCGGCCTTATCTTTTGCAATTTTCTTTGCCTCTTTGTCTTCGATCATGAGTACATGGCCATCTCGTGGTTTTGTGTAGATCGTATCCATGTGTGCTGCGCCACCATTGCGCCGTTGTGGAGCGCGTGAGACGAACAGCGGGCGCAATGCTTCCAGTGTATCCGCCGGATAATTGCCCAGCCTTTCCATTTCGGCGCGCAGCTTTGCGGGATCGTCAATCGAAAGCCGTGCCAGTAATTCATCGCGGAAATGCGACCATGGAGAAGGGAAGTGCTGTTCGAGTTTTTCGAACATTGCGGGGTTCACGATCTCGCCGGTTTCCATATCCACGAAGCCTTCGCGCACTTTTTCCAGTTCCTTGCGGCGCGAGTAATCGGACAGGCGCTTGACCATGCCGTGGCTGGATGCGGCGACCACGGCGGCATCCAGCGCATGGTGGCGGTCGGAGTCGCCGCGCACCTTGACTAACCCCCAGCGGGCGCGCAGGAAGGAGGTCATCTGGCCGCTGAGAACCACGCAGCGTTTCGCATCGCTTTCATCGTGCAGCTTCAAATAGCGCTCGACGTAGTTCTTGAAGAAGCGGCAGATGTAGCGGGTGTCGTTGAGGTTGCGGTCGCGGAAGTCCTTGGCTTCCTTGTCGCCGAAATCTTTCTTGAGCAGGCGGTTGCGTTTGGCTTGCCGGTATGTCTTGGTGGTGTTGACGAAGCCGACGAAGTTTTGCCAGCGCGGACTGTTCTCTACGCCTCCAAGATATTCGTAAGGCGTCATGTTTCCCTTGTTGCGATTTTCCCGTGCCAGCACCAGCACCCGATTGTTCTTGCTGTCATCAAAACTGCGCGAATAGGGCAGGGCATGGTCTATCTCGACATAGCCCTGCTCCCAGAGACGGTTGATGTCCATGGCCCCCAGCGAGTAGGCGCATTTGCCTTGTTGCTCGCGGTAGAGTTGGTATTTCTCGAAGTCCTTGCCTTTGACTGCGCCGGTGATGTTGAATTCGCTGGCGAAGGCCGCCTTGTCTTTTTCATTTCGCTCACGGAATTCGCCCTGCATTTTCATGACGTCTAGGCGACCTTCAATATATTTTCCGCTTTCCGACCAATGCCCTTTTAATGGCCTTGTTAAGTCTCTGGCCATTTCGATATGCACCTCATGGGGCGAGCCGTATTTGCGGATAAGCGCATTAACCACCTTGCGCGCTTGGTTGAGCGCGCGCAGCACCACCGGGTTGCGCGGGATGTCCATGTCCTCGTTGAATTTCAGGCGCCCATCTTTATCGCGCCCGGAGTAGAACGGCGGCAGGTAGGTATGCTCGCCGTCTCCGACTTTGTGCAACTGGCTGTGGTGGTAGCCCGCCTTTATGCAGGCTTCGTCATAACGCAGCCCCGCTTCCATGTGCGGCAGGATGTTGTATAGCGCCTTGAGCGAGAGGTTGCTGAACTTGTCGAAGCGGATGTCGAGCAGGGCATCCACCATCTTGTCTTTGCCGGGCAAATCCAGCTTGCGTAACTCGGCTTCGACTTCCGCATCTTCTTTGTACACGGAAAGCACTTCGGAGATTTTATCGAGTAATTGTGGCTTGCCATCGCGTGCAGCTACCGAGATTTTTAGCCACTCGGTTTCTAATTCCTTGTCCTTTAGCGCCTTCTTCAATTCTTGCCATGCGGGCAGTTTGATGAGTTTTTCGTCTTCCGGGTCTTTGGCTTTCTCTTCGGTTTTCTGCTTGTCGCTCGGATAGGAAAGGCCCGCGAAGCGGAATTCGTCAGACAGTCCAGCTTTTGTCAGTGCCTTGCGTAGTTGTTTGTAGCTGAAGTCGCCGGCTTGATCGTAGGGCAGAGGCAGAACGATTTGCCGTTCCGCTTCGGTGAGCGAACGTATTTTTCCATCCACCACGATGCGCAGATTGTTGAGGCGCGTCAGCCAGACATGGCGCTCGGCGCTGAAGCTGGCTTTGGGCGCACGGAATTCCGCTTTCTCGAAAGTGCAGTGTCCGAGCATCTTCAACAAGTCTTTTCCTGCCAGCGCTGGCTTTTGCGCCCAGAACAATCCGCTCTTCTTGTCGCCGTTGCCGAGGATGGCGGCTTCCAGTTTTTCGCTTGCGTGAGGGTTGCCGGATTCGCGCTGATGCTGGAACAGGGTTCTCAATTCATCAGCAAGCAACTCGCGCGAGAGCGCCTTGCTGTAATCGCCTTGTTTGTTGCGCGCTACGCCATCAAAGATTGGTTCTTGTGTTTTCTCGGTTAATGCAGGCTTTCCGTCTTGATCTTCACGCAGCTTGAAAAATTCTTTCCATACCATCTCCGCCGCAGTGCGGTAGTTCTTCTCCTGCATCAGCTTCTTGGTGCCAGCCAACCCTTTCTTGACCTTGCCGCCTTCGTTATCGCTGTCCGCAGCCTTGGCTTCTGCGCGGCTGATCCAGTGGAAGCCGCGATGCTTGCACAAATGGTAAATCACGCGCGCCCATTCCTCGGCCTCGAGTTTGCGGTCGAGCGCTTCCACGCGCAGCTTCCACAGGTTGGGCGTCTTAAAACCTTTTGCAGGTTGTTGCTTGAGGAGGTTTGCATCAGAGATCAGGCTTTCGCGCTTGAGCAGTCGTGCCAGCTTGGTGAGTCGCCACGCGCGACGGCGTAAACGGCGGCGCATGAGGCGTGCAGTGCGCCGCGCTAGGTTGAGCGATTCGCCCTCTTTGGCGGTTTCCGCTTTGTCGAAGCACCGCACTCCAAGATCAACGATACGGTTCTCTCCCAATACCGCCCATCCAACCGACGCAATACCGATGTCCAATCCGAAGGTGAGCGGGCCAAGATTTTTCTGCTTGCTAGTCATGCTTGTTCTCCGTGATAATGCAACCGTTGTAGTTCATCCGGGGTGAGAGCCGTTGCTACAATAAAGAATCGAAAGATTCTGTATCCAAACCCAGCGAGGCAACTCGCTGGGTTTTCTCTTTTCAGGAACTCTTTGGGATTAAAACTGCGGGAGCCAAACATCGCGCATGCGGAGTCGCAGGTCGTCGCCCGTGCATCACGAATGAGGTGTATGGAGGCCAGCATTGTTATCCCCTTAATAACAATTTAAATCCGCGTGTGCGGAAATCGCCCTCTCCCTAACCCTCTCCAGCAGGCGGAAGAGGGGATGAGAAAGGGAATTGCGCCAGCCTCCTAGTCTGATTTCCGCCGAGTCTGCACCGTGCATTGCGGTGCGGTTTGTTTGGCGGTTGCGCAAGTGGCGCGACTCTATTAGAGGACTGGATGGGTGTCAATGACGGCATTCGCTCGTGGCGTGCTGACTATGTATTCGTTGTATGTCATCGTATTCGTTGTATGTCATCTAAATTCGGTGGCCGTATCGGAATGCAGTCATCTCATGGGCAACCTATGCGCATCGGTGTAATCTGTGCCTCTGCCATAAAGATGAGGGCAGGAGCACCAGGATACTCAGATGCCTGTACGCACCAATCAAATCGATTACTCCGCCCAGCAAACGTTGATCGCCGCGTTGCGCGACGGCCATTGCTTTCCCCATGCAGCGAAGACGGTGCGCGTGATCGAGACGCATATCTCGTGGGTGCTGCTGGCCGGGCGTTATGCCTATAAGATCAAGAAGGCGCTCGATCTGGGTTTTCTCGATTACACCACGCTGGATGCGCGACGCTTCTGTTGCGACGAAGAAGTCAGGCTCAACCGCCGTCTCGCGCCGAAGATTTATCTCGATGTCGTTGCTATCGGCGGCAGTCCGGAGCAGCCTGAATTTGATGCGCAGCCAGTGCTTGAATACGCCGTGTGCATGCGGCGTTTTGCCACCGCGAACCAGATGGATAGATTGCTGGCGCGCGGCAAGATCACGCCGCAGCATATAGATAAACTGGCTGCGCTGCTGGCTGCATTCCACAGCGACTTGCCGAGGGCGGAAGCAGGTTCGAAGTTCGGCTCAGCGGCGACGATACGCGACGAGAGCATGCAGAATTTCACGCAATTGCAAATGTTGCTGACGGATCAGGCCGGACGTGATGCCGTGGCAGGGCTGGAACAGATCGCCGCGCAGGAATTCACGGCGTGCGCCAATATTTTTACGCAGCGGCGCGCGCAAGGTTTCGTGCGCGAATGCCACGGTGACTTGCATCTCGGCAACATCGTGCTGATCGGCGATGAGCTGGTTCCTTTCGACGGTATCGAGTTCAGCCCGGCTTTGCGCTGGATAGACGTGATGGACGAGGCAGCGTTCCTAGTGATGGATCTGCTGCACAGGCAGCGTGCCGATCTGGCATATCGTTTCCTGAATGCGTGGCTGGAGGCGACCGGCGATTATGCGGGCGTGGCCGTGCTGCGTTTTTATCTGGCTTATCGCGCCACGGTGCGCGCCAAGGTCGCTGCCATCCGCGCCTCGCAGGCCGGGCGTGCGCGCAAGCATGAGCTGGCGGCCTGCCGCGATTACCTGACGCTGGCCTATACCTGTTTCACGCGGCGGCGTGCATTGATCATCACCCATGGGCTACCGGGATCGGGCAAGAGCATGTTCGCGCGATCTGCTGCCGAACACTGGGGTGCGATACGCATACGCTCCGATGTGGAACGCAAGCGCCTGTTCGGCATGCGCCCGCTCGACAGCAGCCGTTCCGCCACAGGCGAGGGCATCTACACGGCGGACGCAACGCGCCGCACCTACGCACGTTTGCTCGAACTGGCGCGAGGCCTGCTCGATGCGGGTTTCCCGGTGATCGTGGATGCAGCCTTTCTGCGGCAGGATGAGCGCGAGCAGTTTCGCGCGCTGGCGCGGGACATGGATGTGCCGTTCGCCATCGCATCCATGCGCGCTGATGCGGCCATGCTGCGCGCGCGCATCGTGCAACGGCGCGATAAAGCACATGATGCATCGGAAGCCGATCTTGATGTATTGCAGGCGCTGCAAGTCGTGCAGCAGCCTTTGTTGGCGCAGGAATCGGCATGTGCGGTGGAGCTGAATGGCGGCGAAGATGCGGCGGGCCGGGGCAGGCTGGAGCAGTTGCTGGCCGGGCGAACGTCGGGAAGTCAACTGTTTCCTAGGGTTTCAGGCATATAAAAATTCATTGCATATGGATTTTGCAAGAACGAATTTTGTGGTAACTTTCCGGTTGACGATCGGGTTGGGGTTGTAAACGGCACGGCTCGATGGTTGGATCAGCAAGTTTTTGCCCGGTGTGTCAGGCGGGCTGGGTGGTTCGGGAGTGATATCCCGGTTGGTGTTGCAGTCACCGCGACGTGCGGTTTTTTCAATCTTTACGAAGGGGATTACATGAACAGAAAAGAGATGGCCGAAGCCCTGGCGAGCAAGTTGGACGTTAGCAAGGCAGAAGCCGACCGTACCATCGGCGCAGTTATCGAAGTCGTTTCCGGCGCGCTGAAGAAGGGTGATTCCGTTTCCCTGGTTGGCTTTGGTTCTTTCGAAGTGCGCAAGCGTGCAGCCCGCGTGGGCCGCAACCCCAAGACTGGCGCTGAACTCAAGATCAAGGCATCCAAGGTTCCGGCATTCAAGGCTGGCGCTGCACTCAAGGCAGCAGTCAACGGCACCAAGAAGTAAGGCAAGACCACGGCTCTCCGCCGTTGGCAGAGAGCCGTTTCCTTCCGCGCATTTCCCGGCGCGGTATCAGGCGAAGGCGCAGCAATATGAGGACGCGATGCACAATTTCCCGGTCAGGCAGTTCGGCGAAACGAAAGTGATCTCGATGTCCGGCTCGTCGCCCAGCCAAAGAATTCCCAATATGTTTACGCAGCGTTTGCTGTGGTTCCCGGTGCAGTCGGGCAGCACGGTCTGAGCATCGGTTGCGTCGGATGCCATCATTCATGAATAACAGGATACGCGTGTTGTTGCTTGCGCTCTGCGTTGCCGTGGCCTTGCCCGCGCACAGCGCGGAAACACAGCAGTCCAAGGTCAATTTGCAGGATGCTATCAAGGCATACAAAAAAGGGCGCTATCTGGAAGCGCTGTACGGGTTCCGGGTGCTGGCGGTCGATGGCGACGCGGTCGCGCAATACAAGCTCGGACAGATGTACCGCGACGGAAATGGCGTGCATAAGGATCTGCGGGTAACCGCATTGTGGTATCGCAAGGCGGCCAATCAGGGATACCTTGCGGCACAGAGCGAGCTGGCCGAGATGTATGCGGGCGGCAAAGGGGTGCATAAGGACATCCATGAGGCAGCGCTGTTGTACCGCAAGGCGGCTGAACAGGGCGATGCTCTGGCGCAGCGTACGCTGGCGCAGATGTACTCCAGGGGGTTGGGCATGAACAAAGACCTCAAGGAAGCGGCCGTGTGGTACGCCAAGGCGGCGGAGCAGGGCGACGCGGCGGAGCAATTCAAACTCGGGCAGATGTATTCCACCGGGCAGGGCGTGGAGAAAGACCCGAGGGAAGCTGCGCGCTGGTATGCCAAGGCGGCAGAGCGCGGAGATGCAGCAGAGAAGTTTAAACTCGGGCAGATGTATGCTCAGGGCAAAGGGGTGCCGCAGGATTACAAGATGGCCGTGTCCTGGTACCGCAAAGTGGCGGACAAAGGCGATGCCGTTGCGCAGTACACCATGGGGCAGATGTACGCCGAAGGCAAGGGTGTCGAACAGGATTACAAGCAAGCGGCAGCCTGGTACCGCAAAGCGGCGGATCAGGGGAATGTTCCGGCACAACGCGCCCTTGCGCAAATGTATGTCGACGGTCAAGGCGTGCCGCAGGACGAGAAAGCGGCGGCAGACTGGTACCGCAAACTGGCTGACAACGGGAATGTGGCAGGGCAGATGACGCTGGCCCGGATGTATGCGGACGGCAAAGGTGTGAAGAAGGACGTCAAGCAAGCGGCTGTCTGGTATCGCAAGGCGGCAGAGCGCGGGGATGTGACGGCGCAGTTGACCATGGGCGTGATGTGCGCGAACGGCCAGGGCGTGCCGCAGGATTATACGGCGGCGGCATCCTGGTACCGCAAGGCGGCGGAGCGCGGGGATGCGACGGCGCAAAATAATCTGGGTGTGAAATATTTCAATGGGCAGGGCGTGCCGCAGGATTTCAAGGAAGCGGCAGACTGGTACCGCAAGGCGGCAGAGCAGGGCAACGCGGCAGCGCAAAGCAATCTTGGCTTGATGTACACCAAGGGGCAAGGCGTGCCATATGATATGTTGCAAGCGCATAAGTGGCTCAACCTGGCGTTAGGGGCGGGCGAGAAAAACGCGGCTGAACCCAAGCGTATGGCCGAGGCTTCCATGTCGCCCCGGCAGCTCGAGAAGGCGCAAGAACTCGCGCGGGAATGGCTGGAGCAGCACAGGAAGTAGCAGGGACAGGATCATGCTGATGGCCCGGTGATCCCGGGCCATTTTTATTTGGCGCAGCCTCAATGGTTGCGGCCGGGTGCGGTTGCATATCGCGTTTTATGCATCGAGCGATGTGGCTGGAAACCGAAAGGTCGCGACACACGGAACAAACCGGCCTTTGTTGCTATAATCCGCCCCCATTCTTTCTCTGGATCCGGCATGGGCATTCTGGCCTGGATTGTTATCGCCAGCATCGCAGGCGGTGTATTGAGCGTGATGTGCGCTGCGGTGTTTGCGCTGAATTCGCGCGCGCAACGCTATCTGGGCGCGATGGTGAGCTACGCCATCGGCGCGATGCTGGGCGCGGTATTCCTCGACATCCTGCCCGAAGCGATCGAGCGCACTTCCAGTGCGGCCAGCCTGAGCGGCACGGTACTGTTCGGCATCCTGCTGTTCTTCATTCTGGAAAAACTCGTGTTATGGCGACACTGCCATCAGGAGCATTGCGAAGGGCACGAGCTGCTGGATCAGGAGCATAGCCACGATCACGGACGCAGCGGCTTGATGGTCACGGTGGGCGATGGTTTCCATAACTTCGTGGATGGCATCATCATCGCAGCCGCTTTCCTTACCGATATACATGTCGGGGTAGTCACCGCGCTGGCGATCATCGCGCACGAGATTCCACAGGAAGTGGGCGACTTCGCCATCCTGTTGCATTCCGGTTACAGCAAGACCCGGGCGCTGGTGCTGAACCTCGCTTCCAGCCTGGCCTCGGTGCTGGGTGGTGTACTGGGTTACTTTGTGCTGCAAACCATGCAATCATGGATACCGTCGCTGCTGGCTATTGCGGCCGCGAGTCTGCTCTACGTCGCAGTGGCTGACCTGATACCCGGCTTGCACAGGCGCGCGCAGTTGCGCGATACCGTGCAGCAGGTGGCGCTGATTGCGTTGGGCGTAGCCACGATAGGCTTGAACAATTATTGGCTCGGAGTGTGAACTTACAGGGCTGACCGTAGCTGATACACCGAGGTAAATTAGTGTTAACACGCCCTAAACTGCTGCATTAGAAGAGATTGATGATACAACGTAAAACCCCCCCGAAAGTCGGCTTCGTATCCCTCGGCTGCCCCAAGGCCACAGTAGACTCCGAACACATCCTCACGCGCTTGCGCGCTGAAGGTTATCTGATCTCTCCGAGTTATGCCGATGCCGATCTGGTGGTGGTCAACACCTGCGGCTTCATAGACAGCGCGGTGGACGAATCGCTGGAAGCCATAGGCGAAGCGCTGGCCGAGAACGGCAAGGTCATCGTCACGGGCTGCCTCGGCGCGAAGGGCGATATAGTGCGGCAGACGCATCCCAAGGTGCTCGCCGTCAGCGGTCCGCACGCGACTGATGAAGTGATGGAAGCCGTGCATGCACATCTGCCCAAGCCGCACGATCCCTATTCCGATCTCGTGCCGCCGCAAGGCATACGTCTCACGCCCAAGCATTATGCTTACCTGAAAATCTCCGAAGGCTGCAACCACCGTTGCACCTTCTGCATCATCCCCAGTTTGCGCGGCGACCTGATCAGCCGACCGATAGGCGAGGTCATGGAAGAAGCGCAGCATCTGGTGAATTCTGGCGTGAAAGAACTGCTGGTGATTTCGCAGGACACCAGCGCTTATGGCGTGGACGTGAAATACCGCACCGGCTTTTGGGGCGGCAAGCCGATCCGGACGCGCATGACCGAACTGGCATCCGCGCTGGGCGAACTCGGCGCATGGGTGCGCATGCATTACGTCTATCCCTATCCGCATGTGGACGAACTCATTCCACTGATGGCCGAGGGGAAAATACTGCCGTATCTCGACGTGCCGTTCCAGCATGCCAACGAGCGCATACTCAAACTGATGAAACGTCCGGGAGACAGCGAGAACGTGCTGGCGCGTATCAAACAATGGCGCAGCATCTGTCCGGACATCACGCTGCGCAGCACGTTCATCGTCGGTTTCCCCGGCGAGACGGAAGCGGAGTTCGAGGAGTTGCTGGCCTTCCTCGAAGAGGCGCAACTGGATCGCGTCGGCGCGTTCAAGTATTCGCCGATCGAAGGCGCGACGGCCAACGCTTTGCCGGATCATGTTCCGCCCGAGGTGCAGGAGGAGCGTCTGTTCCAGTTGATGCAAAAGCAGGAGGAAATCAGCGCCGGAATACTGCGGCGCAAGGTCGGCAAGACCCTGCGCGTGCTGGTGGATGAGATCGGCCAGGAAGGCGTGATCGCAAGGAGCGCGGCCGATGCGCCGGAGATAGACGGGGTGGTGTACATCAAAAACGGGCACAAACTGAAAGCAGGTGACTTCGTGGATGTATGCGTGACCGAATCGGATTCCTATGATTTGTGGGCGGAGAAGGTCGCGGAAGCGTAAGCTTGCTTTAACTTGAGGATGGCATGGGGCTTATGGATACGATAGAAGTATTTCCCTGGAACGCGAATTTTGCGACCGGCATTCCGCAGATAGATGAACAGCATCAAAGGCTGGTTCACCTGTTGAACATGCTGGCGAGTCATTTGGCGCATCAGTCCGATATGCCTACCCTGAACAGTATTTTTGATGAGCTGGCGAAATATGCGGTCTATCATTTTCAGACCGAGGAGAGCATCTGGCATCAGTTTATTCCGGAAGATGCCTGGGAAACGGAACACAAAACCGTACACGAAAGTTTTGTGTCCGATGTGCTTAAGCTAAAGAGCGAAGAAAACTCCAAGCCGGTGCAGGAAGTGATCGAGGATATTCTCTCGTTCCTGACCCACTGGCTGGCTTTCCATATTCTGGAAACCGACAAGCGCATGGCGCGAGTGGTGCTGGCGGTGCAGTCCGGCATGCCACTGGCGCAGGCCAAGGAGCAAGCCAATCAGGAAATGACCGGTGCGATGAAGGTGCTGGTCGAGACCGTGCTTGCCATGTACGACAACCTTTCCAATCGCACCATGCAGTTGATGAAAGAGATCATCGTGCGGCAGAAAGCCGAATCCAGATTGCGCCTGGCCGCCAATGTGATCGAGAACACGCTGGAAGCCATTTGCATCATGGACGCCGACGCCAACGTCATAGATGTCAATCCGGCTTTCTACCAGATCACCGAGAGCACGCAAGATGAAGTGGTGGGCAAGAGTCTGAAGACGCTCAAGTCCGGATTGGCGGATGATAAGTTGTCAGCCGAGATATGGGGAGCGATTGCGGATAAAGGCCATTGGAGCGGTGAAATTCGCAGCCGCGCGAAGAGCGGCGAGATTTATACCGAGTGGCTGACCTTGTCCGCCATCAAGAATGACCAGGGCGAAGTCAGCAACTATGTTGGCGTATTTTCCAATGTCACCCATTTGATCCAGCAGCGCCACAAACTGGAGCGCATCGCCAATCATGACGCGCTAACCGGCTTGCCCAACCGCATGCTGCTCGCAGATCGGCTGGAACTGGCCGTGGCTCATGCGGAGCGCACCCGGAGTTTTCTTGCCGTTTGCTTTCTCGATCTCGATGGCTTCAAGCCGGTGAACGACAGCCTGGGCCATGCCGCCGGCGATGAAGTATTGCGCGAAGTTTCGCAACGCCTGCTGCACGTGGTGCGCGGCAACGACACCGTGGCGCGTCTGGGCGGTGATGAATTCGTGCTCCTGCTGAGCGAACTGAAACAGCCGGATGATTACAGGGATTTGCTGGATCGGCTGTTGCATGAAATCTCACAGCCCATTTCCATTCAGGGCGGTAGCGCCAGCGTCAGCGCCAGCATAGGCGTGGCCATTTTTCCGCAGGATGGCAGCAATCCGGATGTCTTGATGAAACAGGCCGATCAAGCCATGTACGAAGCCAAGCGCGCGGGGAAATCCAGATATTGCCGTTGTGAAGCGGCTGCTTGAAGTGACAATTGCATTGCCCACAAAATCACTCGCCCGAATGATGACTTGTGCCGGCAGTGAAAAATTTCACTGCCTCGTCCAATTCCCGCGTGCGCTTGAACGGCGGCAAGCTTTGCCAGATGCGCTTGCCATAATGTTTCGAGATTAAACGCGGATCGCAGATCATCAGCACGCCGCGATCGCTCTCGTCGCGGATCAAGCGTCCCGCCCCCTGCTTGAGATTGATCACCGTGCGCGGCAACTGGTATTCCATGAAAGCGTTGCGCCCCTGTTTGTTGAGTTGCGCGATGCGTGCCGCCAGCACCGGGTCATCCGGATGGGCGAACGGCAGTTTGTCTATGATGACCAGCGACAGCGCCTCGCCGCGCACATCCACACCTTCCCAGAACGACTGGCTGCCCAGCAGCACTGCGTTGCCGTGTTGGCGGAAGCGGCCCAATAATTCGTTGCGCGAGCCTTCGCCTTGCAGCATCAGCGGGTAGGAGAGTCCCTTGCGGTCGAACTCGGCGCTGAGGATTTCATGCGCGCGCTGCATGGCGCGCAGGCTGGTGAACAGCAAAAATGCGCGACCTTTGCTGGCTTCGATCAGCGGCAGCGCGGCCTGCACCACGGCCTCGGTGTAGGCAGAACTGTTCGGCTCAGGCAGGTCCTTGGGTACATACAGCAGCGCCTGTTCGGGATAATTGAACGGGCTGTCCCAGCACGCGGTGCGAGCTTCGAGCAAGCCCATCTCGCCCTGGTAGTGTGAAAAATTCTGCTTCACCGCCAGCGTGGCGGAAGTGAAGATCCAGGCGCGCGGGTGGCTGCCGATCTGTTTGGCGAATATCTCTGCGATGGACAGCGGCGTGGTATTGAGCTGCACGGAGTAGTGGAATATTTCCAGCCAGCGCACGAAACCGTCCTGCTCCTTGTCGCCCCATTGTTTTATTTTAAGCAGCAGTTCCCCCCCGCGCTGCCAGCATTTCTCCAGCCCTTCGCTGCGCTGCGCCTGGCTTTCCAGCAGGCCGTTGAGGTGCGCGAGTTTTTCGCAGGCGGTGCGCAATGCGCCGGCGAATCCCGCGAGCTCATCTGCGGCATTTGCGGGCATGCGCCCTTCGCCCTGCTTGAACACCAGGCGCAAGTCGCGCGCGGCCTTGTCCAGCGCATCGGTGGCAGTGGGGAGTGCCGAGAAATCCTTGGCCGAGGTTGCCGCTTCCAGCCGCGCATCGCGCGCGAGGTCCAGCAGTTGCGAAGTCGAGATGCTTTCGCCGAAGAACAGGCTGGCGGTCTCCGGCAACTGATGCGCCTCGTCGAAGATTACCGTGTTGCAGGCGGGCAATAATTCCGCCACGCCTTCGTCGCGCAGCATCACGTCGGCGAAGAACAGATGATGGTTTACCACCACCACGTCGGCCTCCATCGCCTCCTTGCGCGCCTTGAGCACGAAGCACTCCTTGTGCTGCGGGCATTCCTGCCCCAGGCAGTTGTCGCGCGTGGAAGTCACCTGCATCCACACCGGCGAATTCTCCGGCACATCGGCCAGCCCGCTTTTGTCACCGGATTGTGTAACCTGCGCATACTTGGCGATCTTCGCCAGATGCTTTAAGTCTTCGCGCGTGGCGAAGCGCCCGTCGGACTGGGCGAGTTCCAGATGATGGTGGCACACATAGTTCGCGCGCCCTTTGAGCAGTGCCACGGTTACCGGGACTTTCAGCGCATCGCGCACCGTGGGTAAATCCTTCTGGAACAACTGGTCTTGCAGATTCTTGGTGCCGGTGGAAACGATCACCTTGCCGCCTGCGAGCAGCGCGGGCACCAGATAGGCGAAGGTCTTGCCGGTTCCGGTTCCGGCCTCCGCGATGAGCTGGCCATTGGCGTTGATCGCATCGGCTATCGCCTGCGCCATCTCCACCTGTTGCGGGCGCGCGCGAAAACTTTCGATATGCGCCGCGAGTGCGCCATCGGGAGCGAAGAGGGAACTTAGCTGTTCAGGGGTGAGCAAGGCGGTTCAGCGGCTGTGGATTTTCGGTAAGGTGGCAGTCGTGGTGCAGTTGCAATTTTACGCGATGGTGGCGGATGGGTGTGGTATTCCAGTTTCCGGACATGTTTGCGCTGGATAGTCTCCCTTTGCTTTAGCCTTGAAAGCAGGTTGAAACGACTCCGGCAGGGCGGGCAGTTGCTGCCCCCCTGCGCCTCCGTCTTACTGGAGCGTGATTGACACCGGTAGGGCGACTTCAAATTTAAGCGCGACCAGATTCTGGTTGTCTAGGGTTTCGCTGCGGCAAACGACCGCTGTTCCTACATGGCCGATATCGAGATGTATGCACAACTTCGCCCCATTCTGGAAGACGCATGGAGAGGAGAGTGCGATCAAGATGCCTGCTGTGGATATGTTGCGGATGTTAAGGTCGAGGTCCACGCCATTGAGTATCACGTAGCCTTTTGAAACTGATGGGTAGCGCTTGGCGCTACGCCGTTCCTGAATTTGCATCTAATCCCCCAGTGTTAATTTTAATAATTATGGTATTTATTTTTTCGGCATGGTAGCACCACTCAAGGAAGTTTGTTAATCCGATTTTTCTTGCGCAAGATGGCGGCAATGTACATGTTTTAACATTCCGTAAAAATGCGTTCGTCCGCCAGAAAATTGACCTATCATCCGGGGCGCTGATATTCCTCAAGGAAACGCAATGCAGATTCTGGTGGACGCCGATGCGTGTCCAAAAGTGATCAAGGAGATTCTGTTCCGTGCGGCGGACAGGTTGCAGATACAGCTCACGCTGGTGGCTAACAAGCTGCTGTATTGTCCGCCATCAAAATATATCCGAGCCATGCAGGTGCCTGCAGGTTTTGACGTGGCAGACAGCAGGATCACGCAACAGATGGAGCCGGGAGATCTGGTCATCACCGCCGACATTCCGTTGGCCGCCGACGTGATCGCGCGCGGCGGCCATGCGCTGAATCCGCGCGGTGAGTTTTATACCAGGGACAATATCCAGGAGCGGCTGACCATGCGTAACTTCATGGAAGGGTTGCGCGGCAGCGGCGTGGAGACAGGCGGCCCGGCTGCATTTGGCCAGGGCGACCGGCAGGCGTTTGCGAAGCAACTGGACAAGTTCCTGGCGAAGCGTGGCAGTTAATGCTTTGCGTCAACGCATGTGACGGAGTGGTGTGATGGAGTTGCCGGATTTATCCAGTTTGATCGCGTCTATCGTGTTCGGCACCATAGGTTTCGCGGCTTTTGTCTATGGCAAGAGAGCCATGAACTGGACACCGATGGCTATCGGCGTGGCGTTGATGGTGTATCCGTATTTTGTCGGGCAGGGCTGGCCGATGTATCTGGTCGGCGTGATGCTGACTGTGTCGTTGTTCGTATTCCGGGAGTGAACAACAACGGGTGGGCATGAGGCGCCCACCCGATCGTGTTATGCCTTGACCTGGACTGCCTTGCGGCTTTCTTCGGTCAGGCGCAATACCTTGGCGGTGGAATAGAGGCCGCGCAAACGGGTCTCCTTGTTTTCTCCGGTTTCCACCACGGGCACGTGGGTGCGGCCGCATTTTTGCAGGATGTCGAGCAGGGCCCGGATGCTGGCCTTCTCTACCTCATGCAGATCGAGGATGGCCATGTCCTGTGCGGTTTCCATGATGTCGGCGACCTGGATCTCGCTGTGGTTTGCGAAGCCAGAATTCTGCATGAAGCGCAGAGGTTTCTCGCCCTGAATGTCGTAGGCTGTGATCATGCCCAGCAGCTTTCCCGTGCTCTTGTCCATGACGAAGGCGGCACGCAGTCCGGCATGCTTCATCTTGTCCAGCGCTTTGTCTATGAGCTCTGCACCGTCAAGCGTAAAAAATGCGCGCTCACGGAAGTCCGTCATGATGGAAATGGCGGGGTCGGTAAGTTTGACTTGCCATGCTTCATTTTTCGGAGCCAGCACGGCGGCGTTCTTGTCGGGCGTTCTCAGATGAAGTGCAAGATGTGCGTGATGCCCCATTAAAATTCTCCTTTAGTTGACATATTCCCCTCAGGGCAGTTTCCAAACCGCGCTTTCGGCGCGAAGGTGCGAATTCTAACCCGAAGCCGGGGCGTACACCAATCCATCGGAATGGAAAGGCCGGGCAGCTTATTCCAGCGACTGGCCGGCATTGGAGAACGACCAGTTGATGCGGATGCTCAGGATGTCGGTGTCCTGCCGGATATTATCTGGCAAGGGAGAGAAGGGCGCGGACATGCGCACGATGTGTTCGGCGCCGCCGTCCAGCACTGCGTAACCCGAGGACTGGACGATGCTGAAATCTTCCAGGCTGCCATCGGCGCGGATGGAGATCAGCACTGCGAGCGCTCCGGTCAGATTTTTCCTGGCCGCTTCTGCCGGGTAGTTGTATCTGCCGACGCGTTCGAGTTTCTGATGCACGCTTTCCGCGTACATGGCGTAGCGGAAATCCTGCTCGCGGATGCCGATGACTTTTTTGCGATCGCCAAAATTGATCTTGCGCTCGTTGTTTACCGGGACATGCCTGATCGCCGAAATGTTCAGCCCGGCCGGCCCCGGAGTGTCATAGCCGGGCTGCTTGTTGCGGAATACGCTGGAGGCCACGCCTTGCGGTGGATGTGGCGCTGGCTCTGCCGTTGCCGTGCTTTTTATGGATGCAGTTTCTGCCTTGTGTGTTTCCACGGTTTCAGGCGCTTTCACTTCTTCCGGTTTTGCCGGCGCTCGCTCGATCCTGGGAGGCGGCTCTATCGGGGCAGATTTGCCTGGAACGATGGGAGGTGAAACAGGTTTGACTTCCTCGATCTTTACCGGAGGGCGCTCTTCCATTTTCACGGGCTTGGGTTCTTCCACCCTGGCTGGCCTGGGGGACTCGGCCACGCTGCCCGGCTTTTCAACGGCGGATTTTTCCTGCGCAGGTTCGGCGTAAACGATCTTCTCCGGCTTCTCGCCGGGAACCGGCTGCGGGCTGACCAGTTTTGTGGCGGGCGGGAGCTCGGTCCGGGCCACTTTATTTTCAATGCTGGGGGCGGGTGCGTAAGGCTTGCTCTTGTCTTCCGCGATCTCGGGCTGCGGCGGCGGATGATTCATCAGCAGCTCGGGCGAGTTTTCAAGCTGTTTCTCCGGCTCGGGTTTGTTGACGGCAATAATGTCTTTACCGATGAAAGTTTCGGGGATGGTCGTTCTGGTTTGTGCGGCTGGGATGGCTTCCGCTGCGGTCAGAGCCTGGGGGCGGAAACGATTGCTATTCTGTACGCCGACCTGTGCCGCACCCTTGCTGGTCAGCATAGCTTGTGCGATGCCTGCTGTTTGCGTGGTCTGGGCAGGCATGTCTTCCAGTAATACATGCAACGACGCATTGCTGTCGGAAGCGTCTTGCCTCGAAGCCGGAGCAAATTTGATCATAAAAAGCAGCAGGGCGTGCAGGGCCAGTGAGAACAGGATGGCGAGCAGCATGCGTTCTGTTTTGGTGGTATCTTTATTTCTGCGAGGCGGCACGGATTCGGAAGTGTTACATTAAAACGCAGCCGCCAATTTACACGAAATCGGGCAGGGCCGGACGGGGGAACGCGGGAGGGGGGCGCGTGTCTTACCGCTTGAGTTGATTCTGTTTGCATGTTGATGAAGGAGAGCGGTGATGAAATATTCTATACGGAACAGATTCGATTGCTTGAAGCCCGGATTCATGATGATTGCTGCGATACTCATTGCGGGTTGCGCCACGATGGAGGTCAGTTCGGTATGGAAAGATCCCGCGTATCTGTCGCACCCCGTAAAGATCATGATTGTCAGCATGTCGAAAAGCCCGGTGAACCGGAGGATATTCGAAGATGAATTTGTTCATCAGCTCAATGCGCATGGCGTGGAGGCCGTCGCAAGTTACATGGCGCTTCCCGACCGGGAAAAGAACGATGAGGCGTTGATCGCGAAGAAGATGGCGGAGCAGGGCGCCGATGCCGTATTGATAACGCGGCTGGCAAGCAAGAAAACGGTGCAGGTTTATGTGCCGGGAACGCCCTACTATCTTCCGCATCATTACGGCAAGTGGCGCGACTATTACGAATATGGCTATGATGCAATGTACACGCCGGGCTACGTGACCGAGAACGAGTACGCGGTGATGGAAACCAATCTGTATGACGCCAATAATGAAAATCTGATCTGGGCCGCGTCTGCCGAAACCGGGATACTGGGTTCGAACCGGGGACTCATCGCCTCCTACATTGGCCTCATGATGAAGAATATGGTTGCGCAAGGTTTGCTGGGCCAATAGTCGGTCGTCAACCCTCGCCCGTTCCGGGCGATTCCTGCTTCCCCCGAAAATGCCGGGCCGCCTTGCGGCGCGCCCGGATGGGGGGATATTTTAGTTTTGGCGCGGGAGGGGGCGGCGTGATAAAATTGCAGGCTGTTTTATAAGCTTACTTAGGGCCTTGCATTACATGGAACAACAATTCGCTAAAGAAACCCTGCCGGTCAGTCTTGAAGAAGAGATGCGCAAGTCGTATCTCGAATATGCGATGAGTGTGATAGTCGGGCGCGCCTTGCCCGATGCGCGTGACGGCCTCAAGCCGGTGCACAGGCGCGTGCTGTTCGCTATGCACGAGCTGTCCAACGACTGGAACAAGGCCTACAAGAAATCGGCGCGTATCGTCGGCGACGTGATCGGTAAATACCATCCGCACGGCGACACGGCGGTGTACGACACCATCGTGCGCATGGCGCAGAATTTCTCGCTGCGCTACATGCTGGTGGACGGGCAGGGCAACTTCGGTTCGGTGGACGGCGACAACGCGGCGGCGATGCGTTATACCGAAATCCGCATGGCGCGCATCGCGCACGAGTTACTGGCCGACCTCGAAAAAGAGACTGTGGATTTCGGGCCCAACTACGATGGCTCCGAGCAGGAACCGTTGGTGTTGCCGGCACGCTTCCCCAATCTGCTGGTGAACGGCTCATCCGGTATTGCGGTGGGCATGGCGACCAACATCCCGCCGCACAATCTGGGCGAAGTGGTGGATGCCTGCCTGGCCTTGCTGAAAAACCCGGAGATGGACATCGAGGAGTTGATCGAGATCGTTCCCGCGCCGGATTTCCCGACAGCAGGTTTCATCTACGGTACGGCGGGCGTCAAGGAAGGCTATCGCACCGGGCGCGGGCGTGTGGTCATGCGCGGGCGCACCCATTTCGAGGACATCGGCAAGGGCGAACGCCAGGCCATCATCATCGACGAACTGCCGTATCAGGTGAACAAGGCCAACCTGCTGATCAAGGTCGGCGAACTGGTGCGCGAGAAAAAGATCGAAGGTATCTCCGAGATACGCGACGAGTCGGATAAATCCGGCATGCGCGCGGTGATCGAACTCAAGCGTGGCGAAGTGCCGGAAGTCATACTCAACCACCTGTTCAAGCAGACCCAGTTGCAGGACAGCTTCGGCATGAATATGGTGGCGCTGCTCGACGGCCAGCCCAAGCTGCTCAACCTGAAACAGTTCCTCGACGCGTTCCTGCGCCACCGCCGCGAAGTGGTGACGCGCCGCACCGTGTTCGATCTGCGCAAGGCGCGCGATCGCGGCCACATTCTCGAAGGTCTGGCGGTTGCGCTGTCCAACGTGGACGAGATCATCGCGCTGATCAAGGCGGCGCCGACTCCCGCCGATGCCAAGCGCGAACTCATGGCGCGGGGCTGGCGCTCATCCCTGGTGGAAGACATGCTGAGCCGCGTGAGCGGCGCATCGCGCCCGGAAAATCTGTTGCCGGAATTTGGCCTGACGGGCGAAGGCAGGCAGCGCGCTTACATGCTGTCCGACGTGCAGGCGCAAGCCATACTGGAACTGCGTTGGCAGCGCCTGACCGGTCTGGAGCAGGACAAGATCGTGGGCGAATACCGCGAGGTGATGGACAAGATCGCCGACCTGCTCGACATCCTGGCCAAGCCTGCGCGCATCACGCAGATCATCAGCGAGGAGCTGGTCGCGATCAAGGCGCAATACGGCGACAAGCGTCGCAGCGAGATCGTCACGCACACGCAGGACATGAGCATGGAAGACCTGATCGCGCCGGAAGACGTGGTGGTCACGCTGTCGCACGGCGGCTACATGAAGGCGCAGGCGCTGGATGAATACCGCGCGCAGAAGCGTGGCGGGCGTGGCAAGCAGGCGACCGCGACCAAGGAAGACGATTTCATCGACAACCTGTTCATCGCCAACACGCACGACTACATCCTGTGTTTCTCCAGCCGTGGTCGCGTGTACTGGATCAAGGTGTACGACGTGCCGCAAGGCTCGCGCATCTCGCGCGGCAAGCCCATCGTCAATCTGCTGCCGCTGGAAGAGGGCGAGAAGATCAACGCCATCCTGCCGGTGAAGGAATTCAGCGAGGAGCAGTTCGTGTTTTTCGCCACCGCCAACGGCACGGTGAAGAAGACCGCATTGTCGGACTTCTCCAATCCGCGCAAGGCCGGCATCATCGCCATCAACCTGGACGAAGGCGATTACCTGATAGGTGTCGCGCTGACCGATGGCAAGCACGACGTGATGCTGTTCTCCAACGGCGGCAAAGCGGTGCGTTTCGACGAGAACGACGTGCGTTCCATGGGGCGCGCCTCGCGCGGCGTGCGCGGCATGAAACTCGCGAAGGGGCAGCAAGTGATCTCGTTGCTGGTGGCCGAGAACGAACAGCAGAGCGTATTGACTGCAACCGAAAATGGCTTTGGCAAGCGCACCTCGATAGTCGAATACACCCGCCACGGACGCGGCACGCAAGGCATGATCGCGATCCAGACCTCGGCGCGCAACGGCAAGGTGGTGGCAGCGACGCTGGTGAACAGCGAAGACGAGATCATGCTGATCGGCACCAACGGCGTGTTGATCCGCACTCGCGTCAAGGAGATCCGCGAGATGGGCCGCACCACGCAAGGCGTCACGCTGATGAATCTGGGCAAGGACGATAAGCTGGCCGGCTTGAGCCGGATTGCGGAACCGGAAGAAGACTCCGAATAAAGCCAGATGCTGACCGAAGCACAATTGACTGAGTTGTTGTCCGATCTGGAATCGGATCGCGTCGAGCGTACCGAATCCGTGAATAATACGGACAAGTTCTGCCAGGCGATTTGTGCATTTGCCAATGATTTGCCCAATCATCGTCAACCCGGCTATTTGTTGATTGGTGTCAGGAATGATGGAAGCTTGTCAGGATTGCAGGTGACGGATCAGCTATTGCAAAATCTTGGGGCTATCCGCTCTGATGGTAACGTGCTGCCACAGCCAGTGATGACTGTAGCGAGATTCAAATTGCAAGGCGGCGATGTTGCCGTTGTGGAAGTGCAGCCATCGGATATGCCGCCGGTTCGTTACAAAGGTACAACTTGGGTGCGTATCGGACCACGTAAAGGCACTGCGCACAAGCAAGATGAGCGGGTGTTAACCGAGAAGCGTATTGCCAGGGCGCATACGTTTGATGTGCTGCCTTTCCCGGAGGCAAACCTTGCAGACTTATCTCTCCGCTTGTTCGGTGAATACCGCGCTCAAGTGATCGCGCCAGAAGTGATAGAAGCGAATCACCGCACAATCGAAGAACAATTGGCTTCCTTACGGCTGTTCGACTTACCCAAGAATTGTCCTACCACCACAGGTATTCTGTTGTTCGGCAATAACCCGCGCTTTTTTCTGCCGGGAGCGTATGTGCAATTTCTGCGCTTTCCCGGTACGGCGATGACCGACATGCCAGTAGATCAAGCAGAAATTTCCGGAGATATGCGCACTGTTCTGGATGGCCTGCGCGATAAATTCCGAGCATGCAACCAAGTGGGGATGAAGCCCGGCAAAGGGTTTCAGGATCAATTATTGCCCGACTATCCAGAATGGTCGGTGCGTGAGTTGTTGCATAACGCAGTAATTCACCGCGATTATCAATCCAATACGCCCATCCGTTTTTATTGGTTTGCGGATCGTATCGAAATACAGAGCCCCGGCGGTTTGTATGGCGAGGTAACGCCGGAAACCATCATGAGCCGGAACAGTTATCGCAATCCGGTAATGGCCGAAGCATTGAAGGCGATGGGTTACGTCAACAGGTTCGGCTTTGGTATTCAGCATGCGCAAAAATTGTTGAAGGAGAGCGGCAATCCTCCTGCGGAATTCAGTTTTGAAGACCGTGTTGTCGCGGTTACGGTTCGACGGGGAGCACGATGAAAACTATTGCCTTCTTCAACAACAAAGGCGGGGTGGGAAAAACCTCGTTGGTGTACCACCTTGCATGGATGTTTGCGGATCGTGGAATCAAAACATTGGCGGTTGATCTTGATCCGCAGGCCAACCTGACTTCCATGTTTCTGGATGAAGAGCGGCTGGAAGAATTGTGGCCGGACGGTGAACATCCAGACACTGTTTACGGGGCAATTCGTCCGATCCTAAGAGGCACCGGAGATATTGCTAAACCGCACATTGAAAAGATTACTGATCAGCTTGGGCTGATTCCGGGGGATCTTGGATTGTCTCGGTTTGAAGATAAACTTTCAGCTGCGTGGCCTAATTGCCAATTGGGTGATGAATCCGCTTTCCGTACTATGACTGCTTTTCATCGTCTTGTGCAGCATGGTGTTGATCGTGAAGCCGAACTGGTTTTAATTGATGTTGGCCCAAACTTGGGGGCGATTAACCGATCCGCATTGATCGCTTCCGATCAAGTCTGTTTGCCGCTTGCGCCGGATTTATTTTCTTTGCAAGGTCTCAAGAACCTTGGGCCAACACTGAATGAGTGGCGTGAGGTTTGGAATGAGTTGCTGAAGAAAGCGCCTGTTGATGTACCGATGCCAAAAGGAGCGATGCAACCCGTAGGCTACATTGTTATGCAACACGGAATTCGAGACAGCCGCCCGGTAAAAGCCTATCAGCGTTGGCTGGATAGAATCCCTCAGACTTATCGCGAAGCTGTATTGACTGAGGATGCTGCAAGCAATATTTCCGTGGCCAATGATCCATATATGCTTGCACTTCTGAAGCATTACCGTAGCCTGATGCCGATGGCGATGGAAGCAAACAAGCCAATTTTCTTTTTGAAATCTGCCGATGGCGCGATTGGATCACATCAGGAGGCAGTCGCGAGCTGTTATGAGGATTTCAAAAAACTGGCGGCTAAAATAGCTGCGAACGCAGGCATTTCATTTTCTTGAACGATTTGGAACAAGTATGACGATCTACAACTTCAGTGCAGGCCCGGCGGTATTGCCGAAGGAAGTGTTGCAACAGGCGCAGGCCGAATTACCGGACTGGCACGGCAGCGGCATGTCGGTGATGGAGATGTCGCATCGCGGCAAGGAATATATGGGCATTCATGCCCAGGCCATTGCCGACTTGCGCGAGTTGATGGGCATACCCGCGAATTACAAGGTGCTGTTCCTGCAAGGCGGTGCGCATCTGCAATTTTCCATGATCCCGCTGAATCTGTTGTGCGGCAAGGATTCTGCCGATTATGTGGATACCGGCGAATGGTCGAAGAAGGCCATAGGCGAGGCGAAGAAGTTTGGCGGCGTGAATGTGGTGGCGGATAACAACGACAGTAAATGCACTTACGTCCCGGCTTTCGCTGACTGGAAATGTGACCCCAGCGCAGCCTATCTGCACTACACGCCGAACGAGACCATAGGCGGCGTGGAGTTCGGCTGGGTGCCAAACACTGGCGATGTGCCGCTGGTGGCGGACATGTCCTCCAATATTCTGTCGCGTTCCTATGATGTGTCGAAGTTCGGCCTGATCTATGCGGGTGCGCAGAAGAATATCGGCCCAGCCGGAGTAACGCTGGTCATCGTGCGCGAAGATCTGCTCGGGCAGGTCGCCGCGAACACGCCGACCATGCTGGATTACAAGATCCACGCCGACGGTGACTCGATGTACAACACGCCGCCCACCTACGGTATCTATATAGCCGGGCTGGTATTCCAGTGGCTCAGGAAAAATGGCGGCATCGCCGCGATGGAGCAGACCAACATCGCCAAGGCGAAATTGCTGTATGGCGCGATAGACGCCAGCAACGGTTTCTACCATTGTCCGGTGAGCCAGGCCGACCGTTCGCGCATGAATGTGCCGTTCACGCTCAAGGACAGCGCTCTCGATGCTGACTTCCTCAAACAGGCCGACGCGCGCGGCCTGCTGCAACTCAAGGGCCATCGCTCGGTCGGCGGCATGCGCGCTTCGATTTACAATGCCATGCCGCTGGCCGGCGTGCAGGCGCTGGTGGATTTCATGGGCGAATTCGCCCGGCAGCGCGGCTAGCAAAATGAGCGATAAGTTAAAACAATTTCGCACGCAGATTGACCGTCTCGACGACGAGTTGCTGAAGCTGTTCAGTCAGCGCGCCGCGCTGGCGCAGCAGATCGGCCACGTCAAAAATAGCGATGCGGTGCTGCGTCCCGAGCGCGAAGCGCAGATTCTGCGGCGCATGCAGGATAACAATCCCGGCCCGCTTTCTAATGCGGCGGTAGCGCAGCTTTATACTGAAATCATGTCACAGTGCCGTGCGCTAGAAGCGCCGCTGTGTGTGGCCTACCTCGGGCCGGAGGGCACATTTACTGGCTCTGCACTTCAAAGTCGATTTGGTAAAGCGAGTCTGGGAGTTCCTTGTCGCTCCCTTGACGAAGTTTTCAGAACTGTGGAGCGGGGTGAAGCTGCTTATGGTGTTGTGCCGGTTGAAAATTCAACTGAAGGTGCTGTAAATCGTACACTGGATTTGTTGTTGCAGACTCCGCTCAAGATTTGTGGCGAGATAGTTTATACGGTGCACCAGTGTTTGATGTCGCATCAGGCCGAATTAGAAAATATCCGCCGTGTGTATTCACATCCTCAATCTTTGGGACAATGCCAGGGCTGGCTGAACGCGCGTTTGCCACATGCGGAACGTATTCCGGTTTCAAGTAATTCAGAAGCGGCACGGCTGGCTTCAACGGAACCTACTGATAGTGCGGCGATTGCGGGCAAGCAGGCATCGGAATACCACGGCGTGCCTGTGCTGGTTGAAAATATAGAAGACGACCCGCGCAACACTACGCGTTTTCTGGTGATCGGCAATCAGGAAGTGGCGCCATCCGGCAAAGATAAAACTTCGCTGGTAATGTCTGCCGCGAATCGTCCCGGCGCGGTGCACGACCTGCTGACGCCTCTGGCAAAGCATGGGGTATCCATGACCAAACTTGAATCGCGCCCGGCGCGTTCCGGCCTGTGGGAATACGTGTTCTTTGTGGACATCGAAGGGCATCAGCAGGATGAAAAAGTGGCTGCAGCATTGGCCGAATTGAAACAGGTTGCGGCCTTTGTGAAGGTGCTGGGTTCTTACCCGGTGGCTGTTTAGAAAAGCGTAGGGCGGGTTCCACCCGCCAGACAACATAAATCCGGCGGGTAGAACCCGCCCTACAATTTGGATTTTAAGTTGCAATGAATTATTCCGATTTGGCACCACCCTACATTCGCGCCATCGCGCCCTACCAGCCAGGCAAACCCATTGCCGAGCTGGAGCGCGAGCTGGGCATCACCGACATTGTCAAGCTGGCCTCCAACGAGAATCCTCTCGGTTGCAGCCCGCGTGCCATGACCGCGATGCAGGAAGCGCTCAAGACCATCGCGCTGTATCCGGACGGCAACGGTTTCGAGTTGAAGGATGCGCTGAGCAAACGCTATGGCGTCAAACACGAATGCATGGTGCTGGGCAACGGTTCCAACGACATGCTGGAGCTGGCCGCGCGCGCTTTTCTCGCGGTGGGCGACAAGGCGGTGTACTCGGATCATGCTTTCGCGGTGTATCCGCTGGCGACGCAGGCAGTGGGGGCGAGCGGTGTATCTGTGCCTGCGATCAATTACGGCCACGACCTGAAGGCGATGCTGAAAGTTGCCGTTGAACATAAAGCCAAGCTGGTATTCGTCGCCAACCCCAACAACCCGACCGGCACCTTCCTGAGTGCGGCGGATTTGCTGGAGTTCATGCGCGCGCTGCCCGCGAACATTCTGGTGGTGCTGGATGAGGCCTACAACGAATACCTGCCGCAGGCGAATCGCTACGACAGCGTGAGCTGGCTGAAGGAATTTCCCAATCTCATCATCTCGCGCACCTTCTCCAAGGCCTATGGCCTGGCCGGTTTGCGCGTGGGTTATGCCTTCGCCGATGTGCAGGTGGCCGACATGATGAATCGCGTGCGCCAGCCGTTCAACGTCAACAGCGTGGCGCAGGCTGCCGCCGTGGCGGCCTTGCAGGATGAAGCTTTCGTCAGTCAGACCAACGAGCTGAACCAGCGCGGCATGCAACAGATCACGCGGGGGCTGGAGCAACTGGGGCTGGAATACATCCCGTCCTATGGCAACTTCATCGCCTTCAAAATCGGCAACGGCATGAAGAATTACCGCCGCCTGCTGGAACTGGGTGTGATCGTACGGCCCATCGCCAGTTACGACATGCCGGATTATTTGCGTGTGAGCATCGGGCTGGAATCGGAAAACGAGAAATTTTTAACTGCATTGAAGCAAGTACTGGGGGAAACGGCATGATTATCGTAATGGGAAGAGAAGTCACCGACGAGCAAATCGGCGCGGTGGTGAAGCGGTTGGAAACGGCCGGACTGAAGGCCAATATTTCGCGCGGCGTTGAGCGCACCGTGATCGGCGCAATCGGCGACGAGCGCCCCCTGACCGAGGAGATGTTCACCTCGCTGCCCGGCGTGGAATCGGCGATGCACATCGCCAAACAATACAAGATCGTCTCGCGCGAATCGCACAAGGCCGATACCGTCATCGACATCGGCGGGATCAAATTGGGCGGCAACCAGATCCAGATTATCGCCGGGCCGTGTTCGGTGGAGACGCAGGAACAGATGGACTTGTCGGCCAAGTTTGTGAATGAAGCAGGCTGCCGTTTGATGCGCGGCGGCGCATTCAAGCCGCGCACCAGCCCTTACACCTTCCAGGGCAAGGGCGTGGAAGGTCTGGATATATTCCGCAAAGCGGCCGCTCCCTACAAGCTGCCCATCGTCACCGAACTGATGGATCTGCGCATGCTGGACACCTTCATGGAATACGACGTGGACGTGATCCAGATCGGCACGCGCAACATGCAGAACTTCGACCTGCTCAAGGAAGTCGGCCGCATCAACAAGCCGGTGATATTGAAGCGCGGCATGTCGGCCACCATCTCCGAGTGGCTGATGTCGGCGGAATACATCGCGGCAGGCGGCAACCACAACATCATCTTCTGCGAGCGCGGTATCCGCACTTTTGAAACTTACTACCGCAACGTGCTCGATGTGACCGCGATCCCGGTGCTGAAAAAAGAAACGCATCTGCCAGTGATCGTCGACCCCTCGCACGCGGGCGGCAAGGCGTGGATGGTTGCGGCGCTGTCGCAAGCCTCGATTGCTGCGGGTGCGGATGGCCTGCTGATCGAGATGCATCCGAACCCCTGTGAAGCCTGGTGCGATGCCGACCAGGCCCTGACGCCGCAGGAGTTGAAGAAGTTGATGGGTACGCTGGGTGCGATAGCCGGGGCGGTGGGGCGCACGCTTTAAAAGATTCTCGGAATATATCGTTTCTACCCCCATCCCAACCTTCCCCCTGTAAGGGGGAAGGAGTTTGATTGCCTCCCCCATGCAGGGGGAGAGGGTAGAGGCTAAAGAGGGACTGCTGATGTCCGAACCTGAATTCAAAAAAATAATCATCTTCGGCGTCGGTCTGATCGGCGGCTCGTTCGCATTGGCGTTGCGCAAAATTAATGCTGTCGGTGAAGTGGTCGGTTTCGGGCGCAGGATAGAGACGCTGGAGCAGGCCAAACAGCTCGGCATTATCGACCGCATCGGCAGCGACTACGCCGAATTGAACGACGCCGACATCGTGCTGCTCGCCACACCGGTAGGCCAGATGGGCGAACTCATGGCGCGCATCGCGCCGCATCTGGGCCAGCATACGCTGGTCACCGATGGCGGCAGCACCAAGGGCGATGTGGTTGCTGCGGCGCGCGCAAACATGGGCGACAGACTCGCGCAATTCATACCTGCGCATCCTATCGCCGGAGCCGAGAAAACCGGCCCGGAAGCAGCATTGCCCGATCTGTATGTAGGCAAGAAAGTGGTGCTGACTTCCATGCCGGAGAATTCGCCTGAAGCCGTCGCGCGCATACGCAAGGCATGGGAACTGTGCGGTGCAAAAGTCAGCGAACTCACGCCGCAGCAACACGACGAAGTGTTCGCCGCCGTGAGCCATCTCCCCCATTTGTTATCGTTCGCGCTGGTGCACGACCTGGCGCAACGCGACAACCGCGACCTGCTCCTGTCCTTCGCCGCCAGCGGCTTCCGCGATTTCACGCGCATCGCCGCGAGTTCGCCGGAGATGTGGCGCGACATCTGCCTTGCCAACCGCGATGCGCTGCTGCGCGAACTCAGGCAGTACGCCGATGAATTATACGTTTTGCATCAGGCCCTGGAGCAGAGCGATGCGTGCAAGCTGGATGAGGTCTTCACCGAGGCGCGCAAGGTGCGTTCCAACTGGTCGCCGCAATGAGCTGCGTCGTCACATGAATCTGATAGATGTCATAAAGCTGGCTGCATTCAGCAAGCCTGCCGCGCCCGCCTTCATATTCGATGGTCGGGTGCTGTCTTACCGAAAATTTTATTCGTTGTTGTGCGCGGTCGCCAGAACGATGCATGAACAGGGCGTGCGCCCCGGCGATATGGTCGGCTTGTCCATGGTGCGCGCACCGTTGCATTGTGTGGCGATGCTGGCGCTGGCCCGGTTGGGGGCAGTGTCGGTTCCCGTGCACCCCTTGCTGCCGCAATCTTCCAAGGAAAAAATCGTCAGTAAATTCGGCGTTCGTACCATGGTGTCGTTCAATGGCGACCACGGTATTGCCGGAATAAAGAACATTCGACTGGATGCAGTGCCGACAGGAACGAATGAGATGGACATGGGCTTCACGGATTATGTGCCGGATGCCGCCACGCCATTCCGCATCAGCCTGTCGTCCGGCACCACGGGCGATCCCAAGGGGGAGATGCTCACTCATGGGCATCTGCTTGACCGGATAGAAAAGATGCTTTGTGACTGCGATAGCGATTTCAGAGTGATGCCTTTCGATATTAATTTTGCCTTGGGCTTTACCTTTGCCATCGGGGCATTGACGATAGGCGGCACAGTCGTTTTCCCGAATTCATCCAGCCCGCAGGATGAGATGGCGTCGATCAATTTGCATGCGGTCACCCATGTGTTCTTACCGCCGGCAGTGATCACGCAGATGCTGGCGTTGTTGCCAGACGACGGCGTCGCGTTTCCCAGCCTCAAACATCTACGCTCGGTCGGGAGCGCGACTCCGCCAGCCTTGCTGGACGCACTGCGGGCCAGGTTCACTCCCAATGTTTTCACAGCTTATGGATTGACTGAGCTGGGGCCGGTATCGATTGCGACGCCGGATATCCTTGCGGTCTGGCCGCGCAGCTCGGGTAAAATCCTGCCTTGGGTGCAGGTGGATGTGCTGGATGAGTCGGCACAGGTTTTGCCGCTGGGCGCGTCAGGTGAGATACGGGTAAAGGTGGAAGGCATGCCCACGGAATACTATGGCGATGCGCAGGAGACGGCGCGGAAGTTTCGCGATGGCTGGTTTTATACCGGGGATCGTGGACAGATAACCGCAGAGGGCTTGCTGTTCATAGAAGGCAGGATAGATGAGGTGATCAATCTTGGCGGTCACAAGGTCAATCCAGTCTACATGGAAGAAATCCTGGCGCGACATCCGCAGGTGGCAGAGGCAGCAGTGTTTGTCATGAACGATGATGCGGCAGTGCCTTTCCTGGCGGCAGCGCTCATGCCGCGCGTGCCGGAAATAAATCTGGATGATGTCGCCGAGCATGCCAGGCGGCAACTGGGTCTATTCCAGCCTAAACAGTTTTTTATCATGCAGAATTTTCCGCGCACCCCCAATGGCAAACTGATTCGTGCAGAGCTTTCCGCCACAGTTTCGCGGGTGCGGAATATCGGACAACAAGGGAACGCTTCATGAGCAGGAAATTTACTGATGCATTGCCGGCGCATACTCGTGCTGGCGGGCCAGCATGCCACGTGGTAGGCGTATTCAACGGCGAAGGTATAGGCCCCGAAGTGGTCGCCATCGCGCTTGATGTGCTCGATGCGCTGGCGCAAGCGGGCGGCAGGCGCTTCGAGATACGCATGGGCGGCCTGATAGGCACGGAGGCCAAGCAGCGGCACGGCAATGGTTTGCCGGATGAGGCGGTTGCGTTCTGCGAGTCCATCTTCACCGACGGTGGCGCGCTGTTCTGCGGTGCGGGCGGCGCGCGTTTCGTGTATGACTTGCGCGCGAAGTTTGATCTGTTCTGCAAGTTCACCCCGCTGCAACCCTGTGCGCCACTGCGCGACACCGGTGCGCTGCGCCCGGAAAAACTGGACGGCGTGGACATCGTCGCGGTGCGCGAAAACACGGGCGGGCTGTATCTCGGGCAATGGCAGCGCAGCATGGACGAGGAGGGGCGCGCGATGGCCTCGCAGCAATTCTGTTACCGCCACGATCATGTCGAGCGCATCCTCGGTGTCGCCGGACGCCTGGCGGCATTGCGGCGCGGCCGTTTGTGTGTGGTGCTCAAACCGGAGGGCGTGCCGACCATCAGCGAATTGTGGCAGGAGTGCCTGGAAGAATTACAGCAGCAGGTCGCGCTGGATGCGGTGGAAGTCCTCGAGATAGACAATGCGGTTTACCAGCTCATCGCGGATCCTCAGCGCTTCGATGTCATCGTCTCACCTAATATGTTTGGCGACGTGCTGGCCGATTGTGGCGCGTTGCTGCTCGGCTCGCGCGGCATGTCCTATTCCGGGAATTTCAGCATGGACGGCAAGGGGGTGTACCAGACCGGGCACGGCGCGGCACGCGATCTGGCCGGCAAGGACTGCGCCAATCCGGTCGGGCAGTTGCTGTCGCTGGCGATGATGCTGGAAGAGAGTTTTGGCTGGACGCAGGGCGCAGTGGCGCTCCGCGATGCCATCGCACGCACGCTGGCGGCAGGTTATCGCACGACAGACATCGCCGCCTCGGGCTGCCAGATAATCGGCACGCGCGAGCTGGGTGCGCGCATACGCGACGCATTACGCATCACGGTGGATTGAGATGCGCGCGGCTCTGTTGCTCGTAGATCTGCAACAGGACTACCTGAACCGTCCGGGGCTGCAACCCCCAGCCGCGCGCTTCATACACGATGCAGCGAAACTGCTGGAGCTGTGCAGGCGCTCTGGCATTTCGGTGCTGCATGCCGTGACCCGGGTGCGCGCGGACGGCTCGGATCGCATGCCGCATTGGCAGCGCGACCAGCGCCGGGCATGTGTGGCGGGAACGTCCGGCGTGCTGCCGCCGCAAGAACTGGCGCCCCTGCCGCATGAACCGGTTTTCGCCAAGACTTTTTTCAATCCCTTCGATAATCCGGAACTCGGCGCGGCACTGGCTGCAGGCGAGGTGGACACGCTCATCATTGCCGGGCTGTACACCCATGCCTGTGTGCGCGCTGCGGTGCTCGATGCTTATCGTCTCGGCTACGAAGTCTGGTTGGCGCGCGATGCGGTTGCTTCGACCGAACCCGAGCATGCACGCCTCACGCTGGATTATCTCGCAGGCCGCGCCGCGCATTGCCTGGACACGGAAGAGATTGCCGCGCGACTGGCTTCATCCAGCGCATCCTCCGCCGTGCAAACCTGGCCGCATCATGATCCCTGCGACTGGGGCGAGGTGCTGGCGCAAGTGCCATTGATGCGCGCGCGCGAAGTGGCGCAGGCCGTATGCGGCGTGCGTGCGCCGCAAGCGGTGTGGGGGCGCATGGAGAGCGCACAGCGTGCCGCAGGATTGCAGCGTTGGCTGGGTAGCCTGGAGGCCAGCAAGGAACGATTGATCGCGCTGCTGGTGCGCGAAGTCGGCAAGCCGTTGCTGAATGCGCGGGCGGAATTCGATTATGCCGTCGCCCTGTTGCAGCACACGCTGGCTGGCGCAAATGCAGGGCCGGAAAGCGGCGCGGATTTCCAGGTGTGCCATTGTCCTGTCGGCGTGGTCGGGCTGATCACGCCATGGAATAATCCGCTGGCGATACCCGTCGGCAAACTCGCTCCCGCATTGCTGTATGGCAACGCGGCAGTGTGGAAACCGGCATTGCAGGCTTCGCAGCTTTCCCGCCTGCTGCTGGAAACATTGGTGGACGCAGGATGCGCCGAGGTGGTGGCACTGGTGACGGGCGATTCCGATAGCGGGCGTTTGCTGACCGCGCAGCAAGGCATCGACGCAATCTCCTTTACCGGCTCGATCGCCGCAGGCCGTTCGGTGGCCGCAGTGTGTGCGGCGCAGGGCAAGGCTTTGCAGGCGGAGCTCGGCGGCAACAACGCGGTCATCGTCATGGATTGTGCGGATGTCGAATCGCTTGCGCGCCAGCTTGCGCCCGCGCTGTTCAGTTTCTCCGGACAGCGCTGCACTGCACCGCGCCGTTTGATCGTGCAGGCATCTGCCATGCCGCGTTTCGAGGCGGCGCTGGTGCGGGCGACCGCAGCCTTAAGGCTGGGCATGCCGGAAGATCCGCACACGCAGGTCGGCCCGCTGATTTCGCGCGAACAGCAGACGCGCATGCTGGCCTTGACAGAAGCTGCCAAAGAGGCGGGGGCGCGGGTGTTGTGCGGCGGCAATATCCCGGATGGTTATGCGCGCGGTTGCTGGTTCGCGCCGACTCTGGTTGCGGATGTCGCAGCGGATTCCGAACTGGCGCAGGAAGAGAGCTTTGGCCCCATCGCGGTGTTGATGCAAGCACGCGATATGGATCATGCGCTGGAGTTGAACAACGGCGTGAAGCACGGGCTGGTCACCATGATATTTTCGGATGATGAAAGTATCCAGCGCCGTGTCGCGGCGGAAGCGCAGTCCGGCATTGTCGCCATCAATCAATGCCCGCTGCAAATTTCCCCTGCCGCGCCATTCGGCGGCTGGAAGGCTTCCGGCATAGGCGAGCCTGAACACGGGCGCTGGGATCGGGCGTTCTACACCAGACCGCAAGCCGTGTACGCTGCGTAAGCTATTCCCGTGCCTCGCAAACGAACTCGTCAAACTTTCCCCCGGCGCTGCGCGGTATCTCGCCGTCGAAATAAACGAATGACAACTGGAAGGGATGGCCCAGCGCAGTGTGGATCAATGCACCTAGCTGTGTTTCCTGTGTGGCAGTCAATGCGGTGGCGGCGACCAGGCGCACTTCGATTCGTTCGCGGTCGCGCTGGATGAGCTGGTATTGGCGTATCGGCGCGATGCTGCGGTATTTATCGAAACCGACCAGCGGCCAGTGGCGGCGGCCATCGGGCAACAGCAGCATGTTGCGCTCGCGCCCGACTATGCGTTTGAGCGTTGGCAGGCCGCGCCCGCAGGGGCAGGCGGCGCCGACCTCGGCGTAATCGTTTATGGCGTAGCGCACCAGCGGTGTGGCGAGATTGTGCAGATCGGTGAGCACGATGCGCCCGATCTGTCCCGGTGCGCAAGGCATGCCGTGTTCATCCAGCACTTCGACGATCAGGCTTTCCGCCATGATGTGATATAGCCCGCTGTGCGGACATTGCAGCGCGATGACGCCGACTTCCTGCGAACTGTAGGTGTCGGCGATTTCCACGCCGAGTACCGAGCGCGCTGCCTCGCGCACGGGTGTGCCCAGTGTTTCGCCTATGGTGCGTATCTGGCGCAATCGGGGCAAGCGGATACCACACCGTTCGATCTGCGACAGCAGCGCGCCGAGGTTGGTCGGGTAGGTGAGCAGGTAATGCGGGTCGATGCGCGCCAGCCATTCGGCCTGTTGCGCCACATCGGTGGTGATGCGCATCGCATGCGAAGGGCCGGTGCGGAACATTACGCTGGTCGGCGCACCCCAGCTTGCGTGATGCTCCGGCGCGCCAGCCGGATAATTGGCGCGAATGACCGCGAGCGTACCGGAGAAATCGCGTTGTTGCCACAGATGCTCGCGCAGGGTCTCGGCCATCCAGAACAACTGGCTGATGGCGGTGCGCTTAACGACCACGGGTTCACCGCTGGAGCCGGAGGTCTGGGTTTCCGCAAGCGGCTGGTGGGTTGCGGGCAGTTGCGTGCAGAACAAAGCCTGCCCGGCGGATTGCAGTTCGCGCCGGGTCAGTAGCGGCAGCCTGCGCAATCCTTCTGGCGAGGACAGGTCTTGCGGCTGCAATCCCGCATCGTGCAGGCGTGCGCGAAAATGCGGCGAGTGGTTCTGCGCGTGAGCCGCCAGCACGGCAAGTTGCCGGTGTTGCGAGGCGCGCAACTCATGCGGCGCCAGCCATTGTGTTCGTTCCAGCTTCTGCATCAGCGGCGGTAATTGCGGAATCTGTGCCTCGACCAGCGGCGGCCAGGCGATGCCCGCGATGTGGCTTGGCCCAAGCGGATCCGTTGCCGGGTTCATTCCTTGCGGCACTCCAATGCGACGATGGGGCAGCGCTCTGCCAGTTCATAGCGGCCATGGATCACGGCGATTTCCTTGAGTTTGTGCGGCAGCATGGCGCGGAACTGCGACAGCGTGGGATAGCTGTAGTGCATGGGCGAATCGCGGTAAGGATCTATGGTGGCGATGTCTTCTGCGGCCCAGCCGCTGGCTGCGGCGAGCCGCGCACGATCCGGCAGCAGGCGCTCGAAGGCTGCGTATACGGATGAGACGGGGAGGTTGATGTTACCCGCTTCCGCTGCGACGGCCATGGCCAGCCGCCACTTGAAAGCGTGGAAGCCGCGTATGTTCCCGGCCAGCGCGTCGCTGCAGACCTCCGTGCTGGTCTCACCTTGCTCGGGGCTGAGGAACAGTCGCAGTAATATCCTGCCGCCGGGTTTGAGCACGCGTGCCAGTTGCGCGAACAGATCGGCATATTGCGTGGGGCAGGATAGTTGCGTCAGGCCGCCGTCGCAGAGGGCGGTGTCGAATTGGTCGGGGGCGAAGGGCAGGTTCAGCCAGTTGCCGCGCACAACGCTGCGCTGTGCGTGGTTGCCCGGCCAGATAGCGTCTATCATCGCAGCATTGTGGTCTATGGCTATCGTGCGCCCGGCGAAGGCGGCGAGTTCCGGCGTGACGCCCAGCAGCAGATGCGTTCCATTATCCGGCCCCAGTGCTTGCCGGAAGATTTCCACATCTTCGCCGCAGGGACGCAATGGCGAACCGATCCTGCTCCATTTGGCGGCGAGATCGCCCCAGTGACTTTTTTGCATCAGCGTAACAGTCATGACTTGTTGAGGTGCGCCAATTGTAGCGCGTATCATGGGTGACGGGCCGGAGGTTAAAAGCATGGACAGGATCACGGTGCATATGGTGGGTTGGCATGACGGCGAGCCGTTATTGCGCGCGCTGCGCGAGACGGTGTTCATGCGCGAGCAGAATGTGCCGGCGGAGCTGGAGTGGGACGGCCTGGATGAGCATTGCCGTCATGCGCTTGCGCTGGATGCCGGGGGCAATGCCATCGGTTGCGGGCGCATCACGCCGGATGGGCACATCGGACGCATGGCGGTGCTGCGCGAGTGGCGCGGTAAAAGAGTGGGCTCGGCTTTGCTGGAAGCATTGCTCGAATATGCGCATAGCCAGGGTTATGCGCAAGTCGTGTTGAATGCGCAGGTGCAGGCGCTGCCGTTCTATCGGCGCTTCGGTTTCGAGGAAGAGGGGGATGAGTTCATGGATGCCGGCATGGCGCATCGCAGGATGCGCTTGCGCTTCCAGCTATAAGCGCCCGGCAGTTTTAAACATGGCGCAGATGTTTAGCGCTGGCATTCGATGATGTTCGATCCCGCCATGGGGATGATTCGCACCAGTCGTAGCCCGGCAGACGTTATGAGTTGCAGGAACTCATCCCGGGTGCGCTCCTGTCCGCCATGCATGACCAGCATATGCAAGTCGAGAAAGTTGGCGTGTAATCCGCTGTCCGGTTTGAGTACCGAATCTATGATCAGCAGCCTGCCCGAAGCGTGCAGCGCGTTGCGGCAATTTTGCAGAATGAGCGCAGCATCATGGTCTGCCCAGTTGTGCAGGATGGCGCTGAGTATGCAGGTGTCTGCGCTTTCCGGTACCGACTTGAGAAAGTCTCCCGCGATGCACTGGCAGCGTTCGGCGAGTCCCTGTTTGTCCAGCAGCGTTCTTGCCCTTGCGCTGACGTCAGCGCGTTCGAGCAGGATGCCGGACGATCCGGGTCTGGCGTGCAGCAGCGCCGCCAGCAGCGCACCTTGTCCGCCGCCGACGTCGATTATCTTGCCCAGCGCAACCCCGGCATAGTGTGTCGCGATGGACTCGGCAATCTGGGTGGCGAAGGCGGCCATGGCGTGGTCGAACTGCGCGGCCAGTGCGGGATGTTGCGCCAGATAGGCGTAGCGGCTTTGTCCATAGACCAGTGGGAACGCGCTCTGACCGTCCTGCATGCAGCGCTGCAATTCGCCCCACGGTTTCCATGCCAGCTCGCCCATGGAGATGGCCCACGAGCGCACAGATCCCGGAGTGTCGCTGCGCAGACAGGTTGCCAGCGGAGTCAGCGCGAATCTGCGCGGCGAGATTTCGGCGCAGATGCCGATGCTGGAAAGCGCGCGCAGCAAACGGTACAGCGATGCCGGATGCGCGCCAGCGAGTGCGGCCAGATGTTCGATGTCCTGCGCTTCGTCTGTCAGATGATCGGCGATGCCGAGCCGGGCGGCAGTGAATACGGCTTGGCTCACCCAGAATCCATCCATGATCCTGCGCATCTGCGCGGTTGCATCTTCCGTCTTGTCTTGCTGCTCAGGGCTCATGGTAGAACTCGACGCGGAATCTTTTTCCCGTTGCATCGGGCAGGTCGTAATAGATGATGAGTGAACCCTTGTTGTGGTTCTCCATCGCTTTCCCGTGCATGAAGGGCGGTACGGAATATCCGCAGTCCGCGAGCAGTTCCAGAATTTTCCAGACGGATAGTCGCGACTGCACGCGGAAGGCGAGGTGGGTGCCGACACCATCCTGGATCCAGGTGTCGACCAGTGCGGTCTCCGCTTCCGGGACGAATGCTTCGATGTTGGCTGGCCTGCCCATTCTGCCGACGCCCGCCATCCTGTAGATGCGCGTTGCTATCGTTTGCCCCCCCGCGAGCATACCCAGTTCGCGTGCGAATATCTCGCTGGGCGCGCTGCCGGTGATCATCAGATCCATATCTGCGGCAATCGCGGCGAGGGTCTTTTCGTCCGTTGCGGCGGGAAGCAGGAGGCCGATGTGGCCTATGGAAACGATGGCGGCGAGCAAGGCTTCCCGGTGCGCGTCTGCGAGGCGCATGAGCCGCGCGAGGCTTGATACGGCGTCGGATGTCGTGTGGTTGTCGAAGAAGTCTATGGATAGCGCGAGGCATTCCGCCAGCCTTTGTGCCAGGGGGGCGGGTTGGAGCAGGGGGCGCTCGAAGCCGAAGCTCGTGGGCAGTTTGTGATTATCCGGCTCACGTGACGAGAAAATATTCATGGATGCATGCCGCACATCAGGATGCGCTCGTCGGCCCACGCAAGCAGTTTTTCCGGCAAGGCTAATTCGTCGGACATTGGGTGGAGATCAGGGCAATACCGGAGATTAGGTATCTCAGGCCGGGATAGCGTAAGGCAATGACAGGAAACCCAATGCCTCTCCCTGCAATGATCCGAGATGCACCGTTTGCATAGCGTGGCTGCTGATCTGTACCACGGCCAGCAGGTCGCATCCGCCGCCCGGCGCGGATGCTGCGTTCACCACCATGCCGCAGGACTGGCCCGCTTCCATTTCCGCGCTGAACAGTTCATCACCCGCCTGCGCGTTGCCTGCGATATGTGCGAGATACATGCGCCGCTTGGCTTTGCCGAGATATTGCACGCGCGCCACGATCTCCTGTCCCGGATAACAGCCCTTCTTGAAATTCACGCCGCCTATCAATTCAAGATTCGCCATCTGCGGCACGAACTGTTCCTGCGTGGCAGGCAGCACGATGGGGATGCCCGCGCGGATGTTGAGCCAGTCCCAGCACGATGAGCCGACATGGCGCACGCCATCGCCCAGGCATTTCCACAAGGCGGACGCGTGTTGCGGCGTAGTGACGATCTGGAAGCGCTCGCTGCCGAGACGAATGACGGTGCCGTGATTGTGCTGCGTTACGGCCATGGCGTCCTGTGGAATGGAGGCGAAGCATTCTTCGATCAGGGCCCCGGACGCTTTACCCGCCACCCCGAGGCAGACCATTTCGTCGCTGGCATCGGTGATTTTCACCTTGCTGCGCAGCACATACATGGAAAGTTTTTTCTGGATGGCGGCACACAGGCTGCGCGGCAAGTGCAGGAAATAGTCGTCGCCAGGCTTCCAGATCAGGAAGGTGGCCAGGATGCGTCCCTTGGCGGTGTTGAAGCTGCTGATCTGCGCGCGCTGCGCGCCGACTTCACGCACATCGCTGCTGAACAGATTTTGCAGGAAGCTTTGCGCGTCTTCGCCCGAGACCTTGAGCAGGCCGAATTGGCCGAGGTCGCACAGCACGGTGTCCGCCAGCGTCGCGGTGAGTTCGTCTTGCGCATTGCCGAAATGCTGCACGATGCCCTCGTGCAACGACGCAGCCTGCCGCTGCAGAAAGTCCTGCCATTCCTGTTTCATCGGATTTGTTGCAGATTATGCGTAGGTGTTGACGCGACCGCTCTTGCTCTCGCCTTCCATGAACTGGATGCCGGAAGATTCAATGCGTTCCTTGCCGGTGCTTTCCACATTTTCGGCGGCAACCGAGTCGACGGCATTGGGAGATTGCGACTGGGTGCTTTGAGATTGGCTTAACTGCTGGCCCTGTGCAGACAAAGTCACGATAGACGAAGCTTGTTGCGTAATCTGTTTTTGCGCGCTGTCTTTTGCCGGCTGCGCAACGCTGCTGATAAGGTCTGCGGTTGTCGGGCTGGTGCTGATGCTAGAGATGGCCATGACGCTCTCCCAAGGGGCTTGTACGTGGAATCACTTTACTGCGTTTTCGGCCCGATGGCAATGACAGACCCTTATATCCCGTCCTTGAGGGCCGCTACGCTTTTGTAGTAAAGCCGGGTCAGGTCACAATACTGTTCGGTTAGACTAAAAAGCAGGTCGCCGTCGCAGCGATAGCGGTTTAGGGTTAAGCATGCCGGCGGTGCAGTCGATGAACTGTCGTCGCGGATATTGGTGGTCGTGCGAAGCGTAAGGAGAGTTTCTTCGTTT
>JACQFX010000037.1 GCA_016199835.1 Nitrosomonadales bacterium | reverse complement strand
TCCATGACTTGCGCAAACAGCGTCTTGCCCACGTTCATGCTTCACCCCTGGTTCGTCAAACCCGAGAGGATCGCAAATGTTTGCTCTGAAATTCAAATCGTGGACACCCATGAATCGCTTGAAACCCTTGTCAATATTGAGTTGGCAGCCGATGGCTATCAATTAAACCGGACACTACTGGCGATATATAGCAAAGAATTTCGTGAGCAAGCGGCCTCTACGGAAGTCTGAACTACTACACGTTTAATACTACGACGCAACAGATTAGTAATCACAATTTGTGATTGTGCCAAATTGAGAGCATGTAATTCTTCGAGGTGTTAGGAGTGCTGTTGTCTATAAGCTGCTTGCTAAATGCCGCCCATGCCTCTGCTGACCGCCGGCTTTCCTCTGCTGCGGCGCGTCTCTCAGCTTCAGCCTGCTGGGCAGCCAACATCTGGCGGTTGTATTCAGTTTGTTGCTCTCTTGAAGCCCGAGCTTGTGCAGCCTGCGCCGCCTGTTCAGATTCACGTTCATACTCGGCGCGAGCCTGCGCTGCCTGTTGATTAGCCAATGCCTGAGCTTTAAGAGAGAGTTGAATACGACAATTGATATATACCTGAGTACCCGGCTTTGCTCCATACCCCTTGCAGGTTAAATCATCAGATGACCCATCCCCCTCTCTAGCTATCCGCTTTTCTTCAGCTAGCCTGATATTTTCATGGCGCTTAGCTTCACGCTTTTCTTTTATAGCATCAAGCCGGTCTTGCTCCGCTTGCCGCTTTGCCTCTTTCTTAGCGTTGGCCTCATCAATTTTTGCTTGTTTTGCCTCTTCCTTTGCTAGAATTGCTTGCTCCTTAGCTTCGCGCTCAGACTCAATAGCATCAAGTCGCGCTTGTTCCTTTGCTGCCGCCTCTTTTTGTGCTACCTCTGCTAAGTAGTATGGCTCGGTCAGCTTTAAGTTTTGCTCAGCTTCTGGGTGCTGCGATTTTTTCTCATCACTGGCATTCGCGAGAAAATATTGATACGCACTACGAATAACCGGCCAATTTTTATCTATATCCCCAGTGGTCATTAGAAGATTTCCCTCTGAAACTGCACTATCAAGATTCTTGTAGCCAGTCCATGCAGCATGAAAATGCCCTATGGCATCTAACTTGGACTGCTCCGTTAGATTACTAGCAGAAACTTTACCCGACAGGTACTCGAACTCCCCTGTCTCAGATTCAGTTAGATAGCTCAAACCGTTCCCATTAATTTCATTCAGTTCCTGCTTAACAGAAGGAACATTGCCCGAATCAAACAGTTTCATTGCAGCATCAAGTCGTGCAGATAAAACTTGATGCTGAAGTTTGTGGAATTCACCCTGATCTACTTTTGCCACCCCTCTAGTTAAAATGTTGTCTAGGGATTTCTCTGTTCTTGATATATCGCCAGCATCAAGTAGCTTCTGAGCCGCTTGAAGTTGTTCATGAATGCTCACATAAATAATATCGTTGTTATGTGCATATATTTCACAATGGACTTTGCCAGTAGGGTCAGATTTTTCGCAACTACTGATAGCAGATTTTTCTGCAGCCTCCCATCCGCTGAGCTTTCCCTTTACATCGAAGGCACAAAACTGTTCTGAATCTCTCTCGCCAATGGCAAATACACCATCTGGTTGCCAACTCGTTGCCGCAAAGAATTGATATCCACTTTTAAAAGGATGAAAACCATCCATAAAGAAATTAAAACACTTATCGTTCAATTCAGATCGCACTCGCTGCTTAACTTCATCAGGTATTTCGCTTGCAAGCGTCGCATTCAATGCTGTCACAGAAAGAGCCGCGCCCAGTATTATTGATCGAAGAGATACCATTGCGTCACCTATTCAAATTAAAAGGGGCTCAATTAATCGCCCGCCCATGCAACATCAGGCGGAGTGCATTTCCTCGCGGATCGTTTCCCGCACTACATCGGCCAGGGACAAACCCAGCGCGTACTGTTTCAATGCCTCATTCATCATGGTCTGGTAACTGCCGCCGCTGGTTTCTGCACGCGCCTTGAACACCGCCAGCACGGCATTATCCACACGCATGGTAATGCGTGTCTTCCCCGCTATTTCAGCTTGCAGCTTAGCCAGATGGGGCACATCCTTGGCGCGCTTCGCACCCGTAAAATTATATTCCTTGCGCATAACTTTTCTCCTCTTTCTTCGTGGCCTTGCGCGCCGAAATCAAGCGAACTGCTTCCTCATCGCGCAAGGTATAACACACCGTCAGCAATCGCCCGACATGACTCATTCCCACCAGCACAAAACGCACCTCGCCTCCTGCATCAGGGTCGTCGCACACCAGCGCCAATGGGTCGAGCAGGCAGCTTGCCGCTTCATCAAACGATACGCCGTGCTTTTTCAGGTTACTGGCGGCCTTCTTCGGATCGAACTCGATTCTCATGGGATTATCGTATGTACATAGGTGCACAATGTCAAGCGGGCGAGTGGTATGAAAAACACGGCTGGGGTAAGGAACGCACACCAGCATTTCAAGATCGTGGAGCTGGGGTTCGTTCCTCACCCCAGCCTACGAGGGTGAATACGAAAAGGGACGCGGATGAAGCCGTGTCCGCTGTATGAACTGGCAGTTACTTCCGGCTTTTTTCGTTGATGTATTCTTCCACGCTTTCGCGTGTGATCGCGCCCGACTGGTGCCCCGTCAGTTTGCCTGCCGGGTCGTACAGATATGTTTCGGGCAGCGAGGTCGTGCTGCCGATCTGCGCCGCCAATTTGTAGGTGCCCAAGACGATGGGGTAGGTGATGCCATGTTTCGTGGCGAAATCCGTGACCACTTTGGATGAGGCGTATTCCATTGCGATGCCGATCACTACGAGGTCTTTATCCTTGTGCGCGTCGTGCAGCGCGATCAGGTCGGGGATTTCTTTCTGGCAGGGCGGGCACCAGGTCGCCCAGAAATTTACCAGTACCCACTTGCCGCGATAGTCGGACAGGCGTTGCTGGTGACCCTGGGTGTCCTTGAATTTGAATTCATCTGCGATCGCGCAAAGCGAAATCATCGCCAGGCTTGCAGCCAGTGCGATGCGCAGGGTTTTCATCAGTGTTCGTCTCCGTTATCGCTTGCGGCGGCCTCTGCGTCATCATGTTCTGAGGCAGGGCCTTTGTGTTCCGCGCTATGCGTGAGGTAGAGCGCCAGCGCGATGAGTGCGATGGCGCCGCCCAGATAGAGCAGGTCTATCGGCGTGGTCAGGTGCATGTTCAGCGCCTGCTCGAACAGCGTGACGATCAGGATCATGATGATCACTTTGGCCAGGCGCGATTTCAGGTCGTCCAAGCTGCTGATCACCAGTATCTTGCTGGAAGCCTTGTTGCCATGCGCCTGGTCGATGTCGCTGATGAACAGCTCATACAGGCCGAGCGAAAAGATCAGCATCACGGTTGCCAGCAGGTAGCCGTCCACGACTTCGACTATGTGCGTTACCGTGCTGTCGTGCAGCGCTTTGCGTGCAGTGTCGGCCATGTCGGGATCGGCATAGTGTGCCGCGTGCATCACCAGATACACCACGTCCACCGTGGCCATGTAGAAGATCGCAAAACCCGCGAACAGGCTGCCGACTACCGCCGCCAGGATGACGAAGCGGCTATTCCACAACGAGCCTTCAAACAACCATTCCAGTAATTTCATGAGCTACCTTTATTATCAATAAGCGCGGGCATTAGAACGTAAAAGCCTGTGCCGGGCAAGTTATGCGCCGTGCGGCGGATTATCTGCCAGCAGCAAGTCATGCAGCGTGACCGGCGTTCCGTGCGCGATGCTTTGTTCCGCCTGCGCGAACCATGCGCGGATATTCGCATCGTCGTGTTGCCTGGCCAGTGCGGACGGATTGAACACGAACAGGCGATAGAGTTCCGCCAGCCGTATGTGTTCCGCATCGCGTACCATCACCCAACCGCTGCTCGCGAGCTTGCGTACCATGTTGGCGCGCGCGAGTTTTTCCAGTATCTGTTCCAGCGCATCGAAGCCGATGCGCAGATGTCCGGCGAGTGCGGGCAGGGTTTGCACCTCGCCGCTGCGCATGCCGTCGCGCATCATGCCGAGGATGCGTACGGCCTGGTAGAGCTGGGTCGCAGTGGACAGGTTGTGTGAGGGGCTGCCGCGCCAGTGCGACAGCGAGGCGGTGATCAGTGCGCCCAGCAGCACGGTCAGCCACGACAGGTAGATCCATAACAGGAAGATCGGAATGCTGGCGAATGCGCCATACACCAGCTTGTAGGTCGGGAAGTGGGTGATGTAATAGGCGAAGACCCGGTTCATGAATTCGAACGCTGCCGCTGCGGCTGCGCCGCCGATGAAGGCATGGCGCAACGGCACATAACGGTTGGGCACCACGCGGAACAGCAGACTGAACGCCAGCGTGGTGAGCAGCACGGGCACGATCTTCAGCAGCGCTACACCAAATTCAGGTATCTGCCGGGCATAGCCTACCGATAGTCCGACCAGCCACGAGGTGAGCGTCAGGCTGCCGCCGACCAGCAGGGGCGCCAGCGTCAGCACCGCCCAATACACCAGAATGCGATGCACCAGCGCGCGCGGTCTGGATACGCGCCAGATGAGATTGAAGGCGCTGTCTATGGTATGCATCATCAGCATCGCGGTGAGCCCCAGAAATACGACGCCGACTGCGGTGAGCCGGGAGGCGCTTTCGGCGAACTGTTCCACGTAGCGCGAGATCATTTTGCCGCCGGTCTCAGGCAACATGTTGCTGAGCAGGAATGTCTTGATGTTGGTCGAGAAGTCCTCGAATACCGGGAAGGCGGAGAACAGCGTGAGTGCAATGGTGATCAGCGGCACCAGTGATAGCAGCGTGGTAAAAGTCAGGCTGGCAGCCATTTGCGCGCAGCGATCCTGCGTGAAGCGCGCAGCGATGTATCGCATCTGGTGCTGCAAGTCTGTCCAGTTGTTCTTCATGTCACGATGTCGAATGCAAGGTGCGCATGATACCTGACGGCGGCATGCGACCGTAACCGCTTGTGCTGAATTGTTTATGGTTAGCCTGGGCAAAATGCTTTAACATTCAAACATACCCAGCTTACTAATAATGGAATCAGGCGGGGCAGCCGTGAAAAAAAGATTGTTCTGGAAAACTGATTGGTTCGCCGGCCTGCTGGTCGCCTTGCTGTTTTTATTCGGCGCGAGCAGCGACCTGATGCAGAGCCTGGAGCGCAAAGCCTACGACATGGCGGTGCGCGCTTCGTCACGAGCGCCCAGCGACAAGGTCGCGGTGATCGCGATAGATGATCAGAGCATCGCTAATCTGGGGCGCTGGCCGTGGCCGCGTGCGATACAGGCCAGGCTGCTGGATTTGCTGGCCAGCGGACATGCCAAGGTGGTGGGCAACACCTCACTGTTTTTTGAGCCGCAGACGGATGCAGGCCTGGAATACATTTACAAAATCGCCGCATTTCTCGATGCCTCCACTTTAAAAAATAGTCCCAATCCCGTGCATCAGGCAGAGATCGCGCAACTGGCTGCGCTGTTGCAGGAGGCCGCGCAGAATCTCGACAACGACCAGAAGCTGGGCGCGAGCATCGCCAGAGCCAATAATGTGCTGCTGTCCATGTATTTCGAATTGGGCGAACCGCAGGGCAAGCCGGATCAGGCGCTGCCGGCCTATGTGCTGAAGGATAACCTTGCCAACGTCAAGCCGGGCGCAGCAGGCGATGCGCCGCTGTCTGCCGCAGGGGTTGAGTTCCCCATTGAGATGCTGGCTGCCAGCGCCGTGGGCATCGGCCACCTGAATTCTTCTCCTGATGTGGACGGCGGCATACGCACCGAACCGCTGGTAATAAGTTATTTCGACCAGCATTACCCATCGCTGTCGCTGATGCTGGTGGCGAAGAGCCTGAACCTCGAGCCCAGGGATATTCAGGTGAACCTGGGGCAGGGCGTGAAAGTGGGCAACCTGAATATCGCCACCGATCCGGCCTTGCGCATGCACACTTACTTTTATAACGACCGCGATGGCAAACCCGCCTTTCAGGTGGATTCGTTTTACGATGTGCTGAGCGGCAAGATCCCGCCGGAAAAATACCGCGACAAGATCGTGCTGATCGGCGCGACGGCGGCGGGCGTGGGCACGCCGCAGGTCACACCGGTCTCGTCCGGCATGGCGCCGGTGCTGACCCTGGCGCATTCCGTTTCCAGCATACTCAAGCAGGATTTTTTCGTTGAGCCGGGCTGGGCCATCTGGGCGCAAGGCGGCGCATTTCTGGCGGTGACGCTGTATCTCACCGTGCTGTTGCCGCGCCTGACCGCAGGCATGGGCGCCGCGCTCACTGTCGCGTTGTTTGCGACGCTGGTAGGCGCGCATTTCGTGCTGATGACTACGCAGGCGTTGTGGCTGCAATTGATGATGCCTGCCGCTTTGCTGCTGGTCGGCCATCTGCTGCTGACCACCAGGCGTTTTCTGCTCACCGAGCAGGGCAAGATCAAATCCGATGCGGATTCGGCGGAAAGCAATCGCATGCTGGGGCTGGCATTTCAGGGGCAGGGACAATTGGATATGGCCTTCGACAAGTTCCGCAAGGTGCCGCTGGACGACAGCCTGATGGAGGTGCTGTACAACCTCGGGCTGGATTTCGAGCGCAAGCGCCAGTTCAACAAGGCCGAGTCGGTGTTCAATTACATGACGGAATACGATTCTAAATTCCGCGATCTGGAAGCGCGTCTGGCGCAATCACGCGCGATGGCGGATACGGTGCTTCTTGGCGGCGCTTCGGGCAAGGGCAATGCGGGCACGATGCAACTGGATAAGGCGGGCGTGTCCAGGCCGATGCTGGGACGTTATGAGGTGCAGAAAGAACTCGGCAAGGGCGCGATGGGCGTGGTGTATCTGGGCAAAGACCCGAAGATAGGCCGCGTGGTGGCGATCAAGACTCTGGCGCTGTCGCAGGAATTTGAAGACGATGAGCTGGCCGAGGTGAAGGCGCGTTTCTTCCGCGAGGCCGAATCTGCCGGTCGCCTCAACCATCCGAACATCGTGACCATGTACGATGCGGGCGAAGAGCATGACCTGGCCTATATTGCGATGGAATTCCTCAAGGGCCAGGACCTGGCGCCCTACACCAGGCCGGACAATCTGTTGCCGCTGCCCACGGTGTTGGGTATCGTGGCGCGCGTGGCGGATGCGCTGGGCTATGCGCACAGCCTGAACGTGGTGCATCGCGACATCAAGCCGGCCAACATCATGTATGACCCGGAAAGCGATACGGTGAAGGTGACCGACTTCGGTATCGCGCGCATCACCGATTCTTCCCGAACCAGAACCGGCATGGTGCTGGGCTCGCCGTCGTACATGTCGCCAGAGCAATTGTCCGGCGCCAGAGTCGAAGGCGCATCCGATTTGTTCTCGCTGGGAGTGAGCTTGTACCAGATGGTGTGTGGTAAGCTGCCGTTCGACGGCAGTTCGATGGCGCAACTCATGTTCCGCATCGCCAACGAACCGCATCCGGACATACTGACCATCAAACCTGATGTGCCGCCCTGTGTGGTGGCGATCGTCAACAAGGCGCTGGCGAAAAAAGTGGAAGAACGTTACCGTAGCGGCCATGAAATGGTCGAAGATATACGCCGGTGTATGGCCGGTTTATAGTGCGGGCAAAGGCACGGGGACAATAGCAGATGAAACTTCAGGAAGCTCTGGAAATAGCCAGCCAGACCCACTCGGGTATGGTGCGGTCGCACAACGAAGATAGTCTTACGCACGATGCTGCCTGTGGCTTGGTGGTGCTGGCCGATGGCATGGGTGGCTACAACGCGGGCGAGGTGGCCAGCGGTATCGCGGTTTCCGTGCTGTCCACCGAAATCAGGCAGCGCATGGATGAAGTGCGGCCCGAGGACAAGAGCGCAGAGGGCGAGGATATGGGCGTGGTGCTGCTGCGCGAGAATGTGAAGAAGGCCAATGCCTCCATCTATAGCGCGGCGCAAAACCAGCCGCAGTATTCCGGGATGGGCACGACGATCGTGACCGCTCTGTTCTATGACAATCGCGTGGCCGTGGCGCATGTCGGTGATTCGCGCATGTACCGTTTGCGCGGCGAAAGTTTCGGGGCTATCACGCGCGACCATTCGCTGTTGCAGGAACAATTGGACGGCGGCATCATCAGCCCGGAAGATGCGCGCGTGTCGAAGAACCGGAATCTGGTGACGCGCGCAGTCGGCATAGAAGCCGACGTAATTCCGGAAGTGCATGTCCACGAGGTTTGCGCCGGAGATATTTACCTGCTGTGTTCGGATGGGTTGAACGACATGGTGGAAGATGAGGATATCGGCAATACTTTGCAGATGCTGCAAGCCAACTTGCCGCTGGCGGCAAACCAATTGATAGAGATGGCGAACGACAATGGCGGGCGCGACAACGTTTCCGTGATACTGGTAAAAATTAATGGCGATTTTTCCGTGCCGCGCGGGTGGCTGGACAAGTTGCAATCCTGGTTAAAGAACTAAGTTTTGAGGAATGAATGATATGGCGGCGAAACTGATACTCAGCATGGACGGCTCGGTGTTGCAGGAGTATGTCCTGAGCAAGGAGCGCATGACGGTGGGGCGCAAGCCGCACAATGACATCGTGATAGAGAATCTCGCGATCAGCGGTGAGCACGCCGCCATCGTGACCATACTCAACGACTCGTTCCTGGAGGATCTGGATAGCACCAACGGAGTGATGGTGAACGGGACGCAGGTCAAGAAACACTTCCTGCAGAACAACGACGTGATCGAGATCGGCAAATACAAGCTGAAATATCTGAATGAGGTGCAGCATCAGGCGAACGGTGCCGATTTTGAAAAGACCATGGTGTTACGCACGCCATCCGCTGCCCCCGCTGCCGACAACAAGACGCTGGCGCAAAGCGAGCCGGGCATTGCCCCCGCGCAAACAGCCGGGAACCCCGCCGGGGCTGCGAATGTTGCCGCGAAAAAAACAGGTGATGCCACCGTGGTGCAGAAAATGGTTCCGCCTGCGGCAGTGCAAATACTGACCGGGGCGAACACGGGCCGGGAACTGGATCTGGTGAAGAACCTGACTACCTTGGGCAAACCCGGCGTACAGGTGGCGGTATTGACACGCCGCCCGCATGGCTACTTCATCACCCACGTGGAAGGGGCGAATTACCCCAGCCTTAACGGCAGGGCTCTGGATGAACAGCCGCATCCACTGAATAACCATGACATCATTGAGTTGGCCGGGATCAAGATGGAGTTTTATTTCAAGGACTGATGGTGCTATCCCGCATTGCCGGTATCGTCGTCCGGGTGAAACGTCATGCACGGCTGATCGCTCTGGGTCTGGCGCTGGTTCTGTTGTTTCTGGGCAATGCCGCGAAGGTCTATCAGATCGGTTTCATCCAGCGGCTGGACAACATTCTTTACGATTATCGTTTGCGCCTGGCCATGCCGCGCGGTCAGGACGAGCGCATCGTCATTCTCGACATTGATGAAAAAAGCCTGAGAGAAGAAGGGCGCTGGCCGTGGAGCCGCGATCGCCTGGCGTTGCTGATGGACAAGCTGTTCGAGCGCGATGGCATAGCGGTGGCGGGTTTCGATGTGGTGTTCGCGGAACAGGACGAGAGCTCCGGCTACAAGGTGTTGCAGGAGCTGGGGCGCAACCAGATCAAGGATGTATCGCAGTTCCAATCTGCTCTGGCGCAGCTCAAGCCGCAACTGGATTACGATGGCCGGTTCGCCGACGGGATCAGGAACCGCAACGTCGTGCTGGGCTATTACTTCAACAACAGCGCGCAGGACGTATCCGGCGCATTGCCCGAGCCGGTGTTTGCGCCCGGTACGTTCAATGGGCGCCCGGTCGCTTTTATCCAGTGGGATGGTTATGGCGGCAATCTGCCGGAACTGCTGAAGAGCGCGGCCGGCGCGGGCCATATCAATCCCCGGATAGATTCCGATGGAGTGGTGCGGCGCCTGCCGCTGGTGGTGGAATACAACGGCGCGTATTACGAATCCCTGTCCCTCGCCATGGTGCGCACCTTGCTGGGGCCAGGCAAGCTGGCACCGGGCTATGCGACGGACAAGGGCGGCGATTATGCGGGGCTGGAGTGGCTTGAGCTGGGAACTGCGCGCGGCACCCTGAGTATCCCGGTGGACCAGGAAGTCAGCGCGCTGGTGCCTTATCGCGGAGGGCGGGGCAGTTTCCGTTATGTTTCTGCCGCCGATGTGCTGCATGACCGGATTGCGCCGGAAGAGTTGAAAGGAAAGATCGTGCTGGTGGGGACTTCTGCGCCGGGGCTGATGGACATGCGTTCCACGCCGGTCGGTGAAGTGTATCCGGGAGTGGAAGTGAACGCCAATATGATCGCCGGGATACTGGATCAGAACATAAAGCAGAGGCCGCCTTATGTGGTGGGTGCCGAGCTCGCGCTGCTGTTCTTCACGGGCGTGGCGCTGAGTTTGCTGCTGCCTTTGCTGAGCCCGGTGCGGGCTGCACTGCTTACCCTGTTTGCCCTGCTGGCGGCGCTGGGCGGCAACGTGGCGATCTGGCTCTATGCGGATATGGCGCTGCCGCTGGCGGGCGGTGTGTTGATGATCATGGGTTTGTTCGCGCTGGATATGTTCTACGGTTATTTCGTCGAATCGCGCACCAAACGGCAGATCACGGGGCTGTTCGGAAAATACGTGCCGGGCGAACTGGTGGACGAGATGCTCAAGCATCCGGAGCAGGTGGTGTCGATGGAAGGCGAGAGCCGCGAAATGAGCATACTGTTTTCCGATGTGCGCGGCTTCACCACGATCTCCGAGGGGCTGGATCCCAGGGAGTTGAGCCAGTTGATGAATGAGTTCCTCACCCCGCTGTCGCGCGTGGTGTACAAGCACCATGGCAAGGTGGACAAGTACATGGGCGACTGCATCATGGCGTTCTGGGGCGCGCCGTCGCCCGATCCGCAGCATGCGCGGAATGCCATGCTGGCGGGCATCGAGATGCAGCAGACGTTGCGAGAATTGCAGCCGCATTTCAAGGCGCGCGGCTGGCCCGAGATCCATGTTGGCGTTGGCATCAATACCGGCAAGGTGAGCGTGGGCAACATGGGGTCGGAAGTGCGCGTGGCTTATACGGTCATGGGCGATGCGGTCAATCTTGCTTCCCGCCTCGAAGGCATCACCAGGCAATATGGCGTGGGCGTCATCGTCGGAGAAGACACCAGGAACGCCGTGACGGATTTCGTCTATCGCGAACTTGACCATGTGCGCGTAAAAGGTAAAGATAAACCCGTTGCCATTTATGAGCCTCTTGGCCCGAGTGCGCAGGTGGATAAGGCGGTACTGGAAGAGCTCAGGCTGTTCCAGCAGGCGTTGAAGCTGTACCGCAAACAGGAATGGGAGCAAGCCGAATTGCAACTGTACAATTTGCAGCGCCTGTATCCGGAATGTAATCTGTATGGGGTTTATGCCGAGCGCGTTGCGCATTACCGCAACGATCCGCCGGGCGCAGATTGGGATGGTGTATTCGTATTCCAGGCCAAGTAGCGGACAAGAGCGGGTGATGAAATGGAGCTATATAAAGCAATGGCAGGCACGGATGTGTAAACGATGAAACTCATGATACTGGGTTGCAGCGGCGGCATAGGGGGCAGTGCGCGCACCACTTCCATGTTGCTGGATGACGACGTGCTGATCGATGTGGGCACCGGCGTGGGCGATCTCAGCTTGGCCGAGTTGAGCCTGATAGATCACGTGTTCGTCACGCATTCGCATCTCGACCACATCGCCTGCCTCCCCATGCTGGTGGACAGCGCGGGTTTCATGCGCAACAAGCCGTTGACCATACATGCCACCGAGGCGACGCTGGAAATCCTCAAGCATAATGTATTCAACTGGAAACTCTGGCCGGACTTCACCCAGATACCTGGAGTGCAGCAGCCATTCATGCGTTATGAGGCGCTGGAGATAGGCCAGGTCGTGGATCTGGACGGGCGCATGATCACTGCATTACCCGCCAACCACGTGGTGCCTGCGGTGGGTTATCGCATAGATAGCGGGGCGGCGAGCCTGGTGTTCACTGGCGACACCACAACCCATGATGCGCTGTGGGAAACGGTCAACGGTATCGCTAATTTGCGTTACCTTATCATTGAGACGGCGTTCTCCAATGCTGAAAAGGAGCTGGCCGTGCTGTCCAAGCATCTTTGTCCCTCCATGCTGGCCGACGAGTTGCTCAAGCTGAAACTCGATCCGGAAATTTATATTTCCCACCTGAAGCCGGGCGAGGTTGAACTGACGATGCAAGAGATAGAGGAATGTGTGCGTGGCGTGTTTCCCAGGATGTTGCGCAACGGACAGATATTTGAATTATAGGATTGTGGAATCCGGGATCCGGTAATCCGGAATTTATTCTGGAACGTAACCGGATACTGACGTTAAGGGAGTAGTGCATGAGCATCGAATTGGCAAAGCCGGAGCAGAATAGTCTTAGCGATATCGCTGAGCGACTGGAGTTTACGAAAAACCTCAACCACGTCGCCAACAAGATTCATGCGACCAGCAATATCGATGAGATCATGCTGGATGTCAGCAAGGACATCTGCAACCTGTTCAATGCGGACCGGCTTACCATCTACGTGGTGGCGGAGGACAAGGTGTCGCTGATCTCCAAGGTCAAGACCGGGCTGAATTCGTTCAAGGATCTCAAGCTGCCCATCGCCGAACAGAGCATTGCCGGATATGCCGCGCTGAACAAGAAAATGCTCAACATCAAGGATGTGTACGATGAGAAGGAATTGTCTACCTTCAGCGCACATTTGCGCTTTCTGCAGGATGTGGATAAACGTACGGGCTACCGTACCCGGCAGATGCTGGTGGCGCCCATCGTCGATGCGCCCAGCGGCGAGCTGATCGGTGTCCTTCAAGTCATCAACAACAAGGCCAACCAGCCGTTCCCGCAGGCGGTGGCAGAAGGGGTGCAGGAGCTGGCGCAGACCCTGGCCGTGGCGTTGCGCCAGCGCCAGCAACTGTCCGTGGCCAAAACCAAATATGATCCGCTGGTGGCGGAAGCTGTTATTTCCGCCGCCGAGTTCGAGCTGGCTACGCGCACCGCGCGGCGTAAGGGGGGGGACATCGAGGATGTGCTGATAGACGAATTCCAGGTCTCGTTGCCTGCGCTGGGCAAGGCGCTGTCTACTTTCTTCGGCGTGCCTTACGAGCCGTTTAAAGCCGACAGGATCAAGCCGACAGAGTTGCTCAAGAACCTGAAGCGCGAATACGTCGAAAGCAGTCACTGGGTGCCGATAGATGATACGCCGGAAGGACTGGTGATATTGACTACCGATCCCGAGCGCATACAGACCTCGCGCGTGGTAAACAATATTTTCCCCAAGGGACGGCTGCTATACCGGGTGTGCCCGCAACGCGAATTCATTGCCACACTGGACCAGCTCTATGGCGCATCGAGCGAAGCCAGCGGCGGCACCGAGAGTGATATGGGCTCGATGGACGATATGCTCTCCGCCCTGGCTGAAGAGGAAGAAGCCGGAGGAATCAGCCAGGAGGAGGTCAGCGCTGCGGCCGACAACGAACTGGTCAAGCTGGTCAACAAGATCATCATTGATGCTTACAAGATGGGCGCATCCGATATCCACATCGAGCCCATGCCGGGCAAGGCCAAGACGGGGATACGCCTGCGCAAGGACGGCACGCTGATGAATTATATCGAGATACCTGCCGCTTATCGCAATGCGCTCATAGCACGTATCAAGATCATGTGCGACCTGGATATTTCGGAGAAGCGCAAGCCGCAGGACGGCAAGATAAAGTTCAAGAAATACGGGCCGCTGGACATCGAGTTGCGCGTTGCAACTCTGCCATCGCAAGGCGGAGTGGAAGATGTGGTGATGCGTATCCTTGCATCGGGTGAGCCGATCCCGCTCGACAATATGGGTTTCTCGGTGCGCAATCTGGAACTGGTGAAGAAAACCGTAACCAAGCCTTACGGCCTGTTCTTCGTGTGTGGCCCGACCGGCTCCGGCAAGACCACTACGCTGCATTCCATTTTGAAATACATCAACACGCCAGACACCAAGATCTGGACGGCGGAAGATCCCGTTGAAATCACCCAGAAGGGTTTGCGCCAGGTGCAGGTCAACAAAAAGGCCGGACTGGATTTCGCCACGGTGATGCGCGCCTTCCTGCGCGCCGATCCGGATGTGATCATGGTGGGCGAAATGCGCGACAAGGAAACCGTGTCTACCGGTATCGAGGCATCGCTCACCGGCCACCTGGTATTCGCCACGCTGCATACCAATAGCGCCCCCGAATCGATCAGCCGCTTGCTGGATATGGGCATGGATCCATTCAACTTCGCAGATGCCTTGCTAGGCATCCTCGCGCAGCGTCTGGCCAAGCGCCTGTGCAAAGACTGCAAGAAACCGCACGTCGCCAGTCAGGAAGAAATCAAGGCGCTGCTTACCGAGTATGCCGCAGAATTGATGCACACAGAGGCCTGGAAGAAAGATCCCAATGCCGCTTATAAAGTGCTTTACGCCGAGTGGATCAAACTGTTTGCGGATGGCAAGGGACATATCACTTTGTACGATCCGGTCGGTTGCGAAAAATGCGCCGGCACCGGTTACCGTGGGCGCGTCGGCCTGCACGAGTTGCTGCTCGGCACCGATGCCCTCAAGAAAAGCATACAGGAACATGCGCGCGTCGCGGAACTGTTTGCGATAGCCCTGGCGGAAGGGATGCGCACCCTGAAGCAGGACGGTATCGAGAAAGTGCTATTGGGCATCACCGATATACATCAGGTGCGTGCGGTTTGTATCAAATAAGCGCACGCACTGCATCACGCGGATATCGAAGATGACACGAACCAATGATCTGTTGCAACGGCTGGACGAGTTGAATGTCATCGGCGTCGCGCTCTCCAGCGAGCGTGACATTAACTCCCTGCTGGAAATCATCCTGGTGGCAGCCAAGCGCATCACCAATGCCGATGCGGGCACGTTGTATTTGCTGGATGAGGAGCGGCAGGCGCTGCGCTTCGAGATCATGCGCACCGATACGCTGGGTATCGCGATGGGCGGCGCTACCGGCCAGCCCATCGCGTTCGATCCGATCCGCCTGCACGATGGCGCCGGCAAGCCCAATCATGCGATGGTGGTGGCTCACGCGGCCTTGACTGGCGAAACGGTCAACATCCCCGATGCCTATGCGGCAGAAGGTTACGACTTTTCCGGCACCAAGGGTTTTGACGCGAGGATGGGATATCGCTCCACTTCGTTCCTGACGGTACCGATGCGCGACCACGAAGGCGAGATCATCGGCGTGCTGCAACTCATCAATGCGCTGGACCGCAAGAGCGGCGCCATCGTGCCGTTTACCCGTGACGATGTGCACTTGACCGAATCGCTCTCTTCGCAGGCCGCGATAGCGCTTACCAACCGGCGCCTGGTGCAGCAACTGGAAGAGCTGTTCGAATCCCTGATCAGCCTCATCAACACCGCGATCGACGACAAATCGCCCTATACCGGCGGCCATTGCGAGCGCGTGCCGGTGCTCACCATGCTATTGGCCGATGCGGCAAGCGCCGCGCCGAAGGGTTCGCCGTTGTGCGGTTTTGCCATGACCGACAAGGAAAAATACGAGCTCAAGATCGCCGCGCTGCTGCATGATTGCGGCAAGATCACCACGCCCGTGCATGTGGTGGACAAGTCCACCAAGTTGCAGACCCTGTTCGACCGTATTCATCTGCTGGATACGCGCTTCGAAATACTCAAGCGCGATACCGAGATCGCCATGCTCAAAGGGGAGATGAGCGCCAACGAGTGCGCAGCGCGCATCCGGCAACTCGATGATGACCGCGAATTTCTGCGCCGCTGCAACGAAGGCTCGGAAAAAATGGAAGAGGCCGACCAGGTGCGTGTGCGCAGCATCGCCGCATATCAGTGGCGCAACGAGGCGGGCGAGCAGAGCGATTTTCTCAGCGCGAACGAGACCGGCAACCTCAATATCCAGTTTGGCACGCTCACTGTCGACGAGCGCCAGATTATCAATCATCACATCGACGTCACCATCAAGATGCTGGAATCGCTACCCTGGCCCAAGCATCTCAAGAATGTGCCGGAGTTTGCCGGAGGCCACCACGAACGCATGGATGGCAATGGCTATCCACGCGGGTTGAAGCGCGAGCAGATGTCGCTACAGGCGCGCATGATGGGCATCGCCGACATTTTCGAGGCGCTCACCGCCAAGGACAGGCCATACAAAAAGGGCAAGACCCTTACCGAGTCGCTGGACATACTGGGTAGATTCAAATTGGGGGGGCACATAGACCCGGATCTATTCGACGTTTTTGTGCGCGAGAAAGTGTATCTGACCTATGCGCAGCAATTCCTGGATCCCGAGCAGATAGACGCAGTGGACGAAAGCAGGATTCCCGGCTATCAGCCCTAGCCTGACAAAAAACGTCACTTGAATGACGTTTTAGGGTCAATATCTGTCGGTGCCTGCTATGAGATGGTGCGGCGGATTGCCATAAAACCCTGTAACGGCTGGCTTTGCGTTAATGTGGTCAGGTTGGCACGCATCCTGCTCTTGCTATAGGCAGCGCACCCCTGTGCAGCGTCAACCCCCAAAGGAGATACAGCATGAAACAAGCTCAAAAAGGCTTCACCCTGATCGAACTGATGATCGTGGTCGCGATTATCGGTATCCTGGCCGCAGTGGCCATCCCGTCTTACCAGAACTACACCAAGAAAGCCAAGTTCACAGAAGTGGTTCAGTTTGTTGCGCCCATCAAGCAAGCGATTGATGAATGTATTCAATCCCAGGGCCTCAAGAACGTGGCATCCGGTTCTGTAACCGGCTGTGCTCCTGGCTCGAACGGCGTACCTACTACCCCCACACCAACCGGCTATATAAACTCGGCTTCGGTAACCGATGCTGGCGTTGTCTATGTCCAGTCCGGTACTACGGGTGCAGCCGCCGGCGGCAAAATACTTGACACTGCCACAGCCTACACCTATGTCCTGACACCGGCTGCTGATGCCAACGGCGCAGGTCAGTGGACAGTCAGTGGAACTTGCCTGGCTGCGGGTATTTGCAAGTAATCAGCATTCTCAGCCTGTCGTGTGAGTACGAGCCCCTCTCCGGAGGGGCTTTTTCTTTTGCGGTGCTGGAACCATGACCTCACCTATGCAATTTCTGTCAAAGAGCTTTGCCTTGTCCGGCACCGTGCGCGCATGGCCGCTGTGCTTGCTGCTGTTGGCGGTGGTGGGATTGCTGTACGGCAGCTCCTTGTGGAATCCTCTGGTTTTCGACGATCCGAATTTCTTCGATGGCACGACGCCGCAAGCTTACGGGCACTCCATCTTTCATTTCGATTTGCGCTGGTTCGCCTATGCAACATTGGGCTGGAGCGTGAATATATTCGGGCAGGATATGGCCGCCTTGCGCGTGGGTAATCTGCTGTTGCATGCGACCAATGCCATCGTCCTGTTCCTGTTCCTGCGCCGTTTATTCGATGCCGTGCTGCCGCGTGGCGAGGCAGCAACGCAAACCTTGTCGCATACCTGGCTGGCATTCTTTGGCGCACTGTTGTTCGCGCTGCATCCGGTCGCAGTGTATGCCACGGGATATCTGATCCAGCGCAGCATCCTGCTGGCGACCCTGTTCAGTTGGTTGAGCTGGTACGCTTATCTGGAAGGTTTGTTGCGCGGGCAGAAACGCTGGTTTTTCATTGCTGCCGGATTTTATTTCCTTGCGGTCTTTTCCAAGGAGCATGCGGTGATGGCGCCCGCTGTAGCGCTGGCATTGACGTTGCTGATTTATGCGCCATCGCGCGAGTTGTTCAAAAAAGTCGCGCTGCCCTTCGCCTTGTTTGCATTGATCGCCGTCCTGATAACGTTCAAGACCAAAGGCCTGCTGGGCGCGCTGTATGAGGGGTACGCGCAGGATATGCTGAAGCGCATGTCCGAATCGCAGGAGGTGGTCATGTTGCCGCATGACGCAGCCCATCCCTATCCGTTGAGTGTGGTAACCCAGTGCTTCCTGTTCTTCAAATATTTGTTGCTGTGGCTGGCGCCGAATCCGGCGTGGATGTCGGTGGATATGCGCGAACCTTTTGCCAGCAGCTTGCTGGCGTGGCCGCAAGTTCTGGGCGTGCCGGCTTTCCTGTTGTATGGCGCGGCGGCGTTGTGGCTGCTGTTACAACGCGGCAAGCGCGGCCTGCTCGGCTTTGCCTTATTGTTTCCATGGCTGCTGTTTGCGACCGAATTGACTACGGTGCGCATCCAGGAATTGTTCGTGTTGTACCGCAGTTATTTGTGGATGGGCGGCCTGTTCGCGGTGTTGCCGGTATTGCTCGGAAATGTTCCGGCACGGCGCGCTTTTGCATATCTGCTGGCGGCGAGTTTGCTGATGGCGCCCCTGGCCTGGAACCGGCTCGTCACTTTTTCTCACCCCTTGCTGTTATGGGACGATGCTGCATCCCTGATCGAGGGCCGCCCGTATATGCCGGGGTTCGAGCGCATATACCATAATCGGGGCGCGGCATTTTATGGAGTGGGCCTGAAACAGCGCGCGCTCGACGATTACAATAGGGTGATAGCGTTCAATCCGGACTATGGCTACGCTTACAATAATCGCGGCGCAGTATATTTTGACCAGGGGCTTTATACGGAAGCGTTGCGTGACTACAACAAATGTACCGAACTCAAACCGTCATACCCGCGCGCTTATCTGGGACGTGGCCTGTTATTCGAGAAGCTGCATAATTTGCCGGCGGCTCGCGTTAATTATCAAATAAGCTGTGCAATGAAACTGCCCGAGGGCTGCGACATGTTGCACCGGATGGAGGGCGGCGGTTAGCGCTTGCTGTGTGCCGCCGCAATTTCCCTGAGTTGCTTGAGTTCGCTCTCGATCGCCGAGAGCTGGTAATAATCCGAGCCTGCCTGTTTCGCCAGTTCCAGCTGTTCGATCGCGCCGTGCAGGTCGCCGCGCAAAGCATGGGCATGGGCGAGCGCATGATGTTCGTTCTGTTGATTGCCCAGCGTTGCATAGGTGCGCGCCTGCAACTCGAACAGATGCGAATCGGTGGGGTGGGCAATGATCTGCTCGTTAAGCAGCTTGAGTGTGTCCGCGTTGCGCCTGTCCTGCAATAGCAGTTCGGCATAATCGTAGGTCAGCGCCCGGTGCTGCGGAAAATTCTGTGTGGCGGTGCGATAGAACGCCGCCAGTCCCTTGTCCTTGCCGTTTGCGCGCCGTATCTGCCCATACAGGGTGGCGATCATCGGATTCTGCGTTACCTGATCCTGCAACGGCGCGAACTCCTGCGCGGCGCGCACGGCCTGGTTGCTGCGTAACAGCGCCAGTACCAGGCCGTAGCGTTGCGCGATCTGGTTGCCGTATTTTTGCGCGCCCAGAGCATCGTTGAAGAACTCCACCGCTTCCTGCGGACTCTTTTGCGCAGCGCGCAATTTCGCGCGTACCAGATGGAAGCTCAGGCTGTCTGCGACCAGATGGTAGGGAATAGGCTGTACGCGGTTGGCGATCTCCGCGACGCGATCGCTGGTGACCGGGTGGGTGCGTAAATAAGACGGAACATTGCCGTCTATCAGGCGCGTGGCCTTCTGCAAACGTTCCAGAAAAGTGGGCATGGCATGCACATCGAAGCCGGATTTTTGCAGGACAGCCAGCCCCAGGCGGTCCGCTTCATTTTCATTGTCGCGGGAGAAGTTCAATTGTCGCTGGATGGATCCCGCCTGCATTCCGGCGATGGCTGCTTGCGATGCATCCGGATTGCTGCGCGCAGCCAGGATGGCTATCGCGAGGGCGGCCATGGAAGCCAGTGTGTCTATCTTCTGGCCGGCGATCATGCGTACTATGTGGTGCTGGGTGGCGTGCGATATTTCATGCGCCAATACCGATGCGAGTTCGGATTCGCTCTGTGCGATGAGGATCAGGCCCGTGTTCACCCCGACGAAACCGCCGGGCAGCGAGAATGCGTTGATGGCATTGTCGTTGATGGCGAAGAACTCGAATCCCATATCCGGTTCATTGCTGTTGGCAACCAGACGGTAGCCGAGCTGGTTGAGATAATCGCTGACTTCGGCATCATCCAGATAGCTCAGGTCGGCGCGGATCTCGACCATGCTTTGCTCGCCGATCAAGCGTTCCTGTTGCGGCGAGACCGCAGCCTGGGAAACGTCGCCCAGGTCGGGCAGGCCCTCCGCACGGCAAAGTAAGGGAAGTGCGCAGAGTGCGGCGAGTATGGGATTTTTCATGGGCGGTATGATACCCGCATTGGCCTGTAGTTAGAAAGTGCGGGATGCGATCTGGACAGCACTACGCGAAACCCGCAGAATTGCCGCAGTCGCCAGCGCGGCGGAATGGAAAAGGCGTCATGGACAAAATAGGCAAATATGAAATCATCCGGGAACTCGGTATCGGCTCGACCAGCACCGTGTATCTTGCGCTCGACCCGTTCAACAACCAGCGGGTCGCACTCAAGCTGTTCAACTCGGAACTGTTGCGTGATCCGCATCTGGCCAGGGCGCAGCGCAAGCTGCTGTTGACCGAGGCATCGCTGGCGGGCAAGCTGCTGCATCCGCACATCGTGAAAGTGTTTGATGCCGCGATGGAAGGCGAAGTGAATTACATGGTGATGGAATATGTGGAAGGGGAGTCTCTGGACCATTTCACCGAGGCGGCGCGGCTACTGCCTTTCGCCACGATAGCGGAAGTCATCTACAAGTGTTGCAAGGCGCTGGAATACGCGCAAACCCAAGGCGTGATACACCGGGATATCAAGCCGGCCAATATCCTGTTGTGCGCGCAGAGCGACATCAAGATCTCCGATTTCGGCGCAGCGATGGTGCTGAACCAGCAGATCACCCAGGTAAGTGGCGTCGGCTCTCCCGCCTATATGTCGCCGGAGCAGGTCAACGACCATCCGCTGACATCGCAGACCGATATTTATTCGCTGGGTGTCACCATGTTCCAGTTGCTTACCGGCAGGCTGCCGTTCGACGCGGGCAACAACTACAGCCTGATCTACCAGATCATGAATGTGCAGCCACAGGCTCCGAGTTCCCTGCGCCCGGAAGTGCCGCCGGAGCTTGATGCCATCGTGTTGCGGGCCATGCATAAGGATCTGTCTTTGCGCTACCAGACATGGGAGGAGTTCGCGCAAGACCTGGTGGGCTTCTTCAACCACAACATGGTGACGCACACGGAAATTTTTGATATGGAGAAATTCGACATCCTGCGCTCACTGGCTTTTTTCAGGAACTTCAGCGACGTCGAGTTGTGGGAAGCGTTGCGCATCAGCGAATGGCGCAAGGTGGGCAAAGGAGAATACATCCTGCACGATGGCGATCAGGGGCGCGAATTCTTCATCCTGGGCCAGGGCATGGTCAGGGTGCTCAAGCAGGATCGTTTGCTGAGCACGCTATGCAAGGGCGATTGCTTCGGCGAGATGGCGCATCTGTCCGCGCGCGATTTCACGCGCACTACGGACGTGGTGTCCGAGTCCGATGTGACGCTGATCGAAATCAATCCGGACGTGCTGGAGAAGGCTACAACAGGCTGCCGTTTTCAGTTCGATAACGCATTCCTGCGCATGCTGGTAGATCGCCTCGCCGTGGCGAATACGCGCATCTCACATTTGCTGAGCGGTCGCATGGAACACAAGGGCGGCTAGAGGCGCGCTCACCCCAGCTTGTTGCGCTGCACCTGCAATTGCATCAACACGGTGCAGAAATCATCCAGGCGTCTGCGTTCCTGTTCCACTACGGCAGCGGGGGCGCGGTCGACGAAGCTGGCGTTGCCCAGTTTGGATTGGGCCTTGGCGACCTCGCCGGAGATGCGGGCCAGCTCCTTGTCCAGACGTTCGCGTTCGACGGCCACATCTATCTCGACTTTCAGCATGAGCTTGAAATCGCCTGCCACAGCGATTGGCGCATCGTCATCCGGCAGGTCGTCCAGCACGCTGACTTCGCTCAATTTGCCCAGCGCCTGCAAATAAGGCGCAAAGCTGGTCAGGATATCGTGGTCTCCCGCTGTCAGCAGCGGCACGCGCTGTGCGGGCGACAGATTCATCTCGCTGCGCAGGCTGCGGCACGCGGCGACCATCTCCTGTAAAAGGCGAACATGTTCCAGCGCATCCTGGTCTATCAGCTTGGGGTTGGCTTGCGGATAAGCTTGCAGCATGATGCTGTCGCCGTGTTTTCCCGCCAGCGGCGCGACGCGCTGCCACAGCTCTTCGGTGATGAAGGGAATGACAGGATGTGCCAGGCGCAACATGGTTTCCAGCACGCGCACCAATGTGCGCCGCGTGGCGCGTTGCTGGTTCTCGTTGCCGTTGGCGATCTGCACCTTGGCCAGCTCCACATACCAGTCGCAGTAGGTGTCCCACACCAGTTCGTAAACGATGCGCGCAGCCATGTCGAAACGGTAGTCGGCGAAATGTTTCTCCATCTCGGCTTCGGCCTGTTGCAGCTTGCCTATCATCCATTTGTCGGCGGCGGAGAATTCCAGCGGCAGCGATTCGTCGATGCCGACATCCTTGTCTTCGCAATTCATTAGCACGAAGCGCGTGGCGTTCCATAGTTTGTTGCAGAAGTTGCGATAGCCTTCGCAGCGCTGCATGTCGAACTTGATGTCGCGTCCGGGCGAGGCCAGCGAGGCGAAAGTAAAGCGCAGTGCATCGGTGCCGAACGCGGGGATGCCTTCGGGGAATTCCTTACGTGTGCGTTTCTCGATCTTCTCGGCATCTCTGGGATTCATCAGGCCGGTGGTGCGCTTCTTTACCAGGTCTTCGAGGGCGATGCCATCGATCAAATCTATCGGGTCGAGCACGTTGCCCTTGGACTTGGACATCTTGTGTCCTTCCGCGTCGCGGATCAGGCCGTGCACGTACACATCCTTGAACGGAATCTTGCCGGTGATGTGTTTGGTCATCATCACCATGCGCGCCACCCAGAAGAAGATGATGTCGAAGCCGGTGACCAGCACCGAGGACGGCAGGTATTGCTGGAGGAACTGATTCTGATCGTTCTGCGCTTCGTCTGTCGTCCAGTCCAGCGTGGAGAACGGCCACAGCGCGGAAGAGAACCAAGTGTCGAGCACGTCGTCGTCGCGCTTGAGATTGCCCGTGTAGCCCGCTTTCGTAGCGGTCTGTTTTGCTTCGGCTTCGTCGTGAGCAACGAATATTTCGCCGTTTTCGCCATACCATGCGGGGATCTGATGCCCCCACCACAATTGGCGCGAGATGCACCAGTCCTGGATGTTGTTGAGCCACTGGTTGTAGGTGTTGACCCAGTTCTCCGGGTGGAATTTGATCTCGCCCGATGCTACGCATTCCAGCGCCTGTGCGGTGATGCTCTTGCCGTCTTTGCCCGGCGCGCTCATCGCCACGAACCACTGATCGGTGAGCATGGGCTCTATCACGACGTGCGTACGGTCGCCGCGCGGCACCATGAGTTTGTGCGGCTTGGTGGCGATCAGCAGTTTCTGCGCATCGAGGTCGGCGAGTATCTGCTTGCGCGCATCATAGCGGTCCAGTCCACAGTATTTTTTGGGTAACCAGCTTTCGGCTGAGAATTCGTCCCAGTTTGGATTTTCATCAGTGACTGTTTTAAGCCCTGTTTCCGGATCTCGGGCTACATGGCGGAAACCTGCATTTTGAGGTTTCGATGGATCAATTATTTTCGCATCCAGTGTGAAAATGCTGATCGGCGTAAGGCCGTGGCGCTGGCCCATCGCATAGTCATTGAAGTCGTGCGCGGGCGTGATCTTCACGCAGCCGGTGCCGAACGCCGGATCGACATAATCATCGGCGATGATGGGGATCGTGCGGTTGCACAAAGGCAGCTTCAGTTGCTGCCCGATCAGGTGTTTGTAGCGCGCATCTTCTGGATGCACCGCTACCGCCACGTCGCCGAGCAGGGTCTCGGGCCGCGTGGTGGCGACGATCAGCGCACCCACGCCGGTCTCCAGCGGATAGGCGATGTGCCACATGTTGCCGTCCTCTTCCTGCGACACCACTTCGAGGTCGGACACGGCCGTGTGCAGTTTCGGATCCCAGTTCACCAGCCGTTTGCCGCGATAGATTAGGCCTTCGTTGTACAGGCGCACGAAGGTCTCGGTGACCGCGCGCGACAGGCCTGCATCCATAGTGAAACGCTCGCGCGACCAGTCGGGCGAAGTGCCGAGGCGGCGCATCTGCTGGGTGATCGTGCCGCCGGAATATTCCTTCCACTCCCACACTTTCTCGATGAATTTTTCGCGGCCCAGATCGTGGCGCGAGATGCCTTGTGCATCGAGCTGGCGTTCGACAACTATTTGCGTAGCGATGCCCGCGTGATCGGTGCCCGGTTGCCACAGCGTATTGTCGCCGCGCATGCGGTGATAGCGCGTGAGCGCATCCATCAATGTCTGGTTGAAGCCGTGCCCCATGTGCAGCGTGCCGGTGACGTTGGGCGGCGGCAGCAGGATGCAGAAATTGTCCTGCTTGCTGGCGTCGAGTCCGGCCTTGAAATAATCCGCCCGTTCCCATTTCGGGTACCAGCGCGCTTCGATGTCCTTGGGTTCAAAACTTTTTGCGAGTTCCATTTTTATCGTGTTCGGTTCGGGTGTTGCCATTGCGGCGGGAAGGGGCGGCATTGTATCAGAGGCCGGGGGTTCCAAATCAGGCAGCATGGATTGCAGCAGCGCGGGCAATTCGGCCTTGAGTTCCTGTACGGCGCTGTCTATCGCATCCTGCCGCAGCCGTTCGAATTGCGCCGCAAGTTTTTCGCGCAGCATGATTTCCACGCGAGATTCCAGTTCGGCCAACAGATGCTGCGAATCGTCGTTGTGCGGGGCCGCTTGAACGCCGGTAGCATCGGGAGTTTCGGCGGGCATCCCGGCGACGATTTCCGTCAGGGTCGGAATGTCTATCGCTGCGGAAATGATCTCGGTCAATACCGGGATGTCCGTCAGATCGTTTGTCCTGTTGCGCATCGTCATGTGGCTTCGGCCTTGGTGAGGTCGAAGTGGCGCATCTCGTAGCCCCTGTCCTTGTAAAACTTGAAGCGTTCCCGCCCCTGGCGTTTATCTTCCTCATCCAGTCCGACGATCTCGATCAGGCGTTCGAAGCGGCTGAAGAATGGCAGGCACTCGCTATGCAGGCTGATCAGCAACTCGCTGTGCGGGAAGGTCTCGCCATCATGGCCGAGCAGCACCGGCATGGTTGCGGCCCCGGCGTCCTTGCTGCGGCAATGCGGGATGAAGGCGGTCGCCGGGTAGTGCCACAGCAGCTTGTCCAGCGAGGCGGCAACGGTTTCATCCGGCGTGTGCAGTAGCACGCGCAAGCCGTTCTGCAGCGCCTTATGGCTTAACTGGCAGGCCGTGCGCAGTTTGTCGGTGGTGCCGGTGTAGAAATCAACTTTGGTCACGGGAGCGATGCCTGATCTGGAACGGCGCGATTATAGCAAATGGAGGACGGATTCGGCTGGCTCAGGGCATGCCGGTGCGCTAGCCTTCGCTTCCATGCTTGCGGTTTGGTTGCGCTGAATTCGATTGCCCGCAGCAAGGGTTTTCTAGTAGGCTTCGCGGGCGGCAATTTTTCGCGTTTACAGCCGCGCGAGCGTACGCATTTGTGTTGCGAGCCAGAACCGGAACAGAGACTGAATGAATCACTCCACTCTCAATACGCATCCCCACCTGCTTTCCCCCAAGTATCGCGCCGACATTGACGGGCTGCGCGCAATCGCCATCCTGATCGTTGTGGGTTATCACGCCTTCCCGGAATGGGTCAGAGGCGGCTTTGTCGGGGTGGACGTGTTTTTCGTCATCTCGGGTTTCCTCATTTCCACCATTATCCTGGGCAGTCTGGAGGATGGCGGTTTCAGTTTCGGCGAATTTTATGCGCGCCGCATCAAGCGCATTTTCCCCGCACTGATCCTGGTGCTGGCCGCCTGTTATGCCCTGGGCTGGTTCGTGCTGCTCTCCGACGAATACCGGCAGTTGGGCAAGCACATCGCAGCCGGCGCGGGTTTCGTGTCCAACCTGTTCTTCTGGCAGGAGGCCGGTTATTTCGACAATGCCGCAGAGACCAAGCCCTTGCTGCATCTCTGGTCGCTGGGCGTGGAAGAGCAGTTCTACATCATCTGGCCGCTGCTGCTGTATTGGGCCTGGAAGAAGCGCACCAACCTGCTGTTCGTCACGCTTGCCATCATTGCCGTTTCTTTTGCCGTCAATGTCGACAAGGTGAGCGGTGATGCGGCACAGGCGTTTTATTCCCCGCTCTCGCGCTTCTGGGAACTGACCTTCGGCAGCATGCTGGCCGGTTTCACGTTGTACGAGATGAGTTGGAAGGGCGGTCTGAAACGCCGGATGGGGGCGGTGCCTGCGGGGGTTTTCCCGGGTCAGGCCGGACCCATGCTGCAAAATATACGTTCGGCATTCGGCCTCCTGCTGATAGGAGCCGCCGTGCTGCTCGTCAGCAAGGAGAAAGTCTTTCCCGGCTGGTGGGCGTTGCTGCCCACGCTGGGTGCCAGCCTGATTATTTCTGCGGGGCCGCAGGCCTGGCTGAATCGCACGTTGCTGTCGAGCCGCGCGATGGTCTGGATCGGGCTGATCAGCTACCCGCTCTATTTGTGGCACTGGCCCCTGCTGTCGTTTGCCTATATCGTCAAGTCCGGCGAGCCGACGCCAGTGATGCGCATGGCTCTGGTTCTGCTGGCGGTCGTGCTGGCCGGGCTGACATACAGGCTGGTCGAGCGACCGTTGCGCTTCGGGCGGGAGTTGCGCGCCAAAGTATTTGCGCTTTGCGTCTTGATGCTCGCTGTCGGCATTGCTGGATACGATGCCAGATCGAATGAGGGATTCGAGTTCCGGGAAGTCGTCAGTATCAATTCGCAGGCGATCAATGATTCAGACATCAATGTGCATAACGTCGGCGGCGGCTGCGGCATCCGGCAAGCGGCGGACGAGGAAATGGTGCAGAACTGTGTGAGCGATGATCGAGGTAACGTCAGGTTTGCGCTGGTGGGAGACAGCAAGGCAGCCGTTCTTGCTCCGGGGCTATTCAATGCCTCGACCGACAACGGGCACTGGCTGTTCATCGGCGGCTGGACTTCCCATGGCGCCACCGTCCCGGTCATCAGCAACGAACCGGTTTACGAGAATTTCCAGAGTTCGTCGAAGATTGCGCTGGATGCGCTCGCAGGCAACCCCGATGTCAAGGTCGTCGTGTTTACCACCGCGACGCGCAACCTTTTTCGCCTGAACAACGAAACTTCCATAGACGATCTGCCTGCAAGCCCTTATGCGGAAGTGGCATTCGCCGGACTGGACGGCATGATTTCCGCCCTGATCAGAGCCGGGAAGAAAGTGGTGATCACGGTTGATAATCCGACCTTCAGGGATCCCAAACAGTGCATCAGGCGTATCACCTCATTGAGCTGGCTCAACAGGGCCATGAACCTGGGGCACGACCCGTCGTGCTCCGTCAGCTATGACCGCCATCTGGAGCTTACGGCGCAATACCGCATGGTGCTCGACCGGCTACAGGCGAAATATCCGGACAAGCTGCGCATTTTTGACACGTTGGGTCAGCTCTGCGACATGGAAGATCGCATGTGCACGCCTTTCCACGAAGGAAGGCTGCTCTATTCGTATGGTGACCACATCTCGCAATATGCGAGTACGCGCATTGCGGCGAAACTGGTTCCCTTTGTGGAAGATTTTGCGCGGGAAGAGCGGTAGCCGGATTTTCCGTACCTTCCCGATCAATTGCGTTTTTCAGCTCAAGGCGCAGGCCTGGTGCCGGCCTGGGGGAACAAGTGGCTGGCCCAGGCGGGTGCGCGCCTGGAGAGCATGTGCAGGCCATCAGAAAAACCGCCAACCGTGAATCCTTCTTTCCCCCCCAGGATAGCCAGGCTTTTCCGTGAAAAGAGACTGATGTGGCCATTTCGCGGCGAGGCATACCACCAGTTGATGCGCCGGTTCTGGGCAATTTGCCCATCTGATACGTTTGTTGTGAATAGCACAATTCCGTCTGAGGCCAGCAATGAGGACAGATCCCGAATCAGCCTGCAAACGTCGGGAACATGCTCAAAGACTTCAAATGCCGTGATCAGTTGAAACTGCCCCAGGTCGCCCAGCTTGGTGTCTTTGTCCACGAATGGATCATAGGACGTGGATTGCCAGTTCGCTTCCCGCAATATGCGGCTCAGCAGCCCATCCCCTCCGCCGAAATCCAGATGCTTTATTTGCGGCCCCTGCACGGGGAACATGGACAGCAATTTATTCGCCAGTTGGCGAGGGCGGCTATCGAGATAATCGGGGTCTACCAGGACGTAGTCCTGGTTGTAAATTTTCTCTTCGAAGTCGCGCAGTTCCCATTTCATGAACTCTGGCGCAAAACAGAACTGGCAGTTGTTGCACAGATAATAATAAATGGGGATTCCCGAGAGCTTGAGAAATTTGCCGCGCATTTCTTCGCACGCCTTGTTGAAATCAACCACATCGAGCGGCGAGCAATTGCTGTTGCAGACAGGGCAGGAAATTGGAGGAAGCATGGGTGGGATGATATATGATTTTGGGCGAAAAATGCCGGGGCGGATGTATGGTCTCAGCAGTTGCCCATTTCGTTCAGCCGCTTTTCTAGCGTGGCAATCACGGATGCCCAGTCTCCGATGAACGGTTGCCGGAACAGCGTAGCCGAGGGATACCACGGGCTGTCGGTGCGATCCAGCAGCCAGCGATAATCCGGCGCATGGGGAAGCAGTATCCAGACCGGGTGTCCCAGCGCGCCAGCGAGATGCGCGAGCGAAGTGTCCACGGAAATGATCAGGTCCATCTCCTGTACAAGTGCCGCCGTATCGGAGAAATCGCGCAGCGCCTGGTGGTGCAAATGCACCTGTCCGGAGGCGGACAAGGCAGATGCGTCGTCCGGCCGGAGGTCTTTCTGCAATGCATGGAATTCCAGAGGCAGTTGCAGCAGTGGCGCGAGCGCATGGAGGGAGAGGCTGCGATTGTAGTCGTTGGTGTGCGCCGGATTTCCCGACCATGCCAGGCCTATGCGGGGGCATTTTTTTTCTCCCAGCCGTTGCCGCCACGTTTCGCGTTTGGCCGGGGCGGCATGGAGATAGGGGATGGATGCGGGAACGGTGTCGAGCGTGGTTTTGAATGCGAGCGGCAGGCTCATGACGGGACAATGCAGATCGAAGGCCGGCAACGGCTGACCTTTTTCGACGAGCATGAAATCTCCTCCCAGTGTCGAGGTCAGTGCAAGCAGCGAGGAAGGAGCTTCGATTATCACCCTGGCGTCCAGCGCTTCCACCATGGGAGCGTAGCGGCAGAACTGGATGAAGTCGCCGAGTCCCTGCTCGGCATGGATCAGCAAGGTCTTGCCTTGCAAGGTTTCCTGTCCCAGCCACAGGGGCTGAGGGAAGCTCCGGGCGGTACCACGATCACCGGATCGCCAGCCCCATTCGTAAAGCTGCCAGCCTTCCGCATAGTCGCCCATGAGCAGCTTGATGAAGGCTTTGTTCCAGTGACCGGCTGCATAGTCGGGGCGCAGTGCGATGGCGCGGTTGTAATCGCGTAGCGCTTCATCCGGCCGCCGGAGATTTTTGAGTATGTTGCCGCGGTTGTTGTAAGCCTCGACGTAGTCGGGCTTCAGAGCGATCGCCCGGTCATAGCATGTCAGGGCTTCATCCAGATGGCTGAGTCGTTTGCATGCGACACCGAGGTTGGATAGCGTCAGCGGCTGGTCGGGCTCGGCTTGCAGCGACAACCGCAACAGACGCACGCTCTCGTCAAGATTGCCCTGTTGCAGCGCGATGGTGCCCAACCCGGTGAGCAACTGGAAATTATCCGGAAAATACCTGAGGAGCCTGCTGTAGGTTGCTCCCGCCTCCGCCAGCCGGCCGGCCTGGTGCATCATCTGCGCCTGCTGGAGTTGTGTTTTTTGCTTGAAGGTTAATGAATCCCCGGTTTTCATAGCGTATCGTTAAACCGTAGTCGGCAGGCGGTGCGCAGCATGTCGCCGGTGCCGGTGTGAGAATCAACTTTGATCATGGTTAAAAACATTTAACCACGGAAGGCACGGATAACACGGAAAAGGCCATTTCAGTCCAAGCCGGGGTCTTGATTTTTCCGTGTCTTCCGTGGTTCCGGATTTATTTTCCGCTTGTACGGTTGATGAGGTATTGCGCCAGCAGCGGCACCGGCCTGCCGGTCGCGCCTTTTTCCTTGCCGGATTTCCATGCGGTGCCCGCGATGTCCAGATGCGCCCAGCGATAATCCTTGGTGAAGCGCGCGAGGAAACAGGCCGCCGTGATGGTGCCGCCTGCGCGTCCACCTATGTTCTGCATGTCGGCGAAGTTGCTGTCGAGCAGAGGCTGATAGTCGTCATACAGCGGCAGTTGCCAGACGCGGTCATGCGCCTGTTCGCCTGCGGCCAGCAACTCTTGCGCCAGATCATCCTGATTGCTGAGCAGGCCGCTGACCACGTGGCCCAGCGCGATGACGCAGGCGCCGGTGAGCGTGGCAATGTCGATCACGGTGTCGGGTTTGAACTTGCCCGCGTAGGTCAGCGCATCGCACAGAATGAGGCGGCCTTCGGCGTCGGTGTTGAGTATCTCTATGGTCTGTCCGGACATGCTGGTGACAATGTCGCCGGGTTTGGTGGCGGAGCCGCTGGGCAGGTTTTCGCAGGCGGGAATGATGCCGACCACGTTGAGCTTGAGTCCCATCTCGGCGATGGCTTGCATGGTGCCCAGTACGCTGGCTGCGCCGCACATGTCGTATTTCATCTCATCCATTTCGGCGCCGGGCTTAAGCGAGATGCCGCCGGAGTCGAAAGTGATGCCCTTGCCGACGAGGGCGACGGGTTTCTGTTTCTTGTCTGTGCCCTGATATTCCAGCGTGATGAGTTTGGCGGGTTGTTCGCTGCCGCGCGTGACAGAAAGGAAGGAACCCATGCCGAGTTTCTGCATATCCTTTTCTTCCAGCACCGTGGTCTTGATACTCTTGTGCGCCTTGGCCAGAGCGAGCGCTTTCGCGGCGAGGTAGGTCGGCGTGCAGATGTTGCCCGGCAGGTCGCCCAGCGTCCTGGTGAGTTCCATGCCATGCGCGATGGCGACGGTTTGATCGAGCGTGGCCTTCAGTCCGGCAGCAGGTTTATCCAGTGTGGCGAAAGTGATGTGCTTGAGCGTGGAGGGCTTGGCGGGTTTGCTTTTCAGGCTGTCGGCGCGATAGCCGCTCTCGGCAGCGGCGAGCACGGCTTGCCTGATGACCCATGCCGCGTCCTTGCCGACGGTATCATCTGCGCAATACAGCGCGGCATCTTTTGCCGGAGTATCTTGCAGGGCTTTGAATGTGGCGCGCAGGATATCCACGCTGGTCTTGTTGTTCTGTTCGCCAGCCTTGCCCAGGCCGACCAGCAGCACGCGCTCGGCAGCAATGCCGCTCACCTTGTGCAGTAGCAGGGTGGAGGCAGCCTTGCCGCTCAGATCGCCGCGTGCAATGAGATCGCTGAGATGGTGTCTGGAGGCTTTGTCCAGAACCTGGGCCGCAGCGGACAACTTGCCGCCTTCGAATACGCCGACTACTACGCAAGCGCTGTGCAGTTTTTCCGGGCTACCTTGTTTTATGCTAAATTCCACCTGCTTCTCCTTAAATTAACTCAAACTGCGTCAGATGCCGGATTATCCGCAAACTAACACTCAAAAGTCAAAGCGGCAGGAATCCGGTTCGTCACGGATAAACCCATTGCGTCAGGGTATCTTCCACCGTTCGCTGGTGCGCGAGTTCGCCACCATGGGTTTGCTGGTGTTCTCTATTCTGCTCGGCATCGTCGTGCTCAGTCAGTTGATCCGTCTGCTGGGCGAGTCGGTCAGCGGCCTGCTGGCCGTGGACGGTGTGCTGGTGTTGATGGGTTTCGCCGCCTTGAATTATCTGCCGGTTCTGCTTTCCATCAGCCTGTTCATGTCGGTGTTGCTGACATTGACGCGCAGCTACCGCGACAGCGAGATGGTGGTGTGGTTTTGTTCCGGCATCGGATTGACGCGCTGGATACGCCCGGTGCTGGCGTATGCCTTGCCGGTGGTGGGCGTGATCGCGCTGTTGAGCATGGTGCTGTCGCCCTGGGCGATGAGCAAGGCGGAGGAATTCAAACATCGTTTAAACAGTCGCGACGATGTGACCGCCGCTACGCCCGGCGCTTTCCGCGAATCCAGGCAGGCAGACCGCGTGTATTTCATCGAAAACATCAGTGCGGGACAGAATCGAGTAAGCAACATTTTCGTGCAGTCGGTGCAGAACGGCAGAACCGGGATCATGGTGGCGAAGGAGGGTTTGCAGCAGACCGAGCCGAATGGCGACCGTTTTCTGGTGTTGCTGAATGGCACGCGCTACGAGGGCACGCCGGGGCAGCGCGATTTCCGCACCGTTGAGTTCGAGCGTTATGCCATGCGTATCGAAGCGGTGGAAGCTATGCGCAGCAATGATCCGGTGCAATCGCGATCCACCTTGTATCTGTTGCAGCATCCGACCAGCTGGAACATTTCAGAGCTGGAATGGCGGCTGGGGTTGCCGATTAGCGCATTGGTCCTGGCGCTGCTGGCCATCCCGCTGGCCTTCGTCAATCCGCGTGCCGGGCGTTCGCTGAATCTGATCATGGCGATAGTGATCTACATGGTCTACAACAACATGATCAGCGTCACCAATACCTGGGTGGGGCAGGAGAAAATGGGGGCGGTGGCTGGGCTGTTTGATCTGCATGCGGCGATGTTCGCGCTGCTGGTGTTCATGTTTTATCGCAGGATGTCGGTGCTCTCCCTGCGCAGGCTGCTGCGATGAAACTGCTGACCCGGTATCTTGCACGCGAGATTTACTCCAGCATTGCGCTGGTGTTCACGGCCTTGCTGATGTTGTTCTCTTTTCTCGATCTGATCCATGAACTGAGCGTGATGGGTCATGGCAACTATAGTTTGGGCTACGTCCTGCTGTACGTGCTGCTGACTGTTCCCAGCCATATCTATGACCTGTTTCCGGTGGCGATCCTGATCGGTGCCATTTTTGCGCTGGTGCAGATGGCGGCAAATTCCGAACTGGTGGTGTATCGATCTTCCGGCGCTTCGTTGCGGCAGATGGTGAAGGCATTGTTCAGGATTGGTTTGCCGCTGGTGCTGCTGAGTTATTTTTGCGGCGAAATACTGGCGCCGCCGAGCGAGCGCATGGCGCAAAGCATGCGGCTCAAGGCGCAGAATTCGGAGGTGACGGTGAAGGAATTCCGCTCCGGTGTATGGGTCAAGGATGCGAGCAGTTTCGTTAACGTGAAGAACGTGCTGCCGGATACCTCGCTGCTGAACATCAGCATTTACGAGTTCGACGAGAGTTACCATCTGCGCGCCATCACGGCGGCCAAACGTGCCACGTTCGTGGAAGAGAATCGCTGGCAACTGGAGGGCGTCACGCAGACCAGTTTCAGCAAGCAGGGAACGTCCGTGAGCAACCAGCCCGGCATGGAATGGCACTCGGTGCTCAACCCCGATCTGTTGAGCGTGCTGCTGGTGGTGCCGGAGCAGATGTCGGCATGGAATCTTTACCATTACGTCCAGCATCTGCGCGACAACCACCAGAAGACTGCGCGCTATGAGATCGCCATGTGGACCAAGCTGGTCTACCCGTTTGCGGTGCTGGTGATGCTGTTGCTGGCTTTGCCGTTCGCAGCGCACCACAGGCGAGAAGGCGGTATCAGCGGCAAGATTTTCATGGGCATCGTGCTGGGCTTGTCTTTCCACTTCCTCGGACGCCTGTTCGCGAGTCTGGGAGCAATCAACGATTGGCAGCCGTTGCTCAGCGCGACGGCGATGCCGATAGTGTTCTCGATACTCGCGGCGGGGATGCTGTGGAGGACGGAAAGACGCTGACGGTTTTGAATATCAACGAACGGGTGTGATCGGTGCTACGCCGCTCGCAGCCTTGTTTGCTTCGCGCTCGCGTACCATCTGCCGGACTTGTTCGCGTTTTTCCGGTGGCACCTGGTTGAAGGCCTTGTACTTTTCCCTGGCGCGCCGGTGTTGCTCCGGTGTCAGCCCGCTCCATGCGACTAATTGGTCATGCATGCGCTTCCTTTTGGCAGGAGGAAGATCCTGATAATGCTTCACATACTTGAGCAGATGCTGTTGCCGTTTTTCCGGCAGGGAGTCCCAGTTTTTGACCAGCGGCGCCAGAGCTTCCTGTTGTAGTGGGGTGAGTTCAGTCCACGGTTTCGCGGCAAGCAGTGCGGGCAGGTACAGCAACGTGACAATGATCAGCGCGAGCAAACGGTGGGGAGTGCGCATGCTTTACCGTTCAATCCACATAGACATCTATCGGCATCTCATCCGTCAGGATGGCGATGTCCACATCGCTATCGTCGTTATCCTGGGTGCCTTGCCAATAGGTGATGCCACTGAATAAACAGGCGGCGAACAGTATGATGGCAGCCCAGTGATAGTGGCTGCGATGCGACCCGGCAGTATGTCCGGAGCCGGCCAGAGCGGACGCCCAGGCGAAAGCCGGTGCCGTGCTGCGCGCGTGGTGGCGCGATAGCGCCTGCATGCGCGCCTCGCGCAGCTTCTCCACTGTCGGCTGGTCCAGTTGGGCAGCAGAACGGTTGAGATGTTGCCTGATCTGTTTGGTATCAAGTTCGTGGTTCATGACAAGTCCACTCCTTTTTCTTTCAATGCGACCGCCAGCGCGTGGGTTGCGCGGGAGCAGTGGGTTTTCACGCTGCCCTCCGAGCATCCCATGACCGCCGCAGTTGTCGCCGTGTCCATGTCCTCCCAATAACGCAGCAGGAAGGCTTCGCGTTGACGCGCGGGCAGCTTGATCAGTGCTTCTTCAATTAACGCAAGGACTTGCGTTTGTGCCAGCGAGACGTCGGGCGTGGGAGCCTGACTATTGTTATCTTTGTCTTGCAGCGTGTCCAGCGGGTCGTGTTCCTCTTCTCCGTGTTGCGGAAACAGCGATGAAAACAGCGTGATCCAGGTCGAGCGTACCTTCTGCCGCCGGTAATGGTCGCGTATGGTATTTTGCAGGATGCGCTGGAACAGCATGGGCAGTTCCTCGACCGGATTGTCAGCATATTTGTCGGCGAGCTTCAGCATGGCGTCCTGCACAATATCCAGGGCCGCATGCTCGTCGCGCACCGCGAACTGTGCCTGTTTGTAAGCGCGGCGTTCGGTTTCGGCGAGGAATTTGGAAAGTTCGTCGCGGCTGGCCAGTTTGCATTGCTCCGGGAAAGGGTAACGAATACTAGCAAATTATCGTGCTGAAGGTGTTGCCGCTTCTTTCCCGCACAGTGCTGGGGGTTGACCAAAGTGCGCCCAACCTTTATCTTGCACGGTTCTTCTATCATTAGAGTTCAAGGTAGTTTTGCCATGGAGCTGACCGGCGCGGAAATAGCCATCAGGTGTTTGCAGGAGGAGGGGGTCGAATATGTGTTCGGCTACCCGGGCGGAGCGGTGCTGTTCATTTATGACGCGCTGTTCAATCAGGACAAAGTCAAGCATATACTGGTGCGCCATGAGCAGGCAGCAGTGCATGCCGCCGACGGTTATGCGCGTTCCACCGACAAGGTGGGCGTTGCGCTGGTGACATCAGGGCCCGGCGCGACCAATGCGGTGACCGGCATTGCCACGGCCTATATGGATTCCATTCCGCTGGTGATCATCAGCGGTCAGGTGCCGACCAGCTTCATCGGTGAGGATGCATTCCAGGAAGTGGACACGGTCGGCATTACTCGCCCCTGTGTGAAGCACAATTTCCTGGTCAAGGATGTGCGTGACGTTGCGAGCACGATCAAGAAGGCGTTCTATCTGGCCAAGAGCGGGCGCCCCGGGCCGGTGCTGGTGGATATACCGAAAGATGTGTCCAACCAGAAAACGGAATTCAACTATCCCACTGCGGTGAGTGTGCGCTCCTACCATCCCGCACAGCATGGTGAAGAGGGACAGATCAAGCAGGCCGCGCAACTGTTGCTGGATGCCAAGCGCCCGATGATCTATGCGGGCGGCGGGGTGGTGCTGTCCGAAGCCTCGAAGCAATTGATCGAACTGGTGCGTTTGTTGGGTTTCCCCATTACCAATACACTGATGGGGCTGGGTGGTTATCCTGCGACGGATAAGCAGTTCATCGGCATGCTGGGCATGCATGGCACCTACGAAGCGAATCTGGCTATGCATAACTGCGACGTGCTGCTGGCCGTGGGGGCGCGCTTCGACGACCGCGTGATCGGCAACGTTGCGCACTTTGGCCAGGTGCCGCGCAAGATCATTCACATAGACATAGATCCTTCTTCCATCGCCAAGCGCGTGCGTGTGGATGTACCCATCGTCGGCGATGTGGCGCATGTGCTGGGCGACCTGCTTGCGGTGCTGCACAGCAGCAAGCAACAGCCCGACGCGCAAGCGCTGGTCGCATGGTGGAAACAGATAGACGAATGGCGCGGCAAGAATTGTCTGCTGTACAGGAATTCGGATGAAGTCATCAAGCCGCAGTTCGTGCTGCAAAAACTGTACGAGATCACCGGCGGCGATGCGTTCATTACTTCCGATGTGGGCCAGCACCAGATGTGGACGGCGCAATACTACAAGTTCGATCAGCCGCGCCGCTGGATCAATTCCGGCGGCCTGGGCACCATGGGCTTCGGCCTGCCTGCCGCGATGGGCGTGAAGCTCGCGCATCCCGACGCGACCGTGGCTTGCGTCACCGGCGAGGGCAGCATCCAGATGAACATTCAGGAACTGTCCACCTGCAAGCAGTTTCGCCTGCCGATCAAGGTCATCGCGCTGAACAACCGTTACCTCGGCATGGTGCGCCAGTGGCAGGAGTTCTTCCATGGCAACCGCTATTCCGAATCCTACATGGACGCGCTGCCGGATTTCGTGAAACTGGCTGAAGCTTACGGCCATGTCGGCATCCGCGTGACCAAGCCTTCCGACGTGGAAGGCGCGCTGAGAGAAGCGTTCGCGCGCAAGAACGACCTGGTGTTCATGGACTTCCAGACCGACCCGACCGAGAACGTGTTCCCCATGGTACCCGGCGGAAAAGGTTTGTCCGAAGTGATACTGGCGGAGGATTTGTAAGATGAGACACATCATTTCCCTGCTCATGGAAAACGAGGCTGGTGCGCTGTCGCGCGTGGCCGGGCTGTTCTCGGCGCGTGGCTACAATATCGAGTCGCTTACCGTGGCGCCGACCGAAGACCAGACCATGTCGCGCATGACCATCGTCACCAGCGGCTCCGACGACGTGATCGAGCAGATCAACAAGCAGCTCAACAAACTGGTCGAAGTCGTCGCGGTGATGGACATGAATGAAGGCGATCATCTGGAGCGCGAGTTGATGCTGGTGAAAGTGCGCGCGGTGGGCGAGGCGCGCGAAGAAATGAAGCGCATGGCCGACATCTTTCGCGGGCGCATCATAGATGTGACCGACAGATCCTACACCATGGAATTGACCGGCAGCGGTTCCAAGCTGGACAGTTTTTTGCAAGCCATAGATACCAGCATGATCCTGGAAACCGTACGTACCGGCGCATGCGGTATCGGGCGAGGGGACCGGATTTTGAAACTGTAGGGTGGCACGAGTGCCCACCGTTTCTCCGCGTGGGCACAAAACGTGACGACCCTACCAACTTATTTTTTTAACGAGGCCAACATGAAAGTTTATTACGACAAAGACGCAGACCTGTCCCTGATCAAGGGCAAACAAGTGACCATTGTGGGCTACGGCTCGCAGGGCCATGCCCATGCACAGAACCTGAAGGATTCCGGCGTCAATGTGACTGTCGCGCTACGCCGTGGCGGCGACTCATGGAAGAAAGCAGAAGCGGCCGGACACAAGGTCGCCGAGATCGCCGATGCCGTGAAGGGCGCTGACCTGGTGATGATATTGCTGCCGGACGAAACCATGCCGCAGGTGTATCACGCCGACGTGGTGAAGAATCTGAAAGCAGGTGCTGCGCTCGCGTTCGCGCATGGCTTCAACATCCATTACAACCAGATCGTGCCGCCTGCCGATGTGGACGTGATTATGATTGCGCCTAAAGGCCCCGGCCATACCGTGCGCTCCGAATACCTCAAGGGCGGCGGCGTGCCGACGCTGATCGCGGTGTATCAGGACAAGACCGGCAAGGCCAAGGATGTTGCGTTGTCTTACGCTGCTGCTAACGGCGGCACCAAGGGCGGCGTGATTGAAACCAATTTCCGCGAAGAAACCGAGACCGACTTGTTCGGCGAGCAAGCCGTGTTGTGCGGCGGTGCTGTAGAACTGGTGAAGGCCGGTTTCGAGACGCTGACCGAAGCGGGCTATGCGCCGGAGATGGCCTATTTCGAGTGCCTGCACGAACTGAAGCTGATCGTGGATCTGATGTACGAAGGCGGCATCGCCAACATGAATTACTCGATTTCCAATAACGCGGAATACGGCGAATACGTTACCGGCAACCGCGTGATCGCCGATCAGGCGCGTGCTGCGATGAAGGAATGCCTAGCCAATATCCAGAATGGCTCCTACGCCAAGCAGTTCATCCTGGAAGGCCGCACCAACTATCCGGAGATGACCGCGCGTCGCCGTTTGAACGCCGAGCATCCGATCGAAGTCGTGGGCGGCAAGCTGCGCGCCATGATGCCGTGGATAGGCAAGAACAAGCTGGTCGATCAGTCGAAAAACTAAAAAGCGGGAAGGGTGAAGAGGGGAGGGTGAAGGGGAAACCTTCTGGGCCCCGAACTCTTTACCCTTCCCCCTTAAACCCTTCCCCCTTCTCAATGAATTCATACCCCCACCCCCTCATCGCCCGCGAGGGCTGGCCGTTCCTGGCGATAGCCGTTGTCGTCGCGGTTCTGGCTTCCGCTTTCGTGCCTGGCATATTGTGTTTGCTGGCGTGGATCGTGGCGCTGTTCGTGCTGCAATTTTTCCGCGATCCACCGCGCGAAATTCCGCAACAGGCCAATGCTGTGCTGTCTCCTGCGGATGGCCGCGTGATCAAGGTCGAGCGCGCACAAGACCCTTATGGTGAGCGCGAGGCGATTCTGGTCAGCGTATTCATGAATGTGTTCAACGTGCATTCCAACCGCAGCCCGGTGGATGGCACGATACAGAAAGTGCAGTATTTCCCCGGCAAGTTCGTCAATGCCGATCTGGACAAGGCTTCGCTGGAAAACGAGCGCAATGCCGTCGTGCTGCAAACCGGCGATGGGCAGATGGTAACCTTCGTGCAAGTGGCCGGTCTGATCGCGCGCCGCATCCTGTGTTACGTGAAGTCGGGCGATGCACTCACGCGCGGCCAGCGCTACGGTTTTATCCGTTTTGGTTCGCGCGTGGATGTCTATCTGCCGCTGAGCGCTACCGTCAAAGTCGCTATCGGTGATAAAGTGTCGGCCACGACCACCATCCTGGCCCAGCTTTGATGCCTGATCTGAATAACCGCAAACCACCGATAGACCTGCGCCGGCGCGGCATTTACCTGCTGCCCAACCTGCTGACCACAGCGGCGCTGTTTGCCGGTTTTTACGCCATCGTGCAAGCCATGAACGGCAAGTTTGAATTCTCTGCCGTGGCGATTTTCGTGGCCATGATATTCGATGGCCTGGACGGGCGTGTGGCGCGCATGACCCATACCCAAAGCGAATTCGGAGCGGAATACGACAGTCTGTCCGACATGGTGTCGTTCGGCGTTGCTCCCGCGCTGATCGTTTACGAGTGGGCGCTGAAGGGGCTGGGCAAGTGGGGCTGGTTTGCCGCCTTTATCTACTGTGCGAGTACCGCTTTGCGTCTGGCGCGTTTCAACACCAACATCGAAGTAGTGGACAAGAATAATTTCCAGGGGCTGCCCAGCCCCGCCGCCGCCGCACTGGTGGCGAGCTTCGTGTGGGTGATGCTGGACAATCATTTTGCCGGGGAAGATGTGCGCTGGTATGCCTGTGCGCTGACTGCGTTCGCGGGATTCACCATGGTGAGCAATCTCAAGTACTATAGCTTCAAATCGATCAACATGCGCAAGAGCGTGCCGTTCATCGTCATCTTCCTGTTCGCGCTGTTTTTCATTTTCATCTCGGTCGATCCGCCCAGTATCCTGTTCCTGCTGTTCCTCAGTTATGCGCTATCAGGGTATGTGATGCTCCTGTCGCAACGGAAAAAAGACGGCGGCGCGGCACCTGGAGTATCCTGACGCTTCCTGATGTATTCCTCCGCGTGCAGGTGACTCACGGCCGCTACTGCGAGTTGCTTTTTGCTGCTGCCAGAGGGGCCGGCTGTTTCTCGATGCAACAGGCTGCATTCCGGAGTAGGTTTGAGTATGCAAACCTTTATGCCCCCGATACGGGAACAATCCTGGCCGACAGGTACCATGCCGGTCGTGAGTGTCATGTGTTTTGCATACAATCATGAGCGTTTTATTGCGCAGTGCCTGGATCGGGATTGTTTCTTGCTGGTATCCGTTCTACCACATGCGAGTCTATTGCCGAGCCGGATCATAAAATCGCACGGCATTGCGACCGGAATTCTTGGCCTGATACATCGCCATGTCGGCATGTTCGAGCAGGGTATCCACCGGTTCTTCACTGCCATGAAACAAGCAGCCCCCGATGCTGGGTGAGCTGAGGTGGCCGTTTTCCTTGAGCTTGTATGGTTGCGCCAGTGATGCGCGGATTTTTTCAGCTACCAGCGCAACTTTGCGCGTGGCATCTTCCCGATCATTGCTGATGGCTTCGATTAAAACAACAAATTCGTCTCCGCCGAATCTGGCTACGGTATCCATTTCGCGCACACACGACTTGATGCGCCCCCCGACTTCTTTCAGCAATAAATCGCCATATTCGTGTCCGAGTGTGTCGTTGAGAGCCTTGAAGTGATCGAGGTCGATGAACAGCGTTGCGCCATAGTCATTGCGGCGGGCCGATGCAGGCAAGGCTGCATTGAATCGATCCAGGAATAAACGGCGATTGGGCAGACTGGTCAGGGCATCGTAAAACGCCAGATTGAAAATTTTCTCTTCAGCCAGTTTACGTTCGGTGATGTCGATCCCCAGTCCGATCAGTACCGGCTCGCCATTGCGCTCTATGCGGTGCCCGGTAAACTGGTAAGGAATCTTGTTATTGTTGCTGGCTACCAACGATGCCTCCACCGTGGTTGCACCCGTGGTAAATACTTTATGTATATTTTCCTCAATCAGGATACGGTCACTTCCTTCGAACAGATCTGCCGGTTGAATGCGCGCAAGGTCTTCCGCGCTGCGTCGCGTTACAGCTTCAAGATTCTTATTCCACATCAAGAGGCGGCCATGCGGGCTTATCATATAAAAAATCCCGGGGAGCGATTCGATCAGCTCTTTACGAAATACACTTTCTTTTTGCACTAATCTGATCGCGTGTTCGCGCTCGTTATTTATCAAGGCCAGCGACATGCCAACTACTATGAGCTCGAGCATGTAGAACCAGAAATTATCCAGGTGTGTCTCGGTGATGTCGCTCCCGAAATATCCGGTTCCCTGTAATGCGCCTGACAGGGATTGCAGCGTCGCCACCAGGGCGATCAGCAGAACACCATGGCGGCCGAAGTTCACTGCGCCCCAAACCACGAATACAAACATCATGAAACCTTTGGCATGTTGCGCTACTGAATCATGCAGCCAGCCCATTAATATTATTTGTCCGGAAAGGAAAAACAGTGTGAAGAATGCCATGGTTTGCGGTAGCTGTTTGGGCTGGAACCAGCCTTGTGGCATTTTTCGCCATACCAGGATCAATGGCGTCACCAGCATTATTCCGAGCACGTCACCCTGCCACCAATCCAGCAAGTCCTGGGCAAAATCCTGTTTTGGAGGAATCCCGGCCAGCAATGAAACAGCAATTCCTATCATGGCGCTGATACAAGAACTGGAGATAGCCGCAAACCCCAGCCATGGCAAATCCTGTGTGCGCGACAGAGAGGAATCGAAGCGTTTGCTGCGGATCAGCAGCCATACTCCGAATAACGCTTCCAGCGTATTTCCGAGCGCAATGGGCAGGGATAACTTGATCGTTGAATTCATCAGCAGGTAGCCAGCGAGTGTGCCGGCAAAGACGCTTGGCCAGTATTTTCTGCCGCCGATGATTAGAGCGGCAAGCCCCAGTCCACTGGCCGGGTTGATAATGGAAAAGAAGCCGCTACTTGAGAAAAGGGTGAGTGGAATCGTGGTGAGCAATGCATACGCCATTGCCAACCCAATCATACCTGGTGCGTCGGACAAACGGCAAGTCAGGAACCTGTTCATGACTCTCCCAATACCTGAATTTATCGGGTGCTCTTCGCCTTAAGCGCAACAAGCCGCCAGGCTTGCCGGGTAATCAGTATGGTTAATTTATTTGGCATGTAAATAAGTACCCGATGGATGGTAATTATTCTGCGATGGTTTGCAATTCAACAGGCTTGCCCTGATAGGCGTTCCGTTCAGCGGCGGGAATAATTTTTCATCAAGTCCGCGCGAGGTTGTAATCCCAATGGCATCTCAGCCCCGGCGCATCGCCGATCAGCGCCCCCTTGATGGCGCCGGCAGCTCTATCCATGTTCATCTCCTTCCTGGAGCGGGATTATCCCCGGTCAGATGGACTGTCATGGTACGGGGTTTGGCGGGCGGACGACATAGGACAAACACTGTGGCGCATCACCACTTCAATACGGTTTTCCCCAGCCACAATCCAATGATGCCGACGACCAGCATGGGGAGGTAGTGCCACTGCACGAGATGGAGTATGGAGTCGTTGATCTCGTGCAGCCGCAGCCACAGTGCGCCGACGCTGAAGGCGGATAGCAGTGCGATGCCGCCCGCCAGGTGGTAATGCGTGCTGGCGAACCGGCGCATGGAGTAGAACGTCCAGACGGCGGGCAGCAGCGAGACCAGAGTGATGCTGAGGGTACATTCGAAGCTGTGTACCGGCAGCGGCGCGGGCGGGTTGTCAGCGCTCCATGCGCACAGGATGACCAGCAGGAACAACGCGAACGCCAGCACCGGCGCGAACGCCATAGTGCGCTTCTGGTGCAGGTCAGGGAAGGCGAGCAGTGCGGCGCTGATGGATGTGGCGGCGAAGATGCCGAGCAGGGAGACGATCTCGGCGACGAACCACGGTTCGTGGAATTTCTGCATCAAGTCGGGGCGCAAGCCGGAGATCGCAAGCGTCACGGCAAGATAAGCCGTTGCGGCTCCCGTCCATTTCAGGCTGAGCACGAAGGGGTGGGGCGCGGGTCGCACGGGCGTCGCGTCTTCAGCCAGCATCTCGACCAGTTGTTCGATGTCTTTCATGATCGTTCCAGCTTCTCTCTCAATACCTTGTATGCGCGGTGTGCCGCGACCTTTACTGCGGATTCGTTCATGCCCAGCTTCTGCGCCACTTCCTTTGCGGTGTAGCCGTCCTGATGCATCAGTTGCAGGATGGTCGCCTGCTTCGCCGGGAGTTTGTGGATCTCCCCGCTGATAGATTCGTAGCTGATGGCGGATTCGGTTACATCTTCCGGCAGGATATTTTCCACCTCGGACAATTCCACGGCATGGCGCAGGTGGTCGGCATAGTGCGCGCGCAGATGATCCTGCAAGCGGAATTTGGCGATGGCGTACACCCACGGCTTGTAGGGGCGGTTGCCGTCGTAGGTGTGGCGCGCCTTGTGGATGGAGATCAGCACTTCCTGCAACACATCGTCCACTTCGGAACTGTTGCTGAGGTTTTTGGATAGGAATGGGCGGAGCAGGCGTGCCGTTTCCTTGAGCAGGACAGCATAGGCCGACTTGTCTCCTGCCAGAGACTGCCTCATCAATGCTTCCAGCTCGTCGCTACTATCCGTCACCCGTGTAACCTTTTTCTCAATCAGCCCGAATATGGCAGCACACGGGGAATAACGCAGTCGTGAATGATGCCCGTGTGCAATGATGCCACTTTACACAAAAGGAGATTCAAATGAACAGATTTTCTTGCGCTTTATTTTCGCTTTGCCTGATGACTTCCGGCAGTTTCGTGCTCGCCGGGAATGCCGTGGCGGCGGACTCCATGGGCATGCAAACCATGAGCAAAGACGCCATGAGCAAAGATTCCATGGGCAAGGACGCCATGGATAAAGATGGGATGAAGATGAAAAGACACAGCAAGAAAATGGGCAAGCACAAAAACAAGATGAAGCAAGACGGCATGATGGAGCAGGGCGGGAGCATGGCGCCAGGCGGCGGTATGGCCATGGATAAGAAATAAGCTGGTTGGGGGGCGGATATGATAAGCGCGATCGGGTCTCATGCATATTCGGCGGCCATAGGTGCCGGTTCGGGTACCGTTGGCCTTGAGGCCCAGCTCGCGCGCTATCAGAAGCAATTGTCGGACTGCGTCAATTGTGATTCCGCCAGGACGCTGGAAGGCAAGACCAGGATAGAGGCCATATCCAGCAAGATCAGCGAACTCAAGGCGCGCATCGAGGAAACAGATAAGGTGCAAACGGCTGGTGACAGGCCAGCTACAGCGGTAACTCAGGCTCAGGGTTGGACTGGCACAGTGGCAGCCTCGTCGAATCCGTCGACAGGAAATTTTCTGAACGTGTTTGCCTGATGGTTTTTCCGGTCTTTCGCCGGGGTCGTCTTCCAGCAACGGAGCCGGGTGTATCGGGCTCGCTTCCGGCCTGATTCAAATTCCACCAAACCAGTTGTATCCCTTGTCTTCCCAGTAGCCGCCCGGATTGGTGTTGGTGACGAATATTGCGGCTATATGTTTCGGATTTTTATAGCCTAGCTTGGTGGGCATGCGCAGCTTCATCGGATAGCCGTATTCCGGCGGCAGTATCCTTCCATCGTAAGTGAAAGCCAGCAGCGTTTGCGCGTGCAGTGCGGTCGGCATGTCTATGCTGGTGTAGTAATCATCCTCGCATTTGAAGCCGACATATTTTGCAGTGAGATCGGCACCGATACGCTTGAGAAAAGTAGAAAACGTGACGCCGCCCCATTTGCCTATCGCGCTCCAGCCTTCGACACAGATATGGCGCGTGACCTGGTCAGTCTGAGGCAGTTGATAGAGCTCCTGCAATGGCCAGCTATGCTTGTCCGCAACCAGCCCGCTGACTTCCAGCAGGAAATCGCTCTCGTCGATCTCGGGTATCTCGTCGCGATCATAAAAGGCATTGAACGGGACCGGCCGGGTGATCATGGATTCGGGATAAGTAGGCGCGAGTTTGTTCGGGTCGAACAGCCAGGCCTGGAAGTCATCGTTGAGGGTAGATATCTTTCGCAACATGCGCTCGGCTGAATCTTTATCGGTCACGGCGCATCCGCTCAGCAGCGACAGGCCGCCCAGCGTGACGGCGCGTTTCATGAACAAACGGCGCGCGGAGGAGGGTAGTTCCTTGAGCGCTTCCTGAATGACGATGGCTTTGTCGAAATCTTTTTTCATCCGGGCCTCTCAGCGTCCACGTATCATCATGAGCAGGGTGCGCGGTACGAGTGCGACCATCACGACATGGATCGCAGCGAACGCGAGCAACGCGGCCATCGCGCAGAAATGGACGATGCGCGCATTGTCGTAATCGCCCATCAGGTCGCGCAACAGCGGGAATTGCACCGACTTCCACACCACCAGCCCGGACAGCACGAGCAGGATCACATCGGCGATCACGAACAGGTATGCCAGTTTCTGCACCGCGTTGTATTCGGATGGCGTGTCGTGGGTCAGCTTGCCCTTTAATGCGGCGGTGAAGTCGTGGAGCAGGTCGCGTGGGCGGAGCGGAAAGAAACGGGTCTTGAAGCGGCCGGTCACGATGTTGAGGAACAGGTATATCAGGCCATTGAAGAACAGCAGCCACATCGCCGCGAAGTGCCACAGCAGGGCTCCACCCAGCCAGTCGCCCAAAACAATCTGACCGGGGAAACTGAAAGCGAAGATGGGCGCAGCGTTATAGATGCGCCAGCCGCTGAGCACGAGAATGGTCAGCGCGAGCAGATTGACCCAGTGATTCAGCCGCAACCAGATCGGGTGTATGGTTTTACTGTCGGAATTCATCATCCTCAATACCGTTGTCTATCTGCCGATCAATTCGCAGGAAACGGCAGATTGGTTACATGCTCATACAAAAAAACATTCCGGAATTGTTTTGTAACTTTTTTTCACCGCTATTCGAATACAGTGTCAGGCAGGGCGGATCATAACCGATTTTGAACCGGATACGGGATGCGCCACTCGAACAGGCATTGAATACAGGAGATACCATCATGCAACGCAGACAATTCTTGTTCACCTTATCCGGCATCGCGGCATTCTGCGCGACCCGCTCTTATGCCGGGGTCTTGGCTGGCGGTGACAAAGTGACCGTCATGCAGTTCTCCGATGATGGAAAATCGCTGGGACATGCGAACCTGAGCAAGGTGAGCAAAGATGCGGAATGGAAAAGGACGTTGTCGCCATTGGCTTACGACGTGACGCGCAAACAAGGCACCGAGCGCGCGTTTTCCCAGCCGGGCTACGACAGACATGAGCCCGGGCTGTACCGCTGCGTGTGTTGCGACAATTCGCTTTTCGACGCAAAGACCAAGTTCGACTCGGGAACCGGCTGGCCGAGTTTCTGGCAACCGATCGCGGCAGAGAATGTCCACGAAATCGCCGATCACATGTTCGGCATCACGCGCACCGAGGTGCGGTGCGCGCTGTGCGACGCCCACCTTGGGCATGTGTTCAACGACGGCCCGCAGCCCACGGGTTTGCGCTATTGCATGAACACTGTTGCGATGCGCTTCGTGCCGCTGCGCAAGAGCTAAAGACGAGAGGACGATTATGTCGATGCGCAGAAGCCTGTATCTATCCTTGGCCGTATTGATGGCTGGCATTTTTTCATCCGTACCGGTTATGGCCGGCAGCCACATTGCGGCGCCCCTGAGCGGTGCGACGCAATGGCTGAATTCGAAACCGCTGAACAATGAGATGCTGCGCGGCAAAGTGGTGCTGGTCGATTTCTGGACTTACACGTGCAGCAACTGCCTGAACGCCTTGCCGCACGTTAAAGCGTGGGATGAGAAATATCGCGCCAGAGGCCTGGTGGTGATCGGTGTGCAGACGCCGGAGTTCGACGTTGAAAAGAACCAGCAGAATGTCGAGCAGGCGATCAAGAGGCTGGGCGTCACTTATCCGGTAGCGATGGATAACCAATACACGATCTGGAATGCTTACGGAAACAGATTCTGGCCGGCGCAATACCTGATTGACGCACAAGGCCGGTTGCGCTACCAGCATTATGGCGAAGGCGCGTACCAGGAGATCGAGGACAGGATCCTGGCCTTGCTCGATGAGGCACAGCAGGGGGCGAGTGCGGTCAGACATTAAACGCTGCTGTTACATATATGACTGGAGGGATACAGGCTGGATTGGTTACCATATTGCGCGTGGTAACTTGTGCGGTGCGCCACCACGCCCTAACTGTCGCCCCCCCATTTCGCTCTAGTGGATTCCACTGCGTATGCCGATGCAACGATAGCGGGCAATCAGGTTGAAGAAACTTTTCATGGCGGGTGTAACTTTTTTTGCTGCTCTAGCGAATCTGCTTGTAAGCCTCCACGAACGGAGGCGACACAAGTTCAAAAATATCCACAAGGAGCTTTCATCATGGCGATCAGTTGCACTTCATCCAGTTGCTCGGGCAGCAACGAATTATTCGCGGCCAGCAGCCGTCTTCAATCCGAGCAGAACCGCATCAGGAGCCTGGACAGGCCGGATGCCAGCGGGGCAACTTCCGCTAGGATCGATAACGCCAATGCCAATGCCACTTCGGCTCCCACGCCCAGCGTGAACACCAGCGGCCAGGTCGTGGGACAGTTGTTGAACGTTTTGGCTTGAGCCGTTTCAAACCGCAGAGAAAGGAGAGGCCACATGTTCCCGTTACTCATACGCATCCTGATCAGTTCAGTCGTCTTGTGCGGCGCTGCCTGGGCTGACGGCCAGACTTCCAGTTTGCCCAATCCTGCTGTCGATACGCCTGTCGCAAAGGTTGCGTCGCAACAGTCCGCAGTGTTTGCGGGCGGTTGTTTCTGGGGCGTGCAGGCGGTGTTCCAGCATGTGAAAGGCGTGATCTCCGCCACATCAGGCTATGCGGGCGGCAGCGCGGATACAGCAAAATACGCGCTGGTCAGCGACGGAAATACCGGCCATGCAGAATCGGTCAAGGTCGTTTACGATCCGTCCAGAATAAGCTATGGCCAGTTGCTGAAAATCTTCTTTGCGGTTGCCAACGATCCCACGCAACTCAATCGCCAGGGACCGGACAGCGGCACGCAATATCGTTCGGAGATATTCACAACGAATGCCGAACAGCAAAAAGTGGCTGCAAGCTATATCAGCCAGCTCGGTGCCGCGCGTGTCTATCCGCAAAAAATCGTAACCCGGATTTCTACTTTGCCTGCGTTCTATCCTGCCGAGGACTATCACCAGAACTTCGCCGAGCTGCACCCGTACAACCCCTACATCTATGTCAACGACCGGCCCAAGGTCGAGCACTTGAAGGAGCAGTTTTCTGGGTTGTACAGGTAGGTCGGTGAAATCGGGGGGCATGGGGATGGAGCGGAAGTTCACCGCAATCTGGTTCTGCTTTACAACAGAACCAGATTATCGCGGTGAATGAGTTCCAGTTCGTCCACATAGCCGAGTATGGTTTCGATTTCGTGGCTGGGGTGGCGGGCGATGCGGCGGGTTTCTTCGGCGGTGTAGTTGACCAGGCCGCGTGCGATGTCTCTGCCGTTATCGTCGAGGATGGCGACTACGGCGCCGCGTTCGAATTCGCCGCTGACTTCGGTTACGCCTATCGGCAGCAGGCTCTTGCCTTCGTTGCGCAGGGCGCGTACGGCACCCGCGTCCAGCGTGATCATGCCGCCGACTTGCAGATGATCGGCCAGCCATTGCTTGCGTGCGGCCAGCGTCAGTTCGGGGGCGATGAGCAGGGTGCCGATGTTCTCGCCGCGTAACAGGCGCGGCAGCACGTCTTTTTCATGACCGGAGGCGATGACGGTGTGCGCGCCGCTGCGTGCCGCGCGTTTTGCGGCGAGCACCTTGGTGATCATGCCGCCGCGTCCGATGTGGCTGCCGGCGCCGCCTGCCATGCTTTCCAGTTGCGCATCGCCCGCTTGTGCCGCGTCTATCAGTTTGGCTGCCGGGTCTTTGCGCGGGTCGGCGCTATACAGGCCGCTCTGGTCGGTGAGAATGATGAGCGCATCGGCTTCGATCAGGTTGGCGACCAGCGCACCTAACGTGTCGTTGTCGCCGAACTTGATCTCGTCGGTGACCACGGTGTCGTTCTCGTTGATGATGGGGATGACGTTCAGGTTGAGCAGCGTGCGCAGGGTGGAGCGCGCATTGAGGTAGCGTTCGCGGTCGGCGAGGTCGGCGTGGGTGAGCAACACCTGTGCGGCGCGCAGGCCATGTTCGCGGAAACAGCTTTCATAGACTTGCACCAAGCCCATCTGGCCCACGGCGGCGGCGGCCTGCAATTCGTGCACGGCGCTCGGGCGCTGCTTCCAGCCCAGGCGTTGCATGCCTTCCGCGATCGCGCCGGAGGAGACCAGCACCACTTCGCAGCCGTTCTCGCGCAACGCGGCGATCTGTTGCGCCCAGCCGACTATGGCCTGCACATCCAGCCCCTCGCCCTGATTGGTGACGAGGCTGCTGCCGACCTTGACGACGACGCGTTTGCACTGGGTCAATACGGTTTTCATGGCGTTTAATCGAGTACGTCTATTTCGCTTTCCTGCGCGCTTTCTGCGATGGCCTCCAATTCTTCCTGTGCGGCCTGATCCAGATGCTCCATGATAGCGTAGGTCAACTCCTTGCAGCCATCGCCATTGATCGCCGAGATGGCGAAGTGGCGCGTATCTTCGCCGAATTCCTTGAGGAAGGCGGCGACCTTTTCATCCTTGTCCTGTAGCAGGTCGAGCTTGTTCAATATCAGCCAGCGCGGTTTGTCGTACAGCGACGGATCATATTTCTTCAGCTCATTCAGGATGGCGTGCGCCTCATGCACGGGGTCGGTGCCTTCATGCAGCGGGGCGATGTCCACCAGATGCAGCAATAAACGGGTGCGCGCCAGATGGCGCAGAAACTGGTGGCCGAGACCTGCACCTTCCGCTGCGCCCTCGATCAGGCCGGGGATGTCGGCGATGACGAAACTCTTCTCGGTCGATACCCGCACCACGCCCAGATTGGGATGCAGCGTGGTGAAAGGATAGTCGGCCACCTTGGGTTTTGCGGCAGAGACCGCGCGGATGAAGGTGGACTTGCCCGCGTTGGGCATGCCCAGCAGGCCTACGTCAGCCAGCACTTTCAGTTCCAGTTGCAGTTCGCGCCGTTCGCCTTCTTCGCCCGGCGTGCATTGGCGCGGCGCGCGGTTGGTGCTGGATTTGAAATGCAGATTGCCCAGGCCGCCCTTGCCGCCCTGGGCGAGCAGCGCCTTTTCGCCGTCATGAGTCAGGTCGGCGATAATTTCGCCGCTATTGATATCGGTGATGACGGTGCCCACCGGCATGCGCAGGATCACGTCGTCCGCGCCTTTGCCGTAGCAGTCCGCACCGCGCCCGGATTCGCCGTTCTTCGCGCGGTGTATGCGCGCAAAACGATAATCCACCAGCGTGTTGATGTTGCGGTCGGCCAGCGCGTAAACGCTGCCGCCCCAGCCGCCGTCGCCGCCGTCGGGGCCGCCCTTGGCGATATATTTCTCGCGCCGGAAGCTGGCGGCACCATTGCCGCCGTCGCCGGCGATGACTTCAATCTTGGATTCGTCTATGAATTTCATTTAGAGTCAAAAGCAATTTAGCCACAGAGAACACAGAGAACACAGAGGTCACAGAGAGAAACAAACGGGCTATTCAACGCGCGCATCTTATCCGACAGGAAATGCGGGAAGCCATGCATGCCGCGCTTTCTCTGTGTACTCTGTGATCTCTGTGGCTTGATTTTGTTTTCCAATCCGCCACAAACAAAAAAGCCCTACCTTGCGATAGGGCTTGCTTGCCGTGCGGCCGAGCTTACGCTGCGACCACGCTGACGGTCTTGCGCCGCATCGCGCCTTTAACAGCGAATACCACTTTGCCGGTGATCGTGGCGAACAGGGTGTGATCCTTGCCCATGCCGACGTTGTCGCCTGCGTGGATCCGGGTGCCGCGCTGGCGCACGATGATGCTGCCCGCGTTGATGACTTCGCCGCCGTAGCTCTTTACACCCAGTCGTTTCGAGTGCGAGTCGCGGCCGTTACTGGTACTGCCACCACCTTTTTTCGATGCCATGTTGCTGCTCCTTCAGAATTAAGCCGAGATACCGTCGATGCGGATCTCGGTGTAGTTTTGACGATGACCTTGATGCTTTTGATAGTGCTTGCGGCGACGCATCTTGAAGATGGTTACCTTGTCATGGCGGCCATTGGCCACGATGGTGGCATTCACGGTGGCACCAGCCAGCAGAGGTTTGCCGACGGATACCTTGTCGCCGTTGCCTACCATCAGCACCTTGTCCAGCACGATCGAGCTGCCGACATCGCCAGCAACGGTTTCAATCTTCAGGGTCTCGCCCTGTTTAACGCGGTATTGCTTACCGCCGGTCTTGATTACTGCGTACATGACTACCTCGCTTGGATGCGGTTTCAGTTACGGGGCATAACCTGAAAGTTGTGCCTGCGCTGAAACTCCGTTTTACAGAGCCGCGCATTATACACAAACGGAACTAGCCGTCAAAATGGTTTTTTAACGGCGCATCGAATCAAAGAACTCGGAGTTGTTTTTCGCCGCCTTGACCTTGTCCAGCAGGAATTCCATCGCTTCGAGTTCATCCATCGGATAGAGCAACTTGCGCAGCACCCAGATTCTTTGCAGGATGTCGGCCTTGATCAGCAATTCTTCCTTGCGCGTGCCGGAACGGTTGACGTTGATCGCCGGGTAGATGCGTTTTTCGGCCATGCGGCGATCCAGATGGATTTCCATATTGCCGGTGCCCTTGAATTCTTCATAGATCACGTCGTCCATGCGGCTGCCGGTGTCCACCAGCGCGGTGGCGATGATGGTGAGCGAGCCGCCTTCTTCCACGTTGCGCGCCGCGCCGAAGAAGCGCTTGGGGCGTTGCAGCGCATTGGCGTCCACGCCGCCGGTCAGCACCTTGCCGGAGGAGGGCACCACGGTGTTGTAAGCGCGTGCCAGACGGGTGATGGAATCGAGCAGGATGATCACATCCTTTTTGTGTTCAACCAGACGCTTGGCTTTTTCCAGCACCATTTCGGCGACCTGCACGTGGCGCGTGGCGGGCTCATCGAAAGTTGACGCGACCACTTCGCCGCGCACGGTGCGGCTCATTTCGGTCACTTCCTCGGGGCGTTCGTCGATCAGCAGCACGATCAGGGTCGCATCCGGATTGTTGGAAGAGATGGAATGCGCGATATGCTGCAACATCACCGTCTTGCCGGATTTCGGCGAGGCCACCAGCAAGCCGCGCTGGCCTTTGCCTATGGGAGCAACGATGTCGATGATGCGGCCGGTGATGTTTTCTTCGGCCTTGATGTCGCGCTCCAGACGCAGTTGTTCGGTCGGGAACAGCGGCGTCAGGTTCTCGAACAATATCTTGTTCTTGGCATTTTCCGGCGGCTCGTTATTGACCTTGTCCACCTTGACCAGCGCAACATAACGTTCGCCTTCCTTGGGAGTGCGTATCTCGCCTTCGATCGAGTCGCCGGTATGCAGGTTGAAGCGGCGGATCTGGCTCGGGCTGACATAGATGTCGTCCGGGCCTGCGAGGTAAGAAGTATCCGGCGAACGCAGAAAGCCGAAGCCATCCGGCAGCACTTCCAGCGTGCCTTCGCCGAAGATGCTCTCGCCTTTCTTCGCCTGGTTCTTCAGCAGCGCGAAGATCAGATCCTGCTTGCGCATGCGGTTGGCATTGTCGATCTGGTTGGTGACGGCCATCTCCACCAGTTCGGTGATGTGTTTTGTTTTGAGGTCGGATAAGTGCATAGAAGGGGATTAAGGGGTGGAACGAGGTTTAAGGGAGCTTGCCTGGATTCAAGTAAAACGTATGGGGGAAGGTATTACGGTTTGCGCGGGATGCCCGCGCGCCTGAACTGCCCTAAGTATCGTTTATTAAGTTCTGATTATGGTGTTGCGAGGACGAAACAGGACAGTTGCAGGCGCGAGGTTAAACGGTTCAGATGTGGCTGTCAATAAAAGCGGTCAGTTGTGATTTGGATACTGCGCCGACCTTGGTCGCTTCGATATTGCCGTTCTTGAACAGCATCAATGTGGGAATGCCACGGATGCCGTATTTTTGCGGCGTCTGTTGATTCTCGTCAACGTTCAGCTTGGCCACGGTCAGTCGACCGGCATATTCCTGTGCGACTTCTTCCAGGATAGGGGCGATCATGCGGCAGGGGCCGCACCATTCCGCCCAGTAGTCCACCAGCACGGGCAGCGGCGCTTGCAGCACTTCGGCGGAGAAATTGGGGTCGGTGACATAACGGATGTGTTCGCTCATGGTTGTTCTCGCTTTTCTTGGTTGCTTAAAGGATGCGGCTGGTGCCGCCAGATAAATTCGGAGTGAATCGCTTGGATTTGGGGTGCATCCTAACGAAAAAATGGCAGGATGTGAAGAGGCTATATTTACATATGCCAGATGTACAGGGTTGACTTATGCAAATCATCCACGGTGTATGTCTGTTGCGGCGGATGCTCCGGTACGGCAAAAGTGTTGCTGATGAATATGCTGCCAGGGCGCATTTCCTTGCGCGCTTTCTGCCACAACTCGTCCATAGGTACCGGTGAGAGATAGGCGAACACCACGTCGTATTGCGCCAGATCGCAATCCCACAAGCTGCCCCACTGCACCTGGCAGTTCTGATGGTTGCCCAGCCGGATGCGCAGCCAGCTCATGAAATATGGCAGCGGTGCTGCTTCCACGCCGTGGTAGTGCCCCTCCGGGCGTGCCTTGGCCAGATGCGTCAATACACCACCGATGCCGCAGCCCAGATCCATGAAAGTGAAACTCTTGCCAGGCATTTCCAGGGGCAGCAGCAGTTCGAGTGCGTTCCATATCTTGCGGCTGGAGAGGTAGAGCGGCACCTGGGTGCGAAAGGTGCTCCAGTACACCACCAGCATGATGAGAAAGATGACGAGATAGAGACTGGGCGCCACATCCACAGCCAGCATGGCGACCTGGGCGGGGGCGAAGACGAACTGGATGGGTACCCACCAGCGCGCCTGTCCGGCCAGATGCGAGAACAGCGCCGCGAGTGCGCCGACCAGCAATGCAATGATCAGCGGCGTGAGTGCGACCGGAGAGAAGCGCGCCAGCAGCAATACGAGGAAGAGCGCCAGTCCCTGCAGCAGCAATGCAAGAACGACAGGGGGGATGCGATGCAGTAAGGGCACGTTGTTAACGTTGCAGGCCGGCTTCTACTTCCGCGCGTTTCGCATGGCCGGCCAGCCGTTCCACCAGCGTGAGCGCAAAATCCATTGCCGTTCCCGGGCCGCGCGAAGTGATGAGCTTGCCGTCTTCCTCGAGCGCCGTGTGTTGTTGCTGCACATGAGGAAAGGCATCCAGCGAGCCGGGGTAGCAGGTGGCGCGTTTGCCGTCGAGCAGCCCCGCCGTGGCGAGCACCGAGGGTGCGGCGCAGATGGCGGCGACATATTGATCCTGCTGTGCCATGCGTCTTAGCAGATCGAGGATGCGCGCGTCCTGCTTCAGGTTGTTGGTGCCGGGCTGGCCGCCGGGCAACACTACCATGTCGTAACTGTGTTTGAGCGCCTCGTCCAGCGTGGTGTCCGGAAGCAGCATCACGCCACGGCTGGCGCGCACGGGCTGCGCATCCAGTCCCGCGCTGACCACTTCGATGCTGGCGCGGCGCAGGATGTCGATGACCGTGACGGCCTCTATCTCTTCACAGCCGCTGGCGAGGGGGACGAGGACTTTGGGCATGGCGCAGATTGCCTGTCAGTCGCGGAAGTTCTGGTATTGCAGCGGGAAATCGGTGATGGATTTCTTCACGAAAGCGATGGCGGCTTGCAGGTCGTCGCGGTTCTTGCCGGTGACGCGCACGGTGTCGCCCTGAATGCTGGCCTGCACTTTCATCTTACTGTCCTTGAGCAGCTTGACGATCTTCTTCGCGAGCTCGATTTCCACGCCGACTTTTACGGTGCAGGAACGCTTGACCTTGTTGCCGCTGACCTTGTCTATCTTGTCGCTGATGTCCAGGCACTTGATATCCACGCCGCGCTTGCTCAGCTTGCCGTTGAGAATGTCCTGTACCTGACCGAGCTGGAACTCGTTGTCAGCGAATACGGTTAGCACCAGTTCGGCCTGTTCCACGCGGGCATCGCTGCCCTTGAAATCGAAGCGTGTGCCAACCTCCTTATTGGTCTGCTCGACCGCGTTTTTAACCTCGGTCTTTTCTACTTCGGAAACAATGTCGAAAGATGGCATGGTTGCTCCTTAGCGCGGTGGTTAACCAAACGAGCAAACGTAGTTTACGTCGTCTTTTGCATGAATCTCGAAGCTGCTGTTTTCCGCCACACGGAACGAAGTGCCTGCGGTGTAGGTCTTGAACGCGGCTTCCCCGGCGATCCTCACCGAGCATTCGCCGCTGGTGATCTCCATCAACTCGGGCACGCCGACGTTGAAGGTCAATTGCGCGCCCGGCATGATGACGCCCACGGTCTTGCGCTCGCCGTTGGGGAAGAACACCGAGTGCGACACGCATTTGCCGTCGAAGAATACGTTGGCTTTTTTGCCTACCGCAACGTTATTGAATTTGTCCGACATGATTTCTCCTATTTGCGATTTTTCAGATTGGCGGCGATGCGCATGCGCAAGGCATTCAGCTTGATGAAACCTGCCGCGTCCTTCTGGTCGTATGCACCCTTGTCGTCCTCGAAGGTGGCGATGCTCGAATCGAACAGCGAGTCTGTCTTTGAATCGCGCCCGACCACGATGACGTTGCCCTTGTACAGTTTGACGCGCACCCAGCCGTTCACGCTTTGTTGCGTGTGGTCTATCAGCGTTTGCAGCGCCTTGCGTTCCGGCGACCACCAGTAGCCGTTATAGATCATGCTGGCATAGCGCGGCATCAGGTCGTCTTTCAGATGCGCGACTTCGCGATCCAGCGTGATGGATTCGATGGCGCGGTGTGCCTTGAGCATGATGGTGCCGCCGGGAGTTTCGTAACAGCCGCGCGACTTCATGCCGACGTAGCGGTTCTCCACCAGGTCGAGGCGGCCGATGCCGTGCTTGCCACCAAGTGCGTTGAGTTTGGTCAGCACTGCGGCTGCGCTCATGCGCTCGCCGTTGAGCGCCACGATGTCGCCGCGCTCGTATTCAAGGTCGAGATATTCCGCCGCGTCGGGCGCCTTCTCCGGCGACACGGTCCAGCGCCACATGCTCTCTTCGGCCTCGGCGGAAGGGTCTTCCAGATGGCGGCCTTCGAAAGAAATGTGCAGCAGGTTGGCGTCCATGGAATAGGGCGAGCCGCCTTGCTTGTGCTTCATGTCGATGGGGATGCCGGCGTTTTCGGCATAAGCCATCAGCTTCTCGCGCGACAGCAGATCCCATTCGCGCCACGGCGCGATGATCTTGATGCCGGGCTTCAGTGCATACGCGCCGAGTTCGAATCGCACCTGGTCGTTGCCCTTGCCGGTCGCGCCGTGCGAGATGGCATCGGCACCGGTCTGGTTGGAGATGTCTATCAGACGCTTGGCGATCAGCGGACGCGCGATGGAGGTGCCGAGCAGGTATTCGCCTTCGTATACGGTGTTGGCGCGGAACATCGGGAACACGAAATCGCGCACGAATTCTTCGCGCAGGTCGTCGATGAAAATGTTCTCGGGCTTGATGCCCATCTTCAGCGCCTTGGCGCGCGCGGGCTCCAGTTCTTCGCCCTGGCCCAGGTCGGCGGTGAAGGTCACCACTTCGCATTGATAGGTGTCCTGCAACCATTTCAGGATCACCGAAGTGTCGAGTCCGCCGGAGTAGGCGAGGACGGCTTTTTTGATTTCGCTCATGCTTGATACCCGTTTATTGATGATTAAACTGCTTGTTTCCTATCGCGCTTGTCGCGCACCTTGCTGTCGAATCTTGCCTTGTCGATGACGAAACGCTCATGCGTGCCTTGCGAGATCGTATCCAGGCCATCGTGGGCTGAAACTGCAAACGTCAGCTTTCTGCCTTCCACCGCGATCAGTTCGACGCTCACTGTCACTTCCAGCCCCGGCGGCGTTGCCGCTTCGTGGCTGACATCGATATGCGTGCCCAGCGATTGTTCCTCGGGCCAGTCCAGGTGCGGCTTGACGGCCATGATGCACGCCCATTCCAGCAGGCCGACCAGAAAGCCGGTCGCCAGAACTTCCGGCATGGCCTGAAACTCAGGCGACTCCGGGTACAGCGCCGGCACGGTTTTGCTGGGCGGCACCCGGAACTGATGTGTGTAACGTATGCCGGGTTTCAGCGTGTCTTTCATGCAGTCCGGGACAGACTTAATTGTTCACTTTGCCCAGCAACAGATATTCCATAAGCGCTTTTTGTACATGCAAACGATTCTCAGCCTCTTCCCATACCACGCTTTGCGGCCCGTCTATGACTTCGGCTGAAACTTCTTCGCCGCGATGTGCGGGCAGGCAGTGCATGAACAGCGCTTCCCTGGCTGCGATGCGCATCATGTCGCCGTCCACCTGCCAGTCGGCGAAGTCTTTCATGCGTTCTTCGTTCTCGGCTTCGAAGCCCATCGAAGTCCACACGTCGGTGGTGACCAGATCGGCGCCGCGCGCGGCATCCATCGGGTCGGCAAATTCTTCATAGTTCTCGTCGCCATACAGTCCTGCGCGCTCCGCTTCGACTTCGTAGCCGGGCGGCGTGGAGACATGCACGTTGAAGTCGAGTATCTCCGCCGCTTGCAGCCAGGTATTGCACATATTGTTGGAGTCGCCGATCCAGGCCACGGTCTTGCCCTTGATGCTGCCGCGCTGCTCGATGTAGGTGTAGATGTCGGCCAGCACCTGGCAGGGATGGTATTCGTTGGTCAGGCCATTGATCACCGGCACGCGCGAATGCGCGGCGAAGCGCTCGATGATGCTTTGCTCGAAAGTGCGGATCATCACGATGTCGCTCATGCGCGAGATGACTTGTCCGGCATCTTCCACCGGTTCGCCGCGCCCGAGCTGCGAATCGCGCGTGTTGAGGTAGATGGCCGAGCCGCCGAGCTGGTGCATGCCGGCCTCGAACGACAGCCGCGTGCGCGTGCTGGCCTTCTCGAAGATCATCACCAGCGTGCGGTCTTCCAGCGGCCAGTATTTTTCGTAGCGCTTGAAGCGTTCCTTGATGAAGCGCGTGCGCTCGAACAGGTAGTCGAACTCCTCGCGCGTGAGATCCTTGAACTGCAAAAAGTGTTTAATGCCCATGGTTACTCCCGCGCCAGGAATTCCGTGACCAGCGGACACAGCATGTCCAGCAATTGTTGTGCTTCGGTTTGCGTGAACACCAGCGGCGGCAGCAGCCGGATCACATTGTCGGCGGTGACGTTGATAAGCAAGCCCTGCTCCAATGCCTTGCCGACCAGTTCGCCGCAGGGTTTGGTCAGTTCGATGCCTATCATCAGTCCCTGGCCGCGCACGGAAGCCACGCCCATGATTTTACCGAGGCGTTCGCGCAGACCGTTCAGCAGGAATTCGCCCACGGTCGCGGCATTGGTCAGCAGCCTGTCCTGCTCCATGATTTCCAGCGTGGTGAGCGCGGCGGTGCTGGCCAGCGGGTTGCCGCCGAAAGTGGAGCCGTGGTTGCCCGGCTTGAACGTGCCCGTCGCCTTGCCCGCAGTCAGGCAGGCGCCGATAGGCACGCCCGAACCCAGGCCCTTGGCCAGCGTCATCACGTCCGGCAGGATGCCGGTGTGCTGGTGCGCGAACCACTTGCCAGTGCGGCCCAGGCCGCATTGCACTTCGTCCAGCATCAGCAGCCAGCCTTGCTGGTCGCAAATCTGCCGCAGTTGTTCGAGGTAATGGATGTCCAGCATGCGGATGCCGCCTTCGCCCTGTATCGGCTCGACCAGCACGGCCACTACTTCCTGGTTGTGCTGGGCGACCTGGCGGATGGCGTCAAGATCGTTGTATGGCACGCGCACGAAGCCCTTCACCAGCGGCTCGAAACCGGCCTGTACCTTGCGGCTGCCGGTGGCCGAAAGGGTGGCCAGCGTGCGTCCGTGGAAGGCTTTTTCCATCACGATAATGTGGGGTGTCTCTACGCCCTTGTTGTGCCCATACATGCGCGCCAGCTTGATCGCCGCTTCGTTTGCCTCGCAGCCGGAATTGCACAGAAATACTTCCTGCATGCCAGACAGCGCACACAGCTTGTCGGCGAGCCGCTCCTGCTCTGGCACCTGATAGATGTTGGAAACGTGGATCAGCTTGCCGATCTGCGCGTTCAGCGTTGCAGTAAAGCGCGGATGGGCGTGCCCCAGCGTGTTCACGGCTATACCGGACAAGGCGTCGAGGTAGCGTTTGCCGTCGGTGTCCCACAGCCACGCGCCCTCACCATGCGTGAAGGCGAGCGGGAGGCGAGCATAAGTATTCATCAGGTGCGACATGGAATTCCTCACAGATTTGCCATACGTGCCGTTTAAAACTCAAAACGAAAAAGGCCGACGCTCGGTCGGCCTTTCTGCATCACTGGTACCGCGCAGGCTTAGGCCATTGCCTTGATAGCGGCGGACAAACGGCTCTTGTGACGCGCAGCCTTGTTCTTGTGGATGATCTTTTTGTCGGCGATGGAATCCACCACGCTGGTCGATTCGCTGAACACGACCTTGGCCGCAGCCTTGTCGCCAGCCTCGATGGCTTTCGCTACTTTCTTGATTGCGGTGCGCAATTCAGAACGCAGGCTTGCGTTGTGGTCGCGCTGTTTGTCCGCTTGTCTTGCGCGCTTTCTGGCTTGTGCGCTATTTGCCATGGTAACTCCTTGAGAATTCGCTTGCGATGAAAGGCGCGCATTATAGGGATGCTCGTCCGCTTTGGCAAATGGTTATTTTGCGGTCAGGCGGGATGGTATGATTGCGGCCACGCCAGCAGCCCGGCGACAACAGGCCTGAGAGGGTTGTATATGCCATTCGATACCACCGAATTCGTCATTCAGGGAATAACCGCAGGAGGCGAGGTTTTCCAGCCTGCGGACTGGGCGGAGCGTCTGTGCGATTCGCTGGCCAGAACCGGGGCGGACGGGCACAAGACCTATTCGTCTTATATACGCCCCATGATGGTCGAGGGGGTGAATTCCGTCGTGGTGCGCGCGGCGTTGCGCCAGAACGCCCCCGAAACATTCGGGCTGATCAAGCGCTATATTGTTGAGAATCGCCTCATGGTACGCACCGGGCGTGGCGTTGCATACGTTGAGACTTCCGGCATATTTCCACCCTCCGGCAAAGAGCGCCGCGATCCGAAACGCAATGACTGGTAATTTCATGCGCGCATTCCCGGCGGGGGAAAACCCCGCATGAACCTGCTCAAGGCTCTCGCCACCATCAGCAGTCTCACGCTGGTTTCGCGCATTCTCGGTTTTGTGCGCGACATGCTGATCGCGCGCATCTTCGGCGCAGGCATGGTAGCCGATGCCTATTTCGTCGCTATCCGCATCCCCAATCTATTGCGTCGCTTGTTCGCGGAAGGCGCATTCTCGCAGGCTTTTGTGCCGATCTTCGGCGAATACAAAAACCGCAAGAGCCACGATGAGACCAAGCTTCTGGTGGATCACGTGGTCACTCTGCTGGCTGTCATTCTGTTCATCGTCACGCTCATCGGCATTATCGCGGCGCCCATACTGGTGTACGTCACTGCGCCAGGGTTTGTGAAAGATGCGGACAAATTCAACGTCACCATCCAGATGTTGCGCATCACTTCGCCTTATATCTTTTTCATTTCGCTGGTGGCTGTGGCGGCGGGCATACTCAACACCTACAATAAATTCTGGGTACCAGCCGTTGCCCCGATCCTGCTCAACGTTTGCAATATCGGCGCCGCGTTGTGGCTTGCTCCCTTATTCGATCAACCCATCATTGCCATGGCGTGGTCGTGGGTCATCGCCGGCATCGTGCAACTGGCTTTCCAGATCCCGTTCCTGAAAAAAATCGGCATGTTGCCGAAATGGCGCTTCAGCCTCAAGGATGCCGGCGTGTGGCGTGTCATCAAGCAGATGGGGCCGGCGGCGTTCGGCGTATCCATCAGCCAGATCAGCCTCATCATAAATACCATCTTCGCATCCCTCCTGGCAGCGGGCAGCGTGTCCTGGCTGTATTTTGCCGATCGGCTGATGGAGTTGCCCGCAGGCTTGCTGGGCGCGGCGCTGGGCACTATCCTGCTGCCTTCGCTTTCCAAGCATTACGCCGACGAAAGCCACGAGGAATATTCGAAGTTGCTGGACTGGGGGCTGCGCCTCACCTTTATGCTCACGCTGCCGGCCGCGCTTGCGCTGGGCATGATAGCCGTGCCACTGCTGGCGACTTTTTTCCAGCATGGCGCATTCGTCGCGAACGACGTGTTGATGACGCGCAATGCCCTGGTCGGCTACAGCGTAGGTCTGATCGGTATGCTTGCGGTGAAAGTACTGGCCCCCGGTTTCTATGCGCAGCAGGATATTAGAACACCGGTCAAGATCGGCATCGGCACTTTGCTCGTCACGCAAGCGATGAATCTGCTGTTCGTATTCGGCATGGAGTTGCATCACGCCGGCCTCGCGCTCTCTATCGGCCTCGGCTCCTGCTTCAACTCCGCCATCCTGTTCTACCTGCTGCGCAAACGCGGCATCTACCGGCCCGAACCCGGCTGGGGACCGTACTTCTCCAGACTGTGTATTGCCCTGCTTGCGTTAGGCGCGACCCTCTGGTTCGGCATGGGCAGCGAACAGCACTGGCTCACCACACACGGCTGGGTGCGCATCCTGCACTTGTCTGCTCTGGTGGTGGGGGGCGGGGCGGTGTACTTCGCGGTGCTGTGGCTGCTGGGTTTCAGGCTCAGGGATTTTGCGAAACGCGGGGCCTGAAACAACCTGATGGCGAGGCAGTATGTGCGACATTGCAGGTCGGCAGGTAGTGCGGGCGCAGATTCCGACACCCTGAGCAAGGCTTGAAAATTCCCTATTGCGTTTTTTGGCGAGCCTCTATAATATTAGCAAATTATTATATAGCAATTTACCGGGCATTAGGTTCGAGCCAATTGGGACAGCGTCTCTTCGCATTTGACGCTGGGAGTCTCGATGGCCGTGCTGCCGGCCATCGTCAACACCATGATGTGCGATGCGCAGACGTGCGCTACAGAGCATGACGAGCACTCCACGACACACCTTTGATGGACATTAACTCAAGATATTTCAGAAGGAGAAGAGCATGGCGCGAGTCGTAATTTTGGGTGCGGGCATATCCGGGCATACCGCCGCCCGTTATCTCAACAAATGGATAGGCAAACATCACGATATCGTGGTGGTGTCGCCCAACGCCAAATGGAACTGGATACCCTCCAACATCTGGGTCGGCGTTGGCCAGATGACCGAGCAGGATGTTACCTTTGACCTCGCACAAGTGTATGGCAAGACCCATGTGGATTTCCGCCAGGCCAAAGGCGTGTCCATCCATCCTCAAGGTAATGCGGAAAGCTCCATGCCCTTCGTGACGATCGAATACACCCGTGCCGACAAGGCCGGGGTGCAGGAAAATATCGTTTACGACTTTTTGATCAATGCCACCGGGCCCAAGCTGAATTTCGGCGCAACCGAAGGCCTGGGGCCGGAACACGGCCACACGGTTTCCGTGTGCACCGCGAGCCACGCGCTGGAGGCCAACCACAAGCTACAGCAAAACATAGATGACATGCGCGCCGGAGCCAGGCGCACGTTCGTAATCGGCACCGGCCACGGCATGTGCACCTGTCAGGGCGCTGCGTTCGAATACATCTACAACGTGGATCATGTGCTGCGCGAGGCTGGTGTGCGCGACCAGGCACGCATTGTCTGGCTCAGCAACGAATATGAGCTGGGCGATTTTGGCATGGGCGGCGTGCATATCAAGCGCGGCGGCTACGTTACCAACGGCAAGACTTTTGCTGAATCGCTGATGGTCGAGCGCGGCATCGAATGGATCACGCGCGCGCATGTGAAGAAGGTCGAAGCCGGGAAGATCCATTACGAAACGATAGACGGAACGTTCCACGAACTGGAGTTCGATTTCTCCATGCTGATCCCGCCGTTTGCGGGGGTCGGACTGAAAGCCTACAACAAGGCCGAAGAAGACATCACCAGCCAGGTGTTCGCGCCCAACGGCTTCATGAAGGTGGATGGTGACTATACGCCGCGTCCCTACCTGGAATGGAGTGCGAAGGACTGGCCCAGGACTTACCAGACGCCGGCATACCGCAATATCTTCGCGGTCGGCATCGCCTTCGCGCCGCCGCACCTGATCTCCAAACCCATGCAGAGCGCCAACGGCACGCCGATCAATCCCGCGCCGCCGCGCACCGGCATGCCTTCCGCCGCCATGGCCAAAGCCGTGGCGATGAGCATACGCGACATGATTATCAACGGCGCGGACAAACCCACGCACACCGCATCGATGTCGGAAATGGGCGCGGCCTGCGTTGCCTCCACCGGCTCGCACGTGTTCAAGGGCACGGCCGCGACCATGACCGTATTTCCGGTGGTGCCGGACTATGAAAAATATCCGGACTACGGCCGCGATATCGATCTGACGTTTGGCGAGATCGGGCTGGCCGGACACTGGATGAAATATCTGCTGCACCATACCTTCATCTATCAGGCCAAGCTGCGTCCGGGCTGGACTTTGCTGCCGGATTGATCGGACACAAAATTACAAGGAGATATAACTATGTCAGGCAACATCACCAACAGAGAGCCTTACCAGCAAGCCTACTATCCGCCAGCGCCGACCGGGTTCACGCGCTTCATGCGGACGTGTCTGATCTGGCAGTTTTTCCGGTTTCTGGTCATCAATATCAAAATGCTGAAGTTGTTAGCCAGGTCGCATCACTAAATTCCCCTGTGCTTTGAGCGGTGTCTTGCAAAATGTAGAAAATTAGTATATTCTAATAAACATGGCCAATCGCATAGATTGATACGAGGAAATGTTCCCCCCTTCTTCATTCCCTTGTTGCCAGCATTTGGGCAATCGTGATCGATTGCCCATTTTTTTAAATTTCATGTTTTAGTGCCTGACGCAGTAATTTGCCGGGGCGCATCCGACCGGAGAACGATGAGTGCGCCGGAAACGATGTCGGAAAATATCTACCTTGTTTAAACTACGGCCCCGAATTCATTCCTGATACAAAGTGAAGCCCCAACATTTTTATAGTGTCGAAGAATCTACTTTTGATCAACTTGTCGTGGCGCGCTCGCATGAGACGCCGGTGCTGGTGGACATCAGCGCGGAATGGTGTGCGCCGTGCCGTGTGCTGGCACCGCATCTGCACAGGCTGGTGAACGAATATGATGGCAGGTTTTTGCTGGCCCTGGTCGATGCGGACGAGAATATGAAAATTGCCGGGCGGCACAAGGTGCGCGGTTTCCCCACGGTGATCGCCTACAGCCTCGGCGCGGAGATCGACCGATTCCACAGCGCGCAACCGGAACATTTTCTGCGCCGCTTCATCAATGACGTGATTGAACATCACGCTGCTGCACACGGCAAATAAGCAATCTGTCGCGGCCTGGGGTGCTGCATCCGTCAGGGATTTCTGTCCTCATAATGCGAAGAGCGGGTCGGGTTGTGCCATCCATACCTGAGCAAGCGATCCGCCTCACTGTTTTTGGAGATGCAATGCGTCGGCCACCACCTTGCGCGTCAGGTGCGGCGCGAATAATTCGATGAAGTCGTAGCTGTAGCCGCGCAGGTATTCGTTCTTGCGGATGGCGATGCGCGTGATGCTGGGCGGGAACAGGTGCGCGGCATCCAGCATGCGCAGATGTTTGTCGCGTTGCGGGATATAAGCCATGTGCGCGACGATGCCGATGCCCAGCCCCAATTCCACATAAGTCTTGATCACATCCGCATCTATCGCGCTGAGCACGATGTTGGGCGCCAGCCCTCTGGCCTGGAACGCGGCGTTGATCTTGTTGCGTCCGGTGAAAGCGAAGTCGTAAGTGATGATGGGATATTGCGCGACTTTTTCCAGCGTCAGTTTCTTCTCGGCCAGCAGCGGATGCCGGGGCGGGGTGATGATGCAATGGCTCCATTCGTAGCAGGGCAGGGTGACCAGTTCATCATACAGCGCGAGGCTTTCCGTGGCGATGGCGATGTCGGCCTCGCCTGTCAGCACCTGCTGCGCAATCTGCGTTGGGTTGCCCTGATGCAGGTTGAGCTTCACTTTGGGATAACGCTTGATGAATTGTTTGACCACGGGCGGCAGCGCGTAGCGCGCCTGCGTGTGCGTGGTGGCGACGGTCAACGCGCCGCTGTCCTGCGCGCGGAACTCTGCGCTCACCTGTTTCAGGTTGTCGGTGTCGTGCAGGATGCGCCCAGCGATTTCGAGTATCGCCTTGCCCGGCTCGGTGATCGCGGTAATGCGCTTGCCGTTGCGGATGAATATCTCGACGCCGAGCTCATCTTCCAGCAGTTTTATCTGCTTGCTGATGCCGGGCTGCGAGGTGAACAGCGCCTCCGCCGCACCGGATATTTTCAATCCCTGTTTGCTGATCTCGTGCAGGTAGCGCAGTTGCTGGAGATTCACGTTATCGCTCCTTATATCTATAAGTTATAAGATACTAACATAATATCATTTAGCAAATATAAAGCTGTCCGTTACCATGCGATCCACATTTGGAGGAAGGCATGGACTGGCTCTACACATTTTCAGGTTTCATCGTGGGTTTCATCGTCGGCATGACCGGTGTCGGCGGCGGCTCGCTGATGACGCCACTGCTGGTGCTGGTGTTCGGCGTGGCCCCGGCCACTGCGGTCGGTACCGACCTGCTGTACGCAGCGCTGACCAAGATGGGCGGCAGCTGGGCGCATAGCCGGCGCGGCACGGTGGACTGGAAGATCGTGCGCCTGCTGGCGAGCGGCAGCATTCCCGCCGCGTTGCTGTGTCTGGCGCTGTTGCACTATCTGGCGCTCGACGAAAAGCATCTGAAAGCGCTGATCACCGGCGTGCTGAGCGTGGCACTGGTGCTGACCGCGCTGTCCCTGCTGTTCAAACCCTGGCTGCAAAAACTTGGCGGCAGCCCGGACGGCGTGGCGTATGAGCTGCACGCGCACCATTTGCCGGGCGCCACCATTCTGACCGGCGCGGTGCTGGGTGCGCTGGTGACCATATCTTCGGTCGGCGCGGGCGCACTCGGTGTAGTGGTGCTGCTGTTCCTCTATCCGCGCATCCCCATGAACAAGATCGTCGGCACCGACATCGCACATGCCGTGCCGCTGACGCTGGTAGCCGGGCTGGGACACGCCGCGCTGGGTACGGTGAATTTCGGATTGCTGGGCAGCCTGTTGCTGGGTTCGCTGCCGGGCATCTGGCTGGGCAGCCACGTGGGCGTAAAGATACCGGAACGCGTGCTGCGTCCGATCCTGGCGACGATGCTGATGCTGATCGGCGGCAGATTGCTGCTGGCGTAGAGCCTGCCCTTTGTGGGTGAAGCCCGACCTGATGACCGAAAGAATTTTGTAATAAGGAAACTACAATGAGTATCAACACGAACGACCTGTCCGATCTGCATGAGATAAACCTGTTCGAACAGGCTGTGCAGTCTTTCTTCGAGGGCCATATAGACGCCGACCGCTTCACCGCGACGCGTTTGCAGATGGGCGTGTACGGACAGCGCCAGGAAGGCGTGAACATGCTGCGCGTCAAGGTTCCCGGCGGGCGCATCGTTCCCGAACAACTGGAAGCGCTGGCCGATGTGACGGAGACTTATTCGCAGAAAGGCTACGCCAACATCACCACGCGCCAGTCCATCCAGATCCATCACATCCCGCTGGCGCAGACGCCGGACGCGATGCGCCGTCTGGCGCAGGCCGGGCTGACCACGCGCGAGGCGTGCAGCAATACCGTGCGCAACATGACGGCTTGCCCGCTGGCTGGCGTGTGCCCGCGCGAGCATGTGGATGTCGGCACGCACGTGGACGGCGCGACGCAGCATTTCCTGCGCAACCCGCTCACCCAGCAGATGCCGCGCAAGTTCAAGATCAGCTTCTCCGGCTGCGAAGCCGATTGCGCGCAGTCGCTGTTGCAGGACGCGGGCGTGGTGGCGGTGGTCAAGGATGGCCAGCAAGGATTCAGGGTGAAGGCGGGCGGCGGCCTCGGCCACAAGCCGCACGAGGCCATCGTGGTGGAGGAGTTCATTCCCGAACGCGAACTGCTGTTCGCGCTGGAAGCGCTGGTGACCCTGCACAACAAATATTCCAACCGCACCATGCGCGCCAAGTCGCGCATCAAGTTCCTGGTCGAACGTTTCGGCGCAGATGGCTTCCGCGAGAAATACCGCGAGGAATTTACGCGCACCAAGGATGCGTTGGCCGACAAACCGTACCCGCAAGGCGCGTGGCGCGCAGCGAGCGACGTGGCCGCACCCGGTCCCGGCGCGCCGCGCAAACTGTTTGCGCAGCATCAGGCCGGATTATTCGTGCTGCCGCTCACTGTGCCGCTGGGCGAACTCGACGCGGCGCAACTGCGCGGCGTCGCGGCGGCGTTGCGCGCGCATGGGCTGGATGAAGCACACACCACGCAGGATCAGAATCTGGCGATCACCAATGTGCCGTCGGAGAAGGTCGGCGCATTGCGCGCCGCGTTCGCTGAACTTGGATTGCGCGAGCCGGTGACAGGCGACAACGTGGTGGCCTGCCCGGGCACTTCGACCTGCCGTCTGGGCATCACTTCCAGCACCATCGTCGCGCCCAAGCTGTCGGGCGGATTGAAAGACATCAGCATCCGCGTGTCGGGCTGCCACAACGGCTGCGCCCAGCCAGAGACCGGCGACATCGGCATCTATGGAGAAGGCAAGCGTTTATTCGGCAGGCTGGTACCGCATTACCAGACTTATTTCGGCGGCAGCGGCGTGGCCAACGGCGCACTCGCGGTGAAAGGCCCGGCGGTTCCGGCAGCGCGCGTGAAGCAGGCGATAGAGCGCGTGCAGAAAGCGCATGCTGACAGCGGCGAGGCCAGCTTCTTCGCCTGGGCGCGCAAGCAGGACAGCGATTACTTCGAGCGCCTGCTGGCCGACATTGTCGAGGTTAAGCAAGCGGACTCGGAATCGGTGATGCGCGACCACGGCGAGGCAGGCGATTTCCGCGTGGTGAATCTGGGCGGCGGTGAATGCGCGGGCGCATCGCAGGTGCTGATAGGCGCTAACTTCTTCGAGGCCGCGCACGAACGCGATTACCGTAACGCGCTCATGTTCCAGCGCAAATTTGTCGAGGCGGCGCAGTGCAACGAATCCATATTGCGCATACTCGGCAGCGGCCTGGCGCAATTGCTGGGCGGCATCCGCCAGGATGATCTGAACAAGCTCGCTATCCAGCTCGGGCAGTTGTCCGCAGGCGAGATCGCGGATGAGTTCGCGCGGTTGGTGGCAGCGCTTGCCGGGCAAGCCGAAGTGAGCGATGTGACACTCGCGCCGCTCAATCGCGCGCTGGATACCTGGACAGTGAAACTGGCCACTTTCTGCGTGGCGCAGGATGAAGGACTGGATCTGAACGAGGCATTGCCGGAAGGAGTTGCACCATGAGTCTGGAGCTGAAGATAGAACAGGTGATCGACGTGCTGGCACAAGCCGCGCGCGAATATGCGCCGGTCGTATTCGCCAACAGTCTGGGAGCGGAAGACATGGTGCTGACCGATCTTATCGCCAAACATCAGCCCGACATCGCGATATTCAGCCTGGATACCGGGCGCCTGCCGCAGGAGACCTATGACCTGATGCAGGAAGTGCGCCGCTATTACGCCATACCGCTCGCAGTGTATTTTCCGGATCGCAAGCTGACCGAAGATTATGTTGCGCAGCACGGCATTAACGGTTTCTATGACAGCGTGGAGCAGCGCAAGGGCTGCTGCTTCGTGCGCAAGGTGGAGCCGTTGCGGCGCGCATTGAATGGCAAGGGTGCATGGATCACCGGCATGCGCCGCGATCAGGCCGTGACGCGCGGTACGCTGGAGTTGTCCTCATTCGATGCGGACAACGGCCTGCAAAAATTCAATCCCTTGCTGGAGTGGTCAAACAAGGACGTGTGGGCTTATATCCGCCAGCACGACGTGCCGTACAACAAGCTGCACGACCAGTTCTACCCCAGCCTCGGTTGCGCGCCCTGCACGCGCTCGGTCACGCCCGGCGAGGACATTCGCGCGGGACGGTGGTGGTGGGAAGACCCAGCGAATAAAGAGTGCGGGCTGCATGTAACGCACAAGCCGCAAGTGGCGCATGGCACCGGTGTGCAGCCCGCACCGCTGCATGGGCGTATCATCGGGATCGCGGCTCAGGCCGGGACGAAACAGGAAGTGGCTGCATAAGTCGCGGAGCATAAACATCATGAAACTGGTAGAGAATAATAATATGAGCAGTCACACTTTCACCCATCTGGACGCACTTGAAAGCGAATCCATCCACATCATGCGCGAGGTTGCGGCCGAGTGTAAAAATCCCGCGCTGCTGTTCTCCGGCGGCAAGGACTCCATCGTGATGCTGCGCATCGCGGAGAAGGCGTTCCGCCCGGCGAAGTTTCCGTTCCCCCTGGTGCATATCGACACCGAGCACAACTTCCCGGAAGTGATCGCCTGTCGCGACAAACTGGCGGCCGATCTGGGCGAGCGCCTCATCGTGCGTTCGCTCGAAGACTCGATCAAGCGCGGCAGCATCGTCATCAAGGATCCGGACAAACCGCGCAACCCGTATCAATCCGTGACGCTGCTGGAGACCATCGCCGAATTCGGTTTCGACGCCTGCATGGGCGGCGCGCGCCGCGACGAGGAAAAAGCGCGCGCCAAGGAGCGCATCTTCTCCTTCCGCGACGAGTTCGGCCAGTGGGATCCGAAGAATCAGCGTCCCGAACTGTGGGACACCTACAACACGCGTGTGCATAACGGCGAGAACATCCGCGTGTTCCCGATTTCCAACTGGACCGAGATGGACATCTGGGAATACATCGGCCGCGAGAATCTGCACATCCCGGAAATTTACTTTGCGCACGAACGCGAGATCATCCGCCGCAACGGTCAGTTGGTGCCGGTGTCGCATCTGGTGCAGCCCAAGCTTGGCGAGAAGGTCGAAGCAGTCTCGGTGCGCTTCCGCACTGTGGGCGACATGACCTGCACCGCGCCGGTGGCTTCCACCGCGCGCAACGTGCAGGAGATCATCGAAGAGACGGCGACCACGCGCATCACCGAGCGCGGCGCGACGCGCATGGATGACCAGACTTCGGAAGCCTCGATGGAATTGCGCAAAAAAGAAGGGTATTTCTGAGTGACTCCTTCCCCCTGCAAGGGGGAAGGGTCAGAGTCCCGCTACTACATTAGGAATTATCTAGGATTTGATTATGAGCAACGCAACACAACTATTACGCTTCATCACCGCAGGCTCCGTAGACGACGGCAAGAGCACCCTGATCGGCCGCCTGCTGCACGATTCGAAGTCCATCTTCGAAGACCAGTTCTCGGCGATTTCAAAAACCAGCGAGAAGCGCGGCATGGCCGCCGTTGATTTGTCGCTGCTGACCGATGGTCTGCAGGCCGAGCGCGAGCAGGGTATCACCATAGATGTGGCCTACCGCTATTTCGCCACGCCCAAACGCAAATTCATCATCGGCGACACGCCCGGCCATGAGCAATACACGCGCAACATGGTCACGGCGGCGAGCACCGCGAATCTGGTGGTCATCCTGGTCGATGCGCGCAAAGGCGTGCTGGTGCAAACGCGCCGCCATTGCTATCTGGCCAGCCTGCTCGGCGTGCCGCACGTCGTGCTGGCGGTGAACAAGATGGACATGGTGGATTATTCGCAGGCGCGCTTCGACGAGATCGTCACCGAGTACAAGGCATTCGCCGCGCAACTGAATTTGCACGACGTGCATTGCATCCCGCTGTCCGCGCTGAACGGCGACATGGTGGTGGATAGAGGCGACAACCTGGATTGGTACACAGGCCCGGCACTGCTGGAACTGTTGGAGACCATAGAGATAGACCACGACGTAAACACCGCCGATTTTCGCTTTCCCGTGCAATGGGTATGCCGCCCGCAGACAGACGAGCATCACGACTTCAGGGGCTTCGCCGGGCGCATCGAGGCGGGAGAAATTTCTGTCGGCGACGAGATCACCGTGCTGCCCTCGGGCCGCAGCAGCAAAGTCAAAGAGATCGTCACCTACGACGGAAAACTGCAAACCGCCTATGCGCCGCAGTCCGTCACGCTCACGCTCGAAGACGAGATAGACATATCGCGCGGCGACATGTTCGTGCGCGGCGGGGATGTGCCCAGAGTGGAAAAAGAATTCGAAGCCATGCTGTGCTGGCTGTCAGAGGCGCCGCTCGACAAGAACCGAAAATACCTGGTCAAGCACACCACGCGCACGGCCAAGAGCCTGTTCTCGCGCATCGACTACCGCGTGGATGTGAACACGCTGGAACAGCATGCAGTCGAGAAACTCAACATGAACGACATTGCGCGCGTGGCGATCAAGGTGCAGTCGCCGCTGGTGTTCGACAGCTATGATACCGACCGCGCGACGGGCAGCTTCATCGTGATAGACGAGGCGAGCAACAACACCGTGGCGGCAGGGATGATTGCTTGAGGTTTGGCTTGTTAGATTTTTCGTAGTGGCGAAGAACCTGCTGGAGGTACAGCGCAGGAGTTCATCCCCTCCCCTTTGGTGAGTCCCTGATTGTTGGCCCGGTAACGCAATGCCGTTACCGGGCCTTCTTGCGAAGTTGCCAGGCATATTCCAGGGCGAACCGATACCCTGGTGGCACCTGCTACTGAACTTTGTGGTGCTCTATTGCGTGGCAACTCCCGCGATGCCTTTCGAATGAGTGCGAGCTGTTTCTCGAAATTGCGGCAGCCGCTGCACATCATCAGATGCATGCGTATTACAACCCTTTCCCGAAAAGTGACCGGGCGGCCATACGATTGCGACAGCAGTTCAGCATAGTTACCTCACATTTCCAAACCAGCGCGCAATAAGGGCAAGCCTTACATTTTTCGCTTGAGAAACAGGAAAAATGACAAATTGTGATTTGTCATGTAACCAAATTCCCAACCCTCTCGAATTTATTGGCATGGATGACGGAGTGACGGTCTTCTTAAAACCCGAGAAACGGAATCCATGCAATTGATTGTAAGGAATTGCACTGTCTTGCGACTAACGAACGGAGACTGTCTCCGCCGATTAAATTCACAAAGGAGTATTAGAAATGGAAAAGCAAAAAATCTTGACGATGGCAATCAGTGGCCTGTTGGCTCTTGGTCTGGCAGGCACTGCAAGCGCAGCCGACAAGAAGACGGACATGGAGCAGTGTTTCGGCATAGCGAAGGCGGGCAAGAATGACTGCGCGAGCAACAAAAGTGCGCATTCCTGTGCCGGGCAGGGCACCAAGAACAGCGATCCAATGGACTTTGTCGCTGTTCCCAAAGGAACCTGCGACAAGATCGCAGGCGGTACTCTGAAGGCGATGTGATGATTATGCCCGCAACCAATGCATTACCCCTTGCCGCAGGTATTGGCTTGCGGGCACCTCACTACCGCGAGGTTCTTGAGAAATTGCCCCAATTGAGCTGGGTGGAAGTACATAACGAGAATTTCTTCGGTGGTGGTGCGCCGCTGCATACCTTGCTCAAGGTGCGCGAGCACTACCCCGTTAGCCTTCATGGCGTTGGCATGGGCCTGGCATCCACCTCGCCGCTCGATCAGCGGCATCTGTCTTCGCTCAGGCATCTGTGCGATGACGTGCAGCCTATGGCCGTATCCGAGCATCTGTGCTGGAATTCGGCGGACGGTATGGTGATCAACGACCTGTTGCCATTTCCGTATACCCGCGAAGCGCTGGTTCACGTGGCTCGACGCGTGGATCAGGTGCAGGAAAGGTTGGGGCGCCAATTGCTGGTGGAAAATCTGTCCAGCTATCTGTCTTTTTCCCACAGCGAAATGACCGAGGGTGAGTTTCTCGCCGAATTAACGCGACGCACTGGTTGCGGCATCCTGTTCGATGTGGAGAACCTGTACGTGAACATGCGCAACCTTGGCGTGGATGCCGACGCATTTATCAGGGCTATTCCGCCGGAAGCGGTGAAGGAATATCACCTGGCCGGATATAGTGTGCGCGATGGTTGTCTGGTGGACACACATAACCATCCGGTCTATCCCGAGGTATGGGAGCTGTATGAAGCCGTGTTGCAGCATATCGGGCCGAGGCCAACGTTGATCGAATGGGATACGGACATCCCCGAGCTTGCTGTGCTGATGGGCGAGGCGGCGAAGGCGCAACAACGTCTGGAGAAATTGGAGGTGTGTCTTGCTGAACAGTGAACTCTCCCATTTTGCGCGGATCATCGTGCGCGGCGAAAAGCCATCATCGCTGATAGAACATGCATATGCAAACTACTCCGGTGAAGTCGCCATCGAGGTCTATCGCAATAATTATCGCGGCAATCTGCATGATGCTTTGGCGGGCGCTTACCCGGTCGTCAAACAACTGGTTGGTGATGATTTCTTCCGCCTTCTGGCCAGAAGATTCATCGAGCAACATCCTTCACGCAGTGCAAACCTGCATGACTTTGGCCCCGAATTGCCGGGCTTCGTTGCAGCCTTCGAGCAGGCTCGGGAATTGGTTTATCTGCCGGATGTGGCTGCGCTGGAATGGGCATGTCATGTTGCGTATTTTGCGGCTGATGAAACAGCGCTGGACGTAAACGAGTTGGCACAGGTTGCGCCGGAACAATATTCAGAGTTGGTCTTGCGCACCCGGCAGAGTTGTCATTTGTTGCATTCCCGCTATCCGGTTGTCTCGATCTGGCACGCACACCAGCCCGGTGCGGCAGCGGATTTCCACATTGATCTGGATAGCGGCACCGGCAATGCACTGGTCTACCGCGAGGATGGCGCGGTACGGGTTATCGAACTGACGAACGCGGAAACTGATTGTCTGCATCGCGTAGCTAGCGGCATTTCGCTGGGAGAGGCAACGGTTGGTACGCTGGAGCATCATCCGAAATTCGATCTGCAAGCCGCGCTGCTGAAGTTTGTGAAGCACAACGTGATTGCAGGCTTTACTCTGGGAGCAACATCATGACTTTGTTATCACGATTGGCACGGTATTACTACACCGCTTCACACCTCCCGGAATACCTGGCGCCATTGATGGATATGGGGTTGAGGCTCTATCTGGCGAATATATTTTTCAAGTCCGGACTGACCAAAGTGCAAAGCTGGGACAGCACCCTGTACCTGTTCAGCGATGTCTATCATGTTCCGCTCTTGCCACCCGAGGTGGCGGCAACGCTGGCGGCCGGTGCGGAGCTGGGACTGTCAGTGTTGCTGGTATTGGGGCTGTTTGGTCGTTTCGCCGCAGCGGGCTTGTTCATTCTCAATCTGGTTGCCGTCATCTCCTACGCCGACTTGAGCGAAGCCGGGATTAATCAACACTTGTCATGGGGAATATTGCTTGGTGTATTGTTAATACTGGGCCGCAGCAAATGGTCAATCGATAACCGGCTGGAGAAAAGGCTGTCATAGCGATACAGTCTTCCAATCAAACGCGGCAGAAAACAAATTGCGCCGGAACCCTGTCGGAATGGCCTTGCTGCCGCTATCTGCCGGAATGCATGGGCAACCGCCCGTTCCGGATGCAAGGCAGAAACAAACAAGGTTGACTTGAAGCGGTAGCAAAGGCCGAGCCTCGAACCGGGCGCCGGATTGCTACAGATCAGACGCGCTTCGGCGCCAGTGCATCGCCTTCAAACCTGATTCCTTCCCATCCCGTCTTCATGAAATTGCGGATGTTCTGATGGTCGCTGCCGTCCGGGTGCTTGAGCACATCCTTGCGGTAAAAATCGCCGAAGCAATGCAGCGCCTGCTGTTGCGACAGGCCATGCAGTTTGGCGAATGAGAACAGTTTGCACGACCCGTTGTTTTGCCCGGCGTCATTGCGGGTCGCGCCGTTGGTGAAGGCGGCGGGGGTGAAGTCATACAGGGTATCTATCACGGCGATGGTATCGGCGAAGGCGATGCTTTCTGGCGCATCGTTCAGGCGTTGCAAGAAGGTGTCGAGTTGCATATCGGTTATTTCCTGTTGTCGGGCATAAAAAAGGCGGCTTGCGCCGCCTTTCTGGATTCCCGCCTGCGCGGGAATGACGGGTATCAGTCCCGTTCGCCGCTGAACGCCATCAGCAGTTGCAGCAGGTTGATGAACAGGTTGTAGATGTCCATGTACAGCGCCAGTGTGGCCATCACGTAGTTGGTCTCACCGCCCTGCACGATGCGGCTCACGTCGAACAGGATATAGGCCGAGAAGATCATCACGGCGATTGCGGAGATGGTCAGCGACAGCGCGGGGATCTGGAAGAATAGGTTGGCCAGCGAGGCGACGATCAGCATGATGAGACCGATGAACAAAAACTTGCCCATGAAGCTGAAGTCCTTCTTCGTCACCGTGGCGATGGTCGCCAGGCTGCCGAAGATGATGCCGGTGCCGCCTGCGGCCATGCCTACGAGTTGTGCGCCGTTCCTGAAATGCAGCGCGACTTGCAGGATGGGGCCGAGGAATACGCCGGCGACGAAAGTGAATCCGAGCAGCGCGACGACGCCCCATACGCTGTTGCGCAGCGCGGTGACGGCGAACATCAGGCCCATCATTGCGCCGAACATCAGCAGCGAGAACATGATGGGGTGCAGCGCCATGAACGAAAAGTTGATCGAGGTGCCGATGAATGCGCCGATGACCGTGGGGATCATGGTCAGCGCCAGCATCATATAAGTGTTGCGCAACACCTTGTTCTGCTCAAGCGCAAGCGAGCCGGTCTGGGTTGCGGGAATATATTCGTATTGCATGGTTCTTCTCCAATGATTAAACAACGACGGGCGTGAGACTACAGAAATGGGATGAAAGTTGCAATCGCGCAGTGCGGGTAACCATCTCGGTTATACTGGCACTGCTATAAATACTACAGTGAAGACCCTCATGAGAAACGCCTACCTTATGCTTTTCATATTATCGCCATTCATTATCCTGGCGCTGATGATCATTTTTGCAGGGAAACCCAAGGATTAAAGGGACGCCGAGCCCATCCTGTTGCACCCGCTGCGAGTGGTTTAAGCAAGGTGTTTCGGGTATCATGCGCGCCGTTGGAAGCGTGGCCGAGCGGTTTAAGGCAGTAGTCTTGAAAACTACCGAGGATGAGAGTCCTCCGTGAGTTCGAATCTCACCGCTTCCGCCAGAACTCGTGGTATCCGTTCCACTATATCTATAGCCCTGGCCTTGCCGGACATCCCGCAGTCGAAGCTACTTTGCGAAATCCTTGCGGTAAACCGCTCGCCTCTGTAATTCAACCGTTCATCCTGATTCCCGGCCCATATATCGCCTGTCTGCAAGCCGATGTGTTGGCTTGGGGGATGCTTGATTTACCGGTACTCTGCGGGCATACGAAATGTTTCGGCAACGGAGTTAACATGAACCACGACAACGGTGTATTGCTGGATCGGAGGGACGCCACCCTTAAGATGAAATCGATTGCACAGAAGAAGTCGGAGTGGGCGGAATGCGCCACGACCATCATTCTGATCATTGTTATTTCCAGTTTGTGCTGCATTACGGCCAGCTTGTTACTATAAGAACATTCGAGATAAAAGCCTTCTGGCGTGTTGTGTTTGGGGGCGGGCATAATTAAGAATTGAATATGCCAAGAGCCGGTATAATCAAGATAAGACATGTGGCGCAAAGGGCGGCTACCCGGCTCGTAAATTTATATCCTCGTTTAATCCAAACTTAAAGAATTTCCAGTAATATTTCAGAAGCGCACTGAAGGTTTGGGGAAGTTCATGCGTGCAGGATGTCGGGGGAGAAATGTTTATGAATAATTCGATGATGAAGATTTATACCAGGTTGTGCCTGGCGGGGGCGTTGTTCGTCGCGTGTGCAGGTGCGCAAGCTGGCTTGCAGCAAGGGCTGGACGCTTATTACACGGGGAATTATCCAGCCGCGCTGGCGGAATTCAAACCGCTTGCCGAGGCAGGCGAAGCGCAGGCGCAGTACCAGTTAGGGGCAATGTACTACTGGGGCAAAGGCGCCAAACAGGATAGAAAGACGGCGCTGAAATGGTATCTCAAGGCGGCGGAGCAGGGTAATGCTGATGCCCAGTCCAGTCTGGGGGTTGCTTATACTGATGGCGTGGACGTAAAGCAGGATTATGCGGAAGCAATGAACTGGTTCCGCAAAGCGGCGGAGCAGGGGGATCGTGTCGCGCAATACAACCTTGGTGTCGCGTATGATCTCGGGCGCAATGTGCAGCAGGATTCCCAGGAAGCCATTTCGTGGTATCGCAAGGCAGCGAAACAGGGTTATGGGAAAGCCCAGTACAATCTTGGGTTGATGTATTACAACGGCGAGGGTGTGCAGAAGGATTACCGGGAAGCGCTGTCGTGGTTCCGCGAGGCGGCAGAGCGGGGGGATGCCGATGCGCAATACAACGTCGGGGTGATGTACGACAGCGGACAAGGTGTGACCCAGGATTACGCGGAGGCCATGAGGCGCTATCTCAAGGCGGATAAGCTGGGGGGCAACGCGCTGGCGGAATTCAGCCTCGGAGAAATGAATGCCGTAGGGCGGGGAGTGCCACAGGATTACAAGGAAGCGGCGATGTGGTTCCGCAAATCGGCCGAGCAGGGAAATGCCAGGGCGGAGTACAACCTTGGCATGGCGTACAAGGATGGCCTGGGTGTTCCGGCCGACCTGGCGGAAGCGCATAAATGGTTGGCCATGGCGCTGGCGGCAGGTAATGAGAAAGCTGCGGAGGCCATCAAAGAGGTCGAGAGATTGATGGATTTCAAACGGGTGAGCGGCACGTTGAAAGATGGCGGTGCGACACCGAAAAAGAGCAAACGCAAGCACAAATGATCTTCAGGATCGAGAGCAAATGAACCATAGTGCCGGATGTGTCAAACCGGCACGGCGGTTTCGCCGATGAGCGCAGCGATGAGCGAATTAAAGACAAGATATTTATGTTGCACGATGCTGGCTGCGGCTGCCTTTATGCTCAGTGTGCCCGCGCGTGCCGACCTTCAGGAAGGGCTGGATGCCTATCACAAGGGCGATTACCAGTTGGCGATGAAGGAGCTGCGTGCGCTGAATTTGCACGCGGCGCATGGCGATGCGCGTGCGCAATTCCTGATTGGCGTGATGTATTACCAGGGGCAGGGCGTGGTGCGGGATTACAAGATCGCCGCCACGTGGCTTCGTCAGGCAGCAGAACGGGGGCATGCCGAAGCGCAGAATAATCTGGGCCTGATGTATGACCTGGGGCAGGGCGTTGGGCAGGATTTCAAGGCGGCTGCGGAGTGGTATCGCAAGGCCGCAGAGCAGGGCAACATCGAAGCGCAAAGCAGCCTCGGAGAAATGTATGAGCAGGGGCAGGGCGTCGAACAGGATCTCGGACTGTCTGCGGGGTGGTATCGCAAGGCCGCAGAGCAAGGCGATGATGAGGCGCAGAATAACCTGGGCCTGATGTATGACCAGGGGCGTGGCGTCGCGCAGGATTACAAGGAAGCCGCAGCGTGGTATCGCAAGGCGGCCGAACAGGGCAATGCAGATGCGCAGAATAATCTCGGGCTGATGTACCGCCAGGGGTTGGGCGTCCAGCAAAGTGATAAGGAAGCCGTGTCGTGGTTTCGCCGCGCGGCCGAACAGGGCAATGCGGCTGCGCAGAACAGCATGGGTGGGATGTACCGCCAGGGGCGCGGAGTACAGCAGGATTTCAAGACGGCAGAAACCTGGTATCGCCTTGCGGCCGAGCAGGGTAACGCCGATGCGCAAAACAATCTGGGACTGATGTATGAGTTGTCGCACGGCATCGCGAACGGCTATACGCTGGCGGCGGACTGGTATCGTCAGGCGGCCGAGCAGACAGGCAATGCCGAGGCACAGAACAATCTCGGCCTGTTGTATCTGCAGGGCAAAGGTGTCGCGCAGAATTACAAGGAGGCGGCGAAGTGGTTTCGCCGCGCGGCCGAGCAGGGCTATGCCGAAGCGCAATACAACCTGGGCATGATGTATCACAAAGAGCAGGGTGTCGCCAAGGATGACGTACTGGCTGAGGAATGGTTGCGCAAGGCGGCGCAAGACAGCATGGAGGCCCAATACGAGCTGGGCGTAATGTTCCATCAGGGACAAGGCGTTCCGCAAGATGATAAGCAGGCGGTGGAGTGGTTGCGCAAGGCAGCGCTGCAAGGATCACCGGAGGCTCAAAACAGTCTCGGAGAAATGTATCAGCAGGGCGTGGCTGTCCCGCAGAATAATGAGATAGCCGTGACGTGGTATTCCAAGTCAGCCCGGCACGGTTATGCGGCAGCGCAGCAGCACCTTGGCGCGATGTATGAACAGGGGCTGGGTGTCGAGCAGAGTGACAAGGTGGCGGCGGAGCTATACCGCCGTGCCGCAGAGCGAGGCAATGCGGCGGCGCAATACAACATCGGGGTCATGTATCACGATGGCAAAGGCGTGCCGCAGGATTCCAGGTTGGCGTTCTCGTGGCTGCTCAAGGCGGCAGAACAGGGCTACAGCGAGGCGCAATATAACCTAGGCCTGGAGTATGACGAGGGAGACGGCGTGGAAGCTGATTCCGTGCAGGCGTGCAAATGGTTCAATGTGGCGATACTGCTGGGAAATGAGCACGCACAGATGGGGATCAAACGGATCGAAGGCGCGATGAGTCGCGAGCAGATCGAACTTGCGCTGTCCATGGCACGCGAATGGATGGCGCGGCACAAGGTGGCTGTCGCTACACCTTGATTCCATTTTCAGATTAAATCATCCAGATAATTCATTAGACGTTCCACAGGGGTTTGGCCGCTTCGACAGACTCAGGGCCGGCTTGTCGAGCGATGCTAAAGACATCGTGTAACAGTACACCGCGCATAGGCGAATACCAGTTGCTCATCTCTTTGCGTATTGCATAGGGAAGCTGCGAGTTGACTATGCATTTCGGGCTATAGTTAAAGGCTATAGATTGGAATACCATTATTCTCTAGGTTGGTTAAATGTTACTTCTTGCCGGCTAGAAATTATCGTCAGCAAGCACTGTCGGCAATACAATAAATGGGGGTGGATCATGTACAAGAACATATGGATTTATATTGGCATTACTGCCTTTATCTCATTATTGGGTGGGTGTGGAGGCGGCGGCGGTGGCTCTGCTTCAGCCCCTTCTTCTGCGCCATTAGCGATCAGCGCTTCCAATGCACCAAGTGTCGGTGGAGCGGTAACCGTATCTTCCACTGGCGTTACCTCGGGTGGGGCATCAGGTAGAAGTGGCCCCAGCAATTCGGACGGTCTGTTAAGTGGTAGCCTTGCTCAACCCAAGCCGCACGGAGTGCGGCCAACAGAGGAGCAAGCGCATGAGAAGGACGAGAAGGAATCACGCACCGGGATTCAAAGCCAAAGTGG
>JACQFX010000034.1 GCA_016199835.1 Nitrosomonadales bacterium | reverse complement strand
GCATCGAGCCGGCCGCCTGGCTCAAAGATACGCTGGAAAAACTTCCGGTCTGGACGATGCGGCGGATCGACGAGCTCCTGCCGCTCAAACCATCAGCACAAATCGGCTGAAGTAAACAGGTGGCGCGGTTGGACGCTTACATTCTATGACTCGCTACCTTCTGTTCTTCCTGTCACTGTGCGCCTTAGAAACAGTATCAGGTATGCCGTAATTAAAGGAACCTTCCCATTCGAATCTGTTGGCGAGTATCTTGATGCCGGCGAAACTGCATATTCGCATCTTATGAAAATCCCGAATCTTGGTATGAAATCCATGTGGGATTTGCGCAGGGTTATTGAGGATGCCATTCATGCGGAGATCACCATTGAGACTCCGGTTGTGAATGAAGATACTTTGCCGCCGGTGAAGGAAGCCGATATTGCACAGCCCTATCTAGTGGCTGAAAAGGAGAAATTGGAGGTTGTTCGTTCCGTGCCTTTTGATGAGTTGCTAAAAAGATGTCAAGTGTCAGCGCGATTAAGAAACTGCATGAAGGTTGCCATAGGAAATGGGAGCTTTCCATTCGATACCATTGGCGATTACCTTGATAAAGGTGCGGCTGGAATTCCGTTGCTGATGAAAATTCCAAATCTTGGGAGGGCTACTGCGCGGGAGTTGCATACGCTGATAGAGTATGGTTTGGGTAGGGAGATAAGAGGCAATAGTTATTCTGGATTGGTATCGAAAACAACATCTGAACCGGAGATAACACATACCAAGCAGTTGGTATTGGTAGATCAACTAGAAGAGAAATATCCGATGGTGTTTTGGCCACTGATTGATAGGTATCGTGATGCTTCAGAGACGGACTTATTGGTGTGTATAAATCTTGAAATAAGAATGCAGAAGCTTCTCAGTAAGTCGCGTGATGCCGAAATCTGTCAGCGCAGGTTTTATGGTGAGACGCTTGAGTCAATTGCCCAGAGTCTGAATCCAGTCATGACCCGTGAGCGGGTTCGCCAAATAGAAAATAAATACAAAAAACACATAACGGATATTTATTCCGAGGGTTGGTTAACCCGCGCGGTTCAGAGCCTGCTGGCTCGGCAAGAAGAACCGAGCCAGTTTCCCGCTAATGATGTGTTGAAAAGTTTCCATCCCCAATTGCAGTTCGCATTGCGACAGGTGTTCTTGCCGGATAGTCATCAAAGCGGTTCATTGACAAAGCAAGAGCGGCATGACTTGGCTGAAAGGTTTGGTTTTGATGGGTATGTGTAGTTAATAAACTTGAAGAAATGGACGCTCGGAAAATTGATTCATGAGGTCAAGGCGTTCGTTCGTGAGATTGGCAAGCCTGACTCAATTAGTATGAGACCGATTGAGAGATGATAAATGGGAAAGGCCTACGCAAGCATCGCGCGCGGATTGAACGAGGCGGTCGCCCACGCCAAGGACGGAAAGGTCGCGGTGAAAGTGTATAAGCCGCAGCTGGTGGATGTTTCCGCATTGCGCCAGCGAATGGGAATGACGCAGGAGCAATTCGCTGCACGGTTCGGTTTTTCGGTTGCGACGTTGCGGCATTGGGAGCGCGGAGATCGTTCGCCGCAAGGTGCGGCGCTGGTACGCTGAACGTTATCCAGCGCGCACCGGAGGCGGTGACGGCGGCTTTAAGCTGAATTTATTGTTCATTCCATATTCAAGACATTTTCCGTAGGGCGGGCTTTGCCCGCCGCGTCGGGCGTAGCCCGACCTATAACCAGTCAACCCAAACAGGTTAAACCACAAAAAGAACGAACGTTCTGTACAAGTGCGAATTCATATGCCACAATCTCGCACCTTTTGAATCTGAACGGGAGCTGAACAAATGGATGACAACAAGAGCAAGGCGCTGGCGGCGGCATTGAGCCAGATCGAGAAACAGTTCGGCAAGGGTTCCATCATGCGCTTGGGCGAACACGACGTGGCACGCGATATACAGGTTGTGTCCACAGGTTCGCTGGGGCTGGACATCGCGCTGGGCGTGGGCGGTCTGCCGCGTGGCCGCGTGATCGAGATCTACGGTCCGGAATCGTCCGGCAAGACTACGCTGACGCTGCAAGTGATCGCCGAGATGCAGAAGCTGGGCGGCACGGCGGCGTTCATCGACGCGGAACACGCGCTCGATCCGCAGTACGCGCAGAAGCTCGGCGTGAAGGTGGAAGACCTGCTGATTTCGCAGCCGGACAACGGCGAACAGGCGCTGGAGATCGTGGACATGCTGGTGCGCTCCGGCTCGGTGGATGTGGTGGTGGTGGACTCCGTTGCCGCGCTCACGCCCAAGGCGGAAATCGAAGGCGAGATGGGCGATGCGCAGATGGGTCTGCACGCGCGCCTGATGTCGCAAGCCTTGCGCAAGCTGACCGCCAATATCAATCGCTCCAACACCATGGTGATTTTCATCAACCAGATACGCATGAAGATCGGTGTGATGTTCGGCAATCCGGAAACGACCACCGGCGGCAACGCGCTCAAGTTCTATGCCTCGGTGCGCATGGACATCCGCCGCACCGGCGCGATCAAGAAGGGCGACGAAGTCATCGGCAACGAGACCCGCGTGAAAGTGGTGAAGAACAAAGTCGCTCCGCCGTTCAAGGAAGCCAACTTCGACATCCTGTACGGGCAAGGTATCTCCCGTGAAGGCGAGATCGTCGAGTTGGGCGTGCTGCACAAGCTGGTCGAGAAATCCGGCGCGTGGTATGCCTATAAGGGCGAGAAAATTGGCCAGGGCAAGGACAATGCGCGCGAGTATCTGAAAGAGCATCCGGAGATTGCCGCCGAGATTGAAAATCGTATCCGCGAGGCAGTCGGCGTTGCCGCAATAGTTGCGCCGAGCGAGGCGTGACGGTGTGTGCGGATGCGATTTCGGTGGAGGCTCATATGCGCGAAGCGCATGTGAAGGCCGCAGTTGCGCCCGACTGTAGCCAAATCGTATCCATGAGGCGGTTGGCGTAGCAGCGCTGGGTGGGCGGTGAAGCCGAAGACTGAACTCAGCCTGAAAGCCCGCGCCATGCAGTATCTGGCGCGGCGCGAACACAGCCGTGCCGAGTTGCGCGCCAAGCTGTTGCCGTATGTCCAGGACGGCGATGATATCGATGCCGTGCTGGATGAACTCGTGCAGCGCAACTGGCTGTCGGATGAGCGCACGACCGAGATGCTGGTCAGCGCCAAACGCGCTCGTTTTGGCACTCAACGCATCGCCCATGAACTGCGCCAGAAAGGCATAGCCGAGAACCTCATCAGCGATGCCATGCCGCAACTCAAAGAAACCGAGCTCGAAGCGGCAAGAGCCGTGTGGCAGAAGAAGTTCGGCGTTCCTCCGCAAGACCAGAAAGAAAAAGCCAAACAAGTGCGTTTCCTGCAATCGCGCGGCTTCCCTATGGACGCTATTTCCAAGGTGATGAAACTTTCAGGCCCGGCTGAAGAAGGCGGGTTCTAGTTTCGCGTGAAATATTTATGGATGGGGCGCGACTTGAGACTATTGTAAAATCGTCTCGCAACAAGCTTGTCATCGCAGCGCGATAGCTGGTGCACAGATGGGATACGGGGAGCATGTGTAGCATTGCACCGCGTGTCATCCATAGCCAGCCTGGGACGTTATTTCATGTGGTTTACACAAGGTTCCGTATCTGTTTGTGGCGGCTATGGGCCATTTGAACGTTTTGCAGGTGCGCTGGTCATATCAACGCGTTACCGCTGTTGATAATTCTTTGAAGGGAATACAAATGAAAAAATATTTTATGATCATGCTGGCGGCTGTTACTTCAGGAGCTGCTTATGCGGCGGATTATGTGGATACGGCCAAGGTGATTTCGAGCGTGGCAATAACCGAACGCGTCTCCGACCCCAAGCAGGAATGCTGGGTCGAGACCGTCAGTTCGAACGGAGTGGTTCGCAGGTCAGCCCCGGTTGAAGAGCGTTCCATCGGTGGCGCGTTGCTGGGGGGCTTGATCGGTGGCGTGGTAGGCAGTCAGGTCGGACAAGGTAATGGCAGCACTGTTGCAACTGGGGTAGGTGCGATAGCGGGAGCTATCATAGGCGACCGCGTGGCGAACGAGAATCAGGACACCGCTGCGCAAACGCAGCAAGTGCAGGTGCCACAAACGCGCGAAGAGCGCCATTGCCGCCAGATAGAGAGCTATCGCGATGTCATACGCGGTTACAACGTGACTTATCGCTACAGTGGTCAGGATGTGACCGTGCGCATGCCTTATGATCCGGGCAGTACAGTCAAGGTGGGCGTCAGCGTGCTGCTGGATACTGCTGCGCCTCAGCCAGTTAACAGCGGTGGGGGCGAGGCTCGTGAATATCGCAGGGACAATAGGGAGCGCCGTACCAGAGATCATGGTCACGATGACTGGTGATTGCATCGCCCAATGGAAAGCAAAAACCTGGCGTGCGCCGGGTTTTCTTTGTTGTCCGCCCAGCCTGATGCAGTTTCGATATTACGCGTTCCGCACCATTACATTACTGGCCGCTTAACCAAAGCGGCCAGTAATGTAATCTTCCGTTTCCTTGCGCTTGGGGTTGGTGAACACCGTGCTGGTGTCGCCGAATTCGATCAGGTCGCCCAGGTACATGTAGGCGGTGTAATCGGACACGCGCGCGGCCTGTTGCATGTTGTGGGTGACGATGACGATGGTGAAGTCTTCCTTGAGTTCGTCGATCAATTTCTCGATGTGCGCGGTGGAGATCGGGTCGAGCGCGGAGGTGGGTTCGTCGAGTAGCAGCACCTGCGGTTTGACCGCGATGGCGCGCGCGATACACAGTCGCTGTTGCTGGCCACCGGACAAACCGGTGCCGCTTTGTTTCAGTTTGTCTTTCACCTCGTTCCACAGCGCGGCCTTCTTCAGCGCCCATTCCACGCGTTCGTCCATGTCGCGGCGGTTGAGGTTTTCGTAGAGTTTCACGCCGAAAGCGATGTTGTCGTGGATGGACATCGGGAACGGTGTGGGTTTCTGGAACACCATGCCGATCTTGGCACGCAGGGTGTTGAGATCCTGTTTCTTGTCGAGGATGTTGTCGCCATCCAATATGATTTCGCCGGTAGCTTTCTGTTTCGGATAGAGCTGGTACATGCGGTTGAACGTGCGCAGCAACGTGGACTTGCCACAGCCGGACGGGCCAATGAAGGCAGTCACCATTTTTTCCGGGATGGTCAGGTTGATGTCTTTCAACGCGCGATATTCGCCGTAGAAAAAATTCAGGTCGCGTACGAGCAGTTTCGGGGTGGTGGTTTTTTCAGCGCCCATCGGCTGGAGTCCTTAGTGATTTGTCGCTTGTTGGCGGAACAGCACGCGCGCCACGATGTTGAGTGTGAGTACGCTGAAGGTGATGAGCAGCGCACCGGCCCAGGCGAGATTGTGCCAGTCTTCATAGGGACTCATGGCGAACTGGAAGATCACCACGGGCAGATTGGCCATGGGTTTGTCCATGTCGTTATTCCAGAACTGGTTGTTGAGTGCGGTGAACAGCAGCGGCGCGGTCTCGCCGCTGATGCGCGCCACAGCCAGCAATATCCCGGTGATGATGCCTGCACGCGCAGCGCGCAGCGTGACGAAATTGATGACTTTCCATTGAGGTGCACCCAGTGCCGCCGCCGCCTCGCGCAGGGTATTCGGGATCAGGCGCAACATGTTCTCGGTGGTGCGGATGACCACGGGAATGACCAGAATGGACAGCGCCAATGCGCCGCCCCAGCCGGAGAAGTGTTTGACTCTGGTGATGTATATCTCGTAGATAAACATGCCGATCACGATGGATGGTGCGGATAGCAGTACGTCGTTGATGAAGCGGGTGATGGGCGCGAGCCAGCCGCGCTGGCCGAATTCGGCGAGGTAAGTTCCGGCCAGGATGCCGATGGGCGTACCGATCAGGGTGCCGACAGCGGTCATCATCAGGCTGCCAAAAATGGCGTTGAGCAGGCCGCCGTTGCTGCCGGGAGGTGGAGTCATTTGGGTGAACACCACAGCACTCAGGCCGGGCAGGCCATTTTGCAGCAGGGTCCACAATATCCAGCCCAGCCAGAACAGGCCGAACGCCATGGCCAGCACCGAGATACCGAGACTGAGGTAATTGATTAGGCGGCGGCGTGCGTAGAGTGTCAGCATGATCAGGTGCTCTGTCCTTCGCGTTTGCCCAGTTTGTGCAGCATGAAGCGCGCCAGCGACAGCACGACGAAGGTGATGAAGAACAGGATCAGTCCCAGCTCGATCAGCGACGAGGTGTATAGCTCGCCCACGGCCTCGGTAAATTCATTGGCCAGCGATGAGGAGATGCTGTTGCCCGGCATCAGCAGTGAGGCGGACAATTCATGCGCGTTGCCGATGACGAAAGTGACTGCCATGGTTTCGCCCAGCGCGCGTCCCAGCCCCAGCATGATGCCGCCGACCACGCCGATTTTGGTGTAGGGCAGCACGACGTTCCACATCACTTCCCAGGTGGTCGCCCCCAGGCCGTAAGCGGATTCCTTGAGCAGCGTGGGCACGACATCGAACACGTCGCGCATCACCGAAGCGATGAAAGGGATGACCATGATGGCCAGTATAATTCCGGCGGTGAGTATGCCTATGCCCATGGGCGGCCCGGAGAAGAGCGGGCCGATGACGGACATGTGGCCCAGAGTCTTATTGATCCACGGCTCGATGTGGTCGCCGAACAGCGGAGCAAAGACGAACAGTCCCCACATGCCGTAGATGATGCTGGGAATGCCCGCCAGCAACTCGATGGCGGTACCGAGCGGGCGGCGCAGCCAGCGCGGCGAAAGCTCGGTAAGAAAGATTGCGATGCCGAAGCTGACCGGGATGGCGATCAGCAGCGCGATGCTGGCAGTGGCGATTGTTCCGGCGATGGGTACGAGTGCGCCGAACTCGTCGGTGACCGGATTCCATTCCGCGCTATAGAGAAAATTGAGGCCGAAAGCCTTGATGGCGGGCAGGCTGCCGATGACCAGCGATCCGATGATGGCGATCAGCAGGGCGAGCACGGCGAAGGCAGACAGGCGCGTGATATTGCGGAACAGGATGTCCAGCCATATCTGCTGCTTGAGGCGCGCTTCGCGCAAGAACGTTGTCTGCATGGTTCTGGGTTTATTTCTTGTATATTTATTAAAACTCGAGGGGGCTTTGCGCCCCCTTCGAATTATAACTGCTTCCCGGCGTCTTTCCTATTTGCTTACTTCCACAGTGCCTTGCCGGCGGCATCCTTGACTTGTTCGTTCCATGAAGTGCGTATCAGTTGATGCAATTTCTCCGGCAACGGAACATAGTCCAGTTCAGTGGCCATCTTGCCGCCGTTGGTGAAGGACCAATCGAAGAACTTCAGCACTTCTGCGCCTACTTCGGGCTTGTCCTGCACCTTCTGCACCAGGATGAACGTGGCACCGGTGATGGGCCAGCTTTCCTTGCCGGGCTCGTCGGTCAGGATCTCATAGAAACCATTCTTGCTGTCCCAATGCGCATAGGCGGCGGCGGCCTTGAAGCTGTCGTCGTCCGGGCTGGGGAAATTGCCTTCATGGTTCTTCAGCAGGGTGTAGGTCATCTTGTTTTGCTTGGCATAAGCGTATTCCACGTAGCCGATGGAATTCTTGATGCGCTGCACGTAAGAAGCCACGCCCTCGTTGCCCTTGCCGCCCGTGCCCACTTTCCAGGATACGGACTTGCCTTCGCCTACAGCCGACTTCCAGTCGGCGCTGACCTTGCTCAGATAATTGGTGAAGATGAACGTGGTGCCGGAGCCGTCAGCGCGATGCACCACGGTGATGTCTTCGTCAGGCAGTTTGATATCTTTGTTGTCGGCGGCGATTTTTGGGTCGTTCCACTTGGTGATCTTGCCCAGATAGATATCGGCCAGAGTCGATCCGCTGAGTTTCAGCTTGCCGGATTCGACGCCATTGATGTTCACCACGGCGACGATGCCACCCATCACGGCGGGGAATTGTGCCAGGTTATTCTTTTGCAGTTCGTCGGCTGTCAGCGGAGCGTCGGTCGCGCCGAAATCCACGGTCTTGGCTTCGATCTGCTTGATGCCGCCGCCGGAGCCGATGGACTGATAGTTCATGCCGACATTGGTCTTGGCCTTATAGGCCTCGGCCCATTTGGCATAAATAGGATAGGGGAAAGTTGCGCCCGCACCGGTGATGTCGGTAGCGCAGGCTGTGCCTGCGGCCAGCAGCGAGGCGGCCAAGCCGAGGTTGCAGAAGAGGCGGTTCAGTTTGTTCATGGTCTCTCCGAGAGTTGAGGGTCGTTTGCCGTTATTCAGCGGACGCCATCTTAGCTGTGCTCTGTTACACAATTATTACACACCGGGATATATGTGCGGCGACAATGCAAAAGGCAGCCTTGCGGCTGCCTTTGGTGGCTTGCGGCTGCGGTAGATTAAGCCGCTACACGCTTCTTGAATTCGTTGGTGCGCGTGTCGATTTCTATCCTGTCGCCAATCTCGATGAATGCGGCTACCGGCAATTCAAAGCCGGTGTTGATCTTGGCGGGCTTCATTACTTTGCCGGAGGTGTCGCCGCGCACTGCGGGTTCGGTATAGACCACTTCGCGCACGATGGTGTTGGGCAATTCCACCGAGATGGCCTTGTCGTTGTAGAACACCACCTCGCAAGGCATGCCGTCTTCGATGTAGTTGATCGAGTCACCCATACTTTCGGCTTCGATTTCGTACTGGTTATAGTCGCCATCCATAAACACATACATCGGATCGGAGAAATAGGAATAGTTGCACTCCTTGCGATCCAGAATGATCTGGTCGAATTTGTCGTCGGCGCTATAGATGGCTTCGCTCGGCGCATCGGTGAGCAGGTTCTTGAACTTGAATTTCACCACCGAACCGCTACGGCCAGAGCGGCTGTATTCACATTTCTGCACGACCAGTGGCTGGTCGTTCACCAACACGACGTTGCCGGCGCGGAGTTCTTGAGCAATTTTCATAATGTATTCCTGCTAAGCTAAATTTCAGAGGCGGGCATTCTATCAACTTTCTGGAAAAAATCCAGCAAATTCAATGCGAGGCTGTTGCCGGAAAGTTGTTGTGCCCAATCATGAGCATGTTGCTGCAATACGGACTGATACGCCAGAAGATTGTTCCACTCCGGTTTCGATTTTACCTCGCCATTCCATGCTGCCCACAAATCATGCAGTGCCTGCGTTACGTCCGGCTGTAATCCGGCGCAATACAGTGCCATGAATGCGCGCAGTTTCTGCATGTGTACGCCATCGTGCTGCGGATAGATATGCCAGACAAAGGGCCTGCCCGCCCATTGCGCGCGCACGCAGGAATCTTCGCCGCGCACAAAATTTATATCGCATGCCCACAGCAATTCGTCATAGCGTTCCTGCTCCACGAACGGTAACACTTGAACGCGCAGGTTGCCGCATCCGAATGTTTCGCCCGGTGTGATTCGTTCGCGTCCGAAGAATGACGCCACCTGCGGCAGCGCGCGGCCTTCCGGCACCAGGCAGCATATCGGCGCGCTGGCGCCTGTCCATGCGGCCAGCAACCCGGGCAGTGCGAGGTTCTCGTAGCAGAACATGGAAATACGGGTCTCGTTGGGTTCGGGCAAGGGGACGCCCAGCGTATTCCAGTAAGCCGCGATGGACCTCGGGTCGCGCTGGAATGCATCGCGCCGCGCAAGCAGAGCATGCTCCAGCAGCAGTCCGCCAGTCCTGGGCGTAAAGCCGGGAAAGAAAAAATATTTGACCAGCGGCAGACGCGGGTGCGGTGAAGGCAGTTTGTGGCATCCTTCCACCCAATTTTCCGCGCTAAGGTATTCCAGATTCAGCCAGACTGGCTTGTGTTTTTGTGCTGCCATCGCCATGACATAAGATCCCGGCAGTTCGCAGGCGAAGGCTTCAATCACCAGATGCGCAGGCTCCACCTCGGGAAATGGCGCAATCCAGTGCCTGATCTTCACGCCATGGCTATGTTGCGCCGGTAGTTCCGAATCGATCTCCGGGCACAGTTTGCGAAAGCTCGCCAGATCGTCCACCCATAGACGTACTGCCATGCCATGCTCGTTCGACAATTGTTTCGCCAAGCGCCAGCACACGCCGATATCGCCATAGTTATCCACTACGGCACAGAAAATATCGCAGGCAAGCAATTTACTCATTCGACTCGTCGGGCATGTGCAGCACAAAAATACCATAATAGCGTATGACCGGTTTGCGAATAAATCAGGAAATGGAAAGGAGAAGAGCGTTAGAATCCTGCCTGTCGCATGATTTATTAACTCAATATCCACTCGCCAGATGAACTCATACAAAAATAACCTGCCTTGCTTGTTGTCCTTATTCCTTGCGGCCTTCCTGCTGCTCGCGGGTGTCGCCTCTGCCGCAGAGGGTGGCGATAAAGAAGCTCTTATCAGACTGGACACCTTTACACTCAATGTCATGGGGCCGACGCAGCAATATATTCAGTTGGACCTCAAGCTGAAAGTGGCCAAGCCGGAGGCATTGGAAAGGATCAAGACATACATGCCGGTCATTCGGCATTACATGATACTTTTGCTTACCACCAAGGAAGCAGAGCAATTGAAGACCAATGAAGGCAAGCAGAAATTGGCTCTGGAAATCAAGGATACGGTCAACAGGGCGATAGAGCTTGGGGAGAAGGACGGCGTCACCGACGTGTTCTTCGATACTTTCGTTATCCAGTAAATCTGCGGCGTAGCTTATACAGTTCTGCCGGGCACTATTCGGTGCGCAGCGCCTCCACCGGATCAAGCAGCGCTGCCCGCCGTGCCGGCATCACTCCGGCGACAAGGCCGATCACGACTGCGCTGCATTCCGCCAGCACCGCAAAAAAGATCGGCGTATGCACCGGCATCGCCGGGAACAACCAGTGCAATGCCTGCGCGATGCCGAAGCCCATGGCCAATCCGGCCAGACCGCCTGCGGCGGCGAGCAGCATGGCCTCCCCGAGGAACAGCATCAACACCTGATTCTGCTGCGCACCCAGCGCGCGCAGCAGGCCGATCTCGCTGATGCGCTCGGTCACGGCCATGGTCATGATGGTGAGAATGCCGACGCCGCCGACCAGCAGCGAGATGCCGCCCAGCGCGCCCACGGCAAAGGTGATCACATCGAGCACCGAGCTCATAACCTCCAGCGCCTTCGCCTGCGGAATGATGGTGAAATCCTCGCGCCCGTGGCGCGCCATCATGGCATTGCGTATGGCCGCTTCGACCTTATCGGGGTCAGCCGAAGACTGGTAGGTCGCGTCTATCTCCATCAGTCCCGGACGGTTGAACAATTCCAGCCCGCGCGCCGCCGGGATATACACGGTATCGTCGAGATCGAAACCCAGCACCTGCCCCTTGGGCGCCATCACGCCGATCACGCGATAACGCTGTCCGCCGACGCGCAGATAATTGCCCAGCGGATTGGTCACGCCGAAAATCTCGTTGCGCACCTTGCTGCCCAGCACCACGAAAGCGCGCGCCTGCGTCGGATCTTCGGCGGGCAGGAAAGAACCGACCTGCACGCTCAGGTGAAACGCCAGCGGAAAATCCGCGCCTGCGCCATACACCGTGGTGCGGCGGCTCTTGCCGTTGGCTTTCACCTCGGCGTTGCCCTGCACCACCGGCGTGACATATTCCACATTTGGCACGCGGCGCAAGGCTTCCGCATCTTCGATGCTGATCTGCCGGATCGAACCGATGATGCCGACATTGGCGCCATGCGTCTGCGTCTTGCCCGGCTGGATGCCGATGATGTTGCTGCCAAACTGCGTGAACTCGGACAACACGAATTGATGCAGACCCTCGCCTATGGAAGTGAGCAGAATCACGGCGGCGATGCCGATGGCGATGCCCAGTCCCGTGAGGAAACTGCGCTGCTTGTAGGCGGCGAAAGTGGAGGTGGTGAGGCGCAGAAGGTCGGTGAAAAACATCATCGTCTCGCCAACGCCATCACAGGATCAAGCAGCGCTGCCCGGCGCGCAGGCATCACGCTGAACAATATGCCCGTGCCCAGCGCCGTGCTGAACGCTGCGAGCACCGCCCACCAGGGTGCCGCCACCGGCAGCGACGGATACATCTGGCCGATGGCGAGGCTGCCGATCTCGCCCAGCACCAACCCCACCACACTGCCTGCCATCGACAGCAGCGCGGCTTCGGCGAAGAACAGTCTGCGTATCTCGGCGGGCGGTGCGCCCAGCGCTTTCAATAATCCAATCTCCTGCGTGCGTTGCGCCACCGCGATCAGCATCACGTTCATGATGAGCACGCCCGCCACCGACAGGCTGATGGCCGCGATGCCGCCCACTGCCAGCGTGAGTGCGCCGAGGATGCGGTCAAAAGTGGCGAGCACGGCGTCCTGCGTGATGACGGTGACATCCTTTTCGCCGCCGTGGCGCTGCATCAGGATGTTTTCCGTATCGCGTTTTGCGGGTTCTATCATGTCGCGGCTCTTGGCTTCGATCAGCACACGGAACAGCGCCTGCGTGTTGAACAGCATGTGCGCCGAAGCTACAGGCACGATCACCAGGTCATCGGTGTTCATGCCCATGGACTCGCCCTGCGCGGCGAGCACGCCGATCACGCGGAAGCGCCGGTCACCGAGGTGCAGCCATTCTCCTACCGCAGGCTGTGTGCCGAACAACTCGCGCCGTATCTTGTCGCCGAGCACGCACACCGGCATGGCCGAGTTGAAATCCATCTGAGGTAGAAATTGCCCTTGGCCCATGTCCATGTGGCGGATGGCTAGAAAGTCCGCGCCGGTTCCCGCTACCACCACTTCGCGGTTGAGCGCGCCATGCGCGGCCTGCGCAGTGCCGACGGCCAGAGGCGTCACACGGCGCACGGCGGAGCTGCGCAACAGCGCCTGCGCATCGTCCACCACGAGGTCGCGTGCCACCTGTCCCAGCAGCATGCCGGGATTGATGCCCGCCGTCTCGGAACGGCCCGGCAACACGATGACGAGATTGGTGCCCAATGAAGAAAATTGCCCGGTCACATAACGGCGTGCGCCTTCGCCGAGCGCGGTGAGAATCACCACCGAGGCCACGCCTATGGACATGGCGAGCATCATCAGCAGCGTGCGCGAACGCGAGCCGCGCAGGCTGCCTGAGGCGAAGAGCAGGGTGTCGGAGAAATTCATCGTAGGTCGGGCTCCGCCCGACAACTTATATCGGCGGGCAGAGTCCGCCCTACGAGGATTTTCATTTCGTTCCCCGCGTGTCCGCAACAATCTCCCCATCCACCATACCCACCTGCCGCGACGCACGCTTCCCCAGCATCGGATCATGCGTAACCATGATCAGCGTCACGCCTTGTTCCACGAGCTGCTCCAGCAATGCCATTACTTCCTTGCCAGTGGTCTGATCCAGGTTGCCGGTCGGTTCATCTGCGAGCAACACGACCGGACGCATGATGGTTGCGCGCGCGATCGCCACGCGCTGGCGCTGCCCGCCGGAGAGCTGGTCGGGGCGGTGATCGGCGCGGTCGCTCAGGCCGTAGCTCTTGATCAGCGTGCTCACGCGCTCCTTGCGTTCCTCCGCCGCGATGCCCGCGAGTATCATCGGCAACTCGATGTTCATCGCGGCGGACAGACGCGGCACCAGATGGAAGAACTGGAACACGAAGCCGATCTTCTCGCGCCGCACCTGCGCCTGCTGCGCATCGTCGAGCGTGGTCACGTCCATGCCATCGAGCTTGTACACGCCGGAACTCGGGCGATCCAGCAGGCCGAGCAGATTGAGCAGCGTGGATTTGCCGGAACCGGACGGCCCCATGATGGAAACGTATTCGCCTGCGGTGAAATTCAGGTCGATGTTGCGCAGCGCGGCGACCTGTTGGTCGCCGACGGTGAAGCTGCGAGATACCTGGCTAAATTCGATCATTTGGGGCTGGTTGGAAAGGGTGTGGCATTTTCTTATTCGCTTTCATCGGCAGGATATTTCCGCCGTTGGTGCATGCAATGGAAAATGGTGCAATCGCCGCTGGGACTATGGCGCACAAAAATCAGTGTGAAAGGCACGCGCTGGCCAACTGGTAGTTCGCGTGTCCCGGTAACCACGCCGAGGCGGCCTGACACGGGAATGGGCGATGCAATCAAGGAATGTGTTGCTTTTTCGATGGCCTTACGCATTCGCCTGGCTGCGGCGGGATTGCGTTTGGCATACCAGGCGAGAGACTCCGCCAGTTCGGCGATTGCATCCGGATGCCAATCAAGCCGCTTTCTTTTCGTTCCGGACATGGCGTTCGATCAAGTCGTCGAGCTGCTGCATGGCATCTTCGTGCGAGACACGCTCAACACTTTGCATACGTGTCTTGACCGCCTTGATCGCAGATTCGGTCGCCTCGAAACCATCGCGTAGCACATGTTTCAGAACGTCCTTAGGTGTTCGACCTGCCGCATGGGCAAGTTTTTCCAGACGGCGAGTGTCGGTTTGAGACAGGGTCAGTATGTCCATGATGTCCTCCATAACTTGTGAGTAAGTATAGCGCAGCGATATTGTATTTTGCGTTGGGTTTTGGCACTTTGGGTGCGGGTATCTGGCTAAAATTAAGCTCAGCCAGACCATGCAGTGCATAGGTAGACTTTTTTCATTTCCCGGCTTCCGCCTGTACCTTCGCCCCTGCCTTCACCCCCGCCCTATCCAGCGACAGCACGATCTGGTCGCCTTCATTCAGCCCGGAGACGATCTCGGTGTATTCCCAGTTGGCCAGCCCGGCGGTGATGCTGCGCTCTTCCAGCACACCATCGGCGCGGTACAGCAGCACACGCTTGCCTTCCAGCAAGGTGGCAGTCGGCACGCGCAGGACTTTCTCATGCGCGTCGTGGATGATCTCGATGTCCGCGCTGTAGCCCACCAATAATTTCCCGGCCTGCGGCGGCTCGTCGAATCCCGCTTCTACCTCTACCGTGCGCGCCTGCTTTTCCAGGTCGATCACATAGGGCGCGATGCGCGTTACCTTGCCCGCGAACTGTTTGCCCTTGAGCGCATCCAGCGTGATGCGGCTGCGTTGCCCGACCTTCACCGCCGACGCATCCACTTCGTCTATGGGCGCGCTGACGAACATGCAACTGTCGTCTATCAGGTCTATCGCGGGCGGCGTGGGGATACCGGGCGGCGAGGGCGTGGCGTATTCGCCGAGCTCGCCGCTGATGTCGGCCACAATGCCTGCGAACGGTGCGCGCAGCACCAGGCGGTCAAGTGTGGCCTTGGCCGTCTCGACGCGCGAACGGCTCTGTTCGACCTGGCTGCGCGCCGCATCGCATCCGGTGCGGCTGGTTTTGGAAGCCAATATTTTCTGTTCCACGCCTTCGGAGGAGATGAAGCCTTTCACGCGCAATTGCTGCGCGCGCTCCATGTCCTTGTCCGCCTGTGCGGCTTGCGTGCAAGCCTGGTATGCCTGTATCTGCGCTGTGGCCATTTGCTCCTGTGCGAGGCGCTCCTGCGCCTGCAAGTCCTCATTCCACAGTTCGAGCAATACCTGTCCGACCTTCACGCGTTCACCCTTCTTCACTTTCAGATGGGAGATTTGTCCGCCTGCCGGAGGCGACATCTTGGCGCGGTGACAGGCCTTGATGGTGCCCGCGCGCGTGTTGCTGATCGCCGCCTCGACTGTGCCGCGCTCGACCCTGGTCAGCGCCACCGAAACAGGTTTGGGGCGCGTATAGAACCATGCGGCGGATGCCAGCAGAATCAGTATGACGATGACTATGACGCGGCGAAGCGGGAATCCGCGCTTGTTTGGTGATGGCAGGGCCATTCAGCCTCCTGATGAATTCAGCAATATATGTGGACGCGATGCTACCGACAGATGCAGGCGCGGCGCAAGCGCCACTTAGGGGTGCGGCTTGGGACTGATTATAGGCTTTTTGTATTTCCAGTCGTTGTTGTGCATCTCCTCGACCGAGCCCTTGATGACCTTCTGCATGAACGCGCTGTCTATCTTGAGCCAGCGCTCGCGCAGGTCGTCGGGCACCCCCGCTTCTTGCAGCGATTCGTCCAGGATGGCGTGGCGCAACTCGAACAGTTCCTGCGTGATGTACATGGTCTCATGCACCATGGCGATCTCTTTGCCCGGATAGGGGTCGGGGCCGCCCATGCGCTCGGCCATGAACTGGGTCTGGCGGTTCTCGATGACGGTTTGCTCGTGCCCGGCGAAGAACTGCCCCAGCCAGGGATGCGCATAGATTTTGTCGTAGAAAATCTTGTGTACTTTCTGGAACGTCGGCAGGCCGCCGACTTCGTCATACAGTGTCTGTTTCATATTTTGTAACTCCTGTAGGTCGGGCTATGCCCGACAATTCAACCGGCGGGCACAGCCCGACCTGCGTTGCTATAACTCCAGCACTCCGCCCTTGCAGGTCTGCGCCTGCTCCAGCCGCGTCAGGGTCGGCAGCAGGTTGAGGCCGGTGTTCTCTTTCAATGCTGCGGCCTGCTCCTTGAGGTCATCGAGATCTATGCTGATCTCGTCGCCCGCTGCCGCGAAAGCGATGACGTTGCCGCTATCGCAGGACGGGAAGGACAGGGCGCGCCCGTCGAAGGCGGAGTGGATGCGCTCCACGCTGGCCTTGTAGCCCCGGCTGCGCCCGAGCAGATTGACGGCCATGATGCCGTTGCTGCTGAGGCGGCTGCGGCACATCAGGTAGAACGATACGGTGTCGAGCCCGCCCGGCCGCGCTTCGGAATCGAAGCCGTCCACCAGAATCAGATCCCAACTCTTGTCGTTCAGCGTGACGTATTCCACGCCGTCCGCGATCACGATGTTCAGGCGCTTCGGGTCTTCCGGCAACTTGAAGAATTGCCGCGCGGCCAACACCACCGCCGGCTCGATCTCCACCACGGTGAGTTTCGCCAGAGGGAAATTACGGTACAGATATTTGGTCAGCGAAGCCGCGCCCAGACCGATCAGCAGCACCTTGCGCGGGAAGCGCGATTCCTCGCGCAACAGCAGGCTCGCCATCATCTCCTTGGTGTATTCGAGTTCCAGATTCCACGGGCGCGCGATGCGCATTGCGCCCTGTATCCAGTCGGAGCCGAAGTGCAGCGTACGCACGCCGGATTCTTCGCGGATGTCTATTGAGGGTGCCACTGGTTTAAAAGCCATCTTGTTTATTTGCTGGTTCGGTTGCCGCCATTAAGATGGCGATTTTTTGCGGGATGATTTGCTCTCGCGGGAATTATCTTACAGTAGCGAGTTGTTCACCAAGCTTTTGTAGTGTTTAACTGCCTATCATGTGCCAGTTCAGATCAGCCACTGCCGATGGTCAGGCCACCTGATTGCGGTTAGTTGCAAGTGGCTGTAGAGTTCCGCAGGCGAACTACGGCAATGCACTACAAAAAGGTCGTTTTCATTTTGCTAGCATTGAAAGCTCGTGAACGCTTGCAAAATTGAGCATTTACTCCTTGGGGGAATAGTCATAACTTATGCGTAAATTATTTTTTCCGCTAATTTCCATATTCATTGCCATATCAATATCTCCTGCATATGCAGATGATGACGATGGGAAATCCATTTCGACCGGAAGCGGATTCTTTGTAACTCATGACGGCTATTTTGTTACGAACTATCATGTCGTGAAGAATGCTAAATCATTTTTTCTGGTTACTGTTGATGGACGTAAGCTTGAAGCCAAGATGGTGCGTTCAGATGCTACTAATGATTTAGCCCTTCTCAAGGTTGACGGAAAATATTCGGCGCTACCGATTGCGTCGTCGCGAGCGGTAAGGCGTGGGCAATCGGTTGCTACTATTGGCTACCCACATATGGATATCCAAGGTATAGAGCCGAAAGTGACCGAGGGGATAGTCAGTAGCTTGGCCGGTATTTCAGATGACCCAAGATTATTCCAGATAAGCGTGCCCGTTCAAGCGGGTAATTCAGGAGGTCCGCTCTTCACTAAAGAGGGCAATGTCATCGGAATTGTTGCATCGAAATTAAGCGTTGCAGTCATATTAAAGCAGACCGGCGATGTTACTCAGAATGTTAATTATGCGATTAAGTCAGATTATTTGTTGGCGTTATTAGATGCAAGGACAGAGGACAAACTGCTTCCTGTAAGACGAGGTTCAAAAAGCCTTGAAGATATAACTGCCATAGTCGAAAAAGCAACGGCACTTGTGGTTGCCTTTTCTGCTCAGCCGTCAATGGTAACGCCGACAAGTACCAATGGCGAAACTCGCGATTGCCAGAGATGTTTTGAAATGGTCACAATTCCAGGTGGGAACTATGAAATTGGCAAGTTCGAGGTGACTCAAACGGAATGGCAGTCTGTGATGGGAAGTAATCCATCGTATTTCAAGTCGTATTTGGGAAGTAATCTTCCCGTTGAGCATGTCAGTTGGGATGATGTTCAAGAATTTCTGACTAAACTCAACCAGAAAACAGGGAGGCAATATCGACTGCCTACGGCAACCGAATGGGAATATGCCTGCTATGGAGGTAAGCAAACTGATTATTGCGGGAGTGATAACATCAACGAAGTGGCGTGGAACATGGTTAGTACCGAGATAGGAATTCATCCAGTTGGGCAGAAGAACCCCAATGGTTATGGTTTGTATGACATGAGTGGCAACGTGTGGGAGTGGGTTGCAGGCTGTTGGAATGGTGACTGCGCTAAACGCGAACGTCGCGGTGGTTCATGGGATGAGGCTCCCTATTACGCGAGCGCAACGCATCGCGAATGGAACGATTCAGCACATCGAGAATGGAACAATGGTTTTCGCCTTGCCAGAACGCTTCCACAATAATGGTATGGGCCCTTGATGTGTGTGTACAGACAGTTTCATCTGTACTCGAAAATGCCGAGCAGAGTCGTCGTTGTGGGTCAACTGTAAGGAGGTGTTATCTTCGTTTTCGTTCGCGGTACGACATGCTAATGATGATAAATTTCTACAGCCTCGCTAGGCGTTGCACATGACGCTTATCTTGGCCACTATCTTGAGTTCGGGCGCAATCTTGGCGGCTGATCGGCGCATCTCCTTTGGCCCACCCGGAGGGCCATTTGAACAAGGGGATGCCGACAAGCTATTCTCCATCCGCTCTTGTGCCGTTGCATCCTTTGGCGGCAGCCCGCCAAACACTGATGTACCAAAGTTCATTCGATCACACGATAGTCCGCTGCCCGCTGCTCCGCCTGAAATCGCACAATCGCTTTACGAATCCATTCGAGCACTTCCCGACCCGGGAAACTTTGGCCTACTTGTTCTTGGAGTGCTCAACGGTAATCCTCATCTTTGCGAGATTGACTCACGGCATGGTGTATCTTCACCTGACGTGGCAATTGGTACTCTAGTCTCACGCGGTGTTGATGTGCAATTTTCTGGGCAGTCCGATGTACAAGATCTGGTTGAGTTGCGGAGGCAATTCCGGTCTATCTTTCAACAAGTGGCGGAACAATCTCAGGACGTTGGCCCGCCATTTGATTTCGCTACGCTACGGCATGGTTCGCAGATTGCCTTCGTGCGCAGCGACGCCCCCGACTGTTTTAATTTTTGATCTTGGTGGGCAAGACCCGCTCTACACCAACCCACTAATGAGCAGCCACCGCGCCACTCAATCACATTTCACGCTATGCCCGTTGAATGGACGAGCTACTTGTTCTTGGTGGCCGCGATAGGGTTCGTTGCTTCCTTGCGTACGACAAACGGAGTGCCGGTCTGTGCGGCCAGTTGGCGGGCTTTTTCAGAGGCGCGCAGCAAGGCTTGCGGCGCTTTTTGCAGCACCGAATCTTTCAAGCGTGAAGCAGGGGTTTTCGGACTCATCATCCTTCCTCCAGTAATATGGGTGGTGCGCCGGAATTATCGTACAGTTGCCAGTCGCTCACCAGCAACTTGTAGCGATCAAGATGCAGGGATTATCTGCGCATAGGTCAAACCTGAAAGCGTTGTTTCGAAGGCGAAGCTATCGTTGAGCCTGATATGCTCTGAGATGGCTTCCAGCATCAATCGCCCCGCTTTGAAAGCAGCCAGTTCCGGCGCGAAGGGCGATAGCCCGGCGGCGATCAGATCGGCGTTCACAAAGTTTGGGCAGTTCGCCTCGTTCGGCAGGAATTCGCGCGCGAAAGTGGTTTTGCCCGAGCCATTCGGACCAGCAATGATGACGATGCGTTTATCGCTCATGATTCCCCTTCATGCGTGTTTGAGGGTTTCCTGATTTAACAGCCAGCGCGCCCATTCCGTTACATCCGTTGCCGTCATGCCGACCGCAACCCCTTTTTCTGCCAGTGCGTCGCCCGCCGCGCCGTGCAAATGCACCGCGAGTAGCAAGGCCTGATCCGCATCCAGCCCTTGCGCGATGAAGGCTGCGATCATGCCGGTGAGCACGTCGCCCATGCCGGGTGCGCTCATGCCGGGGTTGCCGGTCTTGTTGAGATAGGTCTTGCCGGCGCGCGTGACGCACACGCTGTCTGCGCCTTTGAGTACGACCGAGCAATGCAGTTGCTGCGCGAGCCTTTGTGCAGATTCGGTGCGCGCGGCTTGTACCTCCGCCGTGCCGATGCCGAGCAGGCGCGCGGCTTCGCCGGGGTGCGGGGTGATGACGCTGGCGGCGTGGCGTTTGCGCAGATCGTCTTGCAGATCGGGGTGGCGAGCGAGCAGGTTGAGCGCGTCGGCGTCGAGTACCAGTGGTGTGTTCAGGCGCAGCGCAGCGGTCAACAGTTTTTGCGCGGCCAGGCTGGTGCCCAGACCGCAGCCTATGGCGAGCGCCATTTTTTGTCGTTCCCGTGAAAGCGGGAATCCAGTATTTTTATCTGGCTGGATACCCGCCTTCGCGGGTATGACGATGTTTTTTGTGTCTTGAGCTGAATCAATGCAAAGCCGTATGGCATCGTGCGCCTGATGCAGCATCAGTTCCGGCTGCACCACGTCCACCACTGGCGCACCCTCCGCCAGCAATCCGACATGCACGCAGCCCGCGCCCAGCTTGAGCGCCGCGCGTCCGGCCAGCAGGGCCGCGCCCACCATGCCGGACGCGCCGCCTATCACCGTCACCGTGCCGAACTGGCCTTTGTGGCTGTCGCGCGGGCGCGACTGAAGGAAGGCGGCAGCCTGCTTCTGCGTGATGGCGGGGATGCGTTGGCTCATATTTTCAAGCCGAACGAGCCGGAGCAGAATGTAGGTCGGGCTACGCCCGACATGGTGGGCATAGCCCACCCTGCGGTTGCAGTATTAGGGCATGACAATTTTTTCTCGGAAAACATGAAGCGTTGAGTCATTAAGAGTAAGGGGCCCGATGTGACGGGTGCGCATAGTATAATCGCGCCTCGTCATTTCACCGTATTTTGTCGCCCATGTTCCGAGTCTCTGCCGGTAAAACCGCCCTCTCTTCCTTCCGCCTCGAAAAGTTGCGCGCCGCGCTCAAGGTCGCCGCGCCCAATGTCATGCTGGCCGATACGCGCCACTGGTATTTCATTGCGCTGCGCGAGGAACTCGCTACCGAAAATTCGGCGCTGCTGGACAGGCTGCTGAGTCTGGATACAAGCGCAGGCGAGCCGGGCGGCTCCAGGCAATTGCGGCTGCTGGTGATACCGCGTCTCGGCACGATTTCGCCGTGGTCGTCCAAGGCCACCGACATCGCGCAGCATTGCGCCTTGCCGCAGGTCGAGCGCATCGAGCGTGGCGTGGCGTATTACCTCCAGACGAAGAACGGCAAGGTGCTGAGCGAAGCCGAGCGTCGTGCGGTGTTGCCGCTGTTGCACGACCGTATGACGGAATCGGTTTTGAATTCTTTCGACGGCGTGGCCGAAATGATATTCCAGCACGGCACGCCGCAGCCGCTGTGCAGCGTGGATATTCTCGCCGGCGGCAATGCCGCGCTGGAAGCGGCCAACCGCGACATGGGGCTGGCGCTGTCCGCCGACGAGATCGATTACCTGGTCGAAAATTTTAACAAGCTGGGACGTAATCCCACCGACGTGGAGCTCATGATGTTCGCGCAGGCGAACTCCGAGCATTGCCGCCACAAGATATTTAACGCGGACTGGATCATCGACGACGAGGTGCAGGCCATCTCGCTGTTCGGCATGATACGCAACACGCACAAGCTGCATCCGCAGGGCACGGTGGTGGCATATTCGGATAATTCTTCCGTGATCGAGGGGGCTGCGGTCGAGCGCTTCTATCCGCGCGCCGACGGCGGCTATGCCTATAGCGAAGAACTCACGCATACGCTGATGAAGGTGGAGACGCACAACCATCCGACGGCGATTGCGCCATTTGCCGGTGCGGCCACGGGATCGGGCGGCGAGATACGCGACGAAGGCGCGACCGGTATCGGCTCCAAGCCCAAGGCCGGGCTGGCCGGGTTCTCGGTTTCCAATTTGCAGATACCCGGCTTCGAGCAACCGTGGGAGAAGCATGCTTACGGCAAGCCGGGGCGCATCGCTTCCGCGCTACAGATCATGCTGGACGGCCCCATCGGCGCCGCCGCATTCAACAACGAATTTGGCCGCCCCAATCTGGCCGGTTATTTCCGCACGTTTGAAGAAAACGTCAACGGCGAGATGCGCGGTTACCACAAGCCCATCATGCTCGCGGGCGGCGTCGGCAGCATACGCGATACCCACACGCACAAACATCAATTGCCCGATGGCGCGCTGCTGATCCAGCTCGGCGGTCCCGGCATGTTGATCGGCTTGGGCGGCGGTGCGGCATCGAGCATGGACACGGGGGCGAACGCGGAGAATCTCGATTTCGATTCGGTGCAGCGCGGCAATCCCGAGATGCAGCGCCGCGCGCAGGAAGTCATCGACCGCTGCTGGCAGATGGGCGACAAGAATCCCATCCTGTCCATCCACGACGTGGGCGCGGGCGGTATCTCCAACGCGCTGCCGGAACTCGTGTATGGCGGCGGCAAGGGCGCGAAGTTCGAATTGCGCGCGGTGCCGTCCGAGGAGCGCGGCATGGCGCCGATGCAGATCTGGAGCAATGAGGCGCAGGAGCGTTACGTGCTGGCCATCGCGCCGGAACGCCTGGAAGAATTCAAGGCTTTCTGCGAACGCGAGCGTTGTCCGTTCGCCGTGCTGGGGCAGGCGATAGACGACGACAAGCTGATCGTGCACGACGCGGAGTTCGATAACAATGCCGTGGATATGCCGCTGTCGGTGCTGCTCGGCAAGCCGCCGAAAATGACGCGCAAGGTCAAGCGCGAGAAGGTGATGTTGCCTGCGCTCGATGCGAGCAAAATAAAAATGAAGGACGCGATTGAGCGTGTGCTGAGCCTGCCCTCCGTGGCGGACAAGACATTCCTGATTGCAATCGGTGACCGCACCGTAGGCGGCCTTACCGCACGCGACCAGATGGTCGGCCCGTGGCAAGTGCCGGTGGCGGACGTGGCGGTGACGCTGATGGGCTACCACACCAATCTCGGCGAAGCGTTCGCGCTGGGCGAGCGCACGCCGCTGGCCGTGCTCAATGCACCGGCCTCCGGGCGTATGGCCGTGGGCGAGGCGATCACCAACATCGCCGCAGCCCGTATAGAAAAAATCGGCGACATCAAACTCTCTGCCAACTGGATGGCCGCAGCCGGACACCACGGCGAAGATGCCGCGCTGTTCGACACCGTGAAAGCCGTGGGTATGGAACTGTGCCCGCAACTCGGCATCAGCATTCCGGTGGGCAAGGATTCGATGAGCATGCGTACCGCGTGGCAGGAAGCGGGAGAGAGCAAGGCAGTCACCGCGCCGCTGTCGCTCATCGTTTCCGCTTTCGCGCCCTGCACCGATGCGCGCAAGACGCTTACGCCGCAACTTTCCGCCGATCTCGACACGGTGTTGCTGCTGATCGACCTTGGCGCAGGCAAAAACCGCATGGGCGGCTCGGCGCTGGCGCAGGTGTACAAGCAGATCGGCAGCGCGGCGCCGGATGTGGACAATGCGCGCAAGCTGAAAGCTTTCTTCACGCTGATCCAGCGTTTCAACGCGGACGGCAAGCTGCTGGCCTATCACGACCGCTCCGATGGCGGCCTGCTGGCGACGTTGTGCGAGATGGCCTTCGCTTCGCATATCGGCCTGGACATCAGCCTCGACGAATTGCGCGGCGACGATTTGAGCGCGTTGTTCAATGAGGAATTGGGCGCGGTGCTGCAAGTGCGCCGCAGCGATCTCGCGGACATCTTCGTGTTGTGCGAGGACGCCGGTCTGGATGCGGTGCACGAAGTGGCGACACTGAATACCGGCGGCACGATAACGATCAGGCGCGGCGGCAAGCAGTTGTTCAGCGAAAACGCCATCGCGCTGCAACGCATCTGGTCGGCAACGACTTACCAGATGCAGAAGCTGCGCGACAACCCGGCTTGTGCGCAGCAGGAATACGACAAGCTGCTCGATGCGACCGATCCGGGCTTGCATGCGAAGCTGACTTACGATCCGGATGCGAATCCCGTTGCACCCGCACTATTGAAGTCGCGTCCGCGCATGGCCATCCTGCGCGAACAGGGCGTGAACGGCCAGGTCGAGATGGCCGCTGCATTCGATCGCGCGGGTTTCGCCGCCGTGGACGTGCACATGAGCGACATCATCAGCGGTCGCGTGCAGCTCGCGGATTTCAAGGGCGTGGTCGCCTGCGGCGGGTTCTCCTACGGCGATGTGCTGGGCGCGGGCGAAGGCTGGGCCAAGTCCATCCTGTTCAACCCGAGAGCGCGCGACGAATTCCAGGCGTTCTTCCAGCGCAGCGACACGTTTGCTTTGGGCGTGTGCAACGGCTGCCAGATGATGAGCAACCTGCACGAGATCATTCCGGGTGCGGAAAACTGGGCGCACTACTCGCGCAATCAGTCCGAACAATTCGAGGCGCGCTTCGTGATGGTGGAGGTGCAATCTTCGCCGTCCATCCTGTTCGACGGCATGGCCGGCAGCCGCATGCCCATCGTCGTCGCGCACGGCGAAGGCTATGCCGACTTTACCAACGTCGCGAAACTCAAGGCCGCGCAGGAACTGGTCACGCTGCGCTATGTGGACAACAGCGGCAAGCCGACCGAAACCTATCCGCTCAACCCCAACGGTTCGCCGCAAGGCATCACCGGCCAGACCACGCCGGACGGGCGTTTCAGCATCATGATGCCGCATCCGGAGCGCGTGTTCCGCGCCGTGCAGAACTCCTGGTATCCGCGCGAGTGGCGGGAGAACGGGGCATGGCTGCGCATGTTCCAGAATGCGCGGAAGTGGGTGGGGTAGCAGAAGGTCTCCCTTTCCCTTGCAAGGCGAGGGAGACTTAAGGTTTTCCGAATAATTCGTCCAGCGGATTCTTTACCGCAGGCGCACATGCCGAAACGCGTTGCGCCGCAAATTCTTCCTCGATGTTGTCGCGATAGAAACTCCACGCCGCCCCCGAGTTGCCGAGCCGGCGCCATATCTCATCGCCGACGTTGCCGTACTGGAGCATGCTGCCATCGTCGAGTTGCACTTGCAGTGTCCGTGCGCGCGCATCGTAGCCGATGGCGCGCAGCTTGCCCGAGTTGATTTTCTTCATTTCCATGGTGGCATTAAAGTCTGAAATCCATCGCGATGCAAGTTGTGTGGGTTTGCGCACAGAGCGTGGAATGTTGCTGTTGCAGACTGACTGTCTCTACTGATGCGCAATGCTACATTGCGCCCATACTGGCGAGGAGGCACAGGCGACATGAGTAACTACGATCTTCTGCTCCAGTTCACGGAGATACTGACGACCCTGGGCGGTGTCGGCTTCATCGCGCTGACCATCTGGTGGCGCAAAGAAGCCGCGCTACTCTCGGCAAACGTCAGGCGTCAGACCCGCAGGGAAGTGGCTGCTGAAAGAAGAAAAAATGAACGCCGCAAGCAAGTCCGGCTATCGGGCGTATGGGAGCATTCGGCATAAGGAATAACAAAGCGCAGAAATCGGGGCGGGTCTGTGCCTGTTGATGATTCGTGCGTCCCCGGGCTCCCCACGTTCTGGTTTTAATACATGTGGACGGCGATGACGTGATAAATGCCGGTTAACACCAGCATGTAAACCAGCGGGATATGGAAGATATGCCACCAGGAAAACAGCTTTTCATAGGTGCGGAACTGAGAGGTGTCGCGCATGGCTTTGATGTAGGTGTGTATTTGCGCGGCATATTCTTCATACTGCTTATCCAGCGCCGGTTTTATGAATCCGGTATCCCATTTCCGTGCGCGTACCTGCGCATACATGACTTGATGCAACTCCTTCCTCAATGATCTGGACAGGAATGCAGCCTGGAGTTCGATCGACAGGAAATCGCGGAATCTGCCCTGAGTCTGTTCGGAACGGATGCGGAATTGTTCGAGCCGGGCTGCAATGTGGGGGGCGGAGCCTATAAACGACCGCTTGAAACTGCCGGTCCTTTCCAGATTTTCGTGCATGCCCTTCAGCGTGATCTGCCGACCATAAAGTCCATTGTGTATCTTGGTATAAAAGAAGCGTCCGAAAATGCCGCTGCCCGATACCAGCATCGTGCATACCAGCGCCACGCCGGCATTGATCGAATGCATGTTGAACGTGGAGTGGAACATAATCAGGGTCGGCCCCATGATGCCAAAAACCATGTGCCATCGGAACCAGGTCGGCAGGATGCCACGGCCCTTCATGAATCCGGCCCGCTTGCGCAAGGAATAAAGCAGCATGATCAGCATCATCAGCCCGCCCGCCAGTCCGAGGTTGTAGCCCAGCTTATCGCCCGGCTTGTACAGGTTCTTGCCAAGAAGGCCGGTGAACTCCGGAGGATGAGCCTGAAAGAAACCGGCAACCAGCAGCGCGGTCACTACCAGCAAGAACCCATTCCATCCAGCCCCTTCCGGGCGCGCGCCGGGTTTGCGGTGTTCCACGAACGGTGTCGTCAATGTTTGAGTAGGGGTCATTTAATTTCCATTGTGATGTGTGATCGGAACTACCCGGCAACCGATGCGTGAGCCGCATTGCTGCCTCATGCAACAAAGCATGCGTGTACCTTGCGCCAACAGCGCAGCCTGACCAGGCGACAAGATAAAGGGCGGGCTAAAAGTGCGTCTGTGCTTTTCCGCACATAGCGTTGGTTGATTGCCGGAAGTGTGATGGCGGAACACGGAGCCATGTCCGGCCAAGCTTGGCCGCGCAGGCCACCGCAACCGGGCACAGCAATTGCAGCAGATGGTTCCCCGCGCTGCGGACACTATTTTATGTGCCATTACTGGGTAATCCAGTTTTCAACACGCAAGCCCGGAACCCGTTCAAATTCCGCAACATTGTTGGTGACCAGAATGAGCTTGCCGGCAAGCGCATGGGCGGCAATCCACAGATCGTTATTGCCGATGGGCTTGCCCCTGGTTTGCAGATGCTGGCGAATTTTTCCGTAGTGCTTCGAGACGGCGGCATCCAGCGGCAATACCGGAATCAGCGCGGTCAGATGTTCCAGAACAAGCCGTGTCTCTTTGGGCTTTGAGCTTTTTTCCGCACCGAAACACAGATCGCCAAAAGTGATTGCGGACATGGCGACCTTGCCAGGCGGAAGTTTTGAAAAACGCGCCAGCACTTCGGCGGGGCGGTTATTCTTGATGTAAATGCAGATGTTGGTGTCGAGCAGGTAACGCGGCATGGCTAAAGGCCCGTGCGTTCTTGCGGCAATTCATCCTGGCGCTCCGCCAGAAGATCGGCAGGCAGTGAGGCGAGCAGGTGGAAAGCCTGCTCCAGCGATTTGGCTTTTTTACGCAGCACCAACTCATCATCCCGGCGAAAAATTTCCACCTCATCGGTGTCGAACTGAAACTCCGCCGGTATTCTCACCGCCTGCGAATTGCCGCTCCTGAAAACCTTTGCTGTGCGCATGATGGAACTCCGTGCATGTAATAACGCGAAGTATATACATGCGAAAAATTTATGCAAACAGAATCGTGGGGGCTGTTGGGATGGAACTCCTGGAGAGGGATGCGTTTTGAAAATTGAGCGGCCCTTTAATTCTCAGGCATTCTGGCTGGACAATGGACGCCGTACTTGCGCAAGACATTCCAGGAGTACAAGGCTGGCGAGCGAAAAATGGAGCAAAAGATGAGGCCGAAAATCAAGAAGCTTGAAAGCGGGGATATCGAGGCGCTACTGAACTATTACGCCAGTTTCAAATAACCATAAGCAGGGTCTTGGACGAATCCGTCCGTTTTATGAGTGAAGGCAAAAGGCATGACCCAATACTGTTCGGTTAGGAAAATTTAGGTTATGCTTTGACCATCATCCAAACGGGGGCGGAGATGGCACGAACCAAAGCAATCTTGGGAGCCGGAGCACGGTTGAGCGATTATCTGAGCGCCAGT
>JACQFX010000033.1 GCA_016199835.1 Nitrosomonadales bacterium | reverse complement strand
GCAAAAGTGAGCAAATCGAAGGCCAAGCACAAAGCTGCCAAGGCAAAAGCAAAAGCTGACGTCGCCGGCGCAGAAGTCACCGCTGCAGCGCCAGTGACCAAGTAATCGGCAAGCGCTTGACATGAAAAAGACAGGGTTCGCCCTGTCTTTTTTTTCGCCGTTGCAAGTTCCACTGCTGGTGTCACCCATTAGCCAGCCCGAGTCAAGAAGAAAATATTATCCCTGCGTCGCGATTTATCGCGACGCCACTTCTCTGCTGGACAGTAAACTTCAATCGCGCCTAACTTTTCGTCAGCTGGTTGCCAAACAACCGCACCAGTCACCCATCAGGATCAAGCGAACGTGCGTTAACTTGCACTGGTCCGCCCTGGCGGCATCAAGCCGCCCCAGAAAATTGTTAGTGCCGTACCGCGTCCAATATCAGTTACAGATTCTGTGGTTACCGGGTCGTGTAGACCGGCACCAACCCCATTCTGGCTCGCGTTCCGGGCGATCGTTTGTACTGCCCAGGCGGCCGTGTCGCGTGTCCAATCAGGTCTGATGGCTTCATTTCCAACACCAATTCCTGGCTCACGGGCACAGCCTTAACTTGTCATGCAAAACAGCGTTTTTCGTCGAATAGCGTTTGCTCCTTAAGCATGTGATAACAGGCACGCGCCAGCTTGTGGGCCAGTGCCTTGATCGCGATGATGGTGTTGGTCTTGGCTTTCTTGCGTTCGTAAAAACTTTTCGCCGCGCTATTGTTGCGCAGTGCGAAGTGTGCCGCTTCGACGAACGCCCAGGCCAGATAGGCGTTGCCGTTCTTGCGATTGCCCTCAGCCTTCTTCTTGCCGTTCGAGTAGCGACCGCTCCCGACACAGCGTCCATACGAGACGTAGTTGCCGACTTCGGCAAACCGTTCAACCGTGCCCGTCTCGAGCATGATTGTGCTCGCCAGGACGTCGCCGATGCCAGGGACCGACTTCAGCACAGCAAATTCCGGTTTGAGTTGGATGCGTTCGCGAATGCGTTTTTCCAGCTTCTTGATGACGTTGCTCGTCGCGTGCACCAGTTCGATATTCGCCTGCACGGCCAGTGTGGTGTCGGCCGACCATCCCCACTGAGCGACGGCGTTCTCCGTGAGCTGCTTGACGCAATTGCCGGAGATGCCGCCGCCGGTCTGGCGCGCCACCAGCGTTTCTACTGCCAGAATATGCATCGTGCGCGAGTGGACCAACTGAGCGCGCTTCCTGGACAGGTCGCGCACTGCGCGCAGTTCCGGTGGGTAGATATAGCCGGTTCGCAGAATCCCCAGTCGCAGCACGTGCGCCAAGTGCCGGGCATCATGTTCGTCGCCGCTGTACTTCAGGCCACTGTACTGGTCCAGCGCGGCCGTATTGGCCAGCTTGACGTCGAATCCCGCGCGTTGCAGGCCGTCGACCAGCCAGTACCAGTTGAATGTTGATTCCACGACGACCCCCATCAAGTCATCACGATGCGGCGCCAACAGCGCCACGATCCGTTCAAGGTCATTGGGTACCCGCTTCTCGCACAGGACGCGATCATCGTTATCGATGACGACCACGACGCAGTTGTTCGAATGCAGATCGATCCCGCTATACTTGTTCATGCCGGCCTCCTGGTTCAGTCAGTGCAATTCGACGTTGCTAACTTAACTGTACCCCCGGCGTCTGCCGGAGGGAGGCTGGCTATATGATTATCAGGTCTGACATTCGGACAATTTTTCGATCAAAAGCGGTTTTTGTAGCCAGCGCAGCGGCGCTAAATGTCCGAATGTCAGACCTGACACCAGCAAAATGTCCGAATGTCAGACCTGACACCAGCGTTATGCTGCTAGCGCGCCGGCGAGGCCGGCCGGCAGCGCGAGCGCGAACAGGCGGCAGCCGGCAGGCAACGGCGTCCATTCGGCGAGCGGCAGGCCGTGCAGCTTGAGCTGGGCTTCGCGTTCGGACCATGCCTGGGCGAATGCCAGCGGCCGCTCGCCATGTGCCAGCGCGGCGAGGCGGCAGGCGCTTGCCATGCCGAGGTAGTCGTGGGCCACGCGCGCCCAGTCGGGTATGTCTTGCACTTCGATCAGGTCGACGCCGACCGCGCCAACCGGGTTGAAGGCGGCCACCGACATGGCGCCGGCATGGCTGATCGATAGCCCAATCGCCGATGGTTCGCCGTCGATCAGCAGGCGCGGTGCGCTGCCGGGGCGCGAAACCGTGCAGCTGTATGTCGGTGATGAAGTGACGCAGGATGTGGTGCGGCCGGTGAAAGAACTGAAGGCGTTTCAGAAGGTCGAGCTGGCACCCGGTGAAACTCAGATC
>JACQFX010000032.1 GCA_016199835.1 Nitrosomonadales bacterium | reverse complement strand
TGTATATGCGTCGATTTATCCTGGGGTGGAAGAAGCGAGGACTGGAGACCAAGTTCGGTGCAAGGATCGTCAACTATGCGGATGATCTGGTGATTTGTTGCAAGCGAGGGGCCGACGAGGCCCTAAGGTCAATGCGGCAGATCATGGGAGAGCTGAAGTTGGAGGTCAATGAGGAAAAGACACGGACCTGTCGAATGCCGGAAGAAAGCTTCGACTTTTTGGGTTATACCTTTGGTCGGAATTACTCGCCTAAGACGGGGCGCGCCCATATAGGCGCGCGGCCATCGAAGAAGAGTATCAAGCAACTGGTCGACAAGATCGGTACGCAGACTGCCCAAAGGATGACGTGGCTGGACGCCACGCAAATGGTGGAGCGTTTGAATGATACGTTGGGGGGCTGGGCCAACTACTTTAAGTTGGGTCCGGTCAGCAAGGCGTATCAAGCTATAGACGCCTACACCACTGCGCGGTTGCGTCGGTGGCTGTGTAAGAAACACAAGAAGCGTACCGGAGGACATGAATGCTACTCTGAGTGTGTTCACGCGTTTTGATGGTCCGGTTTTCACGTTTGTTGATGGTTGGTTGAGGCACGAATTCTTCAGAGAAACGCCGTTCAGTGTTGATATCACTGAGCGGCGTTTTTCATTCTTGAGATGAGTTAAAAGGGAGGTTCTTCAAGCGAAGCCGTTGGTTCGGACTGCATGAGATTGGCGCGTGATCGTTCGTCGTAGTAGCGGCGAATTTGGCCACTATAGAGGGACTTGAAACCAAGGACGAATGCTTGCAAGAAATCGAGGATCTCGACGACGGACTCGTCAGAGATCGTCGGCAGCGAATCCAGTAAAGGATGCGGATCATGGCTCATAGTCCCTGCCTTGTCTGCGCAGCCGTTTTGCGTGCCGGCTGTGCGCGGCGTGGCTGGGGTGTAGATGACTGCGCGAAGACATCGAAGTAGAGTTTTTCATCGAGCACTGGCAAATCGCGTTGTGCCGCGGCAGCAAGGAGTTCGGCGGCCAGCGACGCGAGAATGCGGTAATTGCCGGCGGCATGGTCGCACAGTGTCTGGCGTAGTTGCGGCGTCATTAAACTGGCGTTGCCGGCGCTGGCGATCAAATGCTCAAGGCAGGCGGCCAACTCATCGCGGCCGGCATGCTCGGTGGCCAGCCGGGTGCGGATGCGGCTGCCCAATGGGATCAACGCTTCCTGCCGCAGCTTGTCGATGAGCCGCGCATCGCCGGCCAGTACGACGCACAACAACGGCTGCGAATCGAAATGGGCGCTGGCCAATAAGCGCATTTCGCAGAGCACAGAAGGATTCATTTCCTGTGCTTCGTCGATCAATAGCACCGCGCGGCGGCGTGTCGATTCGAAGTGCGCGAACCAGCGCTCACGCAAGATTTTGAATCCCGCCCAACGGTTACTCGGACGCAACGGCACGGTAAAAATATCGGCAAGCTCGCGATAGAAATCGCTGAGATTGCTCTGCGGGTGATTAATGACCCCAACCGTGAGATCGGGCAATCGGGAAAGGCGATCGGCCAACAGACGCAAGGCGACGCTCTTGCCGGTACCAGGATCGCCATGGATCAAGGCGAAGCCGCCTTCCCGCACCTGCGCATGTTCGACGCGCCAGCAGAAGTTTTCCACCTTCGGCGGCACGAACAACGCTTCTGTTGGCAGTTCGGATGAGAACGGATTGAATTTCAATCCGTAGAGGGCAAGCAATTTGCTATTCATGGCGATTTTCCTGGTCATGATGCGGCAGATAAGCGGGCGGCAACCCGGTGGTGGCATAGTCGGCCATGCATTGGCGTAGTAGCGGCGCCATGCCAGTCGGCGGCAGCGGCGACAAATCCGGGCCGATGGGATCGAGACAGCGGCGCTCGCCATCGGCGTTGGCGGCTTTATCGAGCGGTTTCACGCCACAGAGAATCGCGCCGGCGTGCGGGTCCATCAGATCGACCTGGGTAAGATCCCAGCGCGCATAACGCAGACTGACGGTATCGAGATGCCGATAGCGCGAGGGAATTTCGAAGCGTTGCCCGGCCAGGCTAACAGTGCCGTCGGAGCGGCGCTGCGTGCGGGTGACTTCGATCCGAAACGCGGCGCGCAAGACGGCGCTAGCGGGACAATCGCGGCTCACGTTCGGGCCGGCCAGATAGCGTTCCAGCGGCGTCGCATTGATTTCCGTGTGAAGCGCGCGGTGGTACTCTTGCTCGACCCAGGCTTGCGTTGCTTGATTGAGCAAATCGAGCGTGAGGCGTTCCTCTCCTTCGAGCATCGCCATCAGACGTCCTTCGATGCGGCCCCAAAACGATTCCTGTTTCGCGTTTTGATACGGGGAGAAGGGCAAGGTTGTCTGATGCACGACGCCCAGCGTGGCGAGCCCACCCACGACTTCCTCGCTGATCATCGCCGCGCCGTTGTCCGACATCAGCGCACGTGGCAAACCACGCTTCATGAACGCTTGGCAAAGGCCATGCGTGAAGCTCTCGGCAGTTTCGTCGAGATACCATTGCAGATGGCAAACAAGGCGCGAGCGGTCATCGATAACGCCGAACAATAACGGCTTCTCCCAGTTGCCCTCACGCGTCAAGACCTTGCGCGAGCCATGGTGGAAATCGCAATGCCATAGCTGGCCTACGTATTCCACTTCGAAGCTGCGCACCTCCAACCGTTCGAGGCGATCGCGAGCGGCCAGCGCGCCAGCGGTGTGACTTTTAGGCCGCTGTCGGCGAAACATACCTTGCGCCTTGAGATAGCGGCGCACCGTGGCATAGGATGGCAATGGCCCCTCGGTGTTGGCGAGCGTGACGCGTAGATTGTCGACGTGCAGCTGTGCCGTCCAACCCGAATGTTCGCGATATTGATGCGTCAATGTTTCAATAGCGATGGTCGACATGGCTTTGATGCGGCCGACATCGGCGCGAGGACGGTTCTTCAAGGTGGCGAACGGATCCGCGGCGCGCCTTGCCGCGTAATACCAGCGCTCGATGGTGGATAGGCCAAAGCGCGCATCCTCGCCCGAGACCGGATGACGCCAGACCTTCTCTGATAGGACTTGTAGCGCGGCGCGTAATTCGCCGTCTGCCGGCGGCGCGGCCAGCAGCGAACCAATAATGGAAAAGCGCAGCCGCGCCCAGCGATCTCGCTTGAGAGGATCGTTCTTTACTTTCATTTCGTCTCCTTCGTTAAGCAGCGCAACTGGCGCCGCGAATGGGAGCGAAGATTACAAGCCCTCGTTGTGTGTGCCTATTTGCATCCTCTGCGGGAATGGAGCGGCCATCGGTGAGCGCGCTTAAGTGACGATGGAAAGCGGGGTGAGAAAAGAGAGCAGCAAACGCATTTGATCCGCAGCGGCGCCGGCTTGGAAGCGCTCCAGGAGGCTTGCCGGCAGTTGATCGGTTGCGACCGGCGGCATGAAACGAGAACGGGTCGACTGCCAAAAAATCGTCTTGTCGAATGCCTGGCGCCACCAGTGGCTCCACCGGCCTGCGGTGCGGTGGGGCACGCCGAGAATGCGATCGAGCTTTGCCGCTTGCGCGCTGGTCATGTCGAGCCGGGCAATCGACGCCAGCACGACCAAGGCCGCGAGATAGACGCGCCGTCCGAGGAAACGAACCGAGGGCGGCGTGGATCGTTTGCGGCAACGATCACAGCAGAAACTGAAACGCGTCATATAGTCATCTTCTATCGCCGCTGCACATCCCCGCGGTTTGCGATCGTAATTCGCGCTATGCAGGGTGCCGCCACATGAACATCCCGCCGTCCGGGTTTGTTCAGCGAAATCGAGATCGATTTGAAAAAGTGACGAGAAAAATATTGGGTCTTGCAGAAGGGCGTGGCACACTGGCGGAGTCTCTTGGTATGGAAACCCGAGACTCGCCCAATGGGATCGTTTGTTCAAGATCTCTGAGGGCGATCCCCATCATCCCCTCACGCAAGTTGATCAAATCAGCGCTAAAGACCATCGCGATGCGTGCTCATGCTCAAGATTCTTGAGCGTAGCCGCCGTGGAAAAAAGCACAAAGCGCAAACGGGACACGTCAGCGTTTTATCCAGCGCACCCTATGGCTACCGCTACATCAGCGTGTACGAAGGCGGTGGTGAAGCGCGTTACGAGATTGTGCCGAATGAAGCACAGACCGTGCGACAAATCTTCGAGTGGATTGGCGAACGGCGATTGCCGTTGCGCGAGGTGTGTCGCCGCCTCAAGCAGCAGGGCACGCCGACGCGCTATGGCAAAGCCACGTGGGATGCTAGAACGATCAGCGACATGCTGAAGAATCCTGCGTATCGTGGCTCTGCGGCCTATGGCAAAACCCATCTGGAGCCACCGCATCCGGCTTTACGCCTGTTTCGTCAGCAACGAGCGCCTGCAGCGCAAGCGACGAACGCG
>JACQFX010000053.1 GCA_016199835.1 Nitrosomonadales bacterium | reverse complement strand
TCCAGCGGCGCGTTATCGACAAAATCCTGATAACCGGTGACCGGCCGCACATCGCTGGCCACGACCAGATGCAGCTCGTGGCTTTCGGGGACGTAGTAATACAGGCCTTCCGGCAACGCGACATAGACATCGATCTCGTTGGCGAACATCGCCGATGGCACCGTATGGCCGCCGGATTCGGCACGATTAATCCCCAGAGCGGCCCACAACAGATTCGATAGTTGCTGCACAGGCAAGGCCTCCGGGCTGAATTCCCGCCCCGATTTGCGCGCCTTGAATGCTTCCATCAGCGGCATTCCGCCCTGCTGTTCGGCCGCAGGCAAGGCCAGCATCGTGCGCAGATCACCCACCGCCGGTCGCGGCTTGAGCTGCCCCAGAAAACCTCGGGCCATTTTGGTTAATGTATTCATGGAAATCTCCTTGATCTGACTGATCTCCCCTTTCTCGCTGTTTTCCCTTTTCCACTGTGGTCGCTGATCCGAACTAGGGTTTGATAAAAATCAAACTTGCGCCGCCTTGTCGAGGCGCAAACAGCCCGCATCAAGCAGGCTCATTGAAAACAATATATTATTAAATATAATATTAATTGAAATATCGTAGCAACAAGCAAGCTCATTCACTCTCTCCAAGGATCAAACATGACCAAGGATTACCGCGACATCACCCAATCCGTCTCCGAATCCCTTGCCAAATTGCGCATCGACACACCGGATGTCATGAAAGCCTTCAGCATGCTGTCCCAGGCCGCCACCAAGGATGGCGCGCTGGACAAGAAAACCAAGGAATTTCTGGCGCTGGCGCTGGGCATCGCGGCCCACTGCGATGCCTGCATCGGCTTCCACGTGCAGGCGCTGGTCAAGCTCGGCGCGACCCGCGCCGAAGTCGAGGAAACTCTGGGCATGGCGGTCTACATGGGCGGCGGCCCGTCGCTGATGTATGCGGCCGATGCGCTGGCGGCCTTTGAACAGTATTCGAGCGCCCCTTAATTCTCTGTCAAGCCGGCACAAACTGCCGATAACTGGCGCCGGATCAGGCCGGACTTGATTTACATCAAATGAATCGCGATGGCGCGCCGCTACAATAATGCCCCGCCTTTTCATTCAGATCGTCACCAACGCCATGTCCAAAGCCCCTGAACTGCTGCTCCCCGCCGGCTCGCTTGCCAAAATGCACGCCGCTTTCGACTATGGCGCCGATGCCGTCTATGCGGGCCAGCCGCGCTACAGCCTGCGCGCCCGCAATAACGAATTCTCGACGCTGGAAACATTGCAGGCCGGCATCAGCGGCGCCCATGCGCGCGGCAAGCAGTTCTTTGTCGCCAGCAATATTTTTGCGCACAATGCCAAGCTCAAGACCTACATCAACGACATGACACCGGTGATCGCGATGAAGCCGGATGCGCTGATCATGGCCGACCCCGGCCTGATCATGATGGTGCGCGAAAAATGGCCGGAGATACCGGTCCATCTGTCGGTGCAGGCCAATGCGGTGAACTGGGCCGACGTCAAGTTCTGGCACAAGATGGGCCTGACACGGGTGATCCTGTCGCGCGAACTGTCGCTCGACGAGGTTGAGGAAATCCGCCAGCGCTGCCCCGAGATGGAAATCGAAGTGTTCGTACATGGCGCGCTGTGCATCGCCTATTCCGGCCGCTGCCTGCTGTCCGGCTACTTCAACCACCGCGACCCGAACCAGGGCACCTGCACCAATTCCTGCCGCTGGGATTACAAGGTCGAGAACGCCGACGAGGACGCCACCGGCGATCTGGCCCGGATTCCGGTCGAAACCATCAAGCTCAACTATCAGCAGGCGATGGAAGAAGCGAATCAGGCCTTTTCCGCACTGGGCAACATGCAGCGCCACCCGCTGGCCAACCAGCCCTACCTGATCGAGGAAGCCGGCCGTCCCGGCGAACTGATGCCGATCCTGGAAGACGAGCACGGCACTTACATCATGAACTCCAAGGATTTGCGCGCGGTCGAGCATATCGAGCGGCTGGTCAAGATCGGCGTCGACTCGCTGAAGATCGAAGGCCGCACCAAGTCGCTGTACTACGTCGCGCGCACCGCGCAGGTGTACCGGCGCGCGATCGACGACGCGGTTGCCGGCCGCCCGTTCGACCTCAACCTGCTGGGCGAGCTGCAGGGACTGGCCAACCGCGGCTATACCGATGGCTTCTACCAGCGCCACCACACGCAGGATCACCAGAACTACATGGAAGGCGTGTCAAAGGCGCATCGCAGCAAATACGTCGGCGACGTGCTGTCAGTCGAAGACGGCTGGGCGCTGGTCGAAGCCAAGAACCGCTTCGCAGTCGGCGACCGGATCGAGATCATCCACCCGAGCGGCAACCAGACCGTGACGCTGGAACGCATGCTGGCCTTCGATGGCAGCGAAATCAGCATTGCGCCGGGCAGCCCGCACAAGGTTCGCATCCCGCTCGACGCCCGCTTCGACAAGGCGCTGATCTCGCGCCTGCTGTGATGCCGGTCCGCGTCTTCCGTTAAACTCTTGCTTAATCAGGATTAACGAAGGACGCAACATGAAATGGGAAGGCAATCGCGAGAGCGATAATGTGGAAGACCGCCGCGACGGCGACGATGGCGGTAGTGGCGGCGGAGGCGGCGGATTTGGTTTCGGCGGGCGCTCGATCGGACTGGGCAGCATCGCGATCGTGCTGGTGGCCTCGTATTTCTTCGGCGTCAGCCCGATGACCGTGCTCAACCTGCTCAGCGGCGGCTCCGGCCAAAACGCGCCGCTGCAGCAATCACAACCACGCACTGCACACCGGCCGCCGGCCAACGACCAGATGGCGAAATTCGTCTCCACCGTGCTGGCCGATACCGAAGACACCTGGACCGAACTGTTCCGCGAAAACGGCGCCCGCTATGTCAGGCCGAAAC
>JACQFX010000052.1 GCA_016199835.1 Nitrosomonadales bacterium | reverse complement strand
CACTTTGGCTTTGAATCCCGGTGCGTGATTCCTTCTCGTCCTTCTCATGCGCTTGCTCCTCTGTTGGCCGCACTCCGTGCGGCTTGGGTTGAGCAAGGCTACCACTTAACAGACCGTCCGAATTGCTGGGGCCACTTCTGACACGGGTGGCGCAGTGTTCCAGTTCAGTGTCGGAAGAACTCATGCCATTTCTCCTTGAAGAAATCCCGACGCTCAAAGACGGTCATTGCGCACCCGTATGGATTCAGACTGGAAGTCAGTTTTTATCCGTCACAGGTGCAACTGTTTTGGGTGCTGCACCCAATTCGAGTTTGAGTGGCACGTCGCGTTCTGCGGCATCGGCTTGCAGCGGGGCGGCGAGTTGCACGCGTTGCATCGGAGCGTTCGCTGCCAGCAATGCGGCCAGGGTGTTTTCGCCGCGCGTCTGGGCCAGGGCTTGCAACTGCGCATCGGTGATGGCCTCGCGTGCGAGCAGGCGCTGGTACAGCACGGCGTGGAAATCCGCGCCTTTCAGTTGCGCTATCTCCTGTTCGTTCAGCGCGCTTTTTTCGGACGACTTCTGCTTGTCGTCGCGGCCTTTCGGTTCCGGATTGGCAAGGCGGTAACCTTGCTTGAGTGCGGCGAGTTCGTGAGCGCCGATGCGCTCGGCGTACAGGCTTTCCAGCGCGGTCTGGATTTTGGGCGAGTGTGTGGATAGCGAGCCGGGGTCTTCCTGCTCATCGACTTGCAGCCCGGCCAGCATCGCCACGGCGCGGCGCAGTTGCAGGTCCTGCAAGGCGTTGCGGTCGGCTTCGGCATAGACGCCATGCACGGTGAGTGCAAGTTTGGGGCGTTTGTTCAGCGCGCCGGCGAGCCGCGTGAGTTTCTCGCGCTCGGGCGGCGACAGTTGCTGCTTGCCGATGTCGAACGCGATGCTCTCGAATTTTTCGCCGCCGCCGAACAGGGCGCCGAGCGCGCGGAACGGCGCGGTGGCGATCTTGCCGACGACGTTGAGGAGGGCCTTCCAGATGATCCTGCCGTAGCTGAACTGCGGGTCGTCGAGGCTGCCGGATACGGGCAGGCCGAGGTCGATGCGGCCATCGGTGTCCTGCAGGATGGCGATGGCGAGATCGAGCGGCAGGTTCATGGCATCAGGACTTTCGACGCGATCGCCGAGCGTCAGTTGATCCATGATGACCTGGTTCTCGCCTTCGATCTGGCGCTTCTTGATCTTGTATTCCAGATTGAGCGAGAGCTTGCCCGAGTCTATCTTGCGTCCGGCGAAAGTGGCGGAGTAGGGCGTGAGCCGCGTCATCTCGACGTTGCGGAACACTACCTTGAGATCCATGAAACCTGTCGGGTCGAACAGATCAACCTGGCCTGCCGCGCGCGCGATGCCGTAATCGTCCACCTGTCCATCCAGTTCGACCTGGCCGCGCGCATCGGGGCGCGATGACAAATCGCTGAGCGAGCCATGCAGGTCGTGGATGCTGGTGCCGAAGGGCAGCGCCAGCGAATAGTCGGCGAAGTTCATCGCACCGTTGCTGACTTTTACGCGGTCGATATTCACGAGCAAGGGCGCTTCCTTGTTCTCATCTGTCCTGGCTGGCGCAGCGGGCGGCGGCGTTGCGGGCGCGGCGCCGGGCGTTTCAGAATTGCGCAGGATGCGGACGAGGTTCACCGACTTGTCTTTGTGGATGATGAGTTTGCTTTCGAGGCCGTCGATAGCGAGCTCGCCGATGTTGAGTGCGCTCTGGCTCGCTTCGAGATCGCGGCTGCCGAGCGACTTCCAGGCGAGGAAGGTGTCGCCCGTCTCGGTCTCGATCAGGCGCAAATCGCGCAAGGCGAAGTTGCCCTTGAACTTGCCGCCGCGTTGGTTATAGCTGGCCTGCCCTTCGCTGTTGAGCTGGCCGCCCGCCAGCGTGAGTCTGGCGAACGATGCGAGATAAGGCTGTACCGGTTGCAGCGACAGCGCGCTGAGCTTGAGCCTGAGGTCGGCAGACGGTTCGGCAGGGACGACCTTGCCGCGCACTTCCAGGCTACCGCCGCCGCGCGATTGCAGCGTGAGTTGCAGCGGCAATGCCTGCGTGAGATCGTCGCTGATGCCGTCCACGCCGAGCGCGATGTTCTGCAACGCCAGATCGGCGGCGGGCGTCACGCTCTCGTCGCGCAACGCAGTGGAAAACCCCGCGAGTTCAAATTTGGCAACGCGGTAATGCCAGGGCGCGGCCTTGGCGGTTTGTGTTTTCTGCGCGCCCGATCCGGTTTTCGGTTTGGCGGGTGCGGCGGGGAAAGCAGCCTGCAATGCATCGAGCACGTCCAGGTGGTCATGGGCATCGCGCACCGCTTTGAGTTCGCCATCCTTGAGCGCGACATGGGCCAGTGTGAGGTCATGTTTGGCCAGATCGACGCGGATGTCGTCGAGCGCGAGCGCGCCCAGGTGCAACAGTTTCAGCGGCTCGGCGTTATGGCGCGCCAGCGCGATCTCGCTGCCGTTGATGGTGAGCGCATTCAGCGCGAACTGGTTGCCGGTGAGATCGAAGTGCCCCTTGCTGGCTGCTATGCTGTCTATCGCGATGGCGGGGTCGGAGTCCTGCGCGGCACGCAGGCGCAGATCTTTGAGCCCGGCCGAGAGGTTGTCGAGTGTAAGGTCGAAGCGCTTCGCATCATAGGTGGCGCGGTATTCTGTCGATAGCGCAAGCATTCCCGATGGAGGTGCGATAGGCAACACATCTTTCAGGTAAGGCGCCAGCCGCGAAAGATCCACATGGTCTATTCCCAGCGTGCCGCCGATTGCCACGGGCGCAAGCGACATCTGACCCTGCCACAGGATATGCGCGCCGAATGCGCTGCGCGCTTCTATGCGGTAGCTGCCATGATCGTCGGGCAGGGTGGAGATGTCGCTGAGTTCGAGTTCCAGCGGTTCGAAGTGGGTGGCGAACGCGGTCTTGTCGTCGGTGAAATTCACGCGGCCCGCACTCAGCATGAAGTGCTGGATGTCCACGCGCGGCAGCGACGTATCCGGGTTCGTTTCCCTGGGCGGCTCCTCCTTGCCTTTGAGCGCATCCACGAGCGCCGACCAGTTGAGTTTGCCGTCGCGTTGCAGCACGACGGTCGCGTCCGGCCCATCCAGCCGGATCGCATCGAATACCAGCGCGCGCCGGAACAGGCTGGAGATAGACACGTCGACATCGAGTTCGCGGAACGCGAACAGCGGCTTGCCATCGGGTTCTTCGAGCCGCAGATTGCTCAGGCGCAGGTTCAGCGTGAAAGGATTGAACTGCGGCTGATCCAGCGTGAGGCGGTGGCCGGTGTGTGCGGCGATGTAGCTCTGCGCCTGCGACTGGATGATGCGCGGCAATGCCAGCCAGCCGAACAGCAGATAGCTAATGAACGTGCCGACGAGCGTCAGCGCCAGGGTTTTGCGGGATAGGCGTAGGGACATGCTGGTTCCAGGTTTAGGGATGTCGCAGGGGGAAATTGTAACGCCAGGTGGCGTGGAACGGGTGGATCGTATTTAACCGGGGGCCGCAGTGTCGTGCACAAAAATGCTTTGTCTGGAAAGCAGCTCCTTCAGATCGTTTAATCGATTGATCGACAATTCGGTGAAAACATGTTCGGACGATATCAGCAAGGTGCCATCGGAAAGGTAAATATCTTCCTTGAGTTTCATGCCCGGACGCAGGCTTCGTATCGTATGGCGCAGCGTGTTATCGGCTTCGCTGTCGAGTGAGTGGACGATGCCCGCACTTCCATGGGAACCGGGTTGATTGCCGGGCCTGGGCAAGTTCCACAATTCAGTCTTGATGGTCTCGTAAGCCAGCGGCGGGCGAAGGTGCAACGGTTCTGAAATGGCCTGGGCAAGTTTTTCATTCGCCATGGCAGGGATGATGGGTTTGACCAGGAACCCGTTTATATCCAGCGCCAGCGCTGTCCCGAACACTTCCGTCTGTGAAAATGAGGTCAATATCACGATGCGCGTATCAGGCCTGGTATGCGTTTTACCCGCCCTGATTAACTGCGCCAATTCCAGGCCATTCAATCCCGGCAGGTGGACATCGGTGATGATCAGGTTGAATGTATTGAGCTCAAGCAGCTTTAACGCAGAGGCAGCGCTGGGCACAGCGCTGATGCGAGTGTATCCCAGGCTGTCGAGTACGCGCAGAACTATCTTGCGGGTGAAATCATTGTCATCGACGACGAGAATATTTACCTTGTTCTGATCCTGGATGGAGGGCTGCGACAAGGCGGAGGTTTTGTAGCTGGAACTCTCCATGAAATGGTGGAACGCATTCATGTCCATCGGCCTGGCGATGAAATATCCTTGTGCGGTATCGCATCCCGCGTCCCTTAGCGCATCCCAGTCTTGTTGTGTCTCCGTGCCTTCTGCCACGCTTTTGACATGCAGCTTATGCGCCATGTCGATGCTTGATTCGACTACGATGCGCGATGCCTTGTTGTCGGCGAAATCCTTCACGAAGGACTGGTCTATCTTCAGTTCGCTGAAGGCGATGCGCGTGAGCTGTTGCAGGCTGGAATATCCCGTCCCATAGTCATCAATGGAAAGCGCGAATCCATTCATGCATAAACGCGCCAGATTTTCCAATGCATGTGCGATACCGGTCATGGCAGATGATTCGGTGATCTCCAGAATGATATATTGCGGTTCGATCCCGGCCTTTTGTACTACCTGGGTGATCTTGTCCGCCAATGCAGGATCATCCAGCGTGGCCAGCGAAAGATTGACCGAGATGGTGAGTATGTGGCCCCTGTCGTGAAATGAGCGGCATGCGGCCGCAGATTTTTCAAGCATGAGGAATGTCAATTCATCGATGTTCCGGCTGCTCTCCAGCAGTGGGATAAAAGCATAAGGCCCGATCACGCCATGCTCGGGATGGAGCCAGCGTGCAAGAGCTTCAGCGCCTACCAGCAGGCCACTCCTCAAAGCTACCTTGGGTTGAAAGAACGGCTGGATCTGATCCGCACGAATACCATGCAGCACTTCATCGAGGGTGAAGACCATCTTGGTATCGGGTTGCGGCTTTTCATGTTTGGCGTGGTCATATTTAAAAAGCAGGGCTTGCAGCTCTTTAAGCATGATAGGCTTTTCCATTGTCCCCAACAGATCGATGCCAAACATCGTGGCCATTTTTCCGACCGAGGACAGCAGCTTGTTGTCCAGCGCGCTGGTGATGATGATGGCAATGTTCTTGTTTTCCTGGCTCAGATGCCGCAGGAATTCCATGCCATCCATTTCCGGCATATTCAAGTCGCAGATCGCTATGTCCACCGGCCGGTAATCCGTCCGGCGAATAATTTCGAGCGCATCTTTGCCGTTGCTTGCATCGCGTATCGATGTTGCGCCCAGTGTGCGTAGCATTTTGGTGAGAATTTTGCACTGGAATCCATCGTCCTCGACAATCAGCAGATTGAGTTCGGCTATCTTCATGATTTCCCTCTCGAGACCACTGCATCCACGCCGGGCTGCGGGACTGCGTTGCTGGCAGCACGGGCGTTGCCCGGCTTGACAGGGGGGGTGCGAAGACGAGCGTCATATAGACGGCCGCGACGAGCGGTCGGCAAGCAGCCGCAGCTAGGCTTGGCCGGTGAATCTTTGGACATGTTGCGTCCCCTGCAAACAAGAACGTTACGGCGATCGTTTCCAACTGGCGCGGAAATCGATCTGTGAGACGAACAGCTTTCGTTTCACGCCCGGTTTCTCAGGCTCTGTCATTCCGACGGTGGTTAGTTCAGCCAACCACGAGCGGCCTCCTGGTTGAACCTGTAGAAAAGTCTTGCGCCAGCACCCGCTAGGGGGGCGCTGGTGGAAGGTATAATGACACGTTTTATATACGGCGGGCTTATTTACTTCTGGAGTCACCTTGTTCAAGTTCATATTCATCATTGCAGGTTATTACTTCCTCGGATTCTGGGGCGCGCTGCTGGGCTGGTTTTTCGGGTCGTTCTTCGACCGCGTGCGGGTGTATGGTTCGGGCGGCGCGAACCCCTTGAGCAATGCGCTGCGCCAGGCCGTATTCCTGGAGGCATTGTTTATCTCCATGGGCAAGCTGGCCAAGGCGGATGGGCATGTGTCGCAACATGAGATAGATCATGTCGAAGCGTTCATGCAGAAACTCGGCATGACGGCGCAACATCGGTCGCAGGCGATTGCCTGGTTCAAGCAGGGTGTCGATCCGTCCTGTGACATCGGGCCGGTCTGCAAAAAATTCATGGCGGTGTGCGGGCACACCAAAGACCTGAAGCAGGTGCTGCTGGTGTATCTGATCGTGATGGCATATGCGGACGGACATCTGCATCCGGCGGAAGAGGCGCTGCTCATCGACATTGCCGCGCGTATCGGCTATGACCAGGCCGCGTTCCGGCACTTGATGGACATGGTGCTGAACCAGACCCATTTTGCTGGCGGGCAACAGGCCAACGCGGGCGTGGCATTGGACGATGCCTACAAGGCCCTGGGCGTGAGCCGCGACAGCAGCGATGCCGAGGTCAAGCGCGCCTGGCGCAAGCTCATGAGCCAGTACCATCCGGACAAGTTGATCGGACAGGGTTTGCCGGAAGACATGATCGCGATGGCGACCGAGCAAGCGAAAGAGATACAGCTTGCTTACGAGCTGATCAAGAAGAGCAGGAATATCGGAGGGGAGCTTTCAGGATAGTTGCTTGGCTTGCGCCGCTCCGTAGTTCCTGCGCGCCGAGCGTGTGAGTCTATCCCGCGAGTGACCGCATTAACTCCAGATGCGCGAGGGGAAAACAAAGGGCAGCCATGCGGCTGCCCTTTGTTTGTCGCGTCGTGTGGTGGAGCTTATTCGACTTTGGCTTTTGTGCGCAGGTCGGAAACGAATTGTTTTACTGCCTGTTGTTGCAGGCTCAGGGTGAGCTTGCCCTTGATCTCATCCAGTGCCGGGGGCGTGGCGTCGCGCACGTCGTCCAGTTTGATGATGTGCCAGCCGAATTGCGATTGCACGGGTTCGCTCAATTGTCCCTTGTCGAGTTTCAGGGCCGCATCGGCAAACGGTTTGACGAAAGCGGAGGAAATGTTGCCGACCGGAATCCAGCCCAGATCGCCGCCGTGATCCTTGGAGCCGGGATCCCTGGAATTGGCTTTAGCCAGCTTGTCAAAACTGCCGCCTTTTTTCAGTTTGGCGAGGATGGATTTCGCGTTGTCTTCCTTGTCTACCAGAATGTGGCGCAGCTTGTATTCCTTGCTGCCCATACCGGCTTTCAGCTTTTCGTATTCGCGGGCGACTACTTCGTCACTGATCGGATGGGTCTTGACATAATCTTGCACCAAAGCGTTGGCCAGCACGTTCTGTTTGCTCATTTCCAGTTGCTGGATGGCGTCGGGCTGCTTGTCCATACCTTGCTTAACGGCTTCCTGGGACAGGATTTCATAATTGACCAGGTTGTCGCGGATGGCCTGGCGCAGTTCGGGAACATCGGGCTGGCCTTGCGCGGCGGCATTTCTTACGGCAAATTCTATGCGTTCCTGAGGGATGGCGACGCCGTTCACTGTTGCGGCAGGCTTGTCATCGGCGCGGGCTGCACCAACAGCAATTGAGCCCAGCAGGGCGAGAGAGGCAAGCGTGAGAAATTTTGTCATGGTTTCTTTCCTCATGGGTGATTTTAAAAGTTGGACTGTGATTCGGGTGCGTGAATCAGATTTGCGGCGCGCAATATACCATAAGGGCGTTGCGGCATGGCAGGCGGCTTATGCCGGGAATACTTTCCGGAATGGCTTGACCATGACGTCGGTATACACGCCTGCCGCCACATAAGGGTCAGCCTGTGCCCATGCCACGGCGTCTGCCAGTGAAGGGAATGCTGCCACGATCAGGCTGCCGGTATAGCCCGCCGCGCCGGGATCGTTGGCGTCCACGGCAGGGAAGGGGCCGGCCATGAGCAAGCGGCCCTCATGGCTTAAGGCCTGGAGCCGCGCCACATGCGCGGGGCGGGCGGTCGCGCGTTTCTCGGTGCTGTTGGGGGTATCTTGTGCAACTATGGTGTAAAGCATCAGTTATTCTCCTTGTCTTCTTCCACGTATTTTGAGAGTGCAGTGGCTTGCAGCAGCACGAACACCATCATCAAGCCGGTGGTGCCGAACAGCTTGAAATTGACCCAGGTGTCGGTGGTGTAGTTGAACGCGACATACAGATTGAGCACGCCGAGCGCGGCGAAGAACAGGCTCCAGGCAAGGTTGACGTGTCCCCACACCTTGTGCGGCAGCGCGAGTTTTTCGTGCAGCAATGCCTGCATCAGATTCTTCCTGAGCAGCAGGTTGGAGAATAGCAGCGTGCCGGCGAACACCCAGTACAGTATGGTCGGCTTCCACTTGATGAAGGTCTCGTCATGCAGCAGCAGCGTTGCTCCACCGAACACGGCGATGATGCCAAAGCTTACCCATAACATGGTGTCCACTTTGCCGTGCCGCCATTTCGTCCATGCGATTTGCATAACTGTGGCGGCGATTGCCGTGGCCGTGGCGGCGAAGATGCCGAACAGCTTGAATGCGGCAAAAAACAGGACGATGGGAAAAAGGTCGAACAGCAGTTTCATGTGAATGGGTTATCTTAAAAAATAAAAAATGCGGGACCACGGGAAACACGGATTACACGGAAACGGCAAACCTGTCGTGCGTGTTTGGTTTGTCATCCGTGTTTTCCGTGGTTAACAGGTTTTAGCGCCTGTCCAGCGTAAGCGCCGCCGAATTGATGCAGAAGCGCAGTCCGGTCGGATCCGGGCCGTCCTCGAACACGTGGCCGAAATGCGCGCCGCATTTTGCGCAGGATACTTCGATGCGGCCCAGGCCCAGTTCATCTTCATCGGAATAACTCAGCGTCTCTTCGTCTATGGGTTGCCAGAAGCTGGGCCAGCCCGTGCCCGATTCGTACTTGGTTTCGGAATCGAACAAGGGCGCGCCGCAACATACGCAACGGTAGATGCCGATGTCGTGGCAATCCCAGTATTCGCCGCTGAAGGCAGGCTCGGTGCCGCATTTGCGGCATATCTCGAACTGCTCAGACGTCAGTTCTTCGCGCCATTGCGCTTCGGTTTTTTCGGATGGATCCATTACAGCACTTCACCCGCATGATCCGCCAGACGCGAGCGCTCGCCGCGTTGCAGCGTGATGTGGCCGCTGTGTTCCCAGCCCTTGAATCTGTCCACCACGTAAGTCAGGCCGGAACTGCCTTCGGTGAGGTAAGGCGTGTCGATCTGCGCGATGTTGCCCATGCACACCACCTTGGTGCCGGGGCCGGCGCGCGTGATCAGCGTCTTCATCTGTTTCGGCGTCAGATTCTGCGCCTCGTCGATGATCAGGTACTTGTTGATGAAGGTGCGGCCGCGCATGAAGTTGAGCGACTTCACCTTGATGCGCGAACGGATCAGGTCGCGCGTCGCGGCGCGTCCCCATTCGCCGCCTTCATCGGCAGACTGGTTGAGCACGTCGAGATTGTCGTCGAGCGCGCCCATCCACGGCGTCATCTTTTCTTCCTCGGTGCCGGGCAGGAAGCCGATGTCCTCGCCCACCGGCACGGTGACGCGCGTCATGATGATCTCGGAATAGATCTTTTGCTCCAGCACCTGCATCAAGCCTGCGGCCAGCGTGAGCAATGTCTTGCCGGTGCCGGCCTGTCCCAGCAGCGTGATGAAGTCGATCTCCGGGTTCATCAGCAGGTTGAGCACGAAATTCTGTTCGCGGTTGCGCGCGGTGATGCCCCAGATGGCGTTCTTCTGGTGCGTGTAGTCGGTCAAGGTGCGCAGCGTGGCGCTGTTGCCTTCCTGGGTCGTCACCACGGCGTAGAACGGGTTGGCGCCTTCGTGTTCCTGGAATACGAACTGGTTCACCAGCAGGTCGCGGCACAGCGGGCCTTCGATGTTGTAGAAGGTGTGGCCGTCCTGCGTGCCGGATTTCATGTCCTTGCCGTGCTTGTCCCAGAAATCGTCGGGCAGCGCCTGCACGCCGGTGTAGAGCAGGTCGGTGTCTTCGAGCACCTTGTCGTTGAAATAGTCTTCGGCGGACAGCCCCAGCGCACGTGCCTTGATGCGCATGTTGATGTCCTTGGACACCAGGATCACCGCGCGTCCGGGTTGCTGCTTTTGCAGGAACATCACCACGCCGAGGATGGCATTGTCGGCCTTGCCGACCGGCAGGTTGGGCGGCAGTTCGTTGGTGATGAACTGGGTTTGCAGGAACAGCCGCCCGCTCGCGGATTTGCTGCCTTGCGCCTGCAATGGCACACCGGCCTCGATGTCGTGCGTGCCTTCGCTGATGATGGAGTCGAGGAAGCGGCTGGCCTGGCGCGCGTTGCGCGCGACTTCCGACATGCCCTTCTTGCCATTGTCCAGCTCTTCCAGCACGAACATCGGCAAGTACACATCGTGTTCCTCGAAGCGGAACAGGCTGGTGGGGTCGTGCATCAGCACGTTGGTATCCAGCACGAACAGCTTGGTGGCGGAAGTATTTGCGGCAGCGGTTTTGCGTGGGGTCATGATGTTCCTTGGTGGTTAACCGTAGGGTGGGCTATGCCCACCATGTCGGGCATAGCCCGACCTGCATGGGGTTCCGGATAATGTTTACAGGGTTTGCACGAATTCCAATACTTCCAGGGCATGGCCATCGGCCTTCAGCTTGCGCCATTCGCGGCGCAGTACGCCGTTTTTGTCGAGCACGAAAGTGCTGCGCTCGATGCCGCGCACCTGTTTGCCATACATGTTTTTCATTTTGATGACACTGAACTGTTCGCATACCGTCTCTTCCGCGTCCGACAGCAAGGCGAACGGCAGCGTGAAGCGCGCCTTGAAATTTTCGTGCGACTTGATGCTGTCGCGCGAGATGCCGACGATCTCGCATTTGGCCTGTTTGAAGTCGGCATACAGGTCGCGGAACTGCTGGCTTTCCATGGTGCAGCCCGGTGTGCTGTCCTTGGGGTAGAAATAAATCACCAGCGATTTGCCGCGCGCGGCGGCAAGATTGAAGTCAACGCCGCCAGTGGCGGGCAGGGTGAAATCGGGAACAACCTGTTCGAGCATCTAAACTCCTGTGAACCTGGGGAAACCTGTAACTACGGGAAAAGCTATAACCACGGAAAACACGGATGACACGGATGACACGGAAAAACCTAAACCGTCAAGGTTTGCCAATAATGTAGTTTCCGTGTCATCCGTGTTTTCCGTGGTTTAAATTATGAGTTGCCGCCATTGTTGTCAAAATCGCCGGGCATGGCAAGCGCTTCTTGGGCCAGCCGCTCGAAGTCCTGCGCGCTCAAGCTCCTCGGGATGACGGCATATGCCCTGTCGTAGTTGGGGTAATTGTTGCGTATGGAGCGGTTGTAGGAAGGGTCGTAGTGCCGTTCCAGCAGTTCGGCGATGAACTCGTCCCACGCCTGGGCCGCGCACAGCGCGCGCCAGTGTTCCAGCAGGTCGTTGGCATACAGGCCCTTCAACCGGTCCAGATTCGCCATCAGCAATTCCGGATCGCGCAGGAAATGCGCGTAGTCTTCGCGCAGCAGGGCGACGCGCAAGGCGGGCGGCGTATCCACGCGCAGGCAGAGGCTGTCGCGCATGGCTGTCAGCAGCGCATCGGGAACGCGCAGCACGCCGATCTTTTTGCTCTCGGATTCGACATAGACCGGCAGCGCGGGATCAAAGGTCTTGAGTTGCGCCAGCAACTGGCTGTCGAAACCTTTTTGCGCGGGTTGCGGCGCATCCGGCATGTCGCCCAGCACCGAGCCGCGATGGCGCGCGATGCCCTCCAGATCCAGCACTTGCGCACCGGCCTGTTGCAATGCGCCCAGCAGGCGGCTCTTGCCGCTGCCGGTCAGCCCGCATACCACGCGAAAGGAAAATCGCGCGGGCAGCACTGCCATTTGTTCGAGTACATGATGGCGATAATTCTTGTAGCCGCCTTCCAGACGCTCTGCGTTGAAACCGATCTGGCGCAGGATGTGCGTCATCGCACCGCTGCGCTGTCCGCCGCGCCAGCAGTAGATGAACGGATGCCATGACTTGGGTTTGTCCAGCCAGTGCGTCTCCAGATGTTTCGCGATGTTGCGCGCGACCAGCGCCGCGCCGATCTTCTTCGCCTCGAACGGGGATTGCTTGTACAGCGTGCCGACGCGCGCGCGTTCCTCGTCGTTCAGCACCGGGCAACTGACCGCGCCGGGAATATGATCTTCTGCATATTCGGATGGCGAGCGCACGTCCACGATCTCATCGAATTCGTGCAATTGCTCGATAGTTGCCAGTCCGGAATGTTTCACGGATGCCTTGGGTCGAATGGCTGAGAGGGGATCACTGTCTTTTCACTAGCCGCGTTTCTGTACGCAGAACTGATACATGCGAGCAAACGTGTCGGGGTTTTCCGTTTCGAACCGGGCCCATGAATCAAGGTTAGACATGGATCGGTCTTCGGGGAAACGCGCCGCATATTGTTTGACGGTATTCGGATTCAGGGCGAGGAAACCGATGAACTCCAGATCCAGTTCTGCAAGGCATTTTTTGATCTGTGGCAAAGTGAAGCGATGTTCCTGAACATGAAACACCAGATCGCGGCAGTCGCTCAGGGAGAAAAAGTCGGAGGTCAACGTGACTCGCCTGATCGCAGCTTCCGTTGTTTCGGCGTTCATCGCCATGACGTCCTGACGAAACCGGCGTATGTCTTCCGTGCTGCCCGTGTAGCCTTGTCGTGCGACGAAATCCCGTGCGACGACGATGTATTGGCGCGCCAGCTCACTATAGAATCCCAGAAACATGAATCCGCCCGGACGCAGTAACGTGGTCAGTTCGCGCCACCCGGCTTGGGGATCGGCCATATGGTGCAAGACTCCCATGGATTCGATGAGATCGAATGTCTGTCCTATCGTTCCCAGCTTCATGATGTCGGCCTGAGCGTACTCGATATTATTCAGCCCCATTTCCTGCGTCTTTCTTTTGGCATAGCTGAGGCTGCTCAGGCTGAGATCGATAGCCAGAACGCGGGCTCCGCGAAATTGCTGTGCCGTGTGGACAGGATGTTGTCCCGTGCCGCAGCCTGCGACCAATAGGTCAACTTCATCGGTTTTGCCCAGAGGCTGGAATGAGGCAGATGGAAATTGTGCATGCAGGTACTCGTCAACGGTCAAGGCTTTCATGCCGTGCAGAGACTTCACCCATCTGGGGTAGGGGTTTTCCTCGTATTGTTGTTGAACCTGTCGCGAGACATCATTTTCAACGCGGGTGAGGCAGGTGATGTTGGCTCGCAGTTGTCGTTCTTCCTGCGGTTCCTGCACCTGCTGGGTCAGCAGAGCGGTTATGGGTTTTGGCCAGGACTGATTCAGCAGGATTTCAGCCGAGGGCAAGGAATACAGCGGGAAATAAGCCGCTACAGCCGGGAGCCACAGCGCGGGGACAGCTAGCCCGGACGTCAGCGCTGCAACAAGCCGCTCGCGTAATGTATGTACCCGTGCGAGCTCTTCGTCCGTACAGGAATAAACATACTCATTGATGAAACACTGCTGCGCGAGGGCGCAGTAGAAGGCCAGGATTTTCCCCTCGGGCATTTCAGGTGTCGGTCCTGTGGCGGCGGCGTCGAGCAGGGTCAGCCGAACCATGGTCAGGAATCGCTCCAGCTCAATGTCGGCAACCGGGACGTTTTCCAGCAAACATGCGAGTAGCCGATCATCGGCAACCGTTGCAAGGCCGGAAGCGCCAAACAAGGTGTGTTCGGGCAACCTGGCCGGCCAGGCTGACACAGCCTGATCAATGCATTTTTTAATTTGGCGGTTCGGGTTGATGAGCGAGAGGCTGGCGTCTACGAAATTGCTCGGACGTCCCCAGGGTTCTGATAAGGCGCGCATGACATAGCGCCGGAAATCAGCGTTGTCCTGTGTGAAAGAAACATATTTGATGCAACGGGCAAAGCCTTCCTTGAGTTCTTGCGACTCGGTCAGTTTTAGTGCGCGTGTATAACTGTCGGTCGCGGCACCGAATTCGCAGAGTGCATAAAGTGTGTGGCCGAGGTGAGTGAGTGCCTGGACATGATCCGGTTTGAGTGAGATCGCAATGCGGTAATGTTTGGCGGCTGCTTCCAGCTTGCCTGTTTCCCGGAGAACATTTCCAATGTTGACGTGAGCAGTTAAAAACCGGGGATCCAGCCGTATCGCTTCAAGGTAGGCATCTGCCGCAGCCTCTGTTTGGTTGAGGCGCCTGTAAGTGTTGCCGAGATTGTAGTGGTACCCCGGAACCTTGCCATTTAGTTTGACGGCTTGCTCGATCAGGTTGGCCGCTTCTGCATACTCTTCTTTCTGGAATGCAATCAAACCCAGATAGTGCAATGCGTCGCTGTCATTGGGGTTGGCTATCAGCAGGGACCGGTAAATACTTCTGGCTTCGTCCAGTTGCCCGGCCTGTTGCAGCGCGATGGCTTGCAGTAGAAGTTTTGATGCGGATTTTACGTTGGTCGCATTGACGCCGGCGTTCCCGGATTTTGAGGTTTGCGCGGGAAGCGGCTGTGTGGCGCCCGTTTTGCCCAGACAGCAATTCTTGTATTTTTTTCCGCTACCGCAGGGGCATGGGTCATTGCGACCGGTTGAGTTCATTGATTGTTATCCTGCGCCCGCCAGCCCAATGGAACAGCATGCATTCATGCGGGCGATACGATATATCGCTCGCATCCCATGATTATTTTTTCTGAGCCTGGCTGACGAACTGTATCAGCGGGAAATAGCGATCCAGTTCCTTGCTGTGGAAGTTTGCCATGCGGACACCTTTGCTGTAGTTCACGGTGTCGCCTTCGTGCAGGTCGGGTATCTTCGACGCCGCCAGCCATGCCAGGCTGCCGTCGCCTGGAGTCTCTACCTGGATGTAGGTGTAGCTGTCGGTTTGAATCACTTCTTTCACCAGCCCCTGGTAGGGCAGTTGCACCTTCTGCACCTTGCGCGCAGCCAGGCGGTCGCGCACGGCCTGGGCTTCAGCTTCGGTGCCCCAGTAGCCGATGTCGCCATCCTGATTGCGTTCGGCGTAGACCGCGTTGGCGATAAAGCCGTCATGGCTGGAACCGCCGATAATGTAGATGCGCTTGTCGTCGTCTATCACGCCGAAGTTGGCGCGCTGCTGATCCAGCGTGCCGATGACCTTCCATGGCGAAAGCTGGCCGTCCTTGCCTACGGTGGTGCGCTCTATGGTATCCAGATATTCCATGCCGGACAGTCCGCCCAGCGCATACAGGTAGTCGCCATATGCGGAGGTGAGGAAGCCATAACGGCCTTGCTGCATCGGCGTGGTGGCTTGCCATTTCTGCATGCTGCCATCGGGGTTCGGGCGCGACCATTCGACGTTGGTGATGCCGACGCCCTTGGTCTGGTCATGCCCGCCGAGCACGAAGAACACATCGCCTTCCTTCTTCACGCTATTGACGTAACGCGGGATGGTCATGACTTCCGCATCGACGTGCCACTCCCCCAGGGAGCCATCGGGTTGCCACGCGGCATGTTCCACGCTGTCGAGCAATACGCCGCCGAATCCGCCGAAGGAATAAAGTTCTTTATCCGTGGCGAGTATCTTGCTGCAACGGCGGCCCACCATCATGCCGTTCTTCTCGGTTACCCACGGGCCAAGCGTGCCATCCTTGTTGATATGCGCGCGCTCGATGGAGTTGAGCAGATGGTGCCCGGAGGGGCCGTTGCCGCCGCCCACCACATAGACATAATCGTCGTGCACGATGGCGCTCATGAAGCCGCGTTCCTCGTTCAGTTGCGGGCCATATTGCCAGGGGCCGAGCGTGCCGTCCTTATTGATCTTGGCGTATTCGGTGGTGGCCAGCCAGTCGCGACCGGCATAACCGCCGATGATGTAGACATGGTTTTTGACGTGCACCGAGGCGACGCCAGCGCGTGCATGGTTGAGGGGCGAGGTGTCCTTCCAGCCCGGCACCCAGACTTTCTGTTTGGGCGCGGCATGGGCCAGCAGCGGCAGCGCCAGCAGCAGGCCGGCAAAAACTATTTTCAAAATGTTGCGCATGCTCGAATCCTTGCGTTGAATATTGATGGATGGCTTATTGCAAATTCACCACGGGGCGGAAGCCGATGTCATAGAAACGGTGGGCGAGCTCGCCGCCGCTCTGCGCGGTGATCTGGATGACCACGGGGAAATAGAACCAGGAGCCGCCGCGCTGCACGCGCTTGGTGCAATCGCCGTCCCAGCAGGTGTCGGTCCATTGCCACACGTTGCCTTCCATGTCGTACAGGCCGAACGCGTTGGGCTTGAAGCTGCCCACGGGCGAGGTGATGTGATCCCACCTGGTGCCGCAACCGTTGCAGTTGGCGTTGTTCTTGCCGGCGTCGTCACCCCAGTAGAATTTGGTGGTCGTGCCCGCACGCGCGGCCAGCTCCCATTCCTGTTCCGTGGGCAGGCGATAGGTCTTGCCGCTCTTGGCGGATAACCAGCGCAGATAGGATTGCACGTCGTTCCAGCTCACGTTGAACACCGGGCGAGTGGCGCGTCCCCAGCCGTTGTCTTTCGGCTTGTAGCCATCGCAGCCGCCGTCGGCTACGCAGGCATCCCATTCGTCGAACGTGACGTCGTATTTTCCGAAAGCCATTTTTTGTCCGGGGATGGGAACCATCGCCGGGCAGTTCGGGCAGTCGCGGAATTCGCCGGGAGACTTATCGGATACGGGCGCGCTCTTTTCGTCGCCGGGCATTTCCATGCCCATCATGCCTTCCGCGCGGACCTGCCCGGACGCGATGCAGAACATCAATAAAAAAAACGCTATAACGGCCTTGTGCATGGGCCTCTCCTGTTTCTGGTGGTTGGATTTTAGAAGGAACCAGTCTCGACTGGTGGTTGAGCCTGAACACCTGCTGTTTGCTGCTGCGCATTCTGCGCAATCCTCCGGCGTTTTGCAATCCAATTTTTGCCCGTACAATGCGCACATGATGAATCAGGCAGAAACTCCTTACTTGCCGTCTGCATCCGTGGATGAAGATGCTCTCTATATGCGTGAGGCCATGGCGCTCGCAGCAAGGGCGGCGGCGGCGGGCGAGGTGCCGGTCGGCGCAGTGGTGGTGAAGGATGGGACTATCATCGGGCGCGGCTGCAATGGCCCGATCTCGCGCTGCGATCCTTCGGCGCATGCCGAAATGCTCGCGTTGCACGAGGCGGCGCAACACCTCGGCAATTACCGGCTGGTCGGCTGCGAATTGTTCGTCACGCTGGAGCCGTGCGTGATGTGCGTGGGCGCGATGTTCCATGCCCGCATCGCGCGCGTGGTGTACGGTGCGCGCGATCCCAAGACCGGCGCGGCGGGGAGCGTGCTCAACCTGTTCGATGAAGCGCGCCTGAACCACCATGCGGTAGTGACCGGCGGAGTGCTGGCGCAGGAGTGCGGCGCGATGCTGAGCGACTTCTTCGCGCTGCGCCGCGCACAGCAGCGCAATGTGTGAGTCCATGCAGATAACCTTTCCGTCATTCCCGCGCAGGCGGGAATCCAGTCGATGGGATAATTCCAGCGTAGCTGGACAATACCGGGGGTTTTGTCCGCCATGCGGGATTTTAGACAGACTGGATTTCCGCCTGCGCGGGAATGACGAGGTCATATGAAAATAACCATCCACATCCCCACGCAAACTCTCGAACTGTTCGGCGACACGGGCATGCTGCTGCGCCGCTATAAGATTTCCACCGGCGCGAACGGCGTGGGCGAAGAGAGCGGCAGTTATTGCACGCCGCGCGGGCGGCACATCGTGCGCGCCAGGATAGGCGCGGGCCAGCCCGAGAATACCGTGTTCGTGCGCCGCCGCCCCACGGGCGAGATCTATACGCCGCAACTTGGCGCGCAGTATCCGGGGCGCGACTGGATACTCACGCGCATCCTGTGGCTGTCCGGCCGCGAGCCGGGCTACAACCGCCTCGGCTCGTGCGACACCATGCGTCGCTACATCTACATCCACGGCACGCCGGACGAGACAGTGCTGGGCGTGCCCGGCTCGCATGGCTGCATACGCATGCGCAACACCGACATGATGGAGTTGTTCGAACTGGTGCCGGCGGGGACTGAAGTCGCCCTGACCGCATGATGTATTCCGCTTGAACCCGTGCGCTGCCCCAAGATACTATGCGGGTCGCTTTGGTATCGTTGGATCTTCAGATGTGTCGCTTTGATAGGGTGAACTTACAGGAATCATTTGCATGAGGTCTCCCAAAATATTCGGTTTGGGACTGTCCAGGACTGGAACCACCAGTCTGCATCTGGCGCTACTGCAACTCGGCAAGGCTTCGGTTCACCATCCGCTTGATGTCGCCAGAAGCTGGCTGCTGGGTGATTTTTCCAGGCATGATCCGTTGGTTGAATTCGATGCCTGTCTCGATATTCCCACCCCAGCCTATTTTCGTGAGCTGGATAAGGCTTATCCAGAATCACGCTTTATCCTGACGATGCGCGACGAAGACGAATGGGCCGCCAGTTTGCAACGATTGTATGCCAGTCTTCCGGCGCCTTCTCCCCACACGCAATTACGAGACATGGTCAGGCTGGTGAGTTATGGAACCGTGAACTTCCATGGGGAGCGGTTCCGCAGGATATTCAGGGAACACAACGATGCGGTTCGGGAGTATTTTCGCAACCGGCCCGAATCGTTGCTGGTGATGGATGTCACGGCCGGCGATGGCTGGGATGTGCTGTGTCCGTTCCTTGGGGAACAGGTGCCGCAAAGCGACTTCCCCAGATTGCGTTCGCCAGAGATCGGGGCGCTCGCGTCAGTGAGGTGCAGTGAGCTGGGAGCCAAATGTGCCATGCTTGAACATTGGCTGTCAGAATCCCGGGCGGGTGCCAACCATGGCCAGAATTGAGCGACATGTTTCTGGAGGGCTTCGTTGTATCGACGGCATCAATCATGACGGGAAACCGGTCAAGATATTCTTCTTAAAGATAAGCAATTGCGTATGAACGAATCCAGGTTGGGTCATCCTTCTCCGTCGACCTTTTCAGTTTGCCGCTTCACCCGGAATCCGATCATTACGCCAGACATGCTGGAAGGGGAGGATGGGCATAATATAAACGGCCCCTCGCTTATCCTGGCGCCAGAATGGTTGCCGCAACGTTTGGGGCGCTTCTACCTCTATTTCGCCCATCATAAAGGACGCTATATCCGTTTGGCTTATGCGGATCATCTCGAAGGCCCGTGGACCATCCATCAGCCCGGCACGCTGCAGCTTGCGCATGCGACCGGTTGTCGTGATCATGTCGCTTCGCCCGATGTCCATGTCGATAACGAGAACAAAAAGATACGCATGATCTTCCATGGTGTCGAAGCGGGGAGTGACAGGCAATCGTCATTCCTGGCAAATTCGACGGACGGTATTCATTTCGAGGCGAGTGCCAGTCCGGTTGCCAGTTTCTACCTGCGCGCAGTTCAGTGGAGAAATATCTGGATTGGCATGGCCAAGGGCGGCGTCATGTATCGTTCGGATTCTGGCCTGGATAATTTGCAGCCCTTGCCGCAACCGGCTTTTCCCATGAACCACCCGATGGCTAACGCGCCGGGAGACGTTCGGCATGTTGCATTGCATGTCGTCGGCGATGAATTGCAGGTCTATTTCACGCGCATAGGCGATAGCCCGGAGCGCATCTTCAGGACGCATATCGACTTGCGTCGCCCTGCCGAGAACTGGCGTGCCGGGAAGGTCGAACCAGTATTGGCGCCGGACATGCAATGGGAAGGAGCCGACGTGGTGCCGAGCGCTGCGCGCTCCGGCGCTGCGACAGGTCGCGAGAACGCGGTACGCGATCCGGCGATATTCACCCACGAGGACCGCACATATCTTTTGTACAGCGTGGCCGGAGAATCCGGCATCGCGATCGCCGAGATCACGCAAACCGGGTTGGCTGCTCAAGGAGGTGAGCAGATGAAACCAAAGAAACCGGGTGTGCTGTTGACCGTCAGTTTGGCGAACCCGAACAATCTTGCGCCCGATGCGCTTTATCGCAATGCGCTCCATCAGCTTTCACAGCCGGGGAGTCTGGATGCCCAGATGGCGATCATGGACAGGGACAGGCCACTGAAACGGATCTATATCATGGGTTGCGGTCGATCCGGCACGTGGTTGCTGACTGCGGTGATGTCCACTTTCCAGGATGTCTATCTGGTTCCCAAGGAATTGGATGTCGAGCATTTCGGTCTTTTCTCGACTACGAGCTCCACGCTTGTGCTGAAGAGGAACTGGAATTCGTTCGAGCGCATCGAGCAGATCCCGGCGCAGGTGCAGATCGCTTACATAGTCAGGCACCCATACGATGTGCTGTCCAGTTACAACCCGACCACGCAGGCGCGGCGATACCACATAGACCCGCATAGATGGCTGGGCGAGATGCTGGCCTTGCAGTTTCTCGTGGATAGCCAGCGGTCCAACGTAAAGATAATCCGCTATGAAGACCTGGCGCTGGAACCGGATGCGGCGCAGGTCGAGCTGGCTGCCTGTTTCGGTCTCGACATCGGCGCCCCTGTCAAGGATATAACCAACACCTTCAATCCTTCACCCGAGGCCGATGCCGCGATGCACGGCTTGCGCAAGATAGATGCGAACTCCATAGGCCGCTACAAAAAGGATAACCGCAACATCGAATATCTGCGCTCGATCAGGCCCAGATTGGGACGAACTCTGGATTGGGTCGCAGAACAGTTTTCTTATGATATTTCCCTTTGAGCCCGATGTGGGCTGTTTGCTTGCATGATGGAGCACGACGGCTCAAGCATGTTTTCGCAGTAGACTCATTGGGCGTTTCGTCGTCAAGCGCCGGACGTGGCTTGCGCGGATAAACAGAATTAACGGTGGGCATGGGCGGGAATATCCGGGTATCATCCGCGCGCCCCACAGATTCTTATCCGGGGTATTTTGTTTAAGGAATATCGGTTATGAAACTTACTTCCCCATTTGCTTATCCGGCGATCGTCGCTCTCAAGAAGAATCAGCGCATCGTGTTTCCCAGAGTCGGAGAAACGCCGGAATTCTGTCGCAAGCTGCAACTTGTTCCCGTCAGCTTTAGCGAGTTTTCTGCGGCATCGCATGATTATCCGCTGTTGTTCGTGAGCAGCGATAAAGGCGCGACTTTCGGGCCGATGGCCTTGTTGGGTCTGAATCAGGGGCAGAATCTGTTTCTCGATGAGAGTGGCAAGTGGGATCAGGCGGTCTATGTGCCGGCCTATGTGCGCCGCTATCCGTTCTGCATGGCGAAGATCGCCGCGACCGGGGTGACCGGGGGCGACCGTATCCTGTGTGTTGCGGAGCAGGAGATCGGTGCAGGCGAAGGCGAGCTGCTGCTCGATGATCAAGGCAAGGCTACGCCGCGCTGGGCCGAGATGGACAGGCTGTTGAATGAATACGAGGCAGACCTGATGCGCACGGATGAGATGTGCGGCATCCTCGGTGAGTTGAAACTGCTGGAGCCTTTCGTCATGAACTCGATCAAGGCCAGCGGCGGCAAACTGCAACTCGCCGGTATGTACCGCTTGTCCGAAGCCCGGCTCAGGGCGCTGGAGGCATCACAGCTTCAGATGCTGCTCAATAAGGGGATGCTGGGCAGGCTGTATGCCCACTTGTTGTCGCTGGATAATTTTCCCCGTTTGCTGGCGCGGCAGACTGCCTGAACGGTAGCGCCATCAGTGGCGCGAACCGGCCACTGACTGTGTGTACAGTTCCGGCCAGCGTTCGACCCAACAGCAGGCGTGGTCAAAATCCTCGATTACTTGCATTGCGGGCCGCCGGTTTTCCGGAAAGCGCGATTGGTAGGATGCCGTATCACTCCGGTCTATCACCGTGTCGCGTCCACCGACCAGGTGGATTTGCGGTACGCCGAGTAACGCCTTCCATTCGTCAGCCGGATTCAACGAGCCATCCAGCGGTGAGATGTGATGCCGTTGTGTCCATGCCCGATGATCGAGGTTGCCCGCCACCGTGACCAGCAGCGACACATCCTTGCGTCGCGCCGCGACCAGCGCGGCGATTGCACCGCCGCCGGAATAGCCGACCAGCACCAGTTCGCGCGCATGGAAGCGGCGCTTCAGTTTCGCTATCGCCTGACCGGCGGCATCCACCATTTCGCCGGAGAAGCGTTGCGTAGTCCAGTATTTTTCCGCACACCCATGCGCGTCGGCAGCCTCGACGAATTGGCAGGGGCGGGCCAGATAGGCTGCCGCGCCTTGTGGCTGGCGCAGTGCCAGTTCCAGCGCTATGGGTTTGACCGGGGTCGGGTCGGGCGAGACGAGCGAGGGCGTGATCCAGGCGAGGCCGTCGCCCTCGATGTAGATCGTGAGCGTATCGGTAGCGGGAATGTTCAGCGGTGCATAAGCCGCCAACACAAATTGGCTGGTGGGCAAGCGCAGCCTCTGCCAGTTCGAGGCTGCGGCCAAGCGCTCCGCCGCCTGGCTGCGCGCTTGCGGGGAGGGGATGTCAACGCAGGCCGTGGCGAGCAGTGACAGCAGCACGCAGAGCATGCGGCCTGCCGTCATGTTGGCTTACGCCAGATCGCCCAGCGCTTCAAGCAGCGGCCCCAGCGCATCTCCATAATTGCGCCAGCGTTCCACCGAGGAGTTGTAGATGGGCTGCCGCACCTGTGTCACGCTGGCGGTGCGGATGGAGCGTTTGGTCTCGTGGAATCTCAGGCAGGCATCGTCCCATTCCAGACCGCAGTACGCGATAAGCTGGCGTGCATGGGTTTCGGTGTCGGCCACCAGATCCTCATACTTGATTTCGAAGAATGAATTTTGCGGCAGCACTTCGCGCCAGTGTTGCATCAGGCGCGCATAGTCCCTGTAGTAGCGCCCGATCTCGGTCAGGTCGTAGGACTGTTCCTGTCCGCTGTTGAACAGGCGCGTGAAGTTGGAGAGGCAGGTGTCCGCCGGGTTGCGCATCACATGCACGATTTTCGCATCGGGCAGCATGAGATGTATCAGCCCCAGCGCAAGGAAGTTGCTCGGCATCTTGTCGGTGATGCGTTGCGCACCCGGCGCTTTTTTCTGTATGCCGCTGACATAATCTGCGCCCCATGCGGCAAGGATTTCCGGCGTGAGGTTTTTCAGGTTGTCGGGGAACAGGGGTTGGTTGCCGGAGGGCGGGGCGCGATGGGCGATGCCGAGCAAGTCGCGCAATTCTCCCGCGCCATAGGCTTGCGGATGGCTGGCGATGATCTGCTCCGTCAGCGTGGTGCCGGAACGCGGCATGCCCAGCACGAACACCGGGATATCGGAGCGGAAGCCGTTGCCGCGCAAGCGATCCAGCGTTGCGCGGTCGAACACTTCGATGATCTTGTCGAACACGCGCTCCTGTGCGGACGGATCATAATTGAAGGTCTTGCGTTTCAGCGCGCATCCCAGCTTGAAATGTTCGATGGCCCTGGCGTAATCCCTGGTGTCGTCGTAACTTTTGCCCAGCGCGAACTGGAGATAGGTCGCTTTCTCGCGCGGCAACTCGTCTATCCGCTCGGCGGCCGTAATCAGGGCCGCAAAATTTTCATCGCCTGCACGTACTTTCTTGACCTGGGTGAGGAAGAAGCGCGCCGCCAGTTCGCCGCCCGGCGTGCCCTCCAGCGCGCGATTGAAGAGTTGTTCCGCGTGCTCCATCTCGCCCATTTCCATGTAATGGTTGCCCTTGCCCAGCAATGCGCTGCACAGGTCGGGCTCGATAGAGAGCGCCCGGTCGAAATTGGCTGCAGCCTGTTCCGGCTCGCCCATTTCCGTATAGATGCTGCCCAGTATGCTGTAGGACTCAGACCTGGCCGGGTCCAGTTCTATGGCTTTCAAGGCGGCGTTGACGGCTTCCGGCAGCAGATGTTTTTCCTGATAGGCTTTGGCGATACCCAACCAGGCTTCCGGATAATCCGGGCGCATTTGCAGTGCGACGTTGAAGTGTTGCAATGCGCGGTCGAACTGGTCGAGGCCGTTCAGCGCAAACCCCATATTGCAGTGCGCGTCGCCATATCTCGGATTCAGCCGCAGCGCCGTGGCGAGCACGGCCTGTGCTTCTTCGGGGCGCTCTTCCTTGACCAGCACCGCCCCCAGATTATTGAGCGGCTCCGGGTTGTTCGGGTCGGCCGCGATGGCTTTGCGGTAATATTCTATCGCTGCCTTGTTTTCCTTCTGTTCATGCAGGATGCTGCCCATGTTGTTCAGCGCCGAAGGCAGGGTGGGCGCAAGTTTCAGCGCCAGTTCCTGGCATGACCTGGCCTTGTCGAAATCCTTGTTGTCGTAATAGGCGATGCCGAGGTTGCTGTGCGCGGACGCCATCAGGGGATCCAGCGCGACGGCCTGCTTGCCATGTTCGATGGCCGCTTCGATGCGCTTGAGTTGCCGTTGCATCTCGGCCAGGTTGGCATGGAACAGCGCCACGCGCCCATTCTGTTTGATGGCCTGGCCGATCAGGTCTATGGCCAGCTCAGACTTGCCCACCTGATGCGCGATGATGCCCATCAAGTGCAGGGCATGGGCATTGTTGGGCTGGGCTTGCAGGATCTGTCTGAGCATGGCCTCCGCTTCCTGCAAACGTCCCTGCGACTGGAGTTGCGAGGACAGCGCCAGCGCCTGCTGCAATGACAACTGTGTCTGCGCGGGCTGGGCGAGCACGATGGGTTCGGCTGGAAGGGGCGCATTTCTGGACATTCGATACCTCGTTTAAGTTAAACCGGCGGCAAGCCAGCGGCGGATTTTACCCCAATGTGCAGGAATCCCGCGCCGGATAGACGGCGGCAGGATCACCCCATGAGATCCGCGAAAATATCCCCGACCAATCTGGAGGTCAGAAGATAGCCGACCACTATCGCATCCAGGGCCAGCACCGAACAGGCCGTGATGAATTTGTAGCTATCCGGATTCGACAGCGCGGGCCAGTTCAGGAAAGTGAACATCACCATTGCCGCCAGATAGGAAGCAAGCAGCAATGCCCGCCCGTGGCTCCACACCCATTTCATGATGCCATGGCCATTGATGCGATGGCCGATGGATAGCAGCACCAGTGCGGCAGGGATGTCGGTGCAGATCAGGAATGCATTGGCTTGCAGGGTGATCCAGGGCACCCCTCCGGCATCTTTTTTTAGCATGAGGAAAGCCAGGTGGCGGATGGCGTAAAGCATGGCCAGCCACAATAGCGGAGAGACTTTCAGGCGCATGGACAAGTCGTAACGGCGAGCGGGATATTTCAGCATGATGTTAAGCGGGAACGGAATAAGGTTATCTGGTTGGGGTTTCGTTTGGCAGGGGGGCTGCGCGGCGGGAGTGGCGGTAAACCAGCTTGCGCTGTATCTCCCATCCCGTATAGCGCATCGTGTCCATGCGCTCCCCGAGGTTCAGGAATAATTCGGTATTTGCCTGGCCGCCGGTCTGTTCTATTTGCTCCACTACTTCTCTGGACAGCTTCATCAGCGTCAGGCGCTCCTGCAACGGCAAGTGGTTATTCCCGATGGCCATCATGTCGGCTTTCATGATCGAATACCATTGGTATATGTGGTGGCTGGTGCTCTTGTCTTTTGCCTCGAAGTAGCGCTCGTCATCGCCGTGCCGGATCGGGCTGACCAGACATGACGGGTAGCTGTCCTCGCGGTATCCGGCGAGTTTCAGGCGCCAGTAGAAATCGTCATCTTCGCCGCCCCAGCCGCGTATCGCTTCGTCGTAGCCCTCCGTTTCCAGAAAGGCTGCTCGCGGGCAGAAGAAAGTGCCATAAGCCTCTCCGTCGTAGGGTTGCGGGCGGTGATAGGCATCTGCACGGAGATTTTCGGTGGCCCACGACATCAGGCCGGCGTTGATGGCGACGTCCGCATCTATGAAGCACAGCCAGGGCGCGGTTGCGGCCTTCGCCCCGGCATTGCGCGCACGACCGACGTGGAATCCCGGATCGTCGTTTATCCGGATGACGCGCACATGGGGGTAATGCTGGTTTACCCAGTCAGCCGTTCCCTGCGGACAGGCGTAATCGACGACGATCACTTCGACATCTTCAAGCGCAGCCAGTAACGGCAGCGTCTGTTGCAAATGGTGCAGGCGGTTCTTGCACGTGGTGACGAATGCAATACGCGGTTTACCGTCTGCGCTGCGGGGCACGCCATGCTTTGCCGGAGTGGGCAATTCCGGTGGGGCGAGCTGGCTGCAACGCAGCAAGGATGAGAGATTGGCGCATGCGCGGGAAAAATAATCCTGTGTGGCGGCGATCACCTCGTCTTCCTTCAGCGCGGGATCGCGGTGTGTGAAGATGATTTTGCCGCCTTCTGCTCTGGAGTGCGCCAGAAAAGTTTCGAGATGCGAGCCGGGGCGATTGTTATGGCGCACGAGCGCATGCGGGATGTGCAGGCAGCGGAACAGTTTGCTCAAGGTGCGGAAGAAGGCGTCGTCCTCGCCGCCCAGCGGCCCACGGAAACGCGGGTCGGTGGGAAAGCCGCCCAGCGCGAGAAAGATTTCCTTGCGTACTACCATGTTGCAGGGGTAGCTGGAAGAGGCTGCCGCAAGCCGGGGATCGTCGGCAGCCAGCGGTTTGCTGCCATCCGGGTCGACGACTTCCATGAGCGCCTTTACCGCAGCCAGCTCCGGCTGAAGCATGAGCTGGGAGGCGCATTGCCCGATGAAGTCGGGCAGGTATTGATCGTCGGAATCCAGGAAGCACAGGAGTTCGCCGCGCGCATACATGACGCCGTGGTTTCTTGAAAAAGCCGGACCGGAATTTTGCTCGTTGCGCAAGACGCGCACCTTGCCTGCGGAGGCGGAGGCCAGTTCCTGCGCGACCTGGAACGAATTGTCGGTGGAGCAATCATCAACGATGATGATGTCGACATCCGCCCCCTGCCGCAAGCAGGACGCGACGGCCTGGGGCAGGTTCTTGGCGTCGTTAAAGCACGGGATGATGCAACTGACGATGGTGGTCACGAAATTTCCTGTGGGCGTTATGCGGTGGCAGCGACAATCGCGGACGCCACCGGCGGGTTGGGCAGTTCGTGATGGCAGACGGAATTTCTCGGCATGGCGTAAGCTGGCAATGTGTGTCCCGTTATTTTGTCACGTTTCATTTTCCGGTACAAAAAGTTAAGGATGTGCGGGCGGATGCCCGGTTCCTCCGGAGACATCATGGTTTTCATGATGGGATGGCAGCGCCACGCCGGGAGTAGCGATAGACCAGCTTGCGCTGTATCTCCCATCCCGTATAGCGCATCGTGTCCATGCGCTCTCCGAGATTCAGGAACAGATCGGTATGCTCCGCCACCCCGGTTTGCTCCACGCGCGCCGCCGCATCCCTGGCCAGTTGCATCAACGCCAGGCACTCCTGTTGCGGCAAGGGGGCATTGCTGGCTGCCATCAGGTCGGCTTTCATGATCGAATACCAACGGTACGCGAACAGGCTGCTGAATTTATCCTTTACCGCGTAAAAGGTGGTGCGCTCCTCGTCGCCGTGGCGGATGGCCGCAATCAGGGCCGAGGGATAACCTTCATCCCGGTAGCCGGCAAATCTCAAGCGATGGTAAATATCTTCATCCTCGCCGCCCCAGCCATGGATGGCCTCGTCATAGCCTGCGATTTTCCGGAAAGCCGCTTGCGGGCAGAAGAATGATCCATACAACCCCGTGTCGTTCGGCTGCGGACGGAAGAAAGCCTCGGGGCGGAGATTCTGCATAGCCCAGGCAAGTAAACCGTCCTTGATGATGATGTCCGCATCGATGAAGCACAGCCAGGGCGCGGTTGCAGCCTTCGCCCCGGCGTTGCGCGCGCGGCCGAGATGGAATCCCGGATCGTCGTTGATCCGGATGACGCGCACATGGGGGTAATGCTGGTTTACCCAGTCAGCCGTTCCCTGCGGGCAGGCATAATCCACGACGATCACTTCGACATTCTCAAGCGCAGCCAGTAACGGCAGCGTCTGTTGCAAATGGTGCAGGCGACCCTTGCAGGTGGTGATGAATGAAATGCGCGGCGATCCGCCACCGCTGCGGGATGCGTCGTGTTTTTCCGGGCCGGATGATGGCGGCAAGAGGTGTCGGCTGCAACGCAGCAGGGACGAAAGATCGGTGCGCGCGCGGGAAGAATAATCCTGTGTGGCGGCGATCACCTCGTCTTCCTTCAGCGCGGGATCGCGGTGTGTGAAGATGAGCCTGCCGCCTTCTGTTCTGGAGCGCGCCAGAAAAGTTTCGAGATGCGAGCCGGGGCGATTGTTATGGCGCACGAGAGCATGCGGGATGCGCAGGCAACGGAACAGTTCGCCTAGGGTGCGGAAAAATGCATCGTCCTCGCCACCCAGCGGGCCGCGAAAACGCGTGTCGGTCGGGAAGCCGCCCAGCGCGAGAAAGACTTCCTTGCGCAGCATCATGTTGCAGGGATAGCTGCTCGATGCCGCGAGCAGGCGCGGATCGTCTGCGGATAGCGGCCTGCTGCCGTCCGGATTGACGACCTCCATCAGGGTTTTGACGGCGGCCAGGCCGGGTTGTTGCTCCAGCAGCGTTGCACAGCGCCCGGCGAAGCCCGGCAGATACTCGTCATCGGAATCGAGGAAGCATAACAATGCGCCGCGCGCATGCAGGACACCGTGATTCCTCGAAAAAGCCGGCCCGGAATTTTGCGCGTTGCGCAAGACGCGCACCCTGCCAGCGGAAGCAGATGCCAGCTCCTGCGCGACCGGAAATGAATTGTCGGTGGAGCAGTCGTCAACGATGATGACTTCCATATCGTTGCCCTGGCGCAGGCAGGACGCGACGGCCTGGGGCAGGTTCCTGGCGTCGTTGAAGCACGGAATGATGCAACTGATATTTGTGCGCAGATCGTAAAGAGCCATCAGCTTTTTCCTTCGATGATGAGCCGGGTCTGGTATTCCCATGGAAACGGCGTATCGGGGATGGGTTTTTCGAGAAACGGACACAACATGTTCCAGCCATCCCCGCTGAATATATCGACTTCAAGAAAGCATGAGGCCGGTTTGTCCTCAAAGAAGCGGCGCACACGCCGGTCGAAATTCCGGTACGCATCCACAAAACTGCGGTCATTGAAATAAACGCAGTTGTTCAACCTTCTGGCTCGCTCGCCATAGCTGATCTCTTGGGCGTGATGGTTGAAGCGGGAAAGGGTTGCGAAATTTTGCGCCTGCCGGTCCCGGTGGCTGGCGGCGTAATGTTTGGTCACGGACTTCTCCCATGGGGCCGGATCGCGCTGGCTGTAGATGAAACGCGCATTCGGGTAACTATGGTAGAGCTCTTCGAAGCGGTAACTGACCGGGGTATCGCCCAGCGAGTCGAACAGGGGGATGTCTTCATCGTCCAGCAGTTTGCCCGTGATGGGATTGGCCCAATGGGCCGACAGATAGCCTAGCAAACCCAGCGCTTTATTAAGGGAGGTGGTGGCGGTCTTGGATAGCCCGATGCAAAAGATCTTCGCCGTTGCCGCTCCCGACGCTTGATGCGCTTCCAGGCGGGCGGCCATCTGCTGCATGAGATCGAGTTCTTCATGTGCTGCGGGATCCATCCCCCTGGTCTGTGAAACCAGGTTCATGAATCCCGCGCGGTTGCCCAGGCTCAGCAAGATACCGGCACGCACGATGGCAGCATCGAGCGGCAGGGCGCTGGGCGGGGCGATCCGCTCCAATGCGGACAGTAGCTTTCCCAGTTCATGGTATAGCGCAGCGCACTCGAAGATGCAGGGTGCGGCTTTCACGAGAATGCCGATCTCGCCCGCCGTGCGGGCCATATCGGAGAGCTGCCGGAATATTTGGCTTGCTGCGCTTATTTCGTTCAGTTCAATATGGCTGCGCATTCTCATCGAAGCCAGCCCGAAGCTCAGGTTCCGGTTTTGGGCCAGCGCATCCAGTGCATTGGCGATCTCGGCGAAGCAGCGATATTCGGCGAGCGCAACGCCCACCAATAGCGTGGACTCATTCCTGAGATGCAAATCGTCCGCCAGTTGCAACTCGCAGCACAATGCCATGGCATCTGCGTAGTTCCCGGATATCAGTAGCGTTTCAGCTTGTTTGAGCATGGTCGGTGGGCGGGTTGTTCACATCGTTAAAGCGCGGCAATGATGCGGCTGGTTTATGCTCATGATGTTTCCCTGAGCGCGGATAGCAGTTCATTCCTCGAACGCTGGGCGCTGGCATTGACTATGCTGAACAGCTTGTCCTGGATTCGGGTGTTTTCCGACAGGTGCGCTATCTGCTGCACCAGCGGAGCGAAGTTGCCGGGCTGCATGACGTACTCGTGGAACAAGTAGAAATTGTCGGCCAGATATTGCTTGAACAGGAACTCTTTCTTCTTGTCGGAGAGCGTCGCCGTGGCGTGCGCGCTGCCTGCGCCGATGCAGAATACAGGTTTCCCTTCCCGCAGGGAGGTCACCGACAAATGGTAGACGTCCGTGATGATGAATTTTGCGCTCTTGACCAGCGCGATCTTTTGCGCGAGTTGCCGGTTGCCGTCCAGCCAGCCTACATCCACGAGCGGGAGGCCCATCGCCTTGCCTATCTCGTGCGCGAGCTCGACCAGCGGGCCGCTTTCTCCCGTCCTGCCGAAAGAATAGCCGATGTAACCATTGGCGTGCGCATGTGCGGCAGGAGCGATGGCGCGCGTATCCAGCAGAAAGGCACAATCGCAGCCTTGATAATTTAAATTCCTGCTGGTCAGCGCCGCCGCATAGGATGCGGAAACCATGTCGCGGAATTTCACCAGCCTGGCCTTGCTCAACAGCCTGGTCAGCGCGCTCTCATATCGGGTGTCGAGCAGGTCGGCGGAATTCAGCGGATATAGCGTGCCGCCGAACAGGATGATCTTTTCGCAAATGGCGTCGTCCGGTTCGAGCATGATGCGGAAATAGCGTTCGAGCGCGGCGGCGGGCGGGCGCTGCGGATACATGATGGCCTGCCGCTTGAGCCAATCGCCTCTGGCATAGCCTATCCAGTGCAGGAAATCGCCCCAGTAGATTATTGCGTCATGCTGCGCCAGATCGTTCACGGACTCGATGGTGCGCCAGGATCTGGACTTGCCGTCGGGATATTGCAGCGAGTAATTTGCTTCGCCGGAAAAATATTCGATGCTGGCATCCAGTCCCGCGTTTCTGAGCGTGTGCTCGAGCGCGAAATCCACCGAAAGCATTCCGGGGTTAAGGCTGTCCGGCAGCGCATTGATGACGGCTATCTTCATGCTTGGCGCTTAACGGGCGCGATAGTCGCGCACGATTTCCAGCAGCGGATCGAGGTTCGCGCCGAAGCGCTCCCAGCGGGCGACGGACGTCTTGTAGATGGGCTTGCGCACCTGCGCCACACTGGCCGTCTGCACCAGCCGCTTGTTCTGGTGGAACGCCAGGCAGGCGTCGTTCCATGGCAGGCCGACATATTCCAGCATGCGCCGTGACTGGCCTTCCACGTCTTCCACCATATTCTCGTAGCGCACGTCGAGCACGCTGCCCTGCGGCAGCACATCGCGCCAGTGTTCCATCAACTGCATGTAGCGCACGTAGTAGCGTCCCAGCGTACCGAGATCGTAGGCGAACGGCATGGTGTCGTTGAACAATCGCGAATAGCATGAGAAGCAGGAATCCATCGGGTCGCGCATGGCGTGGATGATCTTCGCGTTGGGCAGCATCAGGTGGATCATGCCGATGTAGAAGAAATTCGCCGGCATCTTGTCGGTGATGAAATCGGCATCGGGCGCGAGCTTCCACACGCGCTCCATGTAAGCATCGCCCAGCGCGCGGAATTCCGCGTCCGCCATCTGCGCCGCGTCTTCCATGAAAGGCCGTCCGGCCATGGTGGAGGACGTTTGCTTGATCACCTCGCTGAGATCCATGAGTTCGCCCGCGCCGAACAGCGTCGGGTGGCTGGACAATATCTGCTCGATCAGCGTCGTGCCGGAACGCGGCATGCCGAGGATGAACACCGGCGTCCGCTTCGTATCGCGCGGCGCCCGGTTAGCGTGTGCTGCAAAAAAATCGCGGCTGAAAACTTCTTTGGTTCTGCGCAGCAGTGCATCCGCCTGCGCTTCATTCCAGGGCAACAGGGCGTGCTGCAAACGATTGCCTGCGGCGTAGGCGGTGAAGGCGCGGCCGTAGTCGCCGATGTCCTCGCGCGCCTTGCCCAGCGCGAAGTTGTAGCGTATCTGCGCCGGGACCGGCAGCGCGGCGGAGGATTGCACCAGCGTCTCCAGCAGCGCGAGATGCGGGTCATCCTGTTTGTAGGTCTTGAGCGAACAAAGGTTGTAGTGCGCCTCGACGAAATCGGGACGCGCCGCGATCGCTGCCTCGAAGCAGCGGCTGGCCTCATCCAGCTTGCCCTGCTCGCTGTAGATCGCGCCCAGATTATTCTGCGCCTCCGCGTGTCGCGGGGCGATGGCGGCGGCTTGCGCGTAAGCCTGTTCCGCGCCTGCCTTGTCGCCGAGTTTCTCCAGCGCCGACCCCAGATTATTCCACGACAGATTGTGCGCGGGATCGATCTCCAGCGCGCGCCGATAACAGGGCAGCGCCGCGTTAAAGTCACCGCTGTCGGTCAGCGCCAGGCCCAGGTTGTAATGCGCATCGATGTCGTTCGGCGCCAGAGCCGCAGCGCGGCGTCCGGCTGCGATGGCCACGTCCAGCTTGCCCATGCGGCGGCATATCTCGCCGAGATTGCGGTGATACATGGCGATCGAACCATCCAGTTCGACGGCTTTGGTGATCAGGCTGGCAGCCAGTTGCGGTTTGCCTGCGCCATGCGCGAGCAGGCCCAGCGCATGCCAGGCCGGATGAAAATCGGGTGCGGCGGCGAGCACCCTGCGGTACAGATTTTCTGCTGCGGCGAATTGCCCGCCGGCGCGCAACTGCTCGGCTTGCAGCATCGCCTGCTGCACGGACAGGCCCGGTGCCTGCGTGATCATTTGTTGGGGAAGCATGGGGTGTTGTTTGAGTTCGTTATGTATGCGGGTGTCCAGTCGCAGGATACGGTGACGAAAGAACCGCATCAATCGCTACGGATAATCCATCAAGTTTGAAGTTCCCTCCCCCTTGCAGGGGGAGGGGTAGGGAGGGGGTAGCAGCCATTCTCTCCAGCGGTTCCACCCCCATCCCAACCTTCCCCCTGCCAGGGGGAAGGGGCGGGTATGGCACTGATAAATAATTCTGCACAATCATCATACGCTTCCCGTTTCCAGTTGCAGGGCCGCCGCAACCTTGTTTATTGCGCCCGTCCAGTCGCCCAGCCGTTCTTGCCGGAACAATCGCATGGAGGGATACCACGGCGTGTCTTCGCGCTCCATCATCCAGCGCCAATCCGGGTTGTACGGAATGAACACCCAGATCGGCTTGCCCAGCGCCCCCGCCAGATGCACCACCGACGTATCTACCGAGACAACCATATCCAGCGCTTCGATGGCGGCGGCGGTGTCGGAGAAATCCTTGAAGTCATTGCCCAGGTCGTGCAATTCGAAACCTGCGGGCGCAGCGGCGAGTTGTGCGGCGCTCGCGCCTTTCTGCAAGGAAAACCACGCCACGTTTTTCAATGCACCCAGCGGCGCAAGCTGGCCCAGATTCATCGAACGGATGTGATCGTTGTTATGCGTCGGCCTGCCGGACCAAACCACGCCGATCTTCCTGCGGCCCTGCGCGATGGCATCCAGCCGCGCGCGCCATGCCTCAGCCCGCGCCGCATCGGCGTGCAGGTAGGGAATGTCGGCGGGGATGTTGTCCAGGTTCGTGCCCAGATGTTGCGGCACGTTCAGCAGCAGCGTCCAGTAATCGTAATCCTGGGACAGGATGTCGGCGGCGGCCTGGCGCAGGCCGGGGGCGGAAGCGAGCACCGCCACCAGTTCCGGATCGACCAGCGCATCGACTGTCGCGCCCTGTTCCTGCAACAGGCGGGCATAGCGGATGAACTGGATCTGGTCGCCGAACCCCTGTTCCTTGATCAGCAGCAGGCGGCGTCCGGCGAGCGCTTCGCCCTGCCATTCCGGCACGGAAATTTTCGGGCGTTGCGCGGCCTGCCGTTTCAGGTCGGTGCGCACGCGGTATGCGGCCCACCCTTCGGCAAACTTTCCGCGCAGCAGATAATTCAGTGCGAGATGCAAACGGCATTCGGCAAACACGGGCTGGATGGCCAGCGCGCGGTGATAGCACGGCTCGGCCTCTTCCAGCCGCCCGAGTTCCTGATATACGAAGCCCAGATTGTTATGCGCTTCGGCATGGGCCGGATTGGCGGCCAGCACATGCTGATACGCGCTGGCCGCCTCTTCGAGTCGCAAGGTTTTGAACAGCAGGCTGGCAAGAAAATAATAAGCGCCGGGCGCACCGGGATGCAGTTCCAGCGCGCGGCGGTAACACCGTTCCGCCTCGTCCATCTGTTTCAGTTCCTGGCAGACCGTGCCGAGGCTGAGCAGGGTCTCGACATGATCCGGCCTGAGCTCCCGCGCTTTGCGCAATAGCGGCAATGCGGCGGCAAATTTTTCCTGCCGCTTGCGGATGTTGCCGAGATGCAGATACGGTTCCGCGAAATCCGGATTGGCGGCGATGGCGGCCTTGAAACAATTGCCGGCTGCGTCGAGCTTGTCCTGCCCGAGATGGATCATGCCCAGATTGATCAGGGCTTCCGCATGTTGCGGATTGAGTGCGACGGCCTGGGCGTAGGCTAGTTCCGCGCCTGCCCTGTCGCCCAGCTTTTCCAGCGCCGCGCCCAGGTTGTTCCAGGACAGGTTGTGCGCCGGGGCGATCTCCAGCGCACGGCGATAACTTTGCACCGCCGTCGCATGTTCGCCCTTGTCGGACAAGGCCAGCGCGAGATTGTAGTGCGCATCCAGATCGTTCGGATCCAGCGCCGCGCCCTGCCTGCCTGCCGCGATGGCCTCGTCCAGCCTGCCCATGCGGCGCAGCATCTCGCCCAGATTGCGGTAGTACAGCGCAGTCGAGCCGTTGAGCTGGATGGCGCGGGTGATCAGGTTGGCGGCCAGCGGCATCTTGCCCGCGCTGTAGGCGAGCAAGCCCAGCGCGTGGTAAGCCGGGTGGAAATCGGGGGCGGCGTCCAGCACCTTGCGGTACAGATTTTCGGCTGCGGCGAGTTGCCCCGCCGCGCGCAAACGTTCGGCTTGCGCCATCGCCTGTTGCGGTGTCATCCCTTGTTGTGGTGTATGCACTTTATCCCCTGCGCGTCCCGGCTGATGGCGCTGGTTTGCGCCGCCGGAGTCTTTTAAGGCGCGTATTGTAGGACAGCGTGGAAGAAAACGGGAAATCTGAAAGGTCTATATATTTTTTAAAATACTTTCGCTCTGGCGGGATTTCGTGTTGCATGCCTAAAAATAATTGTGCTATTGTTCGCACCAATAGAAAAAGCCGAAGTCCGTGGCGGGCAAGTCGCAATAAAAATAAACCAGTTGCGATATAAAAAAACGTAATAAAAAACGCAGTATTCAAGAACACGTAAGCTAACGTCTAAACTAGGGAGAAGCACCATGTCGAAGAGAAAAGCCATCTTCAAACGTAATGCATTGAGCCAAGCCGTCACCGCAGCCTGTTTTGCCATGGCCGCTGCGCCCGCGTTTGCGACCACGTCGGTTGCCTGTCCCAGCGTTAACGTTACCAATACGATATTCCTGGGCTCTCCCTATACCACAGTGACCGAGCCCTGTTTCCTTGAAGCGCCGGGTGTGAACCTGTTCATCGGCGCGTCCGGCACCTTGCATGGCAGCATAGACGTCAACGGCGTCAGCGGCATTTCGGGCGGCTGGGCGGCTGTCCACGTGTCGGGTGGCGAGATGGCGGGCAGCATCACCAACCACGGCAACATCAGCAATAATTTCGATTCCAATAATGGAAACTTTGCGTCTTTCGGCGTGTATGTGGGTTATGCACTGGGGACGGGGGGCAGCCCATTCGGTAATGGTTCCGGCGCAAATTCCGGACTGACCGGCGCGATCCATAACACGGGCACGATCTCGGCAAATTCATCTGGCGCCTCCTATGCCTATGGCGGCGACGTACAAAATATTGGTATAGGTGTGGGCATGGTTGGCGGTACCGTTCTGGGCGGTATCACGAATGGCGGCAGCATCTCCGGTACGGCGTCGGCTTACGATTATTATTATGGAACGGCTAACGCCTATGCCATGGGGGTGGGGGTAATCTATTCCACCGTCGCCGGGGGGATTACCAACAGCGGAACGATCAATGCGAGCGCCGGTGCCACAGTAAATGATTCGGGTAATTCGTGGTCCTATTGGTATGGCGGTGGTATTGCGAGGGCGACCGCCACCGGCATAGCTGTCGATGGGAGCCAGGTTTCCGGCAACATCGTCAACAGCGGCACCATCAATGCCACGGCGGGTGTTTATAATGATACCTGGTATGGCGACTCGATCAGCAAGGCGTTCGGGATCGCCGTGCGTGGCAGTTTGGTGGATGGCAGCATCATCAACAGCGGCACCATCAATGCCTGGTCGGATGGTGTGCTGGTTACGGATAGCAGCATATCCGGCAGCATCGTCAATTCCGGCACCATCCAGGGCGGCGCGATTGATGGCATCGATCTCAAGAACAGCACGGTGGTCGGCAACATCACCAATAGCGGCACCATCATCAGTAACAGCACCGGCATTTTCGTCGCCAGCGGCAGCGGGATCGGCGGTGGCATCACCAATAGCGGATCGATCTCGGGTAACTGGAACGGCATCCTGGTGGTTGATGGCAGCTCGGTCAGCAATGGCCTGGTCAACACGGGCACGATCTTGGGCGGAAACGGCATTTCCGGCGTCGGCGTCGGGCTGTATAACAGCGGCACCATTAGCGGCGGCATCAACAACAGCGGCCTCATCCTGGGCGATGGCGGTGAGGGCATCAAGGTCTATGTGAAGAGCACGATCACTGGCGGCGTCAATAATCAGTCGGGCGGATCTATAGCGGGTAATTTTAACGGCATATTAGTCGCCAGCAGCAGCACCATCACGGGTGGCATCACCAATGCCGGAACGATATTGGGGATGGGCGCCGGCATCCGTCTCGGGAATTACGGCACCATCACTGGCGGTATCAACAACAGCGGTAGCATAGCAGGCTATTACTCGGCGGGTATTATCCTGGTCGATCACAGCACCGTCACCGGCGGCATTACCAATAGCGGCATCATCGCGAGCGGTGGGGATGGCATCTATGTGGGCTACTACAGTACCGTCACTGGCGGCATCAACAATACTGTTGGCGGCAACATCATTGGACAAAACGGCATTGCCATCAATTCGCATAGCGTAGTTACCGGCGGGATCAATAACGACGGCACAATAACCGGATACTACGACAGCGGATTTGCGATCTGGAACCACAGCACGGTCACCGGCGGGCTGGTCAATAGCGGCACCATCACCGGCAACAACACCGGTATGGAAATTTCCAACAGCAGCGTGCTGATTGGCGGGGTGACCAACAGCGGCACCATCGTTGGATATAATCAGATGGGTCTCAGTGTCAGGGACGGCAGCCTGCTGGACGGCGGCGTAAACAACAGTGGCACGATTTCGGGTAGCTATGCCGGCATACGCGTGCAAAACACGAGCACCCTGGCTGGCGACATAGTCAACAGCGGCCTGATCGAAGCGACCAATAATGGTTGCTGTAGCACCAGCGATGGCATAGACGTGTGGAATCACAGCACGATCACGGGCAGTATCATCAACAGCGGCACCATCTCGGCAGCCTACGGTTACTACGGCGTCTATGTCAGAGGCCACAGCACCATCGTCGGCGCCATCGACAACAGTGGCACCATCCAGGGCCGCGACCGTGGTATTTTTGTGAACTCGTCCAGCCAAGTCCGCGGCGGTATCACCAACAGCGGCACCATCTCCGGTGGCGGAGCAGGCATAGCTATTTTCAATGGCAGCATCGTAGATGGCGGCGAAGGCTACGGCCTGCTCAACCTGTCCGGCGCTACCATCGCCGGTGGGCATGGCATAGACTTGGCATATGACAGCACCATTGCGGGCGGTGCTGGCGGCATCAGCAATGCGGGCATCATTGTTGGAACGGACGGAACAGGCATCCGGATTTATGCAGGCTCGACTATCGTCGGCGGCGTGACTAACACCGGCCTGATTGAAGGCGGAGGATCGGATGGCATCGCTGTTATTGCAAATAGCACCATCGTCGGGAATCTCTATAACGATGGCACGATCTCCGGAAATAATTATGGTGTTGAGCTTGGTGCCGGAACCATTACAGGCGGGATCGTCAACGATATTAATGGCGTCATCCGGAGCAATGAGTATGGCGTGACGTTGGATAATTACAGCACCGTCTCGGGTGGGATCACCAACTACGGTTCCATCGCCGGCACTTACTCTGCTATCGGGGTATACAACCATAGTACGGTCACGGGCGGCATCACGAACAGCGGTACTCTCAGTGCGAATGTCTATGGCATCAATGTTGAGAGCAGCACCGTTACGGGCATCATCACCAACGCGGGCAACATCTCGGTCGCGACGTCATCCTCCCCTTGGGGTTGGACGGTTACAGCTGCGGGCATACAGACCCGCTATTCCACTGTGACTGGTGGTATCGCTAACAGCGGTACTATCTCGGCGAACGGAACCACCCCGGGAAGCAGCTTCGAGAACGTTTACGCGGCTGGTGTGGGAGTTTGGAGTTCCAGCGTGGGTGCGGACATCTCCAACAGTGGCAACATCGCTGCTAGCGCCATCGGCGACGTCACTAATTCTGCGGGCGCGACCGGCGTGGGTCTTGGCGCTAGCGTCGTTAGTGGCGGCATCAGCAACAGCGGCACCATCTTGGCGAGCGCGACGAATCAAGATGCGTATGGTGGCGGTGCTTATGCGGTAGGCGTGGTGATCGCGGGTTCCAGCGTAAGCGGCAATGTCTACAATGGCGGGATCAATAATAATTTCGCTGCAAATCGTCTGGGAGGTGGGCCGGTACTCAATTCTGCCAACATCACTGCGACTGCGGATGGTCAGACCTGGGCGAGTGCAACCGGCATCCTCATCAGGGCTAGCAGCATCAGTGGTGCGATCATCAACAGCGGCAATATCACTGCGACTGCAAATGTCCGCACGGGTACAAGTGCCCACGCTGCTGGCATCTATGTAAATACCTCCAGTGCCATTACTGGCGGCATCATCAACAGCGGCACGATCACGGGTGCGATCACAGGCACGACCGGCACGCTCAACGGCACGATAGATGCTCCGTTCTGGAGTACCAGCTACCCGGACAGGCATGCCTACTCGCTGTTCCTGAACAACAATAACTCTGCGATAACGGTGGACAACACTGGCGAGTTGAACGGTGCGGTCTGGCTGGGTGATAACATCTACGGCAACACGCTGAACCTGAACGGCATGACCAGATTCGTCGTTGGTAACAGCGACCGCGTGGCTGTGAATGGTGGCGCTGCTGGCGCGGTGGGTAGCCGCGTGATCGGTGCGGTGGATGGCGGTGAAGGCTCTACTGTCAACGTTAACGGCGCATTCGCTTCCGAAGGCACCTTCGATGTGTTCCACTTCAATATTGATAGCGGTATCAATGTGGTTGATACGACCATCGCAGGCGGTAACACGATTAGCTCGCTTGCCGGAACCGGCGGCATCTTCTACATGGCCAACGATGTTACGGTCAGGTACTCCCCACTTCAGAACAACGGCGTACTGGCGGTTGATTGGCAGAACAGCGTCAATCTGACGGGGGATTACGTTCAGGGCAGCACGGGGATTTACTCGGTGGGTATCGGCGGCGGTAGTCTGGATAGCGTTGCCCAGACCAGCAACGACAGCATCCACGGCAGCTTGCATGTCAGCGGATCGGCTACCTTCGATACTGCGACAGCTAGCAACCCGAATATCTTCGTGAACGTAGCGCCGACTACCACGCTGCGGAGCGGGACGGTGGCTGACATTCTGGATGCGCAAGGTGGCCTGTACGGATCAAGCGGGCTCTTGACTACCGGGCATGCAATGACCGTTGCAGACAACAGCTCCATCTGGGACTTTACTGCTCAAGTAAACAGCAGCGATGCGAATCAGATCGACCTGACCGCAGCACTGAACCCGCTGGTGTTCGGAGCGAATACCGTTCCTGCCGCAAGTGGCGGGGACTTCAACGCCGCCCTGGCTGCGTTGTTGGGCGGACAGGGAAGTTATCCGCCGGGCAGTTCGCTGGATCAGTTGGTGCAGTGGATCAACCAGCAGGGTATCAACAACGTCGATCCGGCGACCGTCAAGGCCAAGCTGGCTGAGCTGGATTCTGGCCTGTCCGGCAATGCCAACGCGATCGGTCTGGCTGGCGCGGGCGGCGGCGCATCGTCACTGCTGCACGACTATCTGCTGGGTCTGTCTTCCGGTGATGCGGCAGCCAAGGATCGCGCATTCTGGATCAAGCCATTCGTTGCGCACAGCACGCAGAATGCGACGGGCGGTATCGCTGGCTGGAAGGCCAACGGCTCCGGTGCTGCGCTGGGCATGGATAGCAAGGTGTCCGACGCCTGGCGTGTGGGTGCGGCGCTCTCCTATGGCAAGAGCAAGGTTGATGGAGATGCCAACACCAACGACAAGATCGATACCAGGACGACACAGCTCACCGTGTACGGTACCGGCAACCTCGCTGCTGACACCGCCCTCAATCTGGAACTGGGTATGGGGCATAACACCAACGACATCAGCCGTGTAGCACCGAATGTGTTGCTGCCTACACCTTTGCTCGCAACCGGAAATGGATCGGTAACGGGTAGCTACAGCAGCAAGCACACGTATCTGAATGCGGATATCGGCCATACCTACAAACTGTCTGATGCGACCAGCCTGACGGCATTGGGACGTTGGGAATACACCCACGTGAACAATGACGGCTACATGGAAGCGGGACACGGAGGCGCGTTGGGTAATGGGGTGGGCAGCAGCAGCGCCACATCCAACATACTCACGGTTGGCGTAAGGGCAGCGCATACCATAGATACCGGCGTGAAGCTGGTGGGCCATCTGGATGTGGGTCACGACTCGCAAGGTACTTCCAGCGTGACCACGAACCTGGGTGGCAGCACGATCAGCTACGTCAGCACGGGTATCAAGCCGGCTTCGTCGGTGGTGCGCGGCGGCCTTGGTTTGCAAGTGGTGCGCAGCAGCGGTACGGAGATCACGTTCAATGTGGACGTGGATACCCGGACGAACTACAACAGCCAGTCTGCATACTTGAAGGTACGCATGCCGTTCTAAGCGGTTCGCTGTGATGAATGACAAAAGCGCCTGCGGGCGCTTTTGTCATTTCTGGCGAGCCCGTCTTCCCGGAGTGGGCGTCATTCCCGCACAGGCGGGAATCCAGTAGGTTTAACCAAAATGCATTTTTGCCATGCCGGATTCCCGCCTGCGCGGGAATGACGGGCTGGTTATTTCTTAAGCGTGGAATGGCTCGAAAAGCATTGCCAGCCATACGGACTGGCGTTACAGTTCGCACATGAAACTATAAGAATAATCGGAGGCGGCAATGGAAGTGTTGATGCTGGTGTTGGTGGTGATTCTGTTGCTGGCTTTTTTCCGTTCTTCCATCTGGGGCTGGCTGTTGGCGATGATAGTCTTCGTGCCGGTCATTGCGATCCAGAGCCGTTTGTCTTCTGATGTATTCCAGTTGCTCATCGTCGCGCTGGTTCTGTTCGTCGCGATACTGGGCCTGCCCGCGCTGCGTCGGCTGCTGGTGAGCGGCCCCATCCTGAAAATATTCCGCAAGATATTGCCGCAGGTGTCGCAGACCGAGCAGGAGGCGCTGGACGCGGGAACCGTGTGGTGGGACGGCGATCTGTTCGGCGGCAATCCGGACTGGCACAAGCTGCTGTCTTATCCCAAAGCTACGCTTACTCCGGAAGAGCAAGCTTTCCTCGACAACGAGACCGATACCTTGTGTTCCATGCTGGACGACTGGGACATCACCCATGTGCGCCAGGATCTTCCTCCTCATGTTTGGCAGTTCATCAAGGACAAGGGCTTCTTCGGCATGATCGTGCCGAAGAGATATGGCGGGCTGGAATTCTCCGCGCAGATGCATTCGGCGGTGGTGACCAAGGTGGCGTCGCGCAGCGGCACGGCGGCGGTCACGGTGATGGTGCCGAATTCGCTGGGGCCGGCCGAGCTGTTGCTGCACTACGGCACAGTGGCGCAGAAGGAAAAATATCTGCGCGGTCTGGCGCAGGGCAAAGAGGTGCCGTGCTTCGCGCTGACCGGGCCGTTCGCCGGCTCCGATGCGGGCGCGATACCCGATTACGGCATCGTGTGTCGCGGAGAGTTCGAAGGCAAGCCGGATGTGCTGGGCTTGCGCGTGACCTGGGAGAAGCGCTACATCACGCTCGCGCCGGTCGCCACGCTGCTCGGTCTCGCTTTCAAGTTGTACGATCCGGAACATCTGCTGGGCAGCGAGACCGAGCGCGGCATCACGCTCGCGTTGATCCCGACCGACACGCCCGGCGTGAACGTGGGCCGTCGCCACTTCCCGCTCAACTCCGCATTCCAGAACGGCCCGACTTCGGGCAAGGACGTATTCATCCCGCTCGACTACATCATCGGCGGACAGGAGCGCATCGGCCAGGGCTGGCGCATGCTGATGGAATGTCTGGCGGCGGGTCGTTCGATCTCGCTGCCGGCCAGTGCTACCGGCGGTTGCAAGACGGCGGCGCGCACCTGCGGCGCGTATGGCCGCGTGCGCAAACAATTCAAGATGCCCGTGGGTAAATTCGAGGGCGTAGAAGAAGCCATGGCGCGCGTCGGCGGCAATCTCTACATGATGGATGCCGCGCGCAAGCTCACGGCGCAGGCGGTGGACATGGGCGAGAAGCCGTCGGTGATTTCGGCCATTGTCAAATACCACTGCACCGAGCGCGGCCGCATCGTCATCAACGACGCGATGGACGTGCACGGCGGCAAGGGCATCTGCATGGGGCCGGACAATTATCTCGCGCGTTTCTATCAGCAGACGCCGATCGGCATCACGGTGGAAGGCGCGAACATCCTGACGCGCAGCATGATTATTTTCGGCCAGGGCGCGATCCGTTCGCATCCCTATGTGCTCAAGGAGATACAGGCGGCGCATGACGCAGATGCGAAGCGCGCGGTACACAACTTTGACAGCGCATTGCTCGGCCACATCAGTTTCAGTTTGAGCAACGCGGCGCGCGCCCTGATATTCGGCATCACGGGCGGGCACGGCATCCCGGTGCATGCGGACGATGCGGTGGTGCGGCGCTATTGCCAGCAGCTCACGCGCTACGCCTCGGCTTTCGCGCTGGCGGCGGATGTATCGATGCTGGTGCTCGGCGGCAGCCTCAAGCGCCACGAAAAAATTTCCGCGCGCCTGGGCGATGTGCTGAGCCAGTTGTACCTGTGCTCGGCCACGCTGAAACGCTTCCAGGACGAGGGGCATCAGCAGGACGATCTGCCGTTGCTGCACTGGTCCATGCAGGATGCGCTGTACAGGACGCAGCAGGCGCTCGATGGCGTGCTGCACAATTTCCCCAGCCGCCTTGCCGCGCTGATCCTGCGCGGTTTGATCTTCCCTCTGGGGCGTTGCCTCGCACCGCCATCGGATGAACTCGGGCATCAGGTGTCCACGCTGATGATGCAGCCCGGCGCCGCGCGCGATCGTCTGACGGCAGGCATGTTCCTGCCATCAGACGAGAACGATGCAGTGGGCGCGCTAGATGCCGCGCTGCACAGCACCTTGAGCAACGAACCCTTGCAGGCGAAGATAGACGCTGCGCGCAAATCCGGGCAACTCAAGACGCTGGACGAACTCGAACGTATTTCCGAGGCGCGCAACAAGGGCGTCATCGGCGTGAACGATGCCTTGCTGCTGGAACGCGATTACGCGCTGCGGCGCAAGGTCATCATGGTGGACGATTTCGCGCCGGAACAACTCGCGGCAGCACATTGAGGTTTTGTAGGGCGGGCTTTGCCCGCCGTTATAAAAATTATTTCGGGCAGAGCCCGACCTACGTTTGGCGGTAGTTCGCGGAGACATCTCGCGGCGGGGCATTGAGGTTTCGAGCATACGGGGAAGACAATGAAAATTGCCGGTAAGCGCAAGGAGAGAAATATCACATTTCATGCCGATGGAGCTTTGCTGCGCGAGGGAGCTTTGTTCAATACCGAGTTGCAAAAATTGCAGTCCACATTCCAGTTCCCGCGCGGTGTGTTCCGTTATAAATCTCACGGAGAAGCAGATCGGCACATGATGGACTGTATGGTCAATTCCATGGTCGCCGTTCAGAAAGCCAGGCATGGTTGAGGACGAGTATGCACGCCCGGCGACGATTGATGATTTGAAAATGCTCATTCAATCGCTCAATGAAAATAATGTGGATTATTTCCTGATTGGCGGGTATGCCTTGTTTGCTCACGGTTACTATCGTGCTACAACCGATATTGACATTCTTGTGCAGCCGGGCAGTGAACAGGCAAAACGGGTGATAAAGGCATTGCTGGTTTTACCTGAAAAAGCGAGTGAACAAATTGATCCTGCATGGTTCGACGAAGGTGAAACGATACGTGTGGCAGACGAATTTGTGGTGGATTTACTATTTGGCGCTTGTGGAGAAACCAATGAAACGCTGGCGCGCTACGCCGAAATCGTTGACCTCGACGGCATCCCGGTGCGTACCTTGTCTCTCGAAGGTTTGCTGTTGACCAAGCAATCTGTGCGCAACAAGGATGTGATGGATAGGATGGTGTTGCAGCGGGCAATAGAGGCTGCGAAATGAAATACTGGTCTGTGTCTGGCTTGGGAGGTTAAGGAATAATGGCTGACCTGCACGGCAAAACCCTCTTCATTACCGGCGCTACACGTGGCATCGGGCGCGAGATCGCGTTGCGTTGCGCGCGCGATGGCGCGAATGTGGTGATCACCGGCAAGACGGTGGAGGCGCATCCCAGGTTGCCCGGCACCATACACAGCGTGGCTGCGGAAGCGGAGCAGGCGGGCGGCAAGGCACTCGCCATCCAGCTCGACGTGCGCGATGCGGACGCGATCAAGGCGGCAGCGGAGCAGGCGGCGCAGCATTTCGGCGGCATCGATGTGCTGGTCAACAACGCGAGTGCCATCAGTTTGAGCAATACGCTGGATACGCCGACCAAACGTCTCGACCTGATCTGGGACGTGAATATGCGCGCCACCTTCCTCGCTTCGCAAGCCTGCATCCCGTATCTGAAAAATTCCGCGAACCCGCACATTCTGACCTTGTCGCCGCCGTTGAGCATGGATGCGCAATGGTTTGCGCCGCATGTCGCTTACACCATCTCAAAATACGGCATGAGCATGTGCGCGCTGGGCATGGCGCGCGAGTTTGCCGCAGACGGCATCGCGGTGAACTGCCTGTGGCCGCGCACCACCATCGCCACTGCCGCCATTGAATTCAACTTTCCCGAAGCCGTGCTGCGCGCCTCGCGCAAGCCGGCCATCGTGGCCGATGCGGCGCATCACATCCTGACGCGCGACAGCCGGGCATGCAGCGGGAATTTTTTCGTGGATGAAGACGTGTTGCGCGCAGCGGGCGTAGAGGATTTCGAGCAATATGCAGTAGCGCCGGGAACGAAGCTGTTCAACGATCTATTTCTTGAGTAGAGAAAACCATCATGCCAGACGACATCATAAAGCCGGAAACTGCCGTCACCTTGCACGGCCTGTTTCTCGAACGCGTGCAGCGCACGCCGGACAGTATCGCCTATCGCTATTTCGACACGCACAAGGAGGTCTGGCTTGAACTGACCTGGGCGCAGATGCGCGATCAGGTGGCGCGCTGGCAGGCGGCGCTGCTGCGCGAAAATCTGGCGGCGGGCGAGCGCGTGGCGGTGATGCTGCGCAATTGTCCGCAGTGGGTGATGTTCGAGCAGGCGGCGCTGTCGCTGGGGCTGGTGGTGGTGCCGCTGTATGTGGTGGACAGGCCGGAGAGCGTGGCTTACATCGTCAACGATGCGCAGGTGAAAGTGCTGCTGTTCGAGACCGACGAGCAGTGGCAGGCTTTGCATACGGTGACGGAGCAACTGGGCTGTTTGCAGCGTCTGCTCAGTCTGGAGAAGGTCGCGCAGGGCGGCGACAAGCGCTTGTTGTGTGCCGACGACTGGCTGCCCGCGCAGGCTGCGTTGCAGCCCGAGCGCGAACGCAAGCGCGACGAACTCGCCACCATCATGTACACCTCGGGCACCACCGGCAAGCCCAAGGGCGTGATGCTGTCGCACCATAATATCGTGCATAACGCCTATGGCGGGTTGCTGACCTTTCCTTCGGTCGGCAAACACGATTGCATGTTGTCCTTCCTGCCGCTGTCACACGCTTTCGAGCGCACGGCGGGCTATTACATGAGCATGATGGCGGGCGCGACCGTTGCTTATGCGCGCTCGATTCCCTTGCTCGCCGATGACTTGAAGATCATCCGCCCCACCATACTGGTTGCCGTGCCGCGCATCTACGAGCGCATCTATAACGCCATCCACGCCAAGCTCGAAGAAGGCCCGCCGTTGCGCCACAAGCTGTTCACGTTGACCGTGGATGTCGGCTGGGATCGTTTCGAATACGAGCAGGGGCGCGGCGCGTGGACGCCCAAATTGTTGCTGTGGCCGCTGCTCAAACATCTGGTCGCGGCGAAGGTGATGGACAGGTTGGGCGGGCGCTTGCGTCTGTCCATCAGCGGCGGCGCGGCGTTGCCGCCCAAGGTGTCGCGCCTGTTCATCGCGCTGGGCCTGCCGCTGGTACAGGGCTACGGCATGACCGAAACCAGTCCGGTGGTGAGCGTCAATCATGTCGAGAGCAATCGCCCCTCTACCGTCGGTCTGCCGTTGCAGGACATACAGGTGCGCATAGGCGAACAGAATGCGCTGCTGGTGAAAGGGCCGTGCAACATGCTGGGCTACTGGAATAATCCCGAGGCCACGGCAGCGATGATAGGCCGGGATGGCTGGCTGAATACCGGCGACACCGCCAGCATCAGCGAGAGCGGCCACATCACCATCACCGGACGCCTGAAAGAGATCATCGTGATGTCCAACGGCGAGAAAGTGCCGCCTGCCGACATGGAGGCAGCCATCATGCGCGATCCGCTGTTCGATCAGGTGATGGTGTTCGGTGAAGGACATCCCGCGCTGCTGGTGTTGGCGGTGGTCAATCCGGAGCAATGGAAAATCTTTGCGCAACAGGTCGGCGTGCGCTCTGACATGCCGGAGTCGCTGCACGATACGCGCATCGAGCAACAGGTGTTGCAGCGCATTGCCGGGCAGATCAGGGAGTTTCCGGGGTATGCCAAGGTGCGCCGCGTGTTATTGTCACTGGAGCCGTGGAGCATAGAGAATGGCATGCTGACGCCCACGCTCAAGCTCAAGCGCGCGCAAGTGACGGTGCGTTTTGGCAAGGAGATCGAGCAGCTTTATCAGGGACGATGAACGAGGATGATGAAATGAGCGATAAGGAGGGAGTGGTCGATCTGCCACAGCGCCAACCCACGCTGCGCGTGGTGGCGATGCCGTCGGATGCTAATTTTGTCGGGGATATTTTCGGCGGCTGGCTCATGGGGCAAGTGGATATAGCGGGCAGCATTCCCGCCTTGCATCGCGCCAGGGGGCGCGTGGCGACAGTGGCAGTGAATTCATTCGTGTTCAAACAGCCGGTGTTCGTAGGTGATCTGGTGAGTTTCTACACTCGCATCGTCAAGGTCGGCAACACCTCAATCACGGTCGAGGTGGAGGTGTATTCCCAGCGTGATCCGGTCACGCCGACCTGCGTCAAGGTGACTGAGGCCACGTTGACCTATGTTGCGGTGACTGATGAGCGCAAGCCGCGCGTGGTGCCGCCGGAAAGTTAGAGCTGTTTGCGTGAGAGTTGCGCATGAGTGTTGATGGAGGATGCAGGGCTGTTAAAAAATATGCTGTAAACGGGATTGAACTTGATAACGGGAAGGAGAATGCAAATGCATCAATTTATTAAAAGTGCAGCCATATTGATGGCAGTAGTCCTCGCTGGGTGTGGTGGCGGGAGTGGCGATTTGCCTGCCAAACCAAAGTTCAGCGCGCAGGTTTCATTCGGTGACAGTTTGAGCGATGTAGGCACCTACAATGTCGGTTTCGTTAACGCGGCGGGTGGCGGGCAATTCAGCATCAACGGAAGCAATGCCAATGGGAAAGCGGCTAATGGAAATAACATCACCAACTGGACCGAGGTTCTGGCATTGAACCTGGGGTTGCCCGCACCTTGTGCTGCGGTGACGGGCCTGATTGATACATCCGGCAGTGACGCGCTGACTGTACCGGTGTCAGCTTATCAGACGGGATGTTATGGCTATGCTCAGGGCGGAGCCCTCGTGACCAATCCGTATGGAATTCATAATACCCACTACGGTACCTACGCCGCCACATCCGGATTGGGAGGCGCCGAGCTAACCTATCCTGTGGTGACGCAAATCAACAATTATCTTGCCGACCATGCAGACAGCTTCAGCGGCAACGAATTGGTGTCTGTGGTGGTGGGCGGGAATGAAGTAAAACTCCAGTTGACTTTGCTGGTTGGTGGTGCAACCGCCGCAGGTACCGCAGCGGCTAATGCAGCGGTTGCCACTCAAATCCAGGCTGACATCGTGGGCGGAACCTGCATACCGACTGACGCACAGGCAACGAATTGCCAGCCGGCGGCGATAGCGGAATTGGGCGGGCTTGCAGCTTTGCAAACGATAGGCAACACCGCAGCGGCTACCTATCTGTCGCCGATCGGCCCGGCTGTGACGGCGGCTGTGACGGCTATGGCAACGGCTGCTGGCGAACTGGTCAACGATGTGAATACGCTGCTTCTTGCCAAGGGCGCAAAACATGTGGTGGTTGCCAGCATTCCAGACTTCGCCGATATACCGGCAGTCGCAGCAAATCCATCATTTGTTCCATATCAGCCCTTGATTGATGGATTGGTTATCGCTTTCAATTCCACCCTGCAAGCCGGACTGGCTGCCTTGCCTGACAGTGCAAATGTCATCTATCTGGATACGTATACATCCATCAAGGACGAAATCAATCATCCGGAAAAATATGGCTTGATCAATTCGACAGCCCAGGCATGTGACCCTGATCTGACCCCTCAGAATCGGGCGCTGTTTTGCAACGCAAACACCCTGAAGACCGGATTGACAGCAGATAGCCATTATCTGTTCTCCGATGACACGCATCCAACGCCTTATGGTCACATGCTCTTTGCGCAATTCGTACTGCAAGAGATGACCAAAAAAGGCTGGCACTAAATCGAATCCGTCTTGTTATTTAACTTGGGAGAAAACATCATGATTTTCAAACAAACGATTATTTGTGGGGCGGTAACAAGTGTTATGTTGGCACTGTCCGGAAATGCTGCGGCTTCGGGTTTCGCCTTGATTGAGCAAAGCGCGAGCGGTTTGGGCAATGCTTATGCGGGCGGAGCAGCCGGTGCCGAAGATGCCAGCACGGTGTTCTTTAATCCGGCGGGTATGTCGCGCTTGAGCGGCAAGCAAATTGTGGTGGCTGCCCACGCGATCACACCTTCGGCGAAATTCACTTCTTCTGCGGGCGTTGCCAGCGGGGGGGATGCGGGTAGTATGGCAATCGTCCCTAACGCTTATTTCACCATGGAAGTGAAGCCGGGCTTGAAAGCCGGATTGGGTGTGAACGCCCCATTTGGCTTGCAGACTGAATATGATTCCAACTGGATCGGGCGCACCCAGGCTATCAAATCAAAGATCGAAACGATCAATGTCAATCCTTCGCTGGCGTATCAGGTGAATGATGCGCTGAGCATAGGGGTGGGTCTGGATTATCAGCATATCAGCGGCGAATTAAGCAGTTCGCTGGGTCTCGGCAATACGGCCGTGGTCAAGGGAACCGATAATGCCTGGGGCTACAATCTGGGCGTGCTGTATAACCTGAACGCAAGCACCCGTATCGGCGTGGCCTATCGTTCGGCGATCAGCTATACGCTGCATGGTTCGGTGGCCACAGGAATCCCCTTGAATGACGGCCCCGTGTCGCTGAAAGTCAAAGTGCCGGACACCCTGTCACTCAGCGCGCATCATCAGGTGAACGATCACTACGCGGTGATGGCCGATGTGACATTCACGGGCTGGAGCTCATTCAAGGAGGTGAATGTTGTGGATGGCACGGGGGCATCCTTGTCGGGGAATCCAACCATAGAGAACTGGAAGGATACGGTGCGCGTTTCAGTCGGTGCAACCTATAGCTACAGTGAGAAATGGTCTGCGCGAGCAGGCTTGGCTTATGATCAGGCACCGGTTAGCGATGCGTTCAGAACGCCGCGCATCCCGGATAATAATCGCACCTGGTTAGCCGTGGGAGGGCAGTACAAACCGTCGCCTGCTGGTGCGATTGATTTCGGCTATGCACATTTGTTCGTGAAAGATTCTTCAATTAACTCCGGCGCTGCCATCGGTAGCTATAAAAACAACGTGGATATACTGAGCGCGCAATACACACACAGCTTTTAAGTTGCAAGATGTGCAAGGGAAGGGCATCAGGCCTTCCCTTTTTTCGTTTCTGGAGAACTGCAATGACTGAAAATTTCCATATCCGTAGAGTTGCCGTGCTGGGTGCCGGTGTGATGGGCGCGCAGATCGCGGCGCATCTGGTCAATGCCAATGTCGAAACGCTGCTGTTCGAACTGCCCGCGAAAGAAGGCGATCCCAACGGCAATGTGAACAAGGCGCTCGACGGCCTGAAGAAACTCGATCCCGCTCCGATCGCGAGTCCCGCCAAACTGCAATATATCCAGCCCGCCAATTACGAGCAGCATCTGGAGCAATTGCGCGACTGCGATCTCGTGATCGAAGCCATCGCCGAGCGCATGGACTGGAAATCCGATCTGTATAAAAAAGTCGCGCCGTTCCTGAATGAACATGCGATATTCGCCAGCAACACTTCTGGCCTGTCCATCAACAAACTCGCGCAAGCATTCCCGGAAAATCTGCGCCACCGTTTCTGCGGCATCCACTTCTTCAATCCGCCGCGCTACATGCACCTGGTCGAATTGATCCCGTGCGTCGGCACCGAAGCCTCGCTGCTCGATCACCTCGAAACCTTCCTCGTCTCCACGCTGGGCAAAGGCGTGGTGCGCGCCAAGGACACGCCCAACTTCATCGCCAACCGCATCGGCGTATTCTCCATGCTGGCGACCAAGCATCACGCGCAGGCGTTCGGGCTCGGCTTCGACACCGTGGATGCGCTGACCGGGCGCTATCTCGGGCGCCCCAAGAGCGCGACCTTCCGCACGCTGGATGTGGTGGGCCTCGATGTGTTCGCGCACGTGGTCAACACCATGCGCGAGAACCTAACCGAAGACCCGTGGCACAAGCATTTTGAATTACCCGGCTGGTATGGTTACCTAGTGGATCAGGGCGCGCTGGGGCAGAAAACGAAGAAGGGTATCTACCAGAAGATAGGCAAGGACATTCACGTTCTCGATCTGCACACCAGACAATATCGTTTGTCCGACTCGAAAATAGACGATGACGTGAAGGAGATTCTGCGCGAGCGCGACTGGGCGAAGAAGCTCGCCGCGTTGCGCGACAAGCCGCACCCGCAGGCTGAGTTCTTATGGGCCACTTTCCGCGACGTGTTCCACTACTGCGCGCTGCAACTCGAACACATTGCGGGCAACGCGCGCGATCTCGACCTCGCCGTGCGCTGGGGATTTGGTTGGGACAGCGGCCCGTTCGAAATCTGGCAGGCTGCGGGCTGGCAGCAGGTCGCGGGCTGGATAACGCAGGACATCGAAAAAGGCAAAGCCATGTCCAGTGTGCCGCTGCCTGTCTGGGCGACCGAGCCGGATCGCGTCGGAGTTCACACCGCACAAGGTTCATATGCTCCCGTAGGTCTGGATTCTGCGTGTGTTGTTGGGGCTTCAGCCCCTTACAACCACGGAGTACCCCTTGCGGGTGCATCCCGACTTTCTGCGCGTTCCACGCTACCTGTCTACAAACGCCAGCCATTTCCCGACCGCCTGCTCGGCGAACCCGTGCAATACGGCGAGACGATATTCGAGACCGACTCGGTGCGCATGTGGCACACGGGCGACGACATCGCCATCCTGAGTTTCAAATCCAAGATGCATGCCGTCAGCAACGACGTGCTCGACGGCATCCTGCGCGCGGTGGACGAGGCCGAGGCCAACTGGCGCGCGCTGATCCTGTGGCAGACCGAAGCGCCGTTCTCCGCAGGCGCGCATCTGCTGCAACTCATGCAAGGCGTGCAGGAAGCCGCCGACGCGCCACCCGCCGGATTGTTCGGCAAACTCAAGGGCGCGGCGCAGCGTGTGAAATACACCATTGCAGGCGGCGCCAATCTGGGGGACGTACTTAACGCTGCGACCGGCAATGTGCCGCGCGTCGAAGAAGTCGTCGCCAAATTCCAGCAAGTGTCGCAACGTCTCAAATATGCGCAGGTGCCTACCATCGCAGCCGTGTATGGCCTGGCGCTCGGTGGCGGCTGCGAGTTCTCCATCCACTGCACGCGGATTGTCGCCTCGCTCGAAAGTTACATCGGCCTGGTCGAAGTCGGTGTGGGCCTGCTGCCCGCAGGCGGCGGCTGCAAGGAAATGGCGCAGCGCGCGGCAGCCGAAGCACGAGGCGGCGACATCTTCCCGCACCTCAAGCGCTACTTCCAGCAGATCGCCATGGGCGAAGTCGCCAAGAGCGCCGAACTCGCGCGCGAGATGGGTTATCTGAAAGCGTCGGATCGAATTGTATTGAACCAACATGAGCTGTTGCATGTCGCCAAGGAAGAAGCGCGCGCGCTCACCGCCACCGCCTATCGTCCACCGCTGCACCAGCGCCAGATCCCCGTGGCCGGGCGCACGGGCATCGCCACGCTCAAGGCTGCGATGGTCAACATGCTAGAAGGCGGCTTCATCTCCGAACACGACTACGACATCGGCTGCCGCATTGCCGAGACCCTGTGCGGCGGCGACGTGGAGGCGGGCAGCATGGTGGACGAGGACTGGCTGCTCGATCTGGAACGCCACCACTTCATGCAGTTGCTGGCGACGGACAAGACCAGGGCGCGAGTGGAGCATATGTTGAAGAATGGGAAGCCGTTGCGGAACTGATGAAAAACTACTGCGAGGCGATGATGCTGCGTTGAAATCCGGTAAAAAATGCTCACCTACTTTGTGTGGGCTCCGCTTTTTGCGAGTTGGGCGGCAACGGCAAGCCGCCCATCCCTGCCAAATCCACTTCACCGGCTTCCGCCTTGCCTGATCGCCTCTCGCGACGTTTTTCGAGGCGAGCTTGATTTTTATCGGACTGGTCTATATGCTGGTCTACACGTAAATTCGTGTTGCGGGGAAATCATGAAAATCGAGATCGGTTCTTACGAGGCGAAAACAAAACTGCCCGAGTTGCTGCGTCAGGTAAAGAGCGGCAAGAGCTTCACCATCACCAATCGCGGGGAAGCCGTAGCCGATCTGGTGCCCAGCCTGGGCGCGAAAGCGAAGGACAAGGTTGCGGCAGCGGAAAGGCTCAAGGCATTCATGCGGGCTGACCCGGTGCGCGGCGTGAATATCAAGGAACTCATCGAGGAAGGACGCGCGTGAATTTCGTCCTCGACAACTCGGTGACCATGCGCTGGTTCTTTGGCGATGGAAAACCGCAGGAACTTACCTATGCCGGAAAAGTGCTGGATGCGATGAAAAGCGCCAGCGCCATCGTGCCTGCGACCTGGGGGCTGGAAGTGGCGAACGTCATCGCCAGGGCGGAAGCGAAAGGCTTGGTAACCGAAGCGCGCAGCGAGGCATTCCTGGAGATGCTGGAAGGCGTGGACATCGAAGTAGATGCCGCCACCTTTTCGCACGCCTTGTCCCACACCCTGCAACTGGCGCGGCGCTACAAACTATCCGCTTACGATGCTTCCTATCTGGAGCTGTCATTGAGGCTGGGCCTGCCGCTGGCTACGCTAGCCGAGGATTTGCAGAGGGCGGCAAAGAAGGCGGGGGTGAAGAGGTTTGCGTGAGTGGGTAGGTGGGGTGCGCGCGGCGATGCTGCCCCCTTATCGCTGCTTATCGCTCTTATCGTTCTTTGCTGTTTTGGAAAGACTTTTAATTGTGAGGTACATATGACTTACCAGCGTATTCAACCATTTTTAGAAGCCTCGAAATTCAGCTTCCCCGAGTTGCGAGCTCTCAGTTCTGTTTGGTTAGAAAAGAAATCACAGCTTGAAGGTAATGGTGCATTTATTGAGTTCGTCAAGAAATTGCAACGTGAATGGGCAATTGAGACAGGAATTATTGAACGACTCTATAGTTGGGATAGAGAAGTGGCTCCGCTTGGTTGGACAGTATTTTCCATTTTTTAAGTGGACGCCTTGCGGTTAATCCCTACGCTGCTTTTTGCATTGCAGGCAGGTTGTCGTAGTAGAACTCATCCGGCGTTTTGTCGTCAAGCGCCGAGT
>JACQFX010000030.1 GCA_016199835.1 Nitrosomonadales bacterium | reverse complement strand
TTCACCCCTGGTTCGTCAAACCCGAGAGGATCGAAAATGTTTGCTCTGAAATTCAAATCGTGGACACCCATGAATCGCTTGAAACCCTTGTCAATATTGAGTTGGCAGCCGATGGCTATCAATTAAACCGGACACTACTGAGTACACAACCAGATGAAATTTCTTTGCCATGATCTGTACCATTACCGCAACTGCAAATATTGCTGCGAAGATTCCGGTGCTTACGAGATAGCCGAGGCCCATAGACATGGACAGGGCATCGCCGCCGGTCTCGCCCAAGGTTGTGGCAATAATCTTTATGATCCAAAAGATCAAGGTTACTTCAGGGACCTTGCTCAAAATCTCTTGTTGTTCAATGCGCATTAGTTTTCCATAAGTAATTGGATACTTACCCAGTCTGGCATCCACGTGGGCACAAAAGCGTGTCCACCCTACCAAGCTCGAACGACCGCTTGTGGCAGGAAATACAATCTTGTTATCTTACTGCTTGTAACCTGCCACTCGCCAGCTAACCCTGCAACAAAATTCCCGCCACCACTTTGCGGCCTTCCGCCATCAGGATGTTGTAGGTGCGGCAGGTGGCTGGGGTGTCCATGCATTCCACGCCTATGCGCGCTGCGGTCAGTGCCTGGTACAGGCGCGGGTGCGGGAAGCGCTGTCGGGCGCCGGTGCCGAGCAGCAGTATCTCGGGCTTGAGCGCGAGGAAATACTCGAAACACGTTTCGTCCAGCGCGTCGAAATTCTGTGGCGACCAATCCTTCAGCACCTGTCCCGGCGTGACTACAATGGAACGATCGTAGCGTTCGCTGTTGACCATGACGTAGCCCGCGCCGTGCGCGGTGAACATTTTTTGTCCGGCGTTGCTGGAAAGATGCAGTTTCAATGTGGCTCCGTTACGTCCGGTTTATTTGCTGAGCAGGGCGCGCTCGGATAGAATTGCGGCCTTTGTGGCTCGTGGTTTCAGGCGGATTCTACCGGATTCGCATATGACTGAAACGAACGATTGAAAAATCGGTAACCACGGAATACACGGATGGCACGGACAAACCCGGAACGGTGCCTGTTCTTTTCGTGTCATTCGTGTTTTCCGTGGTCGAGTGGATTTTTGAGACTGAAAGAATATTGTGAAACGAACCGATACCGCTGATGTGCGCCCCGTACTGAAATCCACCAAGCTGGCCAATGTCTGCTATGACATCCGTGGCCCGGTGATGGCGCGCGCCAAGCAGATGGAAGAAGATGGTCACCGCATCATCAAGCTCAACATCGGCAACCTCGCGCCATTTGGCTTCGAGGCGCCGGAAGAAATCCAGCAGGACGTGATTCACAACCTGCCCAACTCCTCCGGCTATTCCGATTCCAAGGGCTTGTTCGCCGCGCGCAAGGCGATCATGCACTACTGCCAGCAGAAGAAGATCGCAGGTGTTGGGCTGGAAGATATTTTCCTAGGCAACGGCGCTTCGGAATTGATCGTGATGGCGATGCAGGCCTTGCTCAATACCGGCGACGAAGTGCTGGTGCCCGCGCCGGATTATCCGCTGTGGACGGCGGCGGTGACGCTGGCGGGCGGTACGCCACGTCATTACATCTGCGACGAGCAGAACGAGTGGATGCCCGACCTGAACGACATCCGCCGCAAGATCACGCCCAACACGCGCGCCATCGTCATCATCAATCCGAACAACCCGACCGGGGCGCTGTATTCGGACGAGCTATTGCGCGAGATCGTCGAGATCGCGCGCCAGAACCAGCTTATCGTGTTCGCCGACGAAATCTACGACAAGATGCTGTACGACGGTGCGACGCATACCTCGATCGCTTCGCTGGCGGATGACGTGCTGTTCGTGACCATGAACGGGCTGTCCAAGAATTACCGCGCCTGCGGCTATCGTGCCGGCTGGATGATAGTGTCGGGCGAGAAAAAACATGCGCAGGATTACATCGACGGCCTCGGCATTCTGGCTTCGATGCGCTTGTGCTCCAACGTGCCGGGGCAGTTCGCGATCCAGACCGCGCTCGGCGGTTACCAGAGCATCAACGATCTGGTCGCACCGGGAGGCAGGCTGGCGAAGCAGCGCGACCTCGCGCACCAGTTGATCACGGCGATTCCTGGCGTGACCTGCGTCAAGCCGAAAGCCGCGCTGTATCTGTTCCCGCGCCTCGATCCGGAAATGTACCCGATAGAGGACGACCAGAAATTCGTGCTCGAATTGCTGGAGACTGAAAAGGTGCTGGTGGTGCAGGGACGCGGCTTCAATTGGCCGAATACCGATCATTTCCGCGTGGTGTTCCTGCCCAATGCCGACGACCTCACCGAAGCGATGGGACGCATCGCCCGCTTCCTGGAGTATTACCGCAAGCGCCACGGGAAATAGTCTTGCAGGGTGGGCGCGATTCTGTGCCCACACGGAAAAATGGTGGGCACAGAATCGTGCCCACCCTATATTTAGGAATTGAAATGAAACCAATCAACGTAGGCCTGCTCGGCATCGGCACCGTCGGCGGCGGCACTTTCACCGTGCTGCAACGCAATGCGGAAGAGATCGCGCGCCGCGCCGGTCGTCCCATCGTCATTACCGTAGTGGCGGACAAGAATGTGGAACTGGCGAACAAAGTTACGGGCGGCGCCTGCCGCGTGACCGACGATGCGTTCGCGGTGGTGAACGATCCGGAAGTGGATATCGTCATCGAACTGATCGGCGGCTACGGCGTAGCCAGGGAACTGGTGCTGCAAGCCATCCACAACGGCAAGCATGTGGTCACTGCGAACAAGGCGCTGCTGGCCACGCACGGCAACGAGATATTCATGGAGGCGCAGAAGATGCGCGTGATGGTCGCGTTCGAGGCGGCGGTGGCGGGCGGCATCCCCATCATCAAGGCGGTGCGCGAAGGCCTGGCTGCCAACCGCATCGAATGGATCGCGGGGATTATCAACGGCACCACCAACTTCATCCTGTCCGAGATGCGCGACAAAGGCCTGAGCTTCGACACCGTGCTGAAAGAAGCGCAGCGTCTGGGTTACGCAGAAGCCGATCCGACCTTCGACATCGAAGGCGTGGATGCCGCACACAAGATTACCATCCTTTCTGCTTTGGCCTTTGGCACTGCCATGCAGTTCGACAAGGCTCACATCGAAGGCATTTCCAAACTCGATGCGATCGACATCAAGTACGCCGAACAACTCGGCTATCGCATCAAGCTGCTCGGCATCACGCGTCGCACACCGGAAGGCATCGAACTGCGCGTACACCCCACGCTGATCCCGGCCAGGCGTCTGATCGCCAACGTCGAGGGCGCGATGAATGCCGTGCTGGTACAGGGCGACGCCGTGGGGGCGACGCTGTATTACGGCAAGGGCGCAGGCGCCGAGCCGACCGCCAGCGCGGTGATCGCCGACCTCGTGGACGTGACGCGCATGCACACCGCAGACCCGGAAAATCGTGTGCCGCATCTGGCGTTCCAGCCCAACCAGATCGCCAATATTCCCGCCCTGGCTATGGATGCGGTGCAGACCAGCTACTACCTGCGTTTGCGCGTGGCCGACAAACCCGGCGTGCTGGCCGACATCACGCGCATCCTTGCCGATGAACAGATTTCCATAGACGCCGTGATCCAGAAAGAACCCGGCGAAGGCGAAGAGCAGACCGACCTCATCATGCTCACTCATCTGACACGCGAGAAGCGCATCAATGCGGCGATCGCGAAGATGGAGGCGTTGAGTGTAGTGGCGGGTAAGGTGACGAAGTTAAGGCTGGAAGAGCTGGGAAAATAACAAACTCCCCTCGCCCGCTGGCGGGAGAGGGGACTAATCGAAGTGAGCCACTGATGAAATACATCTCTACACGCGGCAATTCTCCCACCAGGACTTTCACCGAAATCCTGCTCGGCGGCCTCGCGCCCGATGGCGGCTTATACCTGCCGGAGCAATATCCGCAGGTGAGTCATGCCGAACTCAACGCTTGGCGCAATCTGTCCTACGCCGACCTCGCGTTCGAAGTGCTGTCGAAATTCATCACCGACATTCCTGCGGGCGATCTGCGCGCGATCATCAACAAAACCTATACCGCTGAGGTGTACAGCAATGGCCGCGCCGATTCTGATGCCACGCAGATCTCGCCGTTGCGCACGCTGGAACCCGGCGTCCACATCCTCGAACTTTCCAACGGCCCGACGCTCGCGTTCAAGGACATGGCAATGCAGTTGCTGGGCAATCTGTTCGAGTATGCGCTGGCAAAACAGAACGCTGAACTTAATATCCTCGGCGCGACCTCGGGCGACACCGGTTCCGCCGCCGAATACGCGATGCGCGGCAAGCGCGGCATCCGCGTGTTCATGCTGTCGCCGCACGGAAAAATGAGCAGCTTCCAGCGTGCGCAGATGTATTCTCTGCAAGACCCCAATATTTTCAACATCGCCGTCACCGGCATGTTCGACGATGCGCAGGACATGGTGAAGGCGGTGTCCAACGACCACGCTTTCAAGGCAAAATACAAGATCGGCACGGTGAACTCGATCAACTGGGCGCGCGTGTCGGCGCAGGTGGTTTACTATTTCAAAGGCTACTTCGCCGCGACGAAATCGAACGACGAACAGGTTGCATTCTCGGTTCCCTCCGGCAACTTCGGGAACATCTGTGCAGGCCACATCGCGCGCATGATGGGTTTGCCTATCGGCCAGCTCATTCTCGCCACCAACGAGAACGACGTGCTGGACGAATTTTTCCGCACCGGGGTATACCGCCCGCGCGGCACGGATCACACCTACGAGACCAGCAGCCCATCGATGGATATTTCCAAGGCCAGCAACTTCGAGCGCTTCGTGTTCGACCTGGTCGGGCGCGATGCGGCGAAGGTGCGCGAGTTCTGGAGCAAGGTGGATGCAGGTGGATCGTTCGACATCAAGGGCACGGAATATTGGCATGCCTTGTCGCAATTCCATTTCGCTTCCGGCAAGAGTTCGCATCAGGATCGCCTCGCTACCATACGCGAGTTGTGGGAAGAATATGGCGTGATGATAGACACGCACACCGCCGACGGCATCAAGGTCGGCCTGGAACAGCGCCGCCCCAGCCTGCCACTGATCTGTCTTGAGACTGCATTGCCCGCCAAGTTCGAGGAGACCATACGCGAAGCGCTGGGCCGTGAACCCGAGCGTCCCGAAGCGCTGATCGGCATCGAGAATCTGCCACAGCGCAGCGAGGCGATGGAGGCGGATGTGGCGAAGCTCAAGGCGTATATTGCGGCGAACGTGCTTGTATAATCGCTCACCTATTTTGCAGAATAGCTGGGGGCTAAATTTTAAGGAAAGAGCGTGTTTAAGATTGATTTGAGCGAATCGTTCCCATTGCTTTCCCGTGCGCCTATTGTCGAAGCGGCGATTGGGGTGACTGCGCGTGCCGAGGCTGAATGGGATGAGCATGTTGTATCAGAGCAATTCAAGCAACGTCTTTCTGAGTATCCTGCCGTTCAGTCGCAGCATAGTATTCGCCACGAGATCAAGTTTGGGGTCGACGTGCAATCTGAACAGGCTGTTCACGAGGTGGGGTGGCGCGGGTTGCGTTGTGAATCTGCGGACAAACTGCATATTGCGCAGTTCAATCGGGATGGTTTTTCATTCAGCCGCCTGAAGCCCTATCAAGGCTGGGAACAATTCCAGCAGGAAGGATTTCGCTTGTGGAGGCTATACAGCGAGATTGCACAACCCTCTGAAATTCAGCGGATTGGTTTGCGTTTCATCAATCGGATCGAGTTTTTGCAGGATGAGGTGAAATTGGAAGATTTCTTGGAAAACCCACCTAAGACTCCGCGCGACATGGAGGTTCCATTTGAGGGTTTTTTGCATCACAATACGCTGGCAGTTCCGGGGTACCCTTATGGCATCAACCTGATTCAGACCGTGCAACCACCGCAGGGGAGCGATGCATGGGGGGTGATTCTGGATATTGATGTTGTTACAATCGAACCCATCGCTAACCAGGATACATTTGAACAGCACTTGGCCCAAATGCGATGGTTGAAAAACAAAGTGTTCTTTGGCAGCGTTACCCCTAATACATTGGAGTTGATTAAATGACCCTCGCACTGGCAAGAAGTACCTATTCTTCTTTTGGAGCGATGCAAACATTTGGGACGAGCGGTGCGGCCGAGTATGTGAACAGGCAAATTGCGGAAGGACGGGCACAACTTCGCAAGGCGATCTCATTTGGAGCGGGTACAAAGGCCGTAGAAGATTTACATGGCATTGCGACTGAATGCAGTTTCAATGATTGGGATGGCTATGGAGCTCAGCCTGTTGGGCGGGAAACAATCCAGCAGGCGGAGCGTTTTCTGAACGCACTTCCTCTTGAGATGGTGGCGCCGTCGGTCGGAGCAGAGCCAGATGGGCAAATTACTTTCGAGTGGTATCAATCGCCACGTCGTATTTTGTCGGTCAGTGTAAGCCCGGAGGGTGATCTGCACTATGCAGCGTTGCTTGGTTATAGAAAAGCTTATGGCACTGAGCCATTCTTTGGCGAAATCCCGGCCGATATTCTGAGGCTGGTTCATCGTGCTGTTTCCGAATGATCGATGGAAATGAACAGGTGGTTGCGGATGAAGAGCAACTGGCCAGATTTATTCTTTTCAGTAAATGGGTACGGAATTCTGATCGGACCGTAAAATCCGATGCATTTATACCGCATCCGTACCCCGATCTTTCTGTTACTCGGCACCAGAATCTCGCTGAAGATGAACTTTGGAAGGTGGGGCAAGATGTGGCGGATGCAAGGCCTGTAACGCTTTACGGTCGAGCTGATATTGCTGCTATTGCCGTCCGTCGGCAATCTTTGAAAATAGAACTGGCTCCTGTCCAAAACAATCTGAATCACGCGAATGTAGTTGGCTGGCCTACAGATAAACCTGCACAAAAAGTCATCGCCTTGGAGCTTGCTGCCAATTCTGTTTACCGGGCTAAGCCATAGTTTTTCTCCGTGTGGCTAGGTCGTTTTGAATAACCTTCTCCTGCTCATCCTCTGCTTTCTCGGCGGCATGCTGTTGCGCCGCATCAGGCGCATGCCGGATAACGCGCCTGCCACGCTCAATAGCTTCATCATCCACGTTTCGTTGCCTGCGCTGACGCTGCTGTATATCCATGACCTGAAAATTACTGGCGACGTGCTGCTGATGGCGGCGATGGCGTGGATCTATTTTGTGCTGGCGGCGGGATTCTTCTGGCTGGTCGGGCGCTGGCTGTGTTTGCGACGCAGCACGGTCGGCGCGCTGATGCTGACCGGCGGACTAGGCAATACCTCGTTCTTCGGCCTGCCGATGATAGAGGCGTACTACGGCCATGAAGGCATGGTCAGCGGCATCATCGTGGATCAACTCGGTTCGTTTCTGGTGCTGTCCACGCTGGGTATCACCGTGGCGGGTTTGTATTCATCGGGGCGTCCGACTGCCGCAGAGATCGCGCGCCGCATCGTGCTGTTCCCGCCGTTCATCGCGTTGGTAATTTCACTCATCCTGATTCCGGTGGAGTACGCGCCGTGGTTCATTGCGCTGCTCAAACGCCTGGGCGATACGCTGGCGCCGTTGGCGCTGTTGTCGGTGGGATTGCAATTGCGCCTGGGGCACATCGCGGAGCATAGGCGCGATCTTGCCATAGGGCTGGGATTCAAGTTGCTGCTCGCACCTTTGCTGATCTTTCTGCTGTATGTGCCGCTGCTCGGCGCGCACGGTTTGCCGGTGCGCGTGACCTTGTTCGAAGCGGCCATGCCGCCGATGATCACTGCCGCGATCATCGCCAGCGAACACGATCTCGATCCGGAACTGGCGACACTGATGGTGGCGGTGGGGTTGCTGGTATCTTTTGCCACGCTGGGCGGGTGGTGGCTGGTGTTGCAGGACGTATAGACGTAATGGTGCCGGCTACGACTGGCCGTACACGCTGACCCTGTTCCTGCCGCCTTCCTTGGAAACGTAGAGCGCCTTGTCGGCCTGATCCAGCAGCTCCGTGATGTTGCTGCCAGCGGCGTAGATGGACACGCCGATGGAGATGGTGATGCCGCCGATCTGTTCCTGCGTATCGAGGCGGCGTATCTTGCCCCGCTCTATGCTGCTGCGTATCTGCTCGGCGACCGCATGGGCACCAGCCACGGCGGTTTCCGGCAATAATACGGCAAACTCCTCGCCGCCCAGTCGCGCTACAGCGTCCTGTCCCTTGATCTTGGATTTAATGGCCGCAGCAATGCCACAGATGACTTTGTCGCCGAACAGGTGGCCGTAGGTGTCGTTGATTTTCTTGAAGTGGTCTATGTCCAGCATCAGCAGGCACAAGCCTTTTTCGACGGAGGCCTTGTCGGCAAATATCTGCTGCGCCTTGCCTTCGAAACCGCGCCGGTTGAGGATGCCGGTCAGCGGGTCGATCAGCGCTTCGCCGCGCGCCGATTCGAGTTCCTTGTGCAACTTTTCTACCTGTTGTCTGCTGGCTTCCAGTTCGGTTTGCAGGTTGTTCATCGAGCCGCGCATCTTGTCGGTGTCGTCGGCCATATTGCTGATCAGGGCGCCCAGTTTGGAGGCGTCGAGATTCTGCTTTAGCGTGTCGCCGTAGACTTGCAGGTTGTTCCCGAATTCACTGGCTTGTTTGTTGGTTTCTGCGGTGAATCCGGCGATCTTGCCCAGCAACTTCTGAACGTCTTCGCGCAGGATACGCTCATCATCCACATTGCATTCGGATACGAATTTTGCATACAGCTTGTCGATGGCCTCATCATCGAGTTTCTGACCACCGTCGAGCAGTTTGCTCATGGCCTCGGTCAGCGCGGGGTTGATGCCCGTTGCGAACTCGTACCATACTGCATAATTTGGTGGTGTGAACGCAGCCGGCTGGGCCGCCATTTTCTGAATGAGCAAACGCAATATCTCGCCGCTTGCATTCCGGTCTTGGGCATACTTCATGGCTCTTCCTCCTGGAAATGCCGTAGCTATTTTTTAGAGTTTTTCTGGTGAGGCTGGCGCAGTTTACGCCTAGGTGCGATCTTATCCAATACCCCCGCGCTAATTGCCGGTATTTTTGTGCGGAATCGTCATGGATACGAAGACGCTTATCATGCCGGGTTCTCTGCTGGAAGATGTGCGGCAGCGTGTCGAGCATATGAGCGGGCGCACTCAGGTGGTGACTTACAAGCCGCAGCAGGCCTGGGTGACGGCAGCCTGTCGGCCGCGCGCCAGATAAAATCAGGCTGTTGGGGTGGCGTTGGGAATAAAGCACCTTGTCGTTCTCGTCCGAAATCACTACAACGCTATTGTTGGAATGCAGGTCTATGCCGCAAAATAACATGTCGTTCTCCTCGTTAAAGTTTGGTTCGCACCTCAACTTTAACTCCGCAGCGAACGCTGCGGGGAGGGGGCGGCTAGATGATTATCAAGTCTATCTGCTGTACGCTGCCGACCGTGCCGTTCTCGTTGATGGCGACACTGCTGGACTGAACGGAGCCGAGCAATTGGTTGGTGGCGGTCTTGATGTCGAATGGTGTGCTGGCCGCTTGCAGCGATATGGCGCCAACGCCGAGTGAGGCCAGGCTGCTTAACTTGTCGTTTCCCGCCGCATCCCTGGCCCACACCTTGAGTTTCTGGAATGCGGCGTCGTTTTCATCTATCCAGCCATTGTGGTCGCTGTCGTACTGGGCCAGTTCGCTGAAGCCATTCCCGGTGCCGGAGCCGAATAACTCGCTGCCATTGTTGATCTTGCCGTCGCCATTCTTGTCGAGCGCGAGGAAGCCGCTACCGGATGCGGGTGCGTTGATCAGCTCTTTTTGCCCATCCGCATTCAGATCGAAGGCAAAACGTTGTTCGCTCAACTGGGCAGCCGTGCCGTTGAAATTGATGACCAGCGGATCGGTCTTGCGTGCCGCATCGCCCGCATGCACGGTGGTGGTGCTGGTCTTGCTGTATTGGCGCTGCATCACCAGATTCAGGCTGAAATTGATCTCCTTGCCGTCGCTGGTCTTGATCACGCCGCTGGCCTGCAGGGTGGTCTGCTCGCTCTCGCTATAGCTCTGTGTCTGGCTGTAATCCAGTCCGTATCCGGCATGTGGCGGTGCGGCATTCTGTTGCGCCGCATGGGGTGGTGTCGGTGGTGCGGATTGTGGCGCGGCGAGCTGGCTGGCATCGAATACCCTGACCTTTTGGCCTGTTAATCTTTCTATCAGGGCGATGAGGGCTTGCAGATTAGGATCATTGGTCACAGTGCTGGCGCCTGCCGCGATCGCCGTGGCTTCGCTCGACTGCTTTTGCTGTGCGGCAGGGGAAATGCTGACCAGGACATTGTCCGGTGCTGGCGGTGCGCGCGGAGGATCCACCCAGACGTGCAAACTCTCCTGCACGCTGCTCTGTTGCGACCAGACATGGCTGGTCTGCATGGATAGGGAATAATCGGCTACTTTCATCTCAGCCTCCGATGCGCTACGTTGAGTATGGTTATCGGCTGGCGGATGCAGAACTTTAAGGATTTCCGGAAAAACCGGGCGGTGTCATCGACTCTCGTTCAATGACTGCACATCCCCGCTCAGCCGGTTGCGTTCCATCTTGTATTCCTTGTAACTGGGAAGATGTGGCGGGATGGCTCGTTCGGGGAATGGCCTGGCTGCTTCGTTGCGCCTTTGGATGTTTTCGTAGATGTGCCGGTATGGATCGCTGGTGCAGGCTGTCAATGCCGGGATGATAACGAGCAAACTTCCAAGCAAACGGTTCATGCGGATTTCCAATTGTTACATTTTTGAATTTGAACGTGCCCATTGCACGATGCCGGATGCATCCATCGCTCCGGCTTGACGCGCGATTTCGCGTCCGCCCTTGAACAGGGCCAATGTCGGGATGCTGCGGATATTATAACGTACGCCCAGTTCCTGCGATTCTTCGGTGTTGAGTTTGGCCAGCCGCATGTGTGGTTCCAGCAGCGTTGCCGCCTGTACGAAGGCCGGGGCCATCATGCGGCACGGCCCGCACCAGGGCGCCCAGAAATCCACCAGCACCGGGATGTCGCTGCGCGCGATGTGGCGGTCGAAATTCCTGTTGTCGAGATCGACCGGATGCGAAGTGAACAGCGATTGCTGGCATTTGCCGCAGGTCGGGTGCTTGCCCAGCTTGGCGGCAGGCACACGATTCACCGCGTCGCAGTGCTGGCAGACGATGTGCAAAGAGTCGCTCATGGCTTTCCTTTTGTTCGGCTATGCGCGATAGATGGGGACGCAGCACGGAAGTTCAAACCCCGGACAAGGATTTTATCGGGCTGGGGTGCGTAAGGAAATGGCTGACTGCCTGGCCTTCATGGAACAGCCACAGCGAGCCGGGCTGCATGGTGATCCACTGTTCGTTGTCGGTCAGCGGCAAGGTGGCGATTACCGCCACGCGGTCGTTCGGTGTGGTCACTTTGCTGAAGTCCACCATCACGTCCTCGTCCTTGAGGTGTGCCACGTTGAACGGCGCGCGACGCACGACATAGCTCAATTCGGTAGAGCAGTGCGCCATCAGCCATTCGCCGTTGGACAGCATGAAGTTGAAGATGCCCATGCCGGACAGCGGCAGGATGAGTTCATGTACGGCGGCAAATAATTCATCGCGTGAGGGCGCGGCATCACTGAAGCGCTGGCGCAGGCTTTGCAGCAGCCAGCAGAAGATGCGCTCGCTGTCGGTGTTGCCGACGGGCAGGAAACTGCTGTCGAGTTGCGGCAGAAACTGCGGCAGGTTGCCATTGTGCGCGTACACCCAATAGCGTCCCCACAACTCGCGCTGGAACGGATGCGTGTTCTCCAGCGACACCACGCCCTGCGTGGCCTTGCGGATATGCGCGATGACGTTGAGCGAGCGGATCGGGTAGTTGCGCACGAGTTCGGCGATGGGCGATTGCGCCGAGGGCTGCGGGTCGAGGAACAGCCGCACGCCGCACCCCTCGAAAAACGCGATGCCCCAGCCGTCGGCATGCACATCGGTTTCTCCTCCGCGCTTCTGGAATCCGGTAAAGGAAAAACAGATGTCGGTGGGGGTATTGCAGTTCATTCCTAGCAGTTGGCACATGATGTTCTCCGGTCATTGCCCCTCATCACAGGGGGCTTCTCCCGCAAACGGGTGGCAATGTAGGTCGGGCTACAATGTTTACCCTGTGTTACGCAAACCGCATCGACAAATCCACCGCCTGCACATCCTTGGTCAGCCCGCCGATGGAGATGCGATCCATGCCGGTCCCGGCGATGGCGCGCACGGTATCCAGATTGACGCCGCCGGATGCTTCGAGTTCTGCGCGACCCGCATTGAGTTTGACCGCTGCACGCATGTTGTCGAGGCTGAAATTGTCGAGCAGGATTAGCTTCGCTCCGGCATCCAGTGCTTCTTGCAGTTCAACCAGGTCTTCTACTTCGATCTGCACGGTCGCACCTTCGGGCGCCAGGCGGAATGCGGCATCCAGCGCCGCGCGTATGCTGCCCGCCGCCATGATGTGGTTTTCCTTGATGAGGATGCCGTCGAACAGGCCGATGCGCTGGTTATGTCCGCCGCCCACCGTCACCGCATACTTCTGCGCCAGGCGCAGGCCGGGCAGCGTCTTGCGCGTGTCCATGATCTTCGACTTGTATCCGGACACGGCATCCACATAACGCCGCGTTGCGGTAGCCGTGGCGGAAAGCGTCTGCAAAAAATTCAGCGCGGCGCGTTCCGCCGTAAGCAGTGCGCGCGCTTCACCGCGTATTTCGCATAACGTCTGGCCGGATTGCGCCGTTTCGCCTTCGCGCAATTGCCAATGGATTTCGCAATTCGCATCGAGTGCGCGGAAGCAGCCCTCGAACCACAGCGTGCCGCACAGCACCATGGGCTGGCGCGTGATGACGGTGGCCTGGCCTTGCGTATGCTCAGGGATCAGTTGCGCGGTGAGGTCGCCGTCGCGTACATCCTCTTCCAGCGCGGTGGTGATGTTGGCGCGGATGTGAGAGGCAAGGTCGTTTGGGGTAATCATTAAATTATACTTCAACGAGTTCGGGGCGCTGGTGCAGTACTTCATTCGCCGTCTGCAAACGCAATGGGCAGTCTAGTCGAGCCCGCGTGGCAAAGCAATTGCCCAACCCGGTTGCAACTCCATAATCTGTACGGCGACTTGAAATCCTGCCTGACGACCCCATCTACCAGCCAGTCCCAATATTCCTTTTGAGGAGCCGTCATGCGTTTCGATAAATTCACCACCAAGTTGCAGCAGGCGCTGTCCGATGCGCAGAGTCTGGCCGTGGGGCAGGATAACCAGTTCATCGAGCCGCAGCACTTGCTGCTGGCGCTGCTGAATGATGCCGACAGCGGTGCGGGGTCGCTGTTGTCGCGTGCGGGCGGCAATGTCAATGCGTTGAAAACTGCAATGAGCGATGCCGTGTCGCGCCTGCCCAAGGTCGAAGGCCATGGCGGCGAGGTGCAGGTCGGGCGCGATCTATCCAATCTGTTTAACCTCACCGACAAGGAAGCGCAAAAACGCGGCGACCAGTTCATCGCGTCCGAAATGTTCTTGCTGGCGCTGACCGGCGACAAGGGCGAGACCGGGCGTCTGCTCAAGCAGCACGGCGTGTCGCGCGCACCGCTGGAGCAAGCGATCAACGCGGTACGCGGCGGCGAATCGGTCGGTTCGCAGGAAGCCGAAGGCCAGCGCGAGTCGCTGAAAAAATATTGCCTCGACCTGACCGAGCGCGCGCGTTCCGGCAAGCTTGATCCGGTGATCGGGCGCGACGACGAGATCCGTCGCGCAATCCAGGTGCTGCAACGCCGTACCAAGAACAACCCCGTGCTCATCGGCGAACCGGGCGTGGGCAAGACCGCCATTGTTGAAGGTCTGGCGCAGCGCATCATCAATGGCGAAGTGCCGGAATCGCTGAAGGGCAAGAAGGTGTTGTCGCTGGATATGGCCGCACTGCTGGCCGGTGCGAAATATCGCGGCGAATTCGAGGAACGCCTGAAATCCGTGCTGAAAGAGATCGCGCAGGAAGAAGGTCGTATCATCGTGTTCATAGATGAACTGCACACCATGGTCGGTGCGGGCAAGGCCGAGGGGGCGATCGATGCGGGCAACATGCTGAAGCCGGCCTTGGCGCGCGGCGAATTGCACTGCATAGGCGCGACCACGCTGGATGAGTACCGCAAATACATCGAGAAAGATGCCGCATTGGAGCGCCGCTTCCAGAAAGTGCTGGTGGACGAACCGACGGTCGAGGCGACCATCGCTATCCTGCGCGGCTTGCAGGAGAAATATGAACTGCATCACGGCGTGGAGATCACCGATCCGGCCATCGTTGCCGCCGCCGAGTTGAGCCACCGCTATATCACCGACCGCTTCCTGCCGGACAAGGCCATAGACTTGATAGACGAGGCCGCCGCGCGCATCAAGATGGAAATCGATTCCAAGCCGGAAGTCATGGACAAGCTTGATCGCCGCCTGATTCAGCTCAAGATCGAGCGCGAGGCGGTGAAGAAGGAAAAGGACGAAGCCTCGAAGAAGCGCATGCAATTGATCGAGGACGAGATCAGGAAACTCGAACGCGAATACGCCGACCTTGAAGAAGTGTGGAAGGCGGAGAAGGGCGCGGCGCAAGGTGCGGCGAACATCAAGGAAGAGATAGAGCGCGTGCGCGCCGAGATGGTGGCGCTGCAACGCGACGGCAAGCTGGAGCAAGTCGCCGAGCTGCAATATGGCAAGCTGCCGCAACTCGAAGCCAAGTTGAAAGAAGCCGCGCAGCGCGAAGCTGAAGGCGGCGGACAGAAGAACAGGCTGCTGCGCACGCAGGTTGGCGCCGAAGAGATCGCCGAAGTGGTGAGCCGCGCCACCGGCATTCCGGTCAGCAAGATGATGCAGGGCGAGCGCGACAAGCTGCTGCATATGGAAGAGAAGATGCACGAGCGCGTGGTGGGGCAGGACGAGGCGGTGCGCCTGGTGAGCGACGCCATCCGTCGTTCGCGCTCGGGTTTGAGCGACCCGAGCCGCCCCTATGGTTCCTTCCTGTTCCTCGGCCCCACGGGCGTGGGCAAGACCGAGCTGTGCAAGACGCTGGCGAATTTCCTGTTCGATTCGGAAGAGCACCTCATCCGCATAGACATGAGCGAGTTCATGGAAAAGCATTCTGTCGCGCGTCTGATCGGTGCGCCGCCGGGCTATGTGGGTTACGAAGAGGGCGGCTATTTAACCGAAGCCGTGCGCCGCAAGCCCTACAGCGTGATCCTGCTGGACGAAGTGGAGAAGGCGCACCCGGATGTGTTCGGCGTGTTGCTGCAAGTGCTGGATGACGGGCGCATGACCGATGGGCAAGGCCGCACGGTGGACTTCAAGAACACCGTGATCGTGATGACCTCCAATCTCGGCAGCCAAATGATCCAGCAGATGGAAGGTGACGACTATCAGGTGGTGAAGCTCGCCGTGATGGGTGAAGTGAAGAACTACTTCCGTCCTGAATTCATCAACCGTATCGACGAGGTGGTGGTGTTCCATGCGCTGGACGAGAAGAATATCAAGTCCATCGCACGCATCCAGATGCACGGGCTGGAGAAACGCCTGGCTGCGATGGAGATGAAGTTGAGCGTCAGCGATGCGGCGCTGGCCGAAATTGCCAATGCGGGCTTCGATCCGGTGTATGGCGCGCGTCCGCTCAAGCGAGCGATCCAGGCACAACTGGAGAACCCGTTGGCCAAGCATATTCTCGAAGGGCAGTTCGCCGCCAAGGATACGATCAAGGTGGACTGCAAGGGCGGGGTGATGCGGTTCGAGAAATAAATACTTCTCTTTCGGCCTCACGGCGCCTTTTCCAGCAAGCGGAAGAGGGGCTGTGGGAGTGCGCGGCCCGCGAGGCCGGGCAGGTGGGAGGTGACCTCTGCGGGTGTCAGGTGCTCAGTGGCGCGAAGCGCGGCACGCGCCTGCCCTCATGCTCGACCGTCTCGAAGAACACTGCGCGTGGCCGCGCCCATGTTGTGCCATCTTCTCCGCGATAGATCATCAGCACGACATCGGGATCGGCTTCCAGGTGCGCCTCGCACACGAACTGATAGATGCCGCCTTTGTAGTGACTGTATTTCATCGCGTCGTTTCCGGCTGGGTCTGCTGTCGCTGGCTGGCGTTGCGCAGCATAACCATACGATCCTGGTTGCTGGCGCGATTCCAGCCGTCTATTTCTTCACGCGAGAGGAAGCAGCCGAGGCAGATGCCTTGTTCATTCAGGCGGCAATTATCTACACAAGGAGATTCGACAATAAAGTCTGTGTCTGTCATTTCGTACTCGCTGTTTGCGGTTTCAATGGTCGGTCTGGCTTGGGCGATTTTATAGCTTATTTGCATTCCCCGCCCTCGCCCTTAATTGTCCGCATGCACCCTCCACCTCCTGCCCTGCCGAATCGCGCAATCTGGCGATGATGCCGCGCTGTTTCAGCGTGCCCACCATGAATGCTGTTCGTTCGTGCGGGGGGCGGCGATAGGCGAGCCCATCCACTTCGTTGAACGGGATGAAATTCATCACGGCGTATTTCCCGGAAAGAAGCTGTGCTATCCGTTCCAGCTCGGCATCGCTGTCGTTAACACCCTCGATCAACGTCCATTGGTATTGCACCGGATAGCCGGTGGCACGTGCATATGCTTCGCCGCGCTCCACCAGTTCTTCGATGGCGATCTGCGGCGCGTGTGGCAACAACCGGGCGCGCAATTCGGCATCGGTGGAATGCAGTGACAGCGCGAGCGCGGGCTTTACGGTTTCTGTCGGCAGGCGCTCGAACACGCGAAAATCGCCGACCGTGGAGAACACCAGATCCTTGTGGCCGATGTTGCCATGGATGCCGAGCACATGAATCGCCTCGCACACGTTGTCGAGATTGTGGGCCGGTTCGCCCATGCCCATGAACACCACCTTGCTCACCGCGCGGCGTTTGCGAGCGAGCACCACCTGGGCGACGATCTCGGCGCTGCCGAGCTGGCGCAGCAAGCCATTGCGGCCGCTCATGCAGAACACACAGCCCACGGCACACCCCACCTGCGTAGACACGCACAAACCGCCGCGCGGTAACAGTACACTCTCCACCATCTGGCCATCACGCAGCTCGACCAGCAGGCGGGCGACCTCATTATCATCGGCGGGATATTCACCGTGCAGCCGCGCCAGCTCATGCAACCCCGCCTCGATGGCAGGCAACTCATTGCGCATTGCCTGCGGGAAAAAAGTCTCTGCGGGACTGTGCTTCCTGTCGTAGGAGCCGAGCTGGCTCCAGCCGCGCAACAGGCGATCTTCGTGACAAGGCTTGGCGCCGAGGTCGTGCAGGCGTTGGCGGAGGTGGGCGATGCGCATCGGGGAGAAAGCAGCGGAAATCAAAGTGGGTTCGAAAAGTGTGCGGGAAACCTGTGCCAATTCTAACCCAGGCGCCAACGGCAAGTATGGCGGCGACCTCGGTGAGCTACGCAAGCTGTCGCGCCGCAAAGCCATTCCCGCCACGATTCTATATAATGGCTGCGGCACACATATAACTTTTCCCAGGAGTTTCCATGAAAATCATCACCATCGTATCTGCCGTGCTTGCTTGCTTGGTCGGGCTGGCCACACTCAACGCGAACGCAGCCGATAATCAGATGTCCGTCGCGGACGTCTACAAGAACTCGGCAGGGCTTGCCGGCCAGACGGTCAGCGTTCAGGGCAAGGTGGTTAAAGTCCTCGGCGGCATCATGAAGCGCAACTTCGTTCACGTGCAGGATGGCACCGGCGACGCTGCCACCGAAACCAACGACCTGATCGTCACCAGCAAACAGACCGCCAAAGTGGGTGACCAGGTTACCATCTCCGGCGTGGTGGTAGTGAACCGGGATTTCGGCAGCGGCTACTTTTATCCTCTGCTGCTCGAGGATGGAAAAATAGAAGTCAAGAAATAGGCATTAGCGATCAAGCAGGACGGAAGGTGGCGGGGCGAATTGAGTTTTCCATAATTGAAGACACGCGGCTGCACTTTCGTAGGTCGGGCTACGCCCGACACGGCGGCCAGAGCCCGCCCTACGGTGAATCGTGCGTCGTCATGAATGATGGACCCGAGTTTAACTTCAGTGTGCAGGAGGGGCTCCGGCTCGTCCGGTTTAGGTTTATGCACTCATTGCGTGACTCAACCTACACCACCAACCGCCCCACCAGTTCCGACATGTTCGAGTAAGTGATGAATGCCTCGTGCGTGGCGCGCGTGATGGCGACGTAGGTCAGGCGGATGTCGTCTTCTATGTCCTCGGCCTTCTTCAGCTCACCCAATCCGCCGATGGCCACGCAGGGGAACTCCAGTCCTTTGGCGTTGTGCATGGAGAGGAAGCGCACCGCATCGCGTCCGGTCTCAATGCGGTTGCCATGATCTTTTGCCACGTCTATCGGTATGCCTGATTTCGCCAGTATTTTCTCGAATAGCCCGCCGATGAAATGCCGGGGATACAGCACTGCCATCTGTCCCCACTGGTAACCGGCGGCCTTGCGACCGAGCAACCATTCCGCAATCGCATGGGCTTCGCCGTCATGGCTCACGCACTGGCGCACCACCGGCTCCACACCCTCGCGCCCGCCGTCTTCCGGCATCAGGATCGCGCTCTCGTCCCCGGCGCATACGCCCGGTGCGCCAATCACATCGGCGGCGAATTTGCGCGCGAAGCGCAATATCTGCGCGGTGTTGCGGTAATTCACCTTGAGCACCGTGGTGCGACCGGCGGCCTCGATGCCGAGCTGCTTCCACACCGGGCGTGTGCGCCCTTTGTAAATCGCCTGCGCATCGTCGTAAACGATCATCAGCGCCTTCGTGTCCGGGTTCACCATCTTCGCCGCGAGCGCCAGCCATTGCGGCTCGAAATCGTGCGCCTCGTCGATCAGCACCGCATCGTACTGCCCGCCCGGAATCAATCCGCGCTCGGCGGCATCCAGCACGGCCTGCACATTGGCCGCCTGCCGCGTCGAAAAGTCGGGAAGCTCTTTCTCGGTTGCTATCGGCAGGCCGTAAGTGCGCAGCATCTTCCAGCACCAGGAATGGAAGGTCGAAGTGACCACCTTGTCCTCCACCCCTCTGTCCTGCATCGCATTTTCCAGTCTGCCAGCGATCCCGTTTGCGTAACTCAACAGGAGTACCGGGCGGCTCCCGTCGTTCACTTTGAGATGCCATACGATGATCGCGCGCGCATAGCAAAATTTTATCAATCGGCATTCGGCTGGCAGACGCAGATGCTGGGCGCAGAGATGGGCAACTACGTCCTTGCCACCACCACGGAAACCGGCGAGAGCGGCCCCACAAAGCCGGGCGCGATCAACGGCGGCTTTTATGGCGGCTAAAGTGCCTGGGTAAAATTCAACGCGCAGGACTGGGTAATTTTAAACGCGCACCGACAGGCTCGCCCATTGGAAGACGAAAAACCGAGGGAAGCTCATACCTTGAGTAGGACTAAAGGTACCGGAGTCGAATTGATTTTGAAGATAGGCATCGCTGTAAAAGAAATCGACTCCGGTACGATGGCGCCGGTTTCCCGCCTTAACCGGCCCGCATCCATTACACTCTCGCCCTCAAGTCCGTCTCGGACGCACGCTAACTTTGCAAAGGTTCACCATGTACCCCGTTTACGACGACGATGCCGCCCTGCTGTTGTCCCTCACCGTTGCGGCCAAGCGTCGCCCGGCCGCGCTGGACGAGATCATCACCGCGCTGGCCATGGCCCAGCACGGCGAGATTCCGGCCAAGTCCAAACTGGTGGACGCGTTTGCGCGCATGGGTGTTTGTGGCCTGATCGCCGAGGCAGCGGGTGGCTATACGCTCTCTGCCGAGGCGCAGGCGATGATGACGGGGCAGCGCGCCAAGGACGACAGCGCCACCCGGTTGGCCCACCTCAAGCAACAGCTCTCCAACTTTGAACCCAAGGTCAAGCACCCAAGTATTCAGGTCACCCAGGAGCAGTTGCTGGCGGCGATTCAGAGCTACAGGGCGGCTCAACACAGCCACCAGGGCAAGAACGTGCAGACCGACAAGCCCAAGTCGAAGAGCAGCTGGATTCCGACCAAGGATCTGGTGCAGGGCAAACAGCACCTGTCCTCCAAACGCCGCAAACCGTAAGTCTGCATGAGAGGCTAAAGTGGCCGGGCTCTCATGGCACTCGGTTAAGCCAAATAATTCATTGGAACAACACAGCGCCCCGCTCCTTCCCCCTTGCAGGGGGAAGGTTGGGATGGGGGTAGACTCGGAGAAGGTGCAACGTCGCCCCTAACTCTCCCCCTGATAGAACTACTAGCCATTCGACTAAGCTGGCAAACAACGCCAGCCAAGTCGCTGGTTATGCAAGGGGAGGGGATGTTGAGGCTGGTGCCAATGTTGGCTTAACCGAGTCCATGAACCAAAGGGGGGCTTCATATTAGCTTTAACGCCCCCCCTTCCCCTCCACCCCATTTCCCCTTATCATGCAATTTGAAGTTTCTACTTTCAAATTGTAAACATGCTAAACCGCTCCTCATTCTCTACCGCATTGCGTCTGGCGCAGGGGTTTCCCGTGCTGGCGATCACGGGGCCGCGCCAGTCTGGCAAGACGACATTGGCGCGCACGCTGTTTGCCGACAAGCCTTACGTTTCATTGGAAGACCCGGAGGAACGTTCGTTTGCCGACTCCGATCCGCGCGGATTTCTGGCACGGTTTCCGCAGGGAGCGATTCTGGACGAGGTGCAGCGTTGCCCGGATTTATTTTCTTATCTGCAAGGTGTGGTGGATACACGCCGTCGGATGGGGGAGTTCATTCTCACGGGGTCGCAGCAGTTTGGCTTGATGTCCAACATCAGCCAGTCGCTGGCGGGCCGGGTGGGGTTATTGCAGTTGTTGCCATTCTCGTTATCCGAGTTGAAGGAAGGCGGTTTGCTGCCTGCAACGCTGGATGAAACGATGTTGCGGGGGTGTTATCCGCCGCTGTATGACCGCCCTGTTGCGCCCGGCGACTGGTTCCCCAACTACGTAGCCACTTATCTGGAAAGAGATGTGCGGCAGCTGTTGGCGGTGCGCGATTTATCGCTGTTCCAGCGTTTCCTCAAGATGTGCGCCGCGCGCTCGGGGCAGTTGCTCAATCTTTCCGCGCTGGCGGCGGATTGCGGTATTTCTCATGTCACTGCACGGGAATGGATGACCGTGCTGGAGGCGAGTTATATCGTTTATCTGTTGCGTCCCCACCACCAGAATTTCGGCAAGCGGCTGGTGAAGATGCCCAAGCTGTATTTTCTCGATACCGGTTTGATGGCGTATTTGTTGGGCATACGCGATGTGAATACGCTGGCCACCCATGCCTCGCGCGGCGCGTTGTTTGAAACGCTGGTGGTGTCGGAATGGGTCAAGCGCCAGTTCAATGCCGGACAAGTCGCCGAGTTGTATTTCTGGCGCGACAGTGCGGGACATGAGGTTGATCTGCTGATCCCGCAGGGCAACCAGTTCATGCCCGTTGAAATCAAATCCGGCTCCACTTTCAGCAGCGACTGGACGGCTGCACTGCGCAAGCTGTCGGCCTTATTCGGCGATGCTGCGTTACCGCCGGGCATTGTTTATGGGGGCGATGGGCAGTATGAACGCGACGGGTGTCGCGTTGTCGGCTGGCAGGCACTGGCGCATTCATCGGAGTCCGCAGCGCAATAGCTGTGCAGCAAGTTTAAATTACAAACCCCACAACATCCCGGTCGGGCCTTTCTGCAGGCGCGCTTTCCACATTCTTGAAATAAGAATATTGACTTGAGCGGCCTATCGCCCGTACCATCCGCCCAATAATTCTTATTTCAAGAATAGCGAATATGGCAAAAGTCAGTAATAAGCAGACCGTACTCAAACCGCAGGATTTATATGTCTTGCTGGCCTTGTTGAGCCGTGGCGGTGGGAGTGTCGGTTATCCGGAGTTGGCGGAGCAGACGGGGTTGGCGGTGTCGGCGGTGCATGGGGCATTGAAGCGTGCTGCGGCGGCGCAGTTGGCTATGTTTCAGGATCGTCGCCCGGTGGTGCTGAAGTCCCAATTGCGTGAATTCCTGCTGCATGGTGCGAAGTATGCCTTTCCTCCGGTTTGGGGTTCGCTGGCGCGCGGCGTGCCGACTGGATATGCGGCGGCGCCCTTGAATGCGTTAATTGCACCCACTTCCGATCCCGTGCCGGTCTGGCCGCATCCCAAGGGGGCGGCGCGAGGTGTGAGCCTGGCGCCTTTGTATCCTTCGGTTCCGGCGGCCGCGCTCAAGGATGAAAAGTTGTATGCCATTCTGGCGCTGTTCGATGCGCTGCGTAGCGGGCAGGCACGCGAACGCAACGCCGCGCAAAAATTGCTGGATGAGTTTTTTCAGTGAAGCCGCAGTATCCGAATCTGTCCAAGGTGGAGTTGATCGCGCGGGCGCTCGGAGGGTTGCGCGAGCAGCTGGTGTTTGTGGGTGGCTGTGCGGTGAATTTGTTGCTCACCGATGCGGCTGCCGCACCTTCGCGAGTGACTTACGATGTGGATCTGGTGGCACAGGTCGCTGCATTGCCTGACTATCACAAGCTGGAGGAGGCGTTTGTCGAACTGGGTTTCAAGCGCGATGTATCGAAACAAGCGCCGATCTGTCGCTGGCGTTTCGGCAATCTGGAAGTGGACTTGATACCCACGGATACCCGCATTCTGGGTTTTGTCAATCGCTGGTATCCGTTGGCAATGGAATCGGCGCAATTTGTTACGCTGCCGAGCGGAACGACGATACGCCTGATCGCCGCCCCGGTGTTTGTGGCGACAAAACTGGAGGCGTTTGCGGATCGTGGGCAAGCCGATTTACTGGGCAGCCACGATCTGGAAGATATTGTGAACGTGCTCGATGGCAGGCGGGAGGTCGTTGAGGAAATCGCCGCAAGCCCGGTGGAATTGCAGCGCTATCTGGCAGACAGGTGCGAGGCGCTGCTGGCAACGCCAAAATTCATGGACGCCATCCATGGGATGATTTTCCCGGATGAATCGCATGCCGAACGTGTACGGTTATTGGTTGAAAGACTCCGGCAGATTGCACATGCCTCATGAATCGTAGATCTCTATCACGCTAACCCATGGCCACCCTGATCCCCACCCCCGGCGCAGCCCGCTTCGATGCGCGCGGCGAACTGCGTCTTGCCGAACGGCTGAAGGATTGCCTCGAAGGCAACGCCTGGGTGTGGCACAACATTCCGGTCGGGCCGTTCGGCAGGCATCCTGATTTCGTGACGCTGCATCCACAACAGGGCATTGTGGTGCTGGAAGTCAAAGACTGGCGTCTGGATACGATAGCCAATGCAAACAGCATGCAGGTCGAGCTGATCACTGATCGCGGCAATGTATCGACTGACAACCCATTCGTGCAGGTGCGCAGCTATATGTTCAACGTGGTGGATGCGTTGAAGCGCGATCCGCTGCTGGTCAACGAGGGTGGGAGCTTCAAGGGCAAGCCGGTATTTTCCTTCGGGCACGGGGTGGTGTTCAGCAACATCACGCGCAAGCAGTTTGAGCAGACCGATTTGCGTGAGGTATTCCCGCCTGAGCGCTGCATCTTCCGTGACGAAATGACAGAGAGCGTCGATCCTGAAGCGTTTCGCGAGCGAGTGTGGCGCATGGTGTCGCCGCGCATCGGGCCTGCTTTGTCGCTGCCGCAGATAGACCGGGTACGTGCGCGGCTATTCCCGGAGATTCGCATCACCCAGATTGCGCTGCCGTTTGACGAGCCATCTGCAAAATCCTCGCCCGCCGATGACCGCATGCTGGCGGTGATGGATATGCAGCAGGAGCAACTGGCGCGCAGCATGGGCGAGGGACACCGCATCGTGCGCGGCGTGGCGGGTTCGGGCAAGACGCTGATTCTGGCGTTCCGCGCCGAGCAGATCGCGCGCGCGGCGATCCATGGTTTTCTCCTTGGTTGATGATGTTGTCGGCCAGCCGATCCGGGTAGGCGTAGTCGGTGCTTTCTTCTTTCACCTTGATCGGGCGAATTTCGATTCTCGCGTTTGTTCCGAATTCCAGCTCGGGGTTGCCTTTCGCAATCCCGATCGCTTCGTCCAGATTCCTGGCGAGTATGTGGTAATAACCTACCTGAATCTCTCCGGTTTCATTCAGCGGAGTTTCTTTCCATTTACCATTCGAGCCTGTAAGGATGACTCCCTCTTTTATCAACGGCTGAGGGGCTTTGAGCTTGCCATCGTGCTTCAGTTTTTCGATGTAGCTTTCGCAGCTTTTCAGGAGTCGTTGATGGCGTTCATCCGACCATGATGTCTGATGATGGATGTCGTTGTAGATGAGCAGCATGAATTCATTCATATCGGTTTCCTCGCATAAGCTGGCGAAAATAAATCGTGTTCAGGACTGGTCATGCCGTGCCCACTTTTGATACTGTGCCGACAAGATAACAACTCAGACAAGGCGACTCATCCATGTGGTTACAAAAAGAGATACGCTTGCGGCCTAGGGCGCGCGGCTTTCACCTGATCACCGACGAGTTGCTGCGCGAGTTGCCCGAGCTGCGCAATTTCAAAGTTGGCATGATGAACGTGTTCATTCTGCACACCTCCGCATCACTGACCCTCAACGAAAATGCCGATCCCACGGTGCGGCAGGATTTCGAGAGCTACTTCAATCATGCCGTGCCCGAAGATGAGCCTTATTACCGGCATCAGGACGAGGGCGCTGACGACTTGCCCGCGCATATCAAATCCAGCTTGCTCGGCAGCAGCCTCAACATTCCGATCGCCGATGGGCAGCCGAGGCTGGGCACCTGGCAGGGCATTTATCTGTGCGAGCACAGGAACCTCGGCGGCAGCCGCCGCATCGTGGTGACGGTGCACGGCGAATAACGCAGGCTCAGGAGCGCTCGTCGCCGGAACTATTTCATCGCGCTCGCGGCTTTTTCTTTCACGGCTTGCAGCGCTTCGCCGGGCGGAAACTCGCTGCCTTTGGCGTTCACATAATGGATGTCGAAAGCCGCATCGGAATAGATGAACAAGGCGCAGTTATTTTCGCAATGGAACTGATGAATGTGATGCGATGGCAGCATTGCAAAGCCGCCAGCCTTGAGCGTATGCGGCTTGCCGTCTTTCATTTCCAGCCGGCCCGCGCCGCCCGCAAGCATCACGTTTTCGGTCGCGGTATGCCAATGCCACGGGATGGTACAGCCTCGGGTTAATTTGGCGAGGATGATGGATGGGCCTTTTCCGGGATCGCCGCTTTGCACCGAACCTTGCGCGCAGGTCGGCAGTCCGGGCAGCTCGCCGAATTTCATCTCCGACATATTTCTGGCAATCGGCGCAGCGGCAGATTCCTGGGCTAGGGCGAGGTGCGGCAAGTACAGGGCCAGTGACGCGGCCAGCATTGGGAACGACCATGGATTGCGCTTGTTCATTTTCTTGTCTCCTGAGTGATGGAATTCGGAGAGACAAGATTACCTATCCGGGCAGGCGGATTCTGTGCGGGAAACAACCTTCGCGCGAGCAACTGATTCATGCCGATACGGGCGCCGATGGCTCCGGCAATTTCTCCGCCAGGAAACCGCCGGACTGATGTTGCCACAAGGCTGCATAGAGTCCGTTGCGGCGCAACAATTCGCTGTGCGTACCCTGCTCGACGATGCGGCCGCAGTCGAGCACGATGAGCCTGTCCAGGCGCGCGATGGTGGACAGGCGGTGGGCGATGGCGATCACGGTCTTGCCGTCCATCAGGCCTAGCAGTTGCTCCTGGATGCTGGCTTCGATCTCGCTGTCCAGCGCCGAGGTTGCCTCGTCGAGCAACAGGATGGGCGCGTCCTTGAGAATCACGCGCGCGATCGCTATGCGCTGGCGCTGGCCGCCGGAAAGTTTGACACCGCGTTCGCCGACATGGGCCTGATAACCTTCGCGGCCATTCCAGTCGCGCAAGCTCAGGATGAAGTCGTGGGCCTGCGCCTTGCGTGCCGCCGCTTCGATTTCGTCTTGTGTTGCCTGCGGGCGGCCATAGCGGATGTTGTCGGCAATCGAACGGTGCAGCAGCGACGTGTCCTGTGTCACCAGGCCGATCTGGCTGCGCAGGCTTTCCTGTGTGACGTGGCGGATGTCCTGCCCGTCTATGCTGATGCGTCCTTGCTCGACATCGAAAAAGCGCAACAGCAGATTGACTAGCGTGGATTTGCCCGCGCCCGAACGGCCAACCAGGCCGATGCGTTCGCCGGGATGCACGATCAGGGCGATGTCGTCGAGCACGGGGCGGGCTTCTCCATAACTGAAGCTGACCTGGTCGAAGCGTATTTCGCCTTGCGTCACCTTGAGTGACTTGGCGTTTGGCTCGTCCACCAGTGTGTGGGGCACAGCGATGGTTTCCATCCCGTCATGCACCACGCCGATGTTTTCGAATATCCCGGCGACTTCAAAGGATACCCAGCCAGCCATATTGGTGATCTGCCATACCAGCGGCAATGCGGTAGCCACCTGGGCGGCGCTGATCAGGCTCTGCGCCCACAGGCTCAGCCCGATCACCGTCGTGCTGACCAGCAGCAGCGCATTCAGCGTTTGCAAGGTGAACATGAAGCGACTGGTCATGCGCATGTGCCTGGATATGGTTACCTGATGTTCGTCCACGACTTCGCGTACATAGGCGTCTTCATCCGACAGCCGGGAAAACAGTTTCACGGTCAGGATGTTCGTATAGCTGTCCACTACGCGGGCCATGACTTTGGAGCGCACTTCCGAACTCTGTTTCGACAATTCACGCAAACGCGGTACAAAGAATCGCAAAAAGGCCGCATACGCCAGCAGCCAGATCAGGGCAGGCGCTGTCAGTCGCCAATCGAAACGGGAAAGCAGCACCAGCGTCAATGCGCCATAGGTAGAGAGATACAAGCCTGCCCGAATGGCGGACATCACGCTATCGCGCAGGGACTGTGCAGTCTGCATGACGCGGTTGGCGATGCGCCCCGCGAAGTCTTGCTGGAAGAAGGGCCAGCTATGGCGCAATACATGCCAGTGACTTTGCCAGCGCACCAGGCTGGTGGCGCCAGGTATCAGTGCGTTCTGGCGTATGGCGATGTCGGCGAACTGCAGTAGCGGGCGTAACAGCAGCACTACCAGCATCATCAGTAACAGTAGCGTGGCTTTTTCCGTGATGGCGGCAGCGCGGTCCGCCGCCGCCATCAGTGCCACCAGTTGGCCGATGAAGACGGGGATGCACATGTCTGCCATGGCAACGGCCAGGCTGGTGGCCACCATGGCCGCATAAGGCCATGGGGTCTGGCCGATGAAATGCCAGTAAAAAGATAACAGCCCGCTTGGGGGCGTCGTTGCTGTGTGAACCCTGGTGCCGGGGATGAGAGATTCGAGGAATTTGAACATGGTGATTTCGACTGCTATTTGTCGATGGATCTGCGGGGCAGGTCAGTGTGATTTTCTGCTGTCCAGTATACCCCGCATCGCATTAGTTCCGGTTCGGCAACTTGGCCATCAATTTTGATCGCGCACCGGAATCCCGCGCCGAGGGCGAGCCTCGGGAGGTCGGCAGAGTATGAGGAACGTGAATTGGAGTGGGGCGCGGAATTTGATGATCCGGGGGCATGCGTCACCAGGCGGAGACGGGGTCAGCGAACAGGGCTTATAAATCGCCGATGCTGGTTGTTTCTGGCACATTCAGCGGCAGGCTAATCTTCCGCACTGACAAAAAGCCGGGTCAGTTCTATTTCAAAAATCAGCGCAGAATTGGGGGGAACCTTTCCTTCCTCGCCCTTCGCGCCAAAGGCCATTGAGGAAGGCAGGATCACGGTTCGCTTTCCGCCAACCCGCATCCCGTTTACAGCTTCGGTCAAGCCCCCGATTATTCCGCGCATCGGATACAGTTTGAATTTGAAGTTCCCCACCTTGGCATCTGGAGAACTCCCCGCCGCTTCCCCTGAACTCCCCGCCTGTTTACCTTTGAAATCCGGTGCGGTCGAGCTATATAGCCAATAGGTGAAAACCACCTTGACCTTGTCGTTGTATCCGGCCGGGAAGCCTGTGCCGATTTTTGTGTCGGTAACACTCATTTCGGGCACGTCTTCAGGCGCAGCCTCGTCCTTTTCGGCGAATGCCATGTGGATGGGTAGCAAGATGCACAGAAAAAACAGGCAAAGCCGGGAAGCCAAGGATTTGGGATGCATGATGGGTGTTCGGTATGATTTTTACAATAGAAGGAAAGCGGCAGGGCTGCGTGGCAGCCCTGCCGCTGGTTGTTACTTCTTCGCAATTATTTCGAGCAACTCGACTTCATAGATCAACGACGAGTAGGGCGGGATGCCCGGTTTGCTATGGCTGCCATAGGCGTAATCGGATGGGATGACAATCCTGCGCTTGCCGCCAACTTTCATGCCGATCAGGCCTTGTTCCATTCCCGCAATGACTTCACTCATGCCTACCTTGACCTTTAATGGGGTCTTGGTATCCAGGGAGCTTTCGAATTGCGTACCTTTGTGATCGGGCTTCGATGCGTCGTACAGCCAGCCGGTATAATGTATATATATACGCTTGCCATCCTTTACTTCATCGCCCGTGCCGACCTTGAGGTCGGTGGTCACAACTTCGGTTGGGGCGTCGTCACTGGCTCCCCCGATCTGTTGGGCGGAGGCCGGATTCGATATCAACGCAAATATCAGAGTGCAGAAAAGTGGGAAATATTTAGTTTTTAGCATTGCCGTTCCTTTAATTGTTTTGCTGCTCGTTAGTAATGTCGCGGACTAATTCTATCTCATAAACCAAGGCCGAATTTCCGGGAACCTTCCCGCGTACTCCGCGCGAGCCATACGCCAGCGTGGATGGAATAATGAGGGTGCGCTTGCCGCCGACTTTCATTCCGTCAACACCACGGGACAAGCCTATGATAGCCCCTGCGTAGAACTGGGACATCCTGAAAGTGTAAGGTTTCTCCGAATCTGCGGAGCTTTCGACTTTTCGCCCTTTGCGATCTGATGCAGTCTCGCTATAGAGCCATGAGGTGTATTTTACTTCGACCACATGCCCGTCTCCGATAGCTATTTCGTCGCCCGTACCGATTTGCGTGTCGATTATTTTCAACGCGGCTGTATCATCAATCGTGATTTCCGTTTCCCGGGCGGAGGCAAACTGGGCGGGCAGCATCAGGAATATGAAGAGCAAACAGAGCCGGGAGAAAGGCAACATTTTAAGCATGCAAGAACCTCAGTTGAAGTTAACGAAACTAACCAGTCTGTAAATCATATCATCACCACGAATCAATACCCAAGAGCTCTTGCTGCCTGATAGAACACGAAGCTCGTCACCCACGCCAGCGCCAGCGACCAGCCTATGACAAACAGCATGAAGCCAAAGTTCTTGGACTCGTTGCGCAAGGTGGCGATGGCGGAGAGACAGGGCGTGTAGATCAGGGTGAACAGCATGAAGCTATAGGCCTGCACCCAGTCCAGTTGATGCGCCAATGCGCCGCCCAGGGCCTCGCCGCCCAGGCCATAGATTACGGCGAGCGAGCCGATGACGATTTCCTTGGCGACAAAGCCGAAAATCAGCGCGATGGTGAGCTGTTCATTGATGCCGAGCGGCGCGAACACGGGATGCAGCCACCCCCCGATGACGCCCGCAAGGGTATCTATGCTGGCCGGTGCGGCGGAAGGCGGCAAATGGGTAAGCAGCCAGACCAGCACCACGCCGGCGACAATGAACTTGCTGGCGCGGTGGATGAAGTGATACACCTCGTGCCAGCCGCGCAACACCATCTGGCGCGCCGTAGGGAAGCGGTAGGGCGGCAGTTCCAGCACGAAAGGATCGCTATTGGGCAGGTAGCCCTTGAATATCAGCGCGGTGAGGATGGCGGCGCCGAAGCTGAACAAGTACAGGCTGAACAGAACCAGCGGTGCGGCCTTGGGCGAGAACAGGGCGGCGGTGATGAATACGAACACCTGCAAGCGCGCGGAGCACAGCGAGAACGGGATCACCAGCATGGTCAGCAGGCGCAGGCTGCGCGAGCGCATCACGCGCGTACCCATCAACGCGGGCACGTTGCAACCAAAACCCATCAGCAGCATGACGAAGCTGCGTCCGTCCAGCCCCATCTTCGCCATCAGTGCATCCATCAGGAATGCGGCGCGCGATAAATAGCCGGTGTCTTCGACGATGGCCATGAACAAAAAGAACAGCACGATCAGCGGCACGAAGGCGGCGACGGTGGCCACGCCGTTGTAGATGCCGTCCAGCAGCAGGCCTTGCAGCATGGCGGGCAGGAAGGCCAGCAGCGGGACGATGGCCGCATCGCGCAACCAGGCGAACAGATCGTTGACGCCGGTTTGCAGCGGCTGGCCGAACAGAAAAATGGCCTGGAACAGCAGATACATGATGCCGAAGAAGATCGGAAGCCCCAGCCACGGATGCAGCATGAGGCGGTCGAGTTGGTCGGTGAGGTTGTCCGGCAGACGTGCGGGTAAGTCCACGGCGTGTTTGAGTATGCGCGCCATCTCGCTTTCGATGTGCGCGTCCTGTTCGAGCTGGTCGCGCAGTTGCTCGGCCATGCCGGGCGTGGTGTAGCGCAAGGCTTTGGTGACTGCCTGCAAGGCCTCGTTGTAGCCCGCGCCGTATTTTGCGCTGAGCAGGAAGATGGGCATGCCGAGCGCCTCGGCCATTTTTGCGGTATCTATAGTGATGCCGAACTTGCGCGCTTCGTCCGCCATGTTGAGCAGCACCACCATGTTCAGGTTGAGCTGTCTGAGTTGCAGCAGCAAGCTCAACTGGCGCTCGATCTGCGTGGCGTTGAGCACGATGAGCGCGAGATCGGGAACGTTGTCGTGCAGGAAGTGGCGCACCACCTGTTCGTCCTCGGAAAAGCCGTGCAGATCGTAGATGCCGGGCAGGTCTATTATCTCGACCATGTCGGCGCCCAGCAATATTTTTCCGGTCAGCAATTCCACGGTGATGCCGGGCCAGTTGCCCACGCGCGCCGAGGCGCCGGTCATGCGGTTGAACAGGGTGGATTTGCCGGTGTTGGGCATGCCCAGCAAGGCGATGCGTTTCATGTCTTTTTCACCATGATCTTTTCCGCCTCGTTCTTGCGCAGCAAAATATCGGTGGCGCCGATGCGCACCTGCACGGGCCCGGAAAAGCGCGCCCTGCGTATGACCTCGATGCGCTTGCCGGTGCGAAACCCCATGGCCAGCAGGCGCTGGTGCAGCGGCCCTTCGGTATGGATAGCGGCTATGGTGGCGGCCTCGCCCGGTACGAGAGTGGAAAGTGCTACGGCAGGCATGATGCGGCAGGAAATGATGACGCCCGCATTATTCCACAGCAGCACATCGTTTAGCTATGGCATGGTGCAACCTTTTGTTCCGGTTCCGGCATAACCGCCGCCAGTGGCGAGCCTTCTCTGCAACCAAAGGTTTTGTAACGCATCCGTGCGGGTTTCGGGTAAAATGCCGACCTTCAAGTTTCAGTGGCAGATACCATGATCAAGGGCAGTATCGTTGCAATAGTCACCCCCATGCGTGAAGACGGCAGCCTGGATTTGACGGCATTCCGTTCGTTGATCGATTTCCACATAGAGCAGGGCACGGACGGTATCGTGGTGGTAGGAACCACCGGCGAGTCGCCCACGGTGGATGTGGAAGAGCATGAGTTGCTGATCGCCGAGGCGGTGAAGCATGCCGCCGGACGCATCCCCATCATCGCCGGCACTGGCGCCAACTCGACCAGGGAAGCCATCGAACTGGCATCTTTTTCGCGAAAGGCGGGGGCGTATGCTTCGCTTACCGTGGTGCCGTATTACAACAAGCCGACGCAGGAAGGTCTGTATCAGCATTTCAAGGCCATCGCCGAGGCAGTGAACATGCCGCATATCCTGTACAACGTGCCGGGGCGCACCGCTGCGGATATGAGCAACGACACGGTGCTGCGTCTTGCGCAGATACCCAACATCGTCGGCATCAAGGATGCGACCGGCAATATCGAACGCGGCAGCGACCTGTTGCAGCGCACGGCCTTATTGCAGCGTGCCAACGGGAATTTTGCCGTGTATAGCGGCGACGATGCGAGCACGCTGGCGCTGATGTTGCTGGGTGCGCACGGTACGATATCGGTTACCGCGAATGTCGCGCCCGGACTCATGCATGAGATGTGCGCCGCCGCATTGAATGGCGAAGTGGAGAAAGCGCGCGCGATCAATTATCGCTTGCTCGACCTGCATCGCCACCTGTTCGTCGAGGCCAATCCTATCCCGGTGAAGTGGGCAGTGGCGCGCATGGGCAAGATGAAAAACATACTGCGCTTGCCGCTCACGCCGCTATCCGCCGCCGCGCAGCCCGTGGTGGAAAATGCGTTGCGCCAGGCCGGGGTGATCTGAAGTGAAGACGTTTGAATCGAGGAGCGACATGAGAGCACGGAATCTTTCCATATTGACCCTTGCATTGCTGGCTTTGTCCGGATGCGGCAGCATGAGCCTTGAGAACAAGCGCGTCGACTATAAGGCTGCCGTCGCCAAGGTGCCGTCGCTGGAAGTTCCGCCGGATCTTACTGCTCCGGTATCCGAAGATCACTACGCTATCCCCGAGGCGGGGGGCGAATCTGCGGCCAGTTATTCCGATTATGCCAAAGGCGGCCTTACGCCCAGAGCCAGGGTTGCTGCCACTACAGTATTGCCCGAGATCAAGAATGTGCGCATGCAGCGCAGCGGAGTGCAACGCTGGCTGGAGGTGAACGACAAGGCTGAGAACATCTGGCCCGTGATCAAGGCGTTCTGGCAGGAGAACGGGTTTGTCATCAAGACCGAAAATCCGCAGGCTGGCATGATGGAAACCGACTGGGCGGAGAATCGTTCCAAGATACCCAAGACCGGCTTGCGCAGCTTTCTGGGCAAGGTGGCGGATGGCTTGTACGACTCGGGCGAGAGAGACATGTTTCGCGTCCGCCTGGAGCACGGCAAGGCGGACAACAGTACAGAAATCTATATGACCCACTACGGGATCGAAGAAGTGCTGAGTGTGGACAAATCCATTTCCAAATGGCAGCAGCGTGCCAACGACCCGGATCTGGAAGCAACCATGCTGCAACTGTTGACGGTCAAGCTGGGCGGGGCGGAGGCGGGCGCGCAGGAAGTTGCGCAGCCTGTCGCGCCGAAACTGCAAACGCAGGCCGATGGCAAGCAGCTTATTCTGCTGCCCGAACCGTTTGACAAGAGTTGGCGCAAAGTTGGGCTGGCGCTGGAGCGCGCAGGTTTTGTGATGGAAGACCGGGATCGCAACAGCGGCCTGTATTTTTTGCGTGTCGAAGAACCGGTCAAGGAAAAGGGCCTGCTCGACAAGCTCTCATTCTGGCGCAAGGATGAAGCCGCCAAGCCGTTGCGCTATCAGGTTGCAGTGCGCGAGGTCGGTAATGGTTGCGAAGTGACGATCAGTGATCCCGAGACTGGCGGAAAGTCTACGCAGCGCATCGTTGATGAGTTGTACAAGGCGCTGACCAAGTAGTTATCCATGCGTTTCGCTTCACTCGGCAGCGGCAGCGAAGGTAACGCACTGGTGGTGCAAGCCGGACGGACTTGCGTACTGATGGACTGCGGTTTCACTTTGTCGGAGACTGAGGTGCGCATGGCGCGTCTTGGCCTGACGGCGAATGACATCAGCGCTATCGTCGTCACTCATGAGCATGGCGACCACATCGCCGGAGTCGCGCGTCTGGCGCGCAAACACGCCATTCCGGTGTGGCTGACGCATGGCACGCGCCAGGCGCAAGGCGCCGCATGGGATGACTTGCCACAACTGGCCGAAATTTCCCCCCAGCATTCCTTTTCAATCGGCGATCTGCAAGTGCAGCCGTATGCCGTGCCGCATGATGCCGCCGAGCCGGTGCAATACGTGTTCAGCGATGGTGCAAAACGCCTGGGTGTGTTGACGGATACCGGTTATGCCACGCCGCACATTGAGGCGGTGCTGAGCGGTTGTGATGCGTTGGTGCTGGAGTGCAATCATGATGCTGCCATGCTGGCTGGCGGCGATTATCCTTATAGCCTCAAGCAGCGTGTGGGCGGGCGTTATGGCCACCTGAACAACGCGGAAGCTGCGGCATTGCTGGCGCGACTGGATAATCGCCACCTGCAACATGTTGCGGCGGCGCACCTGAGCCGCAAGAACAACACGCGGGAATTGGCGGTGGCTGCATTAAGTGCGGTGCTGGGTTGCAAGCAGGACTGGATCGCCGTGGCGACACAGAAAGAAGGTCTGGATTGGCGCGAGATAAGTTGAGCGCCGGATGAGGCGAATAAAAAAGCCGACTTGCGTCCTAGCCGTTTAGTTAACGTGTTGGGAATCGCGGCAAAGTAGAGTAAAATCCCCTTATGTCTAACGGCATGAGGGGATTTTTACTTTGAAGTCAAAAATCGCACATATAAAGCCGTCGCGCGTCCCTGTTGCGGTCGAT